>CALVWJ010000009.1 GCA_944366945.1 uncultured Clostridia bacterium
TACACATAGCGAGGCGGTTTGACAAAAAACCGCATTTTTGCAGATAGTCGCCTTTCCTAAATAAAACGCCCCAGTGGGGCCAGTTGCTCCAGTAGGACCAATAGCACCAGTGGGCCCCGTTGGGCCAGTGGGACCACCAGCAGGGCCAGTAGGGCCAGCTAATCCAGTAGGACCTGTAGGGCCAGTGGGGCCGGTGGCCCCCGTGAAACCCATGGGGCCAGTAGGCCCTATTGATCCTGTGGGGCCGGTAGGACCAGTGGGACCCGTAGGGCCCGTTACGCCTGCGGTGCCCGCTCGACCATTTGCACCAGTAATACCTGCAGGACCGGTAGGACCGGTAGGACCAGTAGAACCGGTAGAACCGGTAGGGCCGGTAGGGCCAGTAGGACCGGCGGGACCTGCAAAGCCGGTAGGACCAGCAGGGCCGATTGGGCCAGTTGTTCCAGTTGGGCCAGTTGCTCCAGTTGCTCCAGTTGCTCCAGTTACCCCAGTAGGACCAGTTGCACCTGTTGACCCCATGGGCCCTGTTGCGCCAGTGGGGCCGGGTATTCCTGGAAATCCCATGGGTCCCGTTGCGCCTGTTGGACCCGTTGCACCGGGCATACCTATGCATGAATTACATTTGCAGTGCAAATGACTATGATGGATATCTTTGTACTCTGGCAACGCTTTTACCTGCTTTCTCACCATAATAGTTTAACCAATAGTTTAACCCCATTTTAATATATTCCATGATGTTGCATGAATGTTCGCATTTATAAGTAACATACTTTCTGAGATGTGCAGCACAAATAGCATAGGATATGTTCTGTTTCAAAACTCAATTTAAAAACATGCAAAGATGCTTTGAAGCATTCACGATAGATTAGGATAATATAACAAATAAAAGGCAGGCTGCATGCTGCAAGCCTGCCTTTTTTGACAGAGAAGCTTATTTCTTCAATTCATTATACTTTTGGATGCCAAGGGCAAGCAAATCCATTGCGCGCTCAAGGTCTGCCTGCTTAAGCACATAAGCAAGGCGGACTTGATCCTTGCCATGGCCGGGCGTAGCAAAGAAGCCTTCGCCTGGTGCATACATTACGGTTTCGCCATTGTCTTCAAACTCCGTAAGAAGCCATTTCTGGAAATCGTCCGTGTTGTCCACGGGGAGCTTTGCCATAACATAGAACGCACCTTTAGGCTCCTTGCAAACGACGCCGGGAATTTCCTGGAGCTTTGCATAGATGGTATCACGGCGCCGTTTATATTCCTCGCGCACAGCATCGAAATAGGACGGATCAACAGAGTAAAGCGCAGCAGAGGCAATCTGATCCAACGTGGCCACAGAAAGGCGAGCCTGGCAGAATTTCATAATCTGCTGTTGAAGCTCCTTGTTGCGGGTGATGAGCGTGCCGATGCGCGCGCCGCAGGCGCTAAAACGCTTGGAAACAGAATCAATAACAATTGCGTTTTCGGCAATATCGTCAAATTGAGCAATGCTTTGAAGCGGTTCACCGCCATATACGAACTCGCGGTAGACCTCATCTCCGATCAAGAACAGGCCGTGTTCCTTTGCGATATCAGCAAGCATGCGCAATTCCTCTGGCTTAAGCACGATACCGGTTGGATTGCCGGGATTGGTAAACATGATCGCGCGTGTTTTTTCATTAATGAGCGCTTCAATCCGATCCCGTTTTGCGAAATTGTAGCCTTCTTCGGGCGTGGTGGTCAGCGGGCGGATGGTTGCGCCAGTTGCACGCACAAAAGTGTTGTAATTTGGATAGAAAGGTTCTGGAACGATAATTTCATCGCCATCGTCCAGGATGCAGTTGAGCACGATGGAGAGTGCTTCGCTGCCGCCCGTTGTGATGACAACGTCGCTTGTCTCCAGCTTAATGTTGAGGTTGGCGTAATATTTTTTAACCGCCTCAATCATTTCCGGAATGCCGGGGGAAGGGGCATATTCAAGAACGGGCTGCTGGAAATTCCGGATCGCATCAAAATAGGCCTGCGGCGTTTCGATGTCGGGCTGGCCGATATTGAGGTGGTAGATTTTCGTGCCGCGCTTCTTTGCCTCAACTTGGTAAGGGTAAAATTTGCGGATGGGCGAAAGATTGCATTTCTGCACTTTGCTGGAGAACTTCATGGAAAACCTCCTAATGTATTAATTGGGCTTGCCCCAAATGGAAAGCACAAATCAGTTAAGAGCCCGTGCTGCCAGGCTGCGGCAAACTGGGATCCCCCGTGCCAACGGTTTTCTTTTCAGTCACGGCGTTATAAGTTTCCGAATAAAGCGTTTCAGTTGACTCCAGCACGCCGTCGCGATACAGGTCACGGTATGCGGTCACTTGGTATCCCGTGCGATCCTGCACGGTTACCTCTTCGTAGCCAAGCGGCCATGAGGGCTCCTCTGTAATAATAGGTTCACCCGGATCGATCTCTGCGTCTACAACGCCGCGCACTTCATACGTAACGCCCTCTGGAAGCGGTTCGCCGTAAATATAAACGGTCATCGTATATTCTTCCTGGTCACAGTAGGCGAAGATATAAAGCGGAGCACTGGTATTATTCACAAAATTAAGGCTTTTTCCACTTTCTACAGTGCCGGTAACCGTGGAATCCAGTCCTTTATCTACATAACTGGAAGGCCAAGAGTGGTGCCTCCGCTCCGTGATGGAGATACCTTCGATGCCTTGCGCAAGGATTTCCTCTAGTGTAGAGCCGCGCTGCATGGAGGCATTTGCGCGCAGAAGCGCACAGTAAAGCGTTGTGCTGACTTGGCAAATGCCGCCGCCCGGCTCATCTTCGTAACGTTCACCGCTCACGATGCCAGGCGCAAGTGGCCAGCCGCCTTCCTCCGTGCGCGGGCCAATAAACGCGTTAAAGTTGAATTCCTCACCCGGCTCAACTTTTGCGCCGTTAAGCAGCGTGGTCGCTTTTTGAATGTTACCTACACGGTTTTCATTGCGTGCCGCTCTGCTGCCGCCAAAGCTTGTCTGATATTCGGCGCGATATTGCGTAACCTGTTTAAGCTCTTCGACTGTGCGCGTGGGCGAAGCATATTCCAACTCAGGAGTTAACGTTGCCGAATACTCCCCTTGCGCCATCAGTGACAGGATTTCCTCAAAAAGGGCATCTTGATTGAGAATATAGCCATCCGAACCTTCCGTATAGGTGAAAGCAGGGGAGTCCGTAGTTGTAACAGGTATTGCGGAAGGCTCTACGGGCGCCGTGTCCACAGCGGCGCCAATTGCAGCCAAACGCGCCAAAAGCGTTTCGCGATCTGGAACGAGGCAAACAAAATAGGCCTTTCCATTCTCCTTGATCTCGCGTGCAAGGGCGTTATTCTGAACCAAAGTACCGGTTTTTCCCAGTAAAATCGCTTCATCAAGCACTTGTTCCAGCGTGGAGGAGGGAGCCATATCGGCTGCTGTGAGCACCCAGAACGCGGTACCATGACGCACGGTGATGTTTATTGAGGAGAGGGCTGCATCAAGCTCAGCCTGGACAGCAGCGCTTGCTTGTGCCCGCGTCATCCCGGAAACATCCACGCCGTTGATGGTTATCCCTTCCAAAAACGTGCCTTGCGATTTTAGCGCCGAAAGTTGTGCTTCATTTGGCTTTTCCACAAACAAATGCAACACAAGCAGGACTGCCGAAACCAGAAGCAGGCCGAAAAAAACGAGCTTTGTTATATTTACAAGGCGCTTAAGGCGCAAATGCGCCTGCCGAGCGCGGTTTTGCGTTGAGGCTCCAGCGCGTGCGCCGGGAGCAGCGGGGCGTTTTTCCATCGTATTTCATACCTCATTGAAATTATACAACAAGTTTACCGTTTGGGCAACAGCCCCCGCGGCAATTGAAGACGATTGTTCACAAATTCCGCGGCTTGTTAGAACTGGAAAAAAAGAGTATACTAAAATCGAATAAATATGGGGAGAGGAATCCCCGTTCAATGGATAAATACGGAAGGAAAGAGAGGCTTTCATTTGGCATCCAAATCAAAAGCAAGGCTCAAGATCATCCCGCTTGGCGGCGTGGGTGAGATTGGCAAAAATATGACCGTGGTTGAATACGGCAAGGATATCGTGGTGGTGGATTGCGGGTTGATTTTCCCGGATGATGATATGCCCGGCATTGACCTCGTGATTCCGGATATGACCTACCTGGAAAAAAACGCGGAAAAACTGCGCGGCATTCTAATTACCCATGGGCATGAAGATCACATTGGCGCAGTCCCCTATGCGTTGAAAAAATTCCAGACGCCGGTTTTTGGCACGCGCCTTACCATGGCGCTTATCGAGCATAAACTGGATGAAGCAAAGATCAAGAATGCGGACCTGCGCTGCATCTCACCCGGAGATAAAGTGCAGCTGGGTTGTTTTACGGTGGAATTCATTAAAACCAGCCATTCCATTGCAGGCGCGGTGGCAATTGCGATTATAACGCCAGTGGGCACGCTCATCCACACTGGCGACTTCAAAGTAGATTATACCCCGCTGGATGGGGAACCCATCGATGTAGCGCGTTTTGCGCATTATGGTGCCAAGGGTGTCCTTGCGCTTATGAGCGACTCTACGAATGCGGAGCTTGCGGGACATACACAGTCCGAACGGGAAATCGGAAAAACTTTTGAACATTATTTTGAGATTGCAAAAGGGCGCGTGATTGTAGCAACGTTTGCCTCAAACATTTACCGCATCCAGCAGATCGCGGATGTGGCGATTGCGCATGGGCGCGTAATCTGCTTCCAGGGGCGCAGCATGGTAAACATCGCCAAGGTAGCAAGCGAGCTTGGCTATCTGAACATTCCAGTTGAAAAGATCATGGAAGTGGAGAAGCTGCGCAAAATCGACGATGAGAAAGTTTGCGTGATCACAACGGGCAGCCAGGGCGAACCCATGAGCGGCCTGTTTCGGATGGCGAACGCTTCACACAGGCTTAACATCGGCAAGGGCGATACAGTGATTATCTCCGCCTCCTCGATCCCGGGCAACGAGATCGCCGTTTCCCGTGTGATCAATCAGCTGTATCAAAAGGGCGCCAAGGTGGTATATGATCGCATGGCGGATGTGCATGTATCCGGCCATGCAAGGCGCGAAGAACTTAGGTTAATGTTTACGCTGACAAAACCAAAATACTTTATTCCGGTTCACGGCGAGGCGCGCCACCTTTATCAGCACGCAGAGCTTGCAGAGGAGATGGGGATTCCTTCGGAAAACATCGTGGTGCCGGAGATTGGAAGCGTCATTGAGCTTACGCGCAATGAAATCCGGCTCAATGGCGCCGTGCCTGCTGGCAGCGTGATGATCGACGGCAACAGCATTGGCGAAATTGGGGATGTTGTGCTGCGGGATCGCAAATTGCTCGCTGAAGAAGGGCTCTTTACGGTGGTAATCCTGCTGAAGAAGAAAACTGGCGAGCTGGCAGCTCCTGCAGAGGTCATTTCGCGTGGGTTTGTTTATTTAAAGAATTCGGAAGAACTGGTAAAGGAAGCGCGCGCCCTCGTCAATGAGCTTGCTTCCCAATTCGCAACGGCGCACCGCTCGGAATGGTCCTCCATTAAAAACAATATCCGGGCGTCGCTTAAGAGCTATCTGTACAATAAAACAAAGCGTACACCGATGATCTTCCCGATCATTGTGGAGATCGAAGAGTAAAGAAAGGAGAAAACAGGATGATTTATGATAAGGCGCGGGAGCTTTCCCGCATGCTTGCAGAAAGCGAAGAATACAAGGCATACAAAGAAACGCGCGAAAAGGCCCTCGCAAACGAAACAACGAAGGCTCTGATTCAAGAATACCATCAACTTCAGATGAAGGCGCAGGCTGCCTTAGTACAGGGAAAAAAGGACGATGCTTGTATGGAGCGCCTGCAGAAGATCGGGGAAGTGCTTCAACTCAACCGTGATGCATCCGATTTCCTGCTGGCTGAATATAAACTGAATGTGATGTTGGGCGATGTTTACAAGATCCTTGCCGAAGCGATCGATATCGATCTCGGCATGCTGGAAGGATAACTATGGAACGTAGCAATGGCGGCCATCGCCGCACCAACGACCCGGACTTTAAACGCGCCTGGCGACGCTTTCGCCCGCTCATTGTGCTTTTGTTAAGCCTGGGTATCTGCATAACGATTTTGGCTGTTGGTGCAAATATTGCGTTTCAGAAGCTGTTTGCGCCTGTAGATGAAAACGATGCAACCCCCGTTACGGTTACAATCCCTTCGAGCTCCGGCGCATCGAGCATTGCGCGCATCCTTTATGAAGCGGGTGGAACGGATGCAGAAGGAAACCAGCTTCCGGGTTTGATCTCAAGCAAAACCGTATTCAAAATCTACGCGGATTTTACGGGAAAAACCAGCAAGCTCAAAGCGGGTACTTATGTACTTTCTCGCAACATGGATATCGGGGAAATTCTAGATATTATCTGCAAGGGAAACCCGCCGCGCACCACTATGCGTTTGACCATATCAGAAGGCATGACGGTGGAGGGCATTGCAGAGAAACTCGTTTCGCTGGGCGTGCTTTCCGATGCCGAGGAATTCCTTTCCCTGTGTAGAACGGGCGAAGAATTCGATAATGCGTTTCTGGCGGATATTCCGGAAAATCCGGAGCAAGCGCGCAACTATGTGCTGGAGGGCTACCTTTTCCCGGATACCTACGAAATTTACACCGATGAATCCGCAGAATCCATTATTTCGCGCTTGTTGCGGCGCTTTGCCGAAGTGTATAAGGAGGAATATGCGGCTCGCGCTGAGGAGCTTGGCATGACGATGGATGAGGTGATCACGCTTGCATCCTTGATCGAAAAAGAAGCGAAGGTTGACAGCGATTTCGCAAAGGTCTCGGCAGTGTTCCATAATCGCTTAGAGGCTGGAATGAAGCTGCAATCCGATGCGCCGCTCAAGTACATCTTTAAGACCACGGATACGCTTACCTATACCGAAGCGCAGATGCAGGATCCTTCGCTATACAATACGCATGTGCATGAAGGGCTTCCGCTTGGCCCCATCTGTAACCCGGGTGAACGAGCAATCCTTGCGGCGCTTTACCCCAACGAGGATTATGTTTCCGAAGGCTTCCTGTATTTCTGCTTAATGGATCCCACCACAGGCGAGAACGCTTATGCGAAAACGCTGGAAGAGCACAACGAAAACGTGGAACGGTATAAGGATTTATGGAACACAACGGAATGAGCGGCGCTGCGCGCCGCGCCCTACCGGAACTGCTTGCCCCGGCGGGAAATATGGAGCGCTTGGAGACGGCGCTGCGCTTTGGCGCAGACGCCGTCTATCTCGGCACGGAAACGATGAGCTTGCGCAATTATGCGGATAATTTTCGGGGCGATGCGCTGAACAAGGCATGCGAAACAGCGCATGCGCAAGGAAAGCGGGTTTATGTTGCCTGCAATGCCTTTGCGCGCGATGCGCAGATGCGTGACCTGCCGCCGTTGTTGCGCGCGATCCGCACTGCGGGGGCGGATGCGCTGATCGTGAACGATCCAGGTGTAATCCGCGTGGCGCGGGATACTGTGCCGGAACTGCCGCTGCATTTGAGCACCCAGGCCAATACGCTCAATGCGGAAGCTGCGCTGTTCTGGCATGAGGCAGGCATCCGCCGCATCGTGCTTGCCCGGGAGCTTACCCTAGCCGAAATTAAAGCCATGCGCGCGATACTGCCGGAAACGCTGGAGCTTGAGATCTTTGTGCATGGTGCGATGTGTGTTTCCTACTCCGGGCGCTGCCTTTTGAGCAATTATATCGCGGGGCGGGATTCGAACCGCGGTGAGTGTGCGCAGCCTTGCCGCTGGACGTACGAGCTAAGGGAACGCGGCCGCGACGGAGCATATTTTGGCATAGAGCAGGATGCACTTGGCACATATATTCTAAACGCACGGGATTTGAACCTCATCGGCCATTTGCCTGCGGTATTGGAAACCGGGGCATGCAGTTTGAAGATCGAAGGCAGGATGAAATCGGTTGCATATGTTGCAACGGTTGTAAATGCATATCGCATGGCGCTCGATCATTATGCAGAAGAACCGAATGCACCGCTGCCGCATGCCATCGCAGAGGAGCTCAATTATGCAAGCCACCGGCCCTATACAACGGGGTTCGCTTTTGGCGATCCAGGCGCGGCGGGGCAGGCTCCTGCCTCAGCGGATTATGTTTCGGATGCGCAGATCAGCGCCGTTGTGCTTTCCTATGATGCAGCCTCGCAAACCGCCCACGTTCTGCAACGCAACCGCTTTTTTGATGGGGATACGCTTTCCATCCTTTCTCCGGGCGATATTGCCAGGACCTTTGTTGTGCATGGCATCCGCAACGAAGCAGGCGAAGCGCAGCAAAGCGCGCCTCACCCCAAGCAGAGCCTTTTCCTCGGTTGCAGCGAGCCGCTTAAAGCGGGGGACATTTTAAGAAAAATCCTCCCGCAAGAAGAGAAAAAGAGCGAGGGCAACGGAAAGCAATGAAGGCAGACATATGGCCAGCCTTAAGGCGAACTGCCAGAAAGCCTTTACAGCCTTGTCGGGTACAAAACGTAACCGCAAGGGATTTGCTGAATTTGCAGGTACGCAGAAAGCTTTCTTACACGGGAGCTTCCAGAATGGCTCGCGCATGAATGCAGCATATCCAGTCTCATACCCTGGCCAGAGCAGAATTGTATTGCCTGCCCGGCATATGGAAAATCCCGAAAAGGCGCAGGCAAAGCAGCCTTCGGGAGGCTGCGTCGGATTCAACGACGCAAGGTGAAGCGTAAGCCCTGTTGAGGATGTATTGCAAAGCCGCAACTACCTTATGCGACAATGCATCCCTTGCATGGCACACCAATGGAGTCCATGCAAGGCACAAAAAGTCGGTATAACTGTTTTTCTTGATAGTCAAAGGGTAGGCGAAAACGCCTATCCTTATCTTATGCCTGTATGTTGCTAATGCACGAAAAGATGCATCATACCAGCAAAGAGGTAACCGCAGAGTGAATCCAAAGCGCAATTGAAATGCAGGTTCTATCTGTTACATCAAAACGGCAACTCTGCTGCGTATGCACAGGCTGCCTGCCAGAAAATTCAGATGCCGAATTCCTTTGCATAAAAGAGGGGGCCGCAGATGGGAGCCGCATCCGCACGCAATTGAATTGCCATAAGATGTGAAGCGGGAATACCGTTGGGTGCCGTGATGCCAAATTGCGCAGCCGGGCGGTAGCCAAAACGGGGGTAATAGGTCTTGCTTCCCAAAACTACCGCATAACCATATCCCAGCTGCTGTGCAATGCGATGCCCTTCCAAGATGAGCGCCGAACCCAAGCCCTGCAGCTGCAACGCAGGGCGCACGGAAAGAGGCGCCAGAGCGAGCACCGTACTCACGCCAACATGCGCTTCCGTAAATAAAATATGCCCGGCAACTTCGCCATTCACCTCTGCAATCAAGGAAAGCTGCGGCACAAACGCTGCGCTCTGGCGCAACGCAACGACAAGATCCTGCTCCGTGCCATCTCGATGCTCTGCTTGCGCAAAGGCCTCCTGCACGAGCGCGTATACAGCGGCCTGGTCAGCCGGGGTTTCTTGACGGATTTGCAAGGGTAACATTCTTTTGCTCCAGATTCCAGAACCATGGTACGCGCAGCCAATGCGCAAGGCCGAAGGCATACTTGATTTTTTGCGCCCAGCGATAAGGCAAAGAGCCGATGGCGCTACTCCGCCATAACAAAAGCCGGCTGAATGCGTTGGTTGCACAAAAACAACTCAATTTGCGTTTTGCGTGCCGCTGCGGCGGAAACGCAGCGATTCTTCATAGATCCGCGCAATATCCCGCAGCATGGAAACATGCTCGAAGTCCGGCGTATAGACCAGGTTGATTTCGCGAATCATACCGAGGTTTTCAACGGGCAGCAGGCGCATCTTCCCTTTGCTGGCTTCGTCATAACAGGCGCTCTTTGCGAGGATGGATACGCCAAATCCACGCCGGATCAGATCTTTGATGGTGGCGATGTTGTCCACCTCAAGAATGATGTTAAACTCGTCGATAGACATTCCGTTGCTTTCCAAGTGTGAAACGAAGAGATTGCGCGTGCCGGAACTTGGCAGGCGCAAGATGAGGTTTTCCTTCTTAAGCTCATCCAGCGTTACGCTGCTTTTGCGCGCCAGTGGGCTCTCATTCGCAACGGCCAGCACCAGGCAATCCGTATCAATTAAGATGGAATTGAGTGAAGCATCATACACCTTTCCCTCTACTACTGCTATGTCAATCTCATAGGTCTTAAGTTTATTATAAAGATTGCTTATGGTATCAGTAAGGATTGTTAGACGCACACCTGGGTGTTCGCTGCAATACTGTGCGAGAACTTCCGCAATTAAATTGCTTTCCGCAGTATGCGTAATGCCAACCGAAAGCCGCTTTGCTTGCGACTTATAATCGCTCAAGCTTTGCTGCAGGTTTTGATATAGCATGCGGACGCGTTTGGCATAGCCGAGCACAAGCTCTCCTTCCGTTGTAAGGTGCAATTGCCCTTCACTGCGGTTAAAAATGCGTATTCCAAGCTCCTTTTCAAGCTGCTTGATATGCTGGCTTACGGCCGGCTGTGTTAAAGAAAGAATTTTGGCAGCCTGTGTGAAGCTGCCAACCTCGGCAACACGCAAAAGCGTTTCCAGTTTTGGGTCCACCATAAAACTCACCTCATCCCAAAAATAAAGAAATTTTATATAGTAAAAGATAAACATTATTTTACATTATGCTGGAGATTTCATATACTATACTACAATTGAACCGGTAAAGCAAATGGTTTCATGAAAAAAGGTAGGGAGGAATGCAACATGCGGCAGGCAATTGAACAAATCTATATGGGAATGGGGGATGCCACCCGTGTGTTGCTGGTGCTTTCTATTATTTTGTTTGCGGGGTTTTTGGTTACGCGCATTACGAAGAAGCTTCGCCTTCCAGATGTCAGCGGCTATATTCTTGCAGGAATCTGCATTGGCCCCTGCTGCCTTGGCTTGGTGCCGGAGGCGATGCTTTCAAAGATGGGTTTTATCAGCGATATTGCGCTCTCGTTTATCGCGTTTGGCGTAGGCCGCTTTTTCAAAAAGGCCGTGCTCAAGGAAACTGGCGCAGGCGTTGTTGTGGTAACCTTGTTTGAAGCTTTGATGGCCGGCGTGCTGGTAACGTTGGCGCTGCGATTCCTGTTCGCTTTACCGTGGACCCTTGCGGTGTTGCTTGGTGCAATCGCTACGGCGACTGCGCCTGCCAGCACGATGATGACCATTCGGCAATATGGGGCAAAAGGCCCGTTTATTAATACGCTTCTTCAAGTAGTGGCATTGGATGATGCTGTGTGCCTGTTGGTGTTCAGCGCTGCGGCTGCTGCTGTATCTGCCGGGGCAGCAGGAAGTGTTTCCGCATGGGCTGTTGCTGGCCCGCTTGCATACAATGCAGGTGCCCTGGTGCTCGGGGCTCTTTGTGGGCTGCTGTTGAGCAGGCTGCTTGGCCCAAAGCGCAGCAAAGATAACCGGCTCATCCTTGCGGTTGCGATGCTTCTGCTTCTATCCGGCATCTGTGCGGCGTTTGATGTGTCCCCGCTGCTTTCCTGCATGGTGTTTGGCGCAACCTATGTAAATATAACGGAAGATGAAGCTCTGTTTGAGCAGGTAAATGGATTTACGCCGCCGATTACCTCCATGTTTTTTGTGCTTTCCGGCATGAGCCTTGAATTATCGGCACTCTCCGTTGCAGGGCTTGTGGGTGCTGTTTACGTGGTGGTGCGCATCGCGGGCAAATACCTTGGCGCATATTGCGGCGCTGCTGCAACGCGGCAGAGCACACCGGTGAAGCGGTATCTTGGTTTGGCGCTGATCCCGCAGGCGGGGGTTGCCATAGGCCTTGCGTTTCTTGCAAAACGCATTCTTCCGGATGAGACAGGGGACGTTCTACTTGCAATCATCCTTGCATCTTCTGTCCTATATGAGCTTATGGGTCCATGGTGCGCGAAGAAAGCCATCTTTCTTTCAGGTTCATTGCTCAGCCAGGAGCCGGTGATTGCAGCGCCCGAGGAAAACGAGGGGGAAGAGAAAGCGGAACCTGTAGCGCATAAAGGCGCACAGCACGGGACGGTATTGTGAGCAAAGCACAGCGCGTGTTACGAAAACTATGCATGAGAATAAGCGCATTTTCAGCGTTTCGACGCCGAAAATGCGCTTGCTTCTTGAATCCATTGCATCAATTCCGCATCAATTTCTTCCTGTGATGCAATAAGAACATGGTGGGTCCAGCGATTTGGATAAGGTTCAACCACAGCATCGATGCGCGGGGATATGATTCTGCGCGCCAAGCCGAAAGACACGGTAATATAAACCGGCGGGCGATATTGCGCTTTACGCACAGGAAGGAAGGAAACGAAGGCAAAGTTATGCCGGTTTGAGAATGCGATCTGCGTTTTCTGCACGCGGATGTCAACATGGTCAATTTGCGCGCAAACTTTTCGAGCGAAAGCTTCATAAAGTGGCAGCGCAGCGGGACGCTGGGCAAAGAAAAAAAGAAGGTCTTGCTGGAGCATACGGAAGTTCCTCCGTACATCAAAAGAGGTAGGGATTTACGGCTGCAATGGGATGGGCTGAGGCAGGAAGGTAGGCAAAGCTGATTTTTTAAAATAGCGGCTTTACGGCCGGCTACATCCCAAAATTCCAGCGGCGCAAACGGCATTGCCAAGATGAAACCGCATGAAAGAACGCGCAAGAGCGGAATCAAACAAACAATTCGCGCGGCGCATTAAAGCATAAAACCAAAACCAATGGCTTGCACCTGCTCGGCGCGCGTAGCGAGGGAGTCAAGCGGGAGCCCATGCATCTGAACAACAAAATCCTTGGATTCCTCGCCTTCAAACAGCGTGTTTTTTGTAAAATACCAGGCACCTAGAAACTCTTCTTCGGGGCCATAAAACCCAACATGCACAATATTCATTTCGCAGCCGAGTGCTCCTAAACAGGTCATGCGGCCGGAAAGGGTGGTAAAATTAGGGTAATTGTCTGCAAGATAAAGATGGTCGAGGGTTAGTAGCGTGCGTGTAGCTTCCGCTTTACGCGGCGTAAGCGAAACAGCAAGGGTGGCTTCTGTACCCGCAACCAGCCCGCTTTGTGCATCCTGTGGCACCCAGGCAGTTAAATAGGAAGTTTCGCCCGGCAGGAGAATGGCATATTCCCCAAGCGGCGGCGCAAACGAGTGCTCAATAGTCTGCCCACCCATAGAAAAGGCAAATGCGGCGGTTTCAATGATGATCGGGCAATCTCCCGTGTTCGTATAGGAAGCGGCACCATACAGCGTGAGGCCTTCCGCACCATCATACAGCAATGCTGCCGTTGCATCCACGCGGGCGGCTGGCCCTTTTTCCGAAGCGGTTGGCGTGGCTGAATCGCCGGGCGCTGAATCACTAGGGGCAGGAGATGTTCCAACATCTACAGGCACACCAGCAGGCGCGCCCGTGCCGCAGGCCGCGGACGAAAATAGCAAGAATAAAATAAGAAAAAGCGCAGAACAACGTTTCATAGCTGCATTATAGCATAGCAGCATCAAACCGTCTATAATAACGGGGCGCTGCGGTATTGGAATTCTCAAATTGGCAATGCGGCTTGTATGTGTTAAAATATTCTCGGTAAGAATTGGGATAGTATTCTGTCTGTTGAGGAGGATCGAGCAAATGGCAAAAAAGACGGTTCGGGATGTTTCCGTAAAAGGCAAGCGCGTGCTTGTGCGCGTGGATTACAATGTTCCGCTCAATGCGCAAGGCGCTGTAGCGGATGATAAGCGGATCGTCGCATCGCTTCCCACGGTGCAGTATCTGCTGGAACAAGGGGCGCGCGTGATTCTTTGCTCCCATCTTGGCCGCCCGAAAGGTGAGCGGAAAATGGAGTTTTCGCTCAAACCCGTGGCCGAGCGCCTGGCCCAACTGCTGCCGGGCGTAAAGATTACGTTTGCGGAAGACTGCATTGGACCGGAGGCGCAGCAAAAGGCAATGGCCCTCCAAAATGGGGAGATCCTGTTGCTTGAAAACTTGCGTTTCCATAAAGAAGAAGAAAAGAACGATCCGGCGTTTGCAAAGGAGCTTGCTTCGCTCGCAGAGCTCTATGTTTCCGATGCGTTCGGAACGGTACACCGCGCCCATGCCTCCACGGTAGGCGTTGCAGCCTATCTTCCCGCTGTTGCCGGATTTCTCATCGGCCGTGAGCTTTCCATTATGGGTGAGGCGCTGGAAAACCCGGAGCGTCCCTTTGTGGCAATCCTGGGCGGCGCAAAGGTAGCGGATAAGATCGGCGTGATCAAAAACCTTTTGCAAAAATGTGATACGCTTATTGTGGGTGGCGGCATGGCGTATACCTTTTTTAAGGCCAAAGGCTATGAAATCGGGGATTCGCTTCTGGATGCAGAGAGCATTGGCCTTGCCGGCGAATTGATGGAGGAAGCAAAGCAGCGCGGCGTGAAACTGCTTCTGCCGGTAGATACGGTTGTAGCAGATAGCTTTTCTGCTGATGCGAAGTATAAAACGGTGAAGTCGGATGCGATCCCTGCGGGTTGGCAGGGGCTTGATATCGGCGAAGAAACACGCGCCCTGTTTGCGGCAGAAATCAAGAACGCTAAAACCGTCATCTGGAACGGCCCTATGGGGGTGTTTGAATTCCCAGCCTTTGCCAAGGGAACGGCAGCCGTGGCGGAAGCATGCGCACAATGTGCTGGAACCACGATCATCGGTGGCGGCGATTCAGCGTCTGCCGTCAAAAAGCTCGGCTTTGCGGATAAGATGACGCATATTTCCACAGGAGGCGGCGCGAGCCTGGAGTTCCTGGAAGGGAAAACGCTTCCCGGCGTGGCGGCGCTCAACGACAAGTAAACAACAGAAACTGAAGGAGAATTAGGATATGGCACGCAGGCCAATCATTGCGGGAAACTGGAAAATGAATATGACGCCGAGCGAGGCGGAGGGGCTAATCAAAGCGCTGATCCCGCTTGTTGCGGATGCAGCGTGTGATGTTGTCATCTGCCCGCCGTTTGTCGATCTGCCCCTTGCGGTAACGCTTACGCAGGGCACAAACATCGCAATCGGTGCGCAGAACGTCCATTGGGCTGAAAAAGGTGCGTTTACAGGCGAAATCAGCGCAACCATGCTTAAATCTCTGGGCGTGCAATATGCGATCGTCGGCCATAGCGAACGCAGGCAGTATTTTGGCGAAACGGATGAGACGGTCAATAAGCGCGCGTGCGCGGCGCTGCAAGCAGGCATTACGCCGATTATCTGCGTTGGAGAATCCCTTGCGCAGCGCGAAGCTGGCGAAACGGAAAACATCGTTTCTAACCAGACGGAGGCTGCGCTTGCAGGCATCGGGGCAGAGGAAGTAAAAACGCTTGTGATCGCTTACGAGCCGATTTGGGCCATTGGTACTGGAAAAACGGCCACCAAGGAACAAGCGAATGAAACCATCGGCTGCATCCGCGCTACCATAGAGCACATGTTCTGCCGCGATACGGCGCAGGCAGTGCGCATCCAGTATGGTGGCAGCATGAACCCGGGAAATGCCGCAGCGCTGATGGCTATGCCCGAGATCGATGGCGGCCTTATCGGCGGCGCAAGCTTGAAGGCGGAGGATTTCGCCAAGGTAGTAAAGTATTGAGGGAAAAATGAAACAGATTACGGCGTTGATCATACTGGATGGCTTTGGCTGCCGCAAAAGCGCAGAGGGCAATGCAATTCGTGCGGATGGCGCAAAGCATATCATGGAGCTATGGAATGCCTATCCACATACGCAGATTGAGGCATCAGGAAAAGCGGTTGGCCTCCCAACCGGGCAGATGGGCAACTCTGAGGTAGGGCACTTGAACATTGGTGCAGGGCGCGTGGTCTACCAGGAGCTTACGCGCATCACAAAATCCATTGAAGACGGGGATTTCTTTACCAACCCGGCGTTTCTTGGAGCGGTGGAAAACTGCAAAAAGCATGGGAGTGCGTTGCATCTTTACGGCCTTTGCAGCGATGGCGGCGTGCATAGCCATTTAACGCACCTGTATGCGCTATTGGAACTGGCGCAGAAAAATGGCTTGCAGGATGTCTACATCCATTGCTTTATGGATGGGCGCGATGTGCCGCCCGAAAGCGGGAAAGGGTATATCCATGATTTACAGGATATGCTTCGAAAAATCGGCTGCGGCAAGATTGCAAGCGTGATGGGGCGCTATTACGCGATGGACCGGGATAACCGCTTTGAACGCGTGGAGAAAGCCTATGCGGCACTCGTTTATGGGGAGGGCGTGCAGGCAGAAGATCCGGAGGCGGCGATGCAGGCATCCTATGATGCAGGTGTAACGGATGAATTCATAGTCCCTGTGGTCATTATGGAAAACGGTGCGCCGGTTGGAACGATTCGGGAAAACGACAGCGTGATCTTCTTTAACTTCCGCCCGGATCGTGCGCGGGAGCTTACGCGTGCGTTTATCTTCCCGGAGTTTGACGGTTTTGCCCGGCGCGGAGGATATTTCCCGTTGTACTATGTTTGCATGACGCAGTATGATCAGTCGTTCGAAGAACGCGTCAAGATTGCGTTTGCGCCCGAAAGCATTGAAAACACGTTGGGCGCATATCTTGCATCCTTGGGAAAAACGCAGCTGCGCATTGCGGAAACCGAGAAATATGCGCACGTTACATTCTTTTTCAATGGCGGCGTAGAAGCGCCGAATCCTGGAGAGGACCGCGTGCTCATTCCATCGCCGAAGGTCGCGACCTATGATCTCAAACCGGAAATGAGCGCGTATGAAGTCGCGGCGGAGGCCGTAAAGCGGGTGGAAAGCGGGAAATATGACGTAATGATCCTCAACTTTGCTAACCCGGACATGGTAGGACATACGGGCGTTATGGAAGCTGCAGAAAAGGCGGTCCATGCTGTGGATGCCTGCGTTGCAGAAGTGGTTGAGGCAATTCGAAAGGCGGGCGGCCGCGCGGTGATTACAGCCGATCACGGCAATTGCGAGCAGATGTTTGCGGAGGACGGAACGCCTTTTACGGCGCATACCACAAATCCCGTCCCGTTTATTCTTGTGGATGATGACCGCAAAGGTGCAATGCTCAAGGACGGCGGAAGGCTTTGCGACATTGCGCCTACGTTGCTTGCGCTTATGAACTTGCCAAAGCCGGAGGAAATGACGGGCATAAGCCTTGTGGAAGCCTAAGCGCAGGAAAAACAAAATGCGCGCAAACGCATGCAGATGCGCAAAAATGCTTGCGCTTTCGGCATTTGCATGATATAATGCCCCTTGCAGTCAATAAGGAGGTTGTATATATTATGGAAACGTTAGGAATAATCCTTAACATAGTCCTTATTCTCGCTTCCGTGGCGTTGATCGCCGTGGTTTTGATGCAGCAGACGAAGAGCGCAGGGCTTGGTGGCGCGTTTGGCGGCGATACCGCTTCGTTTACGGCGCGGGGCAGAAAAGCCAGCCGAGAAGCCAAGCTCCAGAAGATTACCGTCGTATTGGGCGCCGTGATTGGCGTGTTGGCCATTGCGATGATGATCATTAGCTGAACGGTTCGTTTCGACCTTTGAGTGTGCCTGCATGCAAGGCACACTTTTTTTGTGCAAAACGGACGAGAGGAGGGAACCTCCAGATAGAAAAGAAGGTGAATACGATGAACGAAAATGGAATGGAGAACCGGGTGCTAGAAGCGCTCCGCCGTGAAGGGCGACCGCTCGCGCCAGAAACGGTTTTTGAAGCATTTGAAGCAGAGGAACGCGACGCGGTTGCATCTGCCGTGGAACAGCTGTTGGGGGAAAGCAGGCTGATCCTTACGCGCAAACGCAAACTCGCGCTTCCCGAACAAACGGGGCTAATTTATGGGCGCATCCAAGGCAATGCCAGAGGATATGGCTTTTTTATCCCGGAAGATGGGAGCCCGGATCTGTTTATCCCCGCAGACGCGATGCACGGCGCAATGCACGGCGACAAAGTTTGGGTAAGGCAAGCGGATACGGTCAGCCGCAATGGAAACGCAGAGGCAGAAGTGATGCTGATTGCCATCCGCGCACAAGCAAATATCGTAGGGACGTTTGAGCAAGGGCAGGGCGCGCCAGGCGGCTATGTGATCCCGGATGATTCGCGGATTTATTCGGATCTGCTCGTTTATGAAGCTGCGAGCGGTGGCGCAAAACATGGCGATAAAGTGGTTGCAAAGATCACGCAGTATCCAGATGGCAGGCGTCCCTTAATGGGTGAGGTGATCGAGGTACTGGGCGGAAAAGACGAGGCTGGAACGGATATTCTGTCCGTTATAAGGCGCATGGACTTGCCCGAAGCATTTACCAAGGCATCCCTGCGCCAGGCTCGCACCTTGAATAAACCGGTAGACGCGGATGCGATTGCACGGCGCGAAGATTTGCGCGGCCAATGCATTATCACGATTGACGGCGCGGATGCAAAGGATCTGGATGACGCGGTGTCATTGAAAAAGCTGAAGGATGGCTGGCTGCTTTGCGTACACATCGCGGATGTAAGCTACTATGTGCATCCAGGAACAGCGCTCGATGCAGATGCGTATAAGCGCGGCACGAGCGTGTATTTCCCAGACCGTGTGCTTCCGATGTTTCCGCCGGAGGTAAGCAATGGCGTATGCTCGCTCAATGAAGGCACGGAAAAGCTGACCCTTTCCTGCTTTATGGAAATTGGGAAAAATGGGAAAGTTCTGGCGCACCGCTTTTCAGAAACGGTAATTCGAACCGCGCACCGGATGACGTATGATGCCGTAAACGCAATTTTTGATGGCGATGCCGCACTGCGTGAAAAATATGCGGATGTTGTGCCGATGCTGGAGGAAATGCGCGCTTTAATGCAATTGCTCAATGCGCAGCGCGTGAAGCGCGGCAGCCTTGATTTTGATCTGGATGAAGCGAAAATTACGCTCAATGCGGCAGGAAAACCCACGGAGGTTTCCATTGCAACGCGCGGCCCCGCCAACCGGATGATTGAAGAATTCATGCTCATTGCAAACGAAACCGTAGCGGCGCATGCGTTTTCCATGGGCTTTCCGCTGATCTACCGCGTGCATGAAACGCCGGATAAGACAAAGCTCGCAGATCTCAACGCATTTTTAAATACGCTGGGATATGGCATGAAAAACGTAGGCAATGTAAAGGCGCAGACGTTCCAGCGCATCCTTCAAAAGGCGAAGGGCACAAAGGAGGAAAATGTTGTGAACCGCGTGGTGTTGCGCACTATGAAAAAGGCACGCTATGCACCGGAATGCCTGGGCCATTTCGGGTTAGCTGCACCGTGTTATTGCCATTTTACCTCACCTATCCGCCGCTATCCCGACCTTATGGTGCACCGGATTCTGCGCGAGATCCTGCGCGGGGAAATGACGAAGGAGCGCATTGATGAATATGGGGAAAAGCTCGGAGAGATTGCGCAACACTGTTCAGAGCGTGAGGTCGCCGCGATGGAGGCGGAACGCGCCGCAGATGATTTGAAAAAGTGCGAATATATGCAAACTCGCATTGGAACGGTGGAAACAGGCATTATATCGGGTGTAGCGCAATACGGGTTTTTTGTTCAGCTGAGCAACACGGTTGAGGGGATGGTGCGGGTATCCTCAATCGCGGGGGATTTTTACGTTTGTGATATGAAAAACTATCGCATGGTGGGCCGGAATTCCAAGCGCGTGTTTCGGCTCGGAGATCCTGTGCGCGTGCGTGTTGCCAGCGTAGACCTTGAAAACAGCAACGTGGATTTTGAGCTCGTTTCCAGCGCAAACGGCGGGGAAGCAAAGCTGCAAAACGGCCATAAGGGCAAAGAAGTGCAGCATAAATCCAAAGCCGGAGCAAAAAGAAAGCAGATGGAGGAGCCACCTTCCGGAAAGGAAGAAAAGCCACAAGCTGCAAAACAAAAGCAAGGCGCTTCACGCCGCCGCCGCTCCAGAAACCCGGCCGGCAAAGTTGCAAAGGATGCGGGCAAATAGTATAATAAAGCGATGGAGAAAGGGGTGAATCCGGTGCCGGTAAAGAAAGGTGTGCGGCAGATTGCGGAAAACCGCAAGGCAAGGCACGAATACTTCATCGAGGATACATATGAATGCGGCTTAGCGCTCGTAGGCACGGAGGTGAAGAGCATCCGAGCCGGCAAGGTAAACCTCAAGGATTCCTATGCGCAGGTAAAGAACGGGGAAGCCTTTATCATTGGCATGCATGTAAGCCCCTACGAGCAGGGAAACATTTTCAACGCGGATCCGTTTCGGCAGCGCAAGCTTCTGCTTCATAAGCAAGAAATTCGCAAATTGAATGCGCTTGCACAAACCGAAGGCTATAGCCTTATTCCACTAAGGCTCTATCTGCGCGATGGGCGCGTAAAGATGGAACTTGCGGTTGCAAAAGGGAAAAAGCTCTATGATAAGCGGCAGAGCATTGCAGAACGCGATGCAAAACGCGATATGGAACGCCGCATGAAGAATGCGGATTGAGGTTTTTCCAAACACGTAGTATAATAGTAAAAACAAAACATGCGCTTGTGAGCGGCATTGTATGATTCCAAGTGCATGCCAAGGGGCCGTAAATGGTTTCGACGGGGATCGCTGAAGCCGGATAAGCGAGCCGAAGCCCCGCGCTTCGTTAAAAGCGGGAAATTAAAAATAACTGACGAATCTAATTTCGTACCTGTCGCTGCTTAAGCAGTGACCGTCCGTCCCCGGTTGCCCACGACCGGGATCACGGGCGTCATCAATGTGGGGAACCAGCTTGCGTAAGCTTTGCCGCAAGTGGGATTTCATGAAGCTACCAAAGTCTTGACCCTGCCGTTGGGGGCATGATGGAGGGAATGCCAAAACACCGGCTACGCTCGTAGAAAGTCTTGTGGACGGATTTTCGGACAGGAGTTCGACTCTCCTCGGCTCCACCAGATGAGAACCGCAATTTTGATACAAAGCGTATCAAGGTTGCGGTACTTTTTTGTGTAAACAGCCTGTTCAGATAACTGGATCTGGCCACTCACAGTCATCGACACCGTTACTGTCCTTCGGGATGGGCTGCTGACGTTCAAATTTAAGGCGAGGTATGAGATTATGGCATGATCAAAGAGTTAGAGCATAACCCACAGGTTTAGTGGCCTGTGGATTCTGCTTTTCGTTTGATAAATAATTTAATTGTTATAATTATGATTGTCAGATAGATCAAAGCGCTGGAGATAGCAGATAGGGTAATCATGCTGCTTCCTTCACCTGCGTCGGAATTGACCATGATCAGTGTGTTCTGAAGAGTTAGGATAGAAACAAAGGCATCAATTAGGTTGATGGTCCTCAGCTCGTGGATCAGTGGGTGATATACCCTGCATCTCCGCATATTGACAATGGCCATGGTGATTTTATAGGTAGTATACGCCGCCATAGCGATAGCGGGAATCAGTCCCATGTTGGTTGGCTTTTGCATCAAAACCATCAGAGAGATCGGTGCAATCAAGACGATGTTCATCGCAAGCAGCGTAGCGGAACTGATGGAAAAGGCCTTCTGCCTCCACAGCTGCTGCGTATCTGCGTCCTCTGTTCTGGTCACATATTCTGTATGCAGAACCATCCCTCAAACGGAAACCAGCAGCAGGTAATATACGCAAATACTACCGTGCCAAATCGAAGATACATCCATTCCCATATACCCATGATATGCGGCGAAGATTACGGTGATGCAAAGAGAAACCCAGGCGCCCACAAAGGTTTTGAACCTGTAATCTTTATTCCATTTTTCTCGGAACTGTTTGAACTGCGGGGGGTTCATCTGTTTCTTCATATCGTATTTTCTTGACTCCCTCAAATGGACGAATGCATTCCTCGATCACGCTAGCAACCATCTCTACGGAATCCCGGCAATCTGCGGTAATCCACTCCCGGACAATGGCAGCGGTGCCTTCGATGTAATAGGCGATGTAGTATTTCCAGTAAGACTCCGGGACGTCAAAACGCTGAAAAATCGGCTCTACAATGTACTTCTTGATATAGTCGAATTTCAGATTGGCCTGCATTTCCATGGGGTTGCGAAACGCCACCCGATAGAGGTCTTTGTGTTCGCTGACAAACCGCAGGTACGGGTGTAAATAGTCCTGCTTGATCAGAATCAGATTGGATAAATCGGTGTGGCCAATTTCTTCGGCAATCCCCTTTTTTTCTGCAAAACAGGCCGAAAACCTTTGATTGACCATTTCCACCGTCTCGTTGACCAGATCGGCGATCGTTTCATAGTGGAGATAAAATGTGGATCGGTTCACGCCCGCTTTTTGACAAATCTCCTTTACCGTGATATATTCCAGATCCTTCTCCTTCAGCAGAGAGATCAGCGCCTCATCCATGCGGAGGGCGGTGTGAAAATATTTGCTCTCTGATTTGTTCATATCCCGCCGCCCTCCTTCCGCTTATTCGGCTTCCTCACTGATTTCTTTTGCTAGCTGGACAATTTCAAAGGCATACTTGTGCTTACCGTTTTCCAGCAGTTTCCGGTAGATGGGATAATTGACCCCTACACCCACAAGGCCGAGAACGCCGACGATTACGCCAATGACTAACATGGTCTGGCTTCCATCGCCAAGTACCCCCATAGAAAAGCACATCCCCACGCCCAGCACAAGAGCCATCAGCGTCCCGAAGGTATAGGCAAAAATATTCGCCGCGCTTTTGGCCTTGCGATCCAGCTTTTTTAAGGCCACTACTTTGGAGGCGTTTTTCGGTGCGTATTCATTGGCGATGGATTCGGCAAAAATTTTATCCGTGTTCATATTCATTCTCCTTTGGTCGAGATTGATTTCAGCTTTTGCTGACAGGATAAGCATATCCCTTTTCCCAAAGAAACGGAACAACACATTGGAAGATTTGTGTTGATTTCTGCGGCTCAAGCAGAAAAAATCCACTAATTATAAGCCTCCTTTCCGCTGCCACCTTTGGTTTTAGAGGGATCACATGTATCACAATTAGGGCCATTTACCAGAGTAAATCGCCCTAATGTATCGGCGGCCAAAAAAGAAGGAAAACATTTCAATGATATTCCACAGCAATGGCAGATAGAGGATGTATAAGAAAGACTAACCGCCCCGAACTCGAATCAAGCTGACAGCAGATATGGAAAGAGAAAGCAAACCTGCCGGCAGCATTCACGTTGCATGGATGGCGGCGGCTCCTTTGCCATGATACCCGGTGTTGACAGTTTTCGAAAGATCGAAGAAATACCACCGAAAAATGAACCCCACATAAAAAGAAAAAAACATGATTACAGCAGATAGTGAAATGACCCCTCTATGCTCCTACTTTTTGCTCTTAAAACATTAGACAACATGCTGACAACAAGCAAAACGATTCTCGCTCAAAAAACAAACCCATTCTCGCGTCTTTAGGCGTTACCCTTTCCTAAAATCATCTTTTATAAACTTATCAATGAAATATTCTCTTCACACAATGAAATTGCTCTGTATACCGTATCAATTGCAAGCGGCATAGGGACATTTCTAACGTTGAAGATTGGAATAAAGTTTTCCAAAGACCAGACATATGTAAATGTTATCTTATCCGATGACAAGGAATCCATCACTGCCTTACTGGAGTTATTATGCGAAAATAGGATAACAAATCTGGCAACAGACGGTTATACACGTGATTGGCAAAAAACAGTTGCCGTTACCGCCTATGCGGCAACGAAAGAGCAGAGCCGTTTGATTGATAGATATCTGTTAAGCTGCAGCACAAAGTTTAAAAGACTGATTTAAAAACAGTGAAAGAACTTATCGAACTTAGGCAAGAACCTCGTGCTGTTTATGCCCGGGGATTTCATTTTCTGGACAAAGACAAACTCTCACTGCGGATGCTGGAACGAGATCCAGCATGTCGGCATTTATATAGAAAACGGACGCTGCAAGCAGTGGGGAAGGCCGGGTTGTCATGAGAGAAATCTGAGAAAGGAGCAATTGCGATCTGTTTATGTATGCAAGACAAAAATAATGGAGGAAATATGAGAAATATAACAAGCATGGCAGTTATTGCCACCCTTTCTTGCATTGCCATAATTCTTGGCATATTTGCGCTCAGTGAAAAGTATAATACCGAAAATCAGTCCATTGATATTCTTCCCGTTACGACACCAAAGCCAGCGGTAACAGATACTATATCTTAGACTCCTATTCTAACACCGCAGAGTTCTCAATCATGGATACTGCCCGGAAACACTACTTCCTCGATAGCACTATCAGACGAAGATGGCGACGTTTTTACCCTTACCATTGAAGGAAAAACGTATCTGCCACATATGGCGTCGATGAAGATATTTTAGATCCCCTCGGGGTGGCTTCCAACTTCTTTCCTGCCCGGACAAGACGGAATGTGTGTGGTGCATGGACACAGAAACCGGATGCATTTGCGGGTGCTGGAAAAGGTAGAGCTTGCCAATACTATCACTGTAACCATGCATGACAAAACGGTCTATACCTATACCATTAGTGACATCAAAATTTATAAAAATACGGCAGCTTTCAAGCTTCACTAACGGAGGGAAAGTCTTTACTTACGCAATCTGTTATCCATTTCAATATAGCGGAAATGCGCCAGGAAAAATCCCCATAATTACACAAATAGCCACCGCTACTAGACACAATGTTCGTAAAATATGTAAAATTACGAAAATGGCTAAAATAAGCCTGCAACTGTATATCATTCTACACTAAATAAAGTACTACGTCAATCAGAATTTAGGTAGAAGATAGATAACGCTGCGTATTTAGGCGTTTTTTAACAACCTTTTTAGCCGTCAAATAAGCCGTCAGAAAGGAGACATAGGCAAATGTCAAGAAAAGGAGAAAATATTTATCTCAGAAAAGATGGGAGATGGGAAGGTCGGTATATCAAAGGCCGAAAACCCGATGGAAAAGCCAAATTTGGTTCTATTTATGGAAAAAGTTACAGCGATGTAAAAATAAGGCTTGTACATATTAAATCAGAACTCTACCAAGATGATACGTCACTTGTCATTTATGGTAATGGAACGCTTCATGACTGGTTGGAATATTGGCTGGAAGCAATTGTAAGGCAAAATATTAAAGATAGCACATACTTCAGCTATCGGAGAATACTTGAAACACATATTTACCCTTATCTTGGCGAAAAAAATATTCAAAAGCTTTCATGCGAGAATATTCAACAAACTGTTGATGTACTCATGAAAGGTATATCAGCTGGAACACTCAACAACGTGTGCAGACTTTTAAAGTCTGCGCTTTGCACTGCTTTTGAAAGAGGCGTAATAAAAATGAATCCATATCACTCTATAAAAAAGCCTAAAGTTCATAGAGCTCGCCCTCGTGTTCTGACTCGTAATGAACAGGAAATTTTAGAGCGTATGCTGCGCCAGGAAAATAGTTTTGAATATCTACTCTGTCTTTATACAGGCCTTCGCGTTGGGGAACTTTCTGCACTTCGATGGGAGGATGTGGATCTTAAAAACAATATACTCCATATCAATCGTACAGCACAACGGTTAGCGTCGGGAAAAATGCAAAGTGAGAAAACAAGACTCACTGTTGGGACGCCTAAATCGGCTTCATCAGCACGACAAATCCCTTTGCCCGCATTTATTGCCAATATTCTAAGAGAACAAAAAACAAACAAAGAAACGGGAACCGGATTCCTGCTCCCTGGGAAAAACGGTCTTTGTCGAGATCCGCGTAGCATACAGCACAAACTTAATACTATTTGTACAAAAGTGGGGCTTGATGATGTTCATATGCATACACTAAGGCATACGTTTGCAACCCGCTGCTTAGAAAATGGTGTCAGATACGATATATTGAGTGATCTGCTCGGGCATTCTTCGGTTAGAATCACTCTGGATTACTACGTCCACTGTTCAATGCAAGATAAGAGAGAGAGTATGGAAAAATTTGTGATGGCGGCATGAAGCATAAGCCGTCAAAATTGGTCACCACCATTTCAAATTGTGGCATAAAATCGGCTTTTTTTAATTTGTCCGTAATTTTACATATTTTACGAATTTTGGACGCCTACAAAAGCACCTTTAACAAATAAAGTATATCCCAATATGTCCGTATAATGCATACTCGGATCGCTATGGGGCAAGAATAAAGATGAAACCATTGTTTCGGCGCTTATTGCATATGCTAAGTAGAAGGCAGCAATATGAGTATGCCAGATATGCCCAAATCAGCTTTCAACAGTAAATGAAAAATATTGATGCGCATCTTTATTCGATCGATGCTTTTAGGTCTCTTTCTCTTCTGCAAATTAATTCACTCTTTTTACAGTTACAGTTTTCAGAAGGGGAATAACCTATTATATCTGCAGCTTCGGTTTTTAATTAATCCGAAACACTCGGCAGATTTTTAAATGTATTAGATATTGGAAATGATACCGAAAAACGGATCTTTCAGCAGTCGGATTTAATGCGCTATCTACAAAATATGGTGAATATCTAGGAGATGATGTTTAATGAAATTAAAAAAATTGCAAGCACTGTTTTTAGCGATTATTATGGCATTTTCCATGGTAATGAATATCGTTCCTGCTCTTGCAGTAGGTTCTGCTCATGATCCTAGTAGTCTATGCCCACATCATACGGAGCATACCGGTTGCAGCTACAGTGAGGGGTCGGGAGGATCGCCATGTACGCATATACATGATGCCGATTGCGAATACAAAGAAGCAAAAGATGAGGTCTTGTGCGATAAAGACTGTATTGACGAAGATGATGATGGCATAATTGACCATGTGGAAGGCTGTGCATATCAACCGGCGGAAGAAGGGCACGAATGTATGCATGTCCATGATGGAAATTGTGGATATAAAGCGCCGGTAGAACCAGTACCGTGTAACTTTGTGTGCCCGGTTTGCGACTGTACATGCACCAGCTTGTGTGAGGATGAGTCGATTAACGAGGAATGTCCGGTATGCTCAAAGGATCACGCGAACTGTACCTTTACGACAGTAGATATCGGCCTATTGTTTGGCATGAATTATGTTGAGTATGGTGAGAGCAGCGGAACAACGCTTTCCGTTGTCGGAAATATCAACGGTAAAAAAGTCAATCAAGCACAGGTTACAGTTTCACTCAGTGAGGAAGAAGCTGCAATGCTTGATGTCTCTGGGCTTACCGACGTCTCCTTGAATGGCAATCAGTTGATTTTTACACTGGTCAATGATGAAAATACCGGAAAAGTTTCTATGAACTGCGAGATTCCAGTGCAGTCTGATTCGCTGTCCACGCTGGAGATCACCAAGGAAGACATTCGGGTTTCCATTCTCCCGGAAGAATATCAAGCAAGTCCTTATGTAAACCTCAATCTGACAGGCGATAAGGTTACATTTGTTGAGAAACTGCCGGTCGATGATGCGTACGGCAGCGGTACGGCATATTCGGCGCAGGTGGAAGATGTGACGGTTCACTATGTGGACAGCGAAGGTATATCGGCCCCCCGCCAGGAGCGTGCGCCCAATTTCTTGCTTTACTATCATATGGCGGGCAATGAACCTACGGCCTTGCAAGAGGGCAACTTGCCTTTTGGCCTTGATGAAATCCCGGAAATTTCTACCGTAGCCGGTACTGATACATGGATGGGCCGGGTTGCTGATGCAAGCGCCCTTCCATCGGCGGTGCTTGTGCTGCAGGACGGAGAGTATGCCGAAAAGGAAGTGGCCTGGTTCCTTAAACCCGCCTATCCGGATGAGTACTATGAGAATGCAGGAGGACTGGTAGAAATCACGGATGAAAACGCCGATGATTATCCCAACGGGCTTGGTCGAGGATGGTATTTCATTGGTGGTATGGAGCCATTCCCGGATGACATCGTTGCTGTAGAGGAATATGTATCGAACATCAAGCACGATGTGTATTGGGCGGATAACGCAAATTCCGAGGGAATGCGGCCGATAGGCCTTGATGGCTTCTATGAGCTTCAGTTTGCACTGGATGGGTCATCAGACTATAAAACTTTGACAAAAGATAATATGGCCCAGCTGGGACTGGAAAACATTCCACAGCCAATAACAAGTCAGCAAGGCGGTGTTTGGCAGTTTGGTTGGCAAAATTCTTTGCCAGCAAAAGTTTCATATTCCGACAGCACCGGATCCGGCAACACATTGATCCGCGATGTGAGCTGGCGCGTGGTTTTCAATCGCGCACCGGAAAGCTATACCATGGTAGAAGTGACCCCGGAAAATGCAGGAGATTATTCCAGTGTCAAGGATCAATATGGAACGTATTATGTCCTTGAAACAAGTCTTACTTTCACTGCCCGAATCTATCAAGGCAATTCGGAGTATGATATCGAGAATATTCGCAAAGCTTTTTTGGAGCAGTTTTATCTGGATGCGGCCTACACTGGAAACCAGCATCAGTATTTTCAGTTGGCTTCGGTTCGGGATGACGGCCACTATAAACCTGTAGAAAACCAAGACGATCCCAACCTTATCACCGTTACGGTTACCAATTTGTGGCGATATAATCTGGATAATTCCCGAATCAACTATTCTATTCGGGAGGGAAAACCCGAGGATGTTATTGATTATCGGCTGACAGAGGTGGCCGGATTGGATGATGGAGATTATTTTTCTGTCAGCTATGATAACAGCGCAGTACCCAGCTTCAGCAGTGAAGTAACGGCTGTGTACAGCGGCGGTCTTCTAAAGCTGACCTTGACGGGGACGATGGAATACCATGCCACAAAGGTGTGGCTGGACGATGGCGAGACGGAGCACCCAACAGTTACGCTGGAGCTTTGGCGCTACCGCAGCGGCCAGCCTTATACCACGGCCTCTTTGGTTCGCAACGCCAACGGGAAGCCATATATTCTTGATTTGGATACGATTCTTCAAAATCCAGACGGAAGCTATAGCATCGATTTTGCTGATAAACTGCCCAAATATGACCCGGAAGGATATCGCTACCGCTATGGGGTGCGCGAATACTTAAGCGGAACAAATGCCGACCGCTATGAGCAGGTGTTTGGCGTTGTCGCATCGGATGGAAGTGTAACGGATACGCTGCCGGAATACTCTCCTCGCGCGGCGAACGATACATTTTTGTACAATGGCGGTACTTTGTCCAATCGGCTGAAAGGCATGGTGCCTGTTACTTCTACCAAAGATTGGAAAGCAGCTTCCTTCCAGTCGGAATTTGACGACGTTATGGTGGAGCTGCGGCTGCAATCCCGCATAAAAGGCGAAAATGCCGAATGGAAAGATACCGAATATACCTATCAGATGTTTGGTTTTCTGGCGGAAAATCTTACAGTGACCCATATCGGGAATTATCCGCAGTATGACGAATGGGGGCATGAGCTGGAATACCACTGGGTAGAGGAAGCTGTCTGGCAGGGAGGAACGGTGGAAAACGGAACTTATACAGGCGGAGAGAAGGTCCCATCAGCGCTCAATGCAGACGGATCGCGTTCCTTTACCCTAGAACAAAACGGCCGGGAGATCATATATAACAGTAGCTGCAACGCGGCCGGCGGAGATGTGCAGGAAAATTGTACTGTTATTACAAATTCCATCGCCAATGTAATTGACTATGATGTGATAAAAGAATTCTCTACCCCATGGAATGACCACGATTACGCGGATTCCTATACATTTTCGTTGTTTCGCGCTACCAGCGGTTCGGAACTGGAACGATATGCCACATTTACCATTGATAAAGATATGGGAAACCATGCGCCGGAAATTACAAAGCACACAGAGGACAGCGCCAACTTATCCATTGAGCAGCTTGACGAATGGCATGTCATCATCCACGGCTTGCCTGAATTTGATGCAGACGGACAGCAATACGAGTACCTTCTGCTGGAAGCGGACGGAAGTCCCGCAAACATTACAACTGAGCGGGATGACGATGGAAATTATAGCAGTGTTGTAACCAATGGCCCCGGTTTAGGCAATATTATTTTAGTTCGAAAAGAGTGGGTGGACGAGAGCGACTCTCAGCATCGGTTGCCGGTAGAGATCACGGTATACGATAAAAATACCAACGAGCCGATTGGCGAACCGACTATATTGGGCACCAGCATGTGGTATGCTCTTGTCAGTATAGGAGACAATGAGCCGGATGATGTCTATATTCTGGAAACCAAAGTGGGGGAGACAGAGGTTGAAAACGCCGCAGACGCCGATGGCAAGCCGGCCCTTCCCGTATATGAGGGCGCCGGAACGGAAACTGCAGTGCGGTTCAGCACCCAATACCATGACTACGAGGCCACCTATTCCTATGATGAGGATTTCGGAGCTTCCAGCGGAGCCTACGAAGGGATGCACTGCTATACCGTGACCAATCGCCGCCTGGGCAGCATCAACTTGACGGTCACAAAAGACTGGATAGACGGTGATGGAGAAAAACGGACGGAGCTGCAAAGCGCCCTTGAAGCGGCCGGACTGAATCTTGCCGTTAAACTGGACTTTATGAGTACCCCCTCCCTTGGTATGGAGGATGTGTATAAGATCAGCCGCACCGGGTACGGGAAGGAAGACGCGGGAGATACCATTACCATAAGCCGCGGGAATCCCACAGCGATTGAGGATAATCAAGGAAAGGCCGTGGATTCGATACAATTGCTGGATCTGACACGGACGAAGCAAAGTCTGTATTTCTGGCATCTGCCAAAATATGACGGAAACGGCGCTTCGGTGCGGTATACTGTGAGCGAGATTTTCGTTAACGTTCACGGAAATGAAATTACCGACCTAACAAACTATCCCAAAGTGGCTGAAGCTTGGCGGGAATATAAGAAAACTACCACAACAGGCCCATATGTGGTTGGGCAAAACCACGCTCTGGATACGCAAGAATTTACTCTGACCAATAAGCTTGAGAATACGACTGATGTAAGTTGGTATACTCTGTGGCAGGATGATTTTGCCTATAAAGAAGGCAGCCGCCCGGATATCTATCTTAATATTTACGCTCGTGTCCACAATGCCGACGGCAGTACGAAAACCCAGCTTGTTATCCGCAATTACCGCTGGGAGTTTGAAGAGCATGAAGAAGATCCGGAAATCTCGCAACAGAATTTCTGGAAGTGCACCATCGAAAGCTTGCCGAAGTATGATGATTTAGGTTATGAAATCGACTATTTTGCAATGATGGATTCGGTGGTGTCAACCAGTGATTTTGACTACCTTCCCACTGCCTATGCGCCGGGCGAAACCAGCAACCGTGACGATGTATTTGCCAACGCTTCCGGTCTGTTCGAGGACGATGCGCTCGAAAACCTTATTGAGAATGTGAGCGATGATCCCGATGCCGATAATTATGCCCTGATGTCCGGCAATACGTTTGTCAACACGATCTACAGCACCATCACCTATTCGGGTGAAAAGCTGTGGACCAATCTGCCGGATGGATACCCGCTGGTGGATTTGCCTTCGGTTACCTTTACCCTCAGCCGGTCAATTAAAGGTGGGGCGACAGAGTCCAACATCGCCACCATGACCATTTCGGGTGACGACTGGCAGAATCTGAATGTGAGCGGACATTATGTGTTTGCCTTTGGCCATACGGGGGTAAATATGCCTGCCAGCAGCTTTGACGAAGAGGCGGTACCGACTGGTGAGTCGTTGCTGCCCCGATTTGACGATAAAGGCCGGCTCTACACCTATACACTTACGGAAACGATCAACTGGGACGATACAGATGCGGGCAATGCAGGTGTAGGAGAAGGCATCTTTACTTTGTCTGACTCCGGGCAGACGTTTACCAACAGCTACAATAAAACCGGCGATGGCCAACTGTCCGTCAGGAAATACCTAACTGTCCGAGCGGGGCAGGAAGTATATCCAGCTGTCAAATTTATCTTGACCCGCAGTTATGTCACCAGCAGCGGTCTCTCTGAACCGGAAAGGGTAACGACAGTTATATGGAAAGCGGAATATGTAAAACAGGCAGTAGATGCGGAAACGAAACCTGGCGAGAGCATGGTCACGGTGGACCATACATTCATTTTTAATGATTTGCCTGTCTATGCCCCCAACGGCTCGGAATATATCTATACGATCACGGAGGATACCAGCCAGCTTGGCGGGTTTGTCACCTGGGCTGCTGCAGGAGAGTATCCGGCCAATCAGGTCAAAAACAACGGCGCCCAAACCGATAATGTCACCAACCTTGAGGCTGAAACCAATCCTGACATCGACGCTACCTTCCTCAACGAACCGGAAACGGACCCCGATCCGATCAAGCTTACCGGCGGCAAATTATGGACCGATCTGAACGATGGCTTCCGTCCGGAAGATCCGTCGCAAGGACTTACCGTCACGCTGGAACGCAGAGCCAACGCGCAGACCGGGCAGAACAATGCCATTGACTGGGAGAGTGCGGACATCACAGGCAAAATCACTTGGAGTGAGGATGCTGAGAATGATGACCGTTGGGTTTACACTATCACCGATCTGGAGCGCTATGCGCCCAACGGTATGCCGTGGATCTACCGGATTACCGAGGACCCTGTCCGATACTATACTGCGGGCAATGGCGGCGTCGCCAGCCAGAAGAAGCAGGATAATGCAACCGGAAACATCACTATGAACGACCTGACCAACTCCATGCTCACCAGCACCTCTTTCAAAAAGACCTGGGTGGATAGTGACGGAAAGGCCATCACGGAAAATCTGTTGGGCGACGGCATTGAGCTGGAAGTACGGTATGAACTGCAGGTACGCGCACAGGCGCAAACCAGCGGCGCAGACTGGAGCAGTTGGCAATCGGCTGATGAGTACTTTGCAAGCGATTCTTCCCTGGAAGTCCGTGTTTACAATGGTACAATCCGTGCACCGTTAGGCGATGCTGCATGGAATCAACGTTACTGCGGAACAGACGACAGTTTTAACAGGCTGCCCCTGTATATGGAAGACAGCACTGGGACTGTGTACGCGTTGGAGTATCGCGTTGTGGAGACAGATGTGAAAGTCTACCGTACCAGTGAGGATGAACCCTTGCTGTCCCAGATCTACACCGCGCCTTCTGACAATGGCGGTGATTCTTACGCCTATACGGTAACAGGGGATACGACGCTGTTTGCTCCCTATTACACAACCGGCACAACTCAGGCGAACAACACGACAATCCATAAGAACCAAATAAAAACGACCGAGATCACCGTGGCTAAGGAATGGATCGGGGATCATAATGAAGTGTACCAGACCCGTCCAGAGTCCACTGTCTCGCGATATGACTGGGAAGTTACGTTAATTGTTCAGTGTAGCACTGATAGTGGCGCAACATGGGATCCGGAGCCAGTAGAAACCATCACCCTCCATGGAACCAATGCAGAAAATCAGAAAAGCGCAACGGTGAGCGGATTGCCAGCGTATCTTTTTGACGCGGACGGGAATCTGCAGCCCTGCATCTACCGTGTTCAGGAACTGCAGAGCGCAGAAACTACGGCTGATGGGCCAGATCGCCAGCCGCTGGATGAAGGAGATACCTTGCATGGCAGCTATACGGTAAGTTACAGCGACGATGGTCTGACTGTTATCAACACTCTCAACAAGACGAAGTTCCGTGGAGAAAAAGTGTGGAACGATGAGGAGCAGACCCATCCGGATGTCACACTGGAACTCAAATACTTAAAAGAAGGCGGCGATCCGGAAAACCCGGCGGATTATGAACCCTTTGTTCCCGCCGCACAGGTGAAGCTGGGTTCTGGAAGAGCGCAGGCAAATCCCGGCGACCTTCTATATTATGCTGAAGCGGATTGGACTGCTGTTTGGAAAGAGGTTCCCCTGCGCTTGGTAGGCAGTGAATTGGACGATGTTACCGGCAATACCGTTTATCAGATCTTTGAAACGGTGACGGGCGACTATATCATCGAAAACGAGATGACTGAAAACACCGCCACCATTACCAATACCCCCAGCGTTACCCCCAGTGTCACCAAGCACTGGCTGGGCGTTTCGGATACACAGGAAGTGACTGTTGTACTTTACCGAAAAACAGCTGTGCATACAATGCCGGAGCAGGTAGATACCGCTGTTTTGACAGCAGCTAAGAGCTGGAGACATACCTTTGATCCGCAGCCCAAGTATGACTCGGATGGAAACGCCTACGAGTATTGGGTAGAGGAAACGCTAATTGGCGGACAGGACGCGACGCAAGCTGCAGAAACCGGCGGATATGCAATTTCCTATGGTGGTAATGTAGACAGTGGATTCTATGTTTACAATCACAAACTGGATACCGTTTATGTCATCAAAGACTGGGCGGATGTGTCGGATTCTGTAAATCGGCCTCCGAATTTAGAGCTGACGCTGCAGCGTACGACTGTGGCTAATCCCAGTGAGAAAGATTGGAAGCCTGTCGATGGCGCGACATACACATGGGAGACAGACGGAAACCAGTGGAGAACCAGCTTTGCAGATTTGCCAACATATGATATTGGATCCGGAAAAGCATATACTTACCGCGTTGTAGAAACTGTTCCGGGAGGGTATGAACAGGAAATTCTAAGCAGTGATTCCAACACATTCCACTTTAAAAATACCCGTTCGGAGCTGATAGATATTCCGGTGCAGAAAGTATGGGTAGACAACGGGAATAAGCTGGGTCATCGTCCCGAAGCGGTTACGGTGGAACTCTATGCCAACGGTCAAGCTACCGGTCAAACGCTCGAACTGAAACCCGGAATTCTTCAACAGCTCTGGAATTTCCTAACCGGTAGCGATAGCGGCTGGAGTGGCACTTTTGAAAATCAGCCTAAGTACGATGATACCGGCAGATTGATTGAATATTCCATCGTGGAAACATCGGATTTGGAACACTATGAGATCAGCTATGGGGAGGAACAGGACGGTACGCAGGTTGTGACCAATACGGCGAATGGAAATCTGACGGTTACAAAGAATGTAACTGGCAGCGGCAATCCTGCTGAAAAATTCCATTTTACCGTTACACTGGATGATCAAACCCTAAATGGTGTTTATGGGGAGATGACTTTCCAGAGCGGTACTGCCGAGTTTACCTTGAGCCACAGGGAAAGCAAGACGGCGACCGACTTGCCGGCGGGTATTACCTACTCTGTTGCCGAACAGGAGGCAAATCAAGGGGCTTACACCACAACGAGCAATGGTGAGACGGGAACGATTCAGCCGGGCGACACAGCACAGGTTTCTTTCGCCAATGACCTTAGCCGCATTTCAATTGATGTTTCGAAGGCTTGGCAGGATAACAATGACCAGGATGGTATTCGTCCGGATGAAATTACCGTGATCCTGTTAGCAAATGGAGCGGACACAGGCAGGACACTTGCGCTCAATGAAGAAAATAATTGGATGGGGAGCTTTACTGAACTGGATGAGTACTACGCAGGTCAAACTATCCTCTATACAGTGAAAGAGGTTACGGTTAATGGGTATCAGTCTACAATCAGTGGCAATGTGAAAACAGGGTTTACCATCACAAATACCCATATTCCAGAGACCATCCATGTTTCCGGAAACAAAACCTGGGACGATGCGAACAACCAGGACGGAAAGCGTCCGGATTCTATCACAATTCGCCTCTATGCAAATGGTGCGGAAGTACTGAACAAGACAGTAACGGCGGAAGACAACTGGGCGTGGAGTTTTGATAATCTCCCAAAGAATGAAAATGGAGAGGAGATTCACTACACAATATCGGAGGACGCTGTCACAGGTTATTCCACAAGATACGACGGATATAATGTGGCAAATAGTTATACGCCAGGCAAAACCAGTATTACTGTCACAAAGAGCTGGCAGGATAATAAAGATCAATACGGGAAGCGTCCCGATGAAATCACGGTCTTGCTACTGGCAGATGGAGTAGAAACCGGAAAGACACTGGTACTCAATGATAAGAATATGTGGATGGGCAGTTTTTCCGATTTGGATGAGTTTAAATCGGGGCAGAAGATTGCCTATACGGTGAAAGAAGTGTCGGTAAACGGCTATAAAACGGTAATCAGAGGTGATGCAGAAACCGGATTTACCATAACCAATATTTATAATCCGACGCTAGATTATCCCCCTCAAACGGGAGATGAAACAAGTCTATCTTTGTGGATTATGATGTGCTTCATGGCGATTCTGGGAATATTCGCTACAGCTTATGCTTACAGATATAAGAAACGTTAAAATGAAACATAACTGACTAAAGCAGCTGGCGAGAGAGAACTCCGCCAGCTGCTTTTTCTATGAATTATCATCCTTAGTTATTATATAGAATGATAAAAATATTGGCATGAAAAACAAGACTTATGTGATCACATCCCGATTTTCGAATACACTTTAGGCTGTATCTGTTTGTATTGCCTAAATACTTCGTGAATGTAGAAATCTAAGCATATAACATTAGCTTGTGACCATTAAAGTAGAGTATTTGTAATGGGGATGATAGAGTGAGCCGTTTCATCGTAAGGCTGAAACCACCCTTTTCCACAATTATATGAACATGAAAATATATTGTGGAAACCGAATATAACACCTACGCCCCGCGCAATGATCCGCATGCCATTTCTAAATGACACAACAAAGTTATACACATCTTTTCCCCCCTGGTTAATTCTTTTTTGTCTTTTAATCTTCTCATACCTTTCTCATAACAACATTTATCCATATTCTAATAATTCTACTGTATAAAAGATGGTACTCATACAGTATAGACCGGCCTTCCAAAGATTCTGCTCTCAGTATACTCGTTTATCTGAATAGGCGTATACGCCTGGTTATGCGAAATAAAAAATACTCTGCATGTTTTTTCTGTATTCCTTTACATAGGCGTCTCCATTTACAAGAAAAATCCCAAATTCTCCTCTTTCCAGAGTGGGTTGTTGATGAACCCATATAAGTTCGCCGTCTTCCAGGGTTGGTTCCATGCTGTTTCCACTAACACGTAAGACAAAGGTTGCCGTATTTGGTACCTCATTCGGCACGGAGATCATCTCATAATTCGGAGAGTCCAGAAACTATCCTGTTCCGGAAGATACGCCCACATCACAAAGAGGCAAAGTCCTTTCCGGGAAACATATGACGTTATCGGATAGGGAAGAATATCTTGCGCTTTCCATTAATAACTGGGCATACTCTTCCAACTTTGCTGTCCCTCGCGGTTTAAGCGTCCTCAGATTTTCATTATGTCCGAGTGTTTTGAAGAATCTCTGTATTCGCACTGTTTAAAGACCTCATAAGGATTCTGTACGTCATATATTTTGCAAACCCAAGAAATTGTTCCACATTCGGATTGTTCCTGTTATTTTCTCATCTGGTGACTTGCGACTGCGCTGTCTGTATTCCCATATGATTCAATATTGTAAAGATATATTTTTATCGTAACCATGCTGAAGCCGAAGGCTTTTTAGCGCCTTACCGTATGGTTTCATGGCATACACCTTCCTTACAGCGCCTATTTTAACGGGGATTAGAATAAATTATAATATAAATATCTTAAATAGAACAATAATTGAATTAGAATATCTGCAATTAAACCTATACTGAATGCAAACAAGGAGGAATAAGGAAGTGAGAGTAATATTACACAGCGACATGAACAGCTACTATGTGCAAATGGGATAGGCGAGTTTCGAGCAGCACCATTTGGATATGTTCCTGCAGCAAAATCTATAGGCCACGGAATTGCCTGTTATGCCGACCTTATAGACCGACATGATGTAAAAAATATACTTTTTGTTTTGATGCCAAAAGTATCCTAACAGCTTTGTGAACTTTATTTTGGCAGGAGGAGTTTCTCTTGTTATAAGCGACAATGAGCTGTTTTTAAGAGAATATCAAACAAAGCTTAGATATCTAACGCAAAGCTGGAGAGAGATGGTAGACAGTGCTATGGGGCCGCTGGATCAAAGGTACACATGGCAGCATCCCGTTCATTCCGTAACAATACGTGCCAGAAATATGAAGATGCAAAGAACCCCATGCGGGATCATACGCAGCGATTGAAATGCCCGTTCGACGAAAAACACCTCGAGCGATATGACACAGCGCTTACCAAAAAGCATTGTAAGCAGCATTGCCTTAAACGTCCCTCGTACTATAACGGTGAGGTATATAAACATTGCTACGGGAAAGGAGAAGGAAAATGGCGACATTGGCGAAAAAATGTCACGATGATATCGGCGCGACCGCAGGCTAAAGAAAAAGACAGTATAGAAAATTAAGAGCTGCTGCCTACTGCCGGGTAAGCAGCGATACCGAAGAACAGCTCAACAGGTATAAAAACCAGATGGAATACTACACAAACAGAATCAGCAGCATCCCGATTGGGAACCTGTACGAGTGTTTGCAGATGAAGGTATTATGGGAGTAAGCACCCTTAAATGAAGTGAGTTTAATGAGATGATTGAAATGTGCAAGAAAGGCGAAATCGATGTAATTGTAACGAAGTCTATCCACCGATTCGCTTGAAACGCTCTAGATACGGTAAAATATGTTCGCATGCTGCGCTTCATAACATCAATGTGATATTGACTTGCATTGCATCAACCCAAATGACAAACAGTTTATCACCGTCCATGCAAGCATGGCGCAGAACTACAGCCAAATATTGAGTGAAAATGTAAAGTGGGGTTATAAACGCTGCTTTGCCAGAGGCGAGGTATACTTCGACGGAAAAATGTTTGGCTATAAAAAGGAGAAGATGGCGCAATCGAAATCGTACCGCATAAAGCTGAGACAGTACGGTTGATCCATACATTATACCTTGAAGGTTACAGCACGAAGCAGATCACAAAGGTATTTGAAAGCAAAGGAATATCGACGATAAGAGGAAACAAAAAGTGGAACCATACGGTCATAGAGGAAATGCTGGCAAATGAGAAATACACAGGAGTCATTCTCTTGTAGAAAACTTTTATACCCGATGTATTAAACAAAAGACAGATCAAAAACACTGGACAGCTTCCACAATGTTTTGTAAAGAACAACCATGAAGACATCACCTCAAGAGAAATGTTCAAAAGCGTCCAATTTGAAAGAACCCATGTAGAAAGAGCATGGCTCCTGTCATGGGAAAAACCAAAACCAATGTGGGAAGGTTTGCTCCCAATATGCACGGACAGGGTTATTACTCTGCGGAGAATGCGGGTATCACTACCGAAGAACAACATGGTATAGAAAGAGCAGCACAAAAGTGGTCTGCGCTGCACAAACAGATTGGACAACGGTAGTCGCTTCTACCGAAACTCTCATACCATACCCAAACCAGACTGCATAAAACATTAGCTCAATGTATAGCTGGGCTTGCGAGTATAAAATTAGAGTTTGCAGAAAATTTAAATGGATATGCAGAGGAAACCATAGAGCAGGAAACAGGCAGCAAAAGGAAAAGAAAACTGGAACAGACACTGGAGCAAAACGGCAGACGCATGGAAAAGATTTTGAACGCCGACATCGTAGACGGGGAAGCGATAGCACAAATCAGCACAGAATATGACAAGCAGCAACAAGAGCTCGAGTAACTTGGTGGACAGCGGGAATCGATGGAACAGCAAAATGCCTATCTGCAGGAAATCAAGGAGTACATCCAAAACGCAGACTTTGATACCATGCAGTATGATGACAAATTGGTAAGAGAAGTGATAGAGGCCATCTTATTAAATTATCGGATAAACTGTACATCCGAGTTAAGGGCGGATATGAAACTGAAGTTACACTCCTTGAAGAATAAACAATTATGTAAGAAAGAACAACAAAAAACCGGGGATTACAATATCGTGGCCTCCCGGCTTTTGTGTTATATACAAATATATAAAGAAGCCTCAAGTACTTTAAAATTGGTGCCTTGGACAGGAGTTCAATTAGGGTGACTTGCTTCACATTATACTGACAAACATGATTGGATGTTTGTCAGTATTTTTATGCCTAAAATAGGGACTTTCCTAGCAAGCCATCTTTAACACATCTATATAAAACCTAAATAGTTTCGTACAATCAAGATGCAAACCAACGACATAAAGTGAGCACGACAGTGATTTGCCGTGCTTTTTATCTGCATATCGAAAGGAGAACAACATGAATAAAAGTGAATAGATAAAACAGGGACTGAAAAGAAGCTTTGAGAGTGGGACTCCGAAAAAAGCCAGCATTGTATGCCTATGGTTATAGCAAAGATAAAAAAGACTCACTAATCATTAATGAGCAGGAAGCAGAAGCAGCAAGAAAAGTATACACTGAATATCTGGAAGGGAAAAGTCTTGGCGAAATCGTAGACATGCTTTTTGCGCTAAATATTCCACTCCCTTCGTGAAAAGAGAAGTGGAACAGAGCGCCGACCATTCACGAAGAAGAACTAAAGCAAAGAATCATGGAGAACCTCAATCTGGTTGAGTGGGACGAGAAGACGGGGAGAAAGCAGGTGGAAAGAATCACTGAAACTTCCGATAATATTATTATGAATCTTAATACCTACACGATCACAGAATCTTTGAGAAAACTCCCTCTACGATTGTTTGATAGACTTTCGGGAGGCTCAGCTTTTACAGGGCTAACTGTTGTGTATTTAAGCTCGTGCAGATTTGAATTTATTCCGTGTTGTGGCCGATAATAGTGCCATTGGTTAGTTCCCATTTAAAAAACACGGTATTACAATCATACTAATATATTCTATCCCTTTGTTAATGCTTGAAAGCCTGGAATATCGCATGGCCTAAATGCCTTTTACAAGGAGCCTACAAAGATTCGGGCACATGAAGGGCACACTAAAATGCAGGAAGCCATGACCTGGCACCAGCAACGTATTAAATGGACGGAAAACGTATGTATGCATAGAAGAGATGCCTACACTTGAGATGTTGATGCGGAGAAAATAGCTATTACGCCCCAACCGCAAGCAGCATGATTCAAAACAACATGTTTTGGATGACCGAACATGCATACCAAACAATACAAGTTTCCGCTGCAAACATGCAAGGGGAGGCAATAGAGTACGATCCGATTGCCTTAAACGATCATTTGATATAAGTTAATGCGTTCCGATTGTTTTGCACTGCGCAATGCAATTTGAATGCGTGAAGATGCACGCTATGGCGCAATGGGATACAAACGGCTGGGAAGCAGCAAAACGCAAAGTCGTGCTTCCTGCCGATGGCCTCAACTGCTTCCCGCGACGCTTTAGTCTATTTCTGTGCTGCTTGACGCTTGCGCTTTTTCGCGGATTTCGATGGAGGTAATGATCGGCTGCGCTTCTGTTGCGATTGTGCCAATCTCATCAATCGGTTCGGCTGCTTCACAGATTGCATCTACGATTTCCATGCCTTCTGTTACATAGCCGAAGCAAGCATATTGCCCATCAAGAAAGTCGCTGTCCTCTTGAACAATGAAAAACTGAGAACTTGCGCTATCATAATCGTTGGAGCGCGCCATGGAAATTGCACCTCTCAAGTGCGCAAGCGTATTCGCATACCCATTATCTTGGAATTCTCCAACGATGGTGTTTTCGCTGCCCCCGGTACCATCGCCGTTAGGATCGCCGCCCTGCATCATGAAACCATCGATGATCCTATGGAAGGTAAGCCCGTCATAAAAGCCGCTTTGCGCCAATTCCGCAAAGTTTGTAACCGTTTCTGGTGCCGATTCTGCATCCAGCGCAACCGTAATCGTCCCATAGTTCGCAATCGTAATATCCGCATAATAGGAGGATCGCGCAATGCTCGCCTCAATCGCTTGTGCATGCATTTCTGAAACGGTTGGCAGGATCGGCTCTTCGTCGCTGGCATCCACAGCATCTGCATTCGCATCAGATGCCTCCTCGTTGAATTCCCCGGCTGTAGCCTCCAAATCCGTGCTGGAATCTGCATCATGCTCGGGACTGCTGCCTTTGAAAATCATTGTAAGCACGATCCCGATCACGCATACAGCAACGCCAACCGCTGCAATTCGCATATTGCGCTTTTTTATCCTCTTTTCTGCCGGTGCCGTAAGCGTTTGGATGTTATCCAGGATAGAGGCTTCCATGGCAGGCGGCACTTGAACGCAGCCGATTGCTGCATCAAATGCAATTTTCAGCAGCTCTTTGGTTGCGGGCAGCGCGTTTCCACCCGCTTTTTGAACAGCCTCATAAATGCGCGCCAGATTTGGCATTTCAGCTTCTTGAATCAACTTTATTGTAGCCGCATTCAGAGACAAAATGTGCGCGATCTCATCGGTAGAGCATCCCGCTATTGTATGAAGTACTAGCACGAAGCGCTGAGGCTCGGGCAGAAGATCCAGCACAGTATCCAGCTTGTCGCTACTTTTGTCGATACTACTTGGTGCAATGGCCGCAATTGCAAAACTTTTGGCAACTGATACTTTCAACGATTTGGGCTTGTATTTTGCGATCCGTGTTTTGCAATAGAATGCAGCTTTTTTTATGACGTGGCTTGAGAAAGATTTTTCGCTTTCTAATTTTCCTTCAAGAACAGAAGGCCAGGCGCTCTTGAACGCCCATGCAGTTCCATCGGCCGCATCGGCAGGATCCCGTAAAATCGCATGACATAGAAAATAGACGGTTTTTTTATTCTGTTGATATAAAGCAGTCAAGGCGCTGCGGCGCCCTTTTGTGGCGCTTTGCATGATGGTCGGCATGTTTATAAAAGGAGTCCTTTCTTCAAATTTGGGGGTTCACTATGGTTAAACCTATGAGTTGGGAAGGATCGCAAACGAACGCTGCAACAGATCCGTTGTATGTGAGGTCCCTCAGATAATAGCGTCAACAGTTTTGCTGGAAGATTCCACATAAGCAAGCAAAACCTGCGCGGCTTACCTTGCCATTCTGCTTGATTATAAAGAGCAACTGCCATTGCTGCTACGGAACGGGCAAAGGGTGCAGTTAAGGGCAGAGAATATCAATTGCGAAGCACTAACGCAGGATTTCCAGCGCGCTCACAAGAATCCTAACCGTTCCATCGCTGGATGAGCTGCCCTCGTCGCTGCTATTTTTATTGATTTTAGCATATATGGCTGAATTTTTGCTGAAATTCTGATTTAAGATCCTGCAAAATGCTGGAAATATAGAATTTCAGCCGAATTTCAGCAATTTGGTGTAATATAGAAATAGACCCTCGCGACATGATCGGAGAACTTATAAATGAAGATTTTAATTGTAGAAGACGAAAGGCATTTGGCCGATTCCATGCAGGCCCTTTTACGAAGCAAAGGTTTTGAAGTAGAGGCTGTATATGATGGAGAAGACGGAGCGCAGTATGCTGAGCTTGGCATCTATGATCTGCTCATTTTGGATGTCATGATGCCCAAAATAAACGGCTATGATGTGGCGCGCATGGTGCGCAAACAACACTGCAATACGCCAATTTTGATGCTCACCGCAAAATCGGAATTGGAGGACCGCATAGAGGGCCTCAATGCCGGCGCGGATTATTATCTCACCAAACCCTTTGATTCGAGGGAGCTGTTAGCCTGTATCAATGCCATGCTGCGGCGGCAGGGAACGCAAGTAAACGATATGTTTTTTGGCAACACGCACTTGGATCTGTCGACCTGCAAGCTGGTATGCGGCGAAAATAGCATTCGCTTATCCCCGAAGGAATTTGACATTATGCGCTTCCTGCTCCAGACGGGGGAAAAGAACCTTTCCAAAGAAACCATTCTGGCGCGTGTTTGGGGATACAATTCCGAGGCAGTAGGCAACCATGTGGAAGTTTTTGTTGGCTTTCTCCGCAAAAAGCTGAAAGCAATCGGGTCGAACATCTGCATTGAGGCGCGGCGGAATCTTGGATATCATCTGGAGGTGGAGGCCGATGCTGAAGAAACTTAAAATCAAATTTGTCGTTATTAATATGACCATCGTCAGCATTATGCTCTGCGTCATTCTAGGGTTGGTATATCATTCCACGCAGAGGAATTTGGAGCAGGAGAGCATTGCAATGCTGCGGAGCATCGCCTCCAATCCAATTCCGCCCGGGCTTCCCAACGAGTTTTCTGGGGAAGTGAAACTGCCGTTTTTTACGTTGCAGCTGGGCGCTTACGACGAAATCCTCTCCGCTGATGGCGGATACTATGACCTTTCCGATGAGCATCTTCTGCAGAGCATGATCGAACTGGCCGTTCGTTCCGATGCGCAAATTGGCATACTGGATGAGTATAATCTGCGTTTTTTCCAAGGCGTGACACCGGTCAGCCGGGTTATCGTTTTTGCGGATATGTCCAGCGAACAAGCTACGCTTAAAAACCTAATGCAAACATGTGTGGCTATAGGTATGCTCAGCTTCCTTGCTTTTCTCGGCATCAGCACAGTTTTGGCACAATGGGCAATTAAGCCGGTAGCAAAAGCATGGCGGCAGCAAAAGCAGTTTGTCACCGATGCATCCCATGAGCTGAAAACGCCGCTTACGGTCATTACGACCAATGCCGAACTTCTAAAGAGCACGGATTATGATGCTGCCAGCAAAAAAAGATTTTCCGAAGGAATACTAGAGGTGGCAAAGCATATGCGCGTCCTGCTGGAACGGATGCTGCAATTGGCCAAAAGCGACAGCGACCAGAACAGGCTGCAGGCTACCAACCTCAACTTTAGCAGGTTGATCACCGAAATGGCATTTACTTATGAATCCGTTCTATATGAACAGGGGCTTAGCCTGCAATATGACATAGAGCCGGATTGCTGCATCGTTGGGGATAACCACTTGCTGACACAAGTTTTGGATATCCTGCTGGACAACGCAGGAAAGTATTCTGATCCGAAAAGCACCGTGACCATTACACTCAAAAAGGTTCGCAGGCGAAGATGCCGGCTCAGCGTTATAAACCGGGGGATACCCATTGATCAAGAGGATATCAAGAATATTTTTAAACGGTTTTATCGGGCGGACACAGCAAGGCCGTATAACGGGAGCTTTGGCTTAGGCCTATCCATCGCACAAAATGTCGTAACGCTTCATAAAGGGAAAATATGGGCGGAAAGCGCGGATGGGGTTAACCGATTCATTGTTGAATTGCCAATGTTGTAAAAGTGGGAAGGCCGCACAGAAATCTGGGCGGCCTTCCCGCTTTTATTGCAAAATACTTATGCCTTTCTAGCTTTTCTTCAGCAAAACTTCAGCGACGATTTTTATACTGGAATCAGTAGGCTAATGAGCATGCGTCAACACAAACATATAGGAGGTTCCTATGATTTCAGTAGAACATTTAACGAAATGTTATGGTGATTTCATGGCAGTGGACGACTTGACCTTTACAATCAACGAAGGGCATGTATATGGTTTCCTTGGCCCGAATGGCGCAGGGAAAACCACTACGATGAACATCATGACTGGCTGCCTGTCTGCGACGCAAGGCCATGTAAAAATCGATGGGCATGACATATTCGATGAACCGGATGAGGCAAAAAAGCTTATTGGGTATCTGCCCGAACAACCGCCGCTGTACATGAATGAATCCCCAAGGGAATACTTGCACTTTGTGGGTAAAGCAAAAGGGCTTCATGGTGAGGAACTTAAGCAGCAGATTGAAAAAGTGATCCTGCAGACAAAGATTGAGACCGTTTGCCACAAACGCATTTCCGCCCTATCCAAAGGCTATAGGCAACGCGTAGGTATCGCGCAAGCTTTGCTTGGAAGCCCCAAAGTAATCATTTTAGATGAACCCACCGTTGGGCTTGACCCGATTCAGATCATAGAGATCCGCGACCTCATCAAAGAGCTGGGGCAAACCCATACGGTTATTCTCAGCTCGCACATCCTTTCCGAGGTGCAGGCGATTTGTGATCAAATCTTAATTATCAATAGGGGAAAGCTGATTGCATTTGACAAACCGGACAATCTAGAGAAGCAGCTGCTTGCACCAAATGAAATATCCATTACCACAGATGCGGCGGAGGAAGACGTCTGCAAAGTGCTTTCCGGCATCGAGTGTGTAAGCGAGTTTGAAACCTTCTCCGATGAAACTGGTTATACAAAAGGAACCATAAAAAACGATCATGATAACATCTATGATGTATCACGCGATGTTTTCTATGCCTTTGCAAAGAATGAAATGGCGTTGCTGGAGATGAGCTTAAAGAAAGCAAATCTGGAAGATATCTTCCTTGAATTGACTGAGGAAAAGGATGCTGCAGTTCAAATCGCTGCTGAACAGCCGGAAACGGTTGAACCGGAGCAACAGGACGATCTTAAAGAAAGCGAGGTGGGCGAAGGATGATCGCTATTTTGGAACATGAGTTGAAAAGCTATTTTCATTCTCTGACTGCATATGTGTTTGGGGCATTCCTTCTGCTTTTTATTGGCATCGGCTCCATGCTGTATAATTTGCAGGCTGCTGTCAGCAATTTTGAATTTGTGCTCAGCTTCAGCAGCATTGTCTTTGTGGTGATCGTGCCGATCCTTACCATGCGCGTCATCGCAGAAGAACGCAAGCAAAAAACGGATCAACTGCTGTATTCGCTGCCCATTAGTACCACGGAGGTGATCCTTGGGAAATACTTAGCTTTGCTTGTGGTTTATCTCATCCCACTTTGCATTGTCTCAATCTATCCTTTGATCTTTTCCCAATATGGGGATGTGTATTTGTTAACTTCGTATGGCTCCATTGTTGCCTTCTTTGTTTTGGGTGCAGCATTGATTGCCCTGGGCGTTTTCATTTCATCCCTCACTGAAAACCAAGGCCTTGCTGCCGGCATTGGCATCGCTGCAATTTTGCTGAACTACTTCAGCGTCAGCTTAGCGGAATATGTTTCAGCCACATCGTTTGGTTCTGTGGTTGCGCTGGCTGTTTTTGCGGCTTTGCTGGGCCTTCTTATCCGATACTTAACAAAAAACAGAAATCTGGCGTATGGCGTTACCCTTGTGCTTCTTTTGGCTCTTACCGTTACCGCCTATATAGATGCGTCTGTATTTGAAGGATTGCTCCCCAAAATCATGAAGCAGCTATCGCTATTTGAGCGCTTTGAAGTTTTTGTGAACGGCGTATTTGATATGACGGGTATTTTCTATTATCTATCGGTCATTGTCTTTTTCCTGTTCCTATCAGTACAGTCTCTTGAGAAGCGGAGGTATAACTGATGAAATGGCATAAAAAACAGGAGGCGTCGGTTCCGGCTGTAAACAACCGCATAGCAATGCGGGGCGGTTCGTATTCGCTGATCATCAGCGCCGTTGTTTTGGCAATCCTTATTGTGCTGAACATTATGGTGACTGCTCTTCCTACGACTTTGACGAAATATGATATCAGCTCCAGTCAGCTGTATTCAATCACCAGCAATACGAAGGCTGTAGTCAATAATCTTACGCAAGATGTGACCATCTATTGGATCGTGCAGGCTGATGCGGAGGACGACATCATTCAAAACCTGCTGGATAAATATGAAAGCTTGTCCAGCTATATTGAAGTGGTCAAGAAAAACCCAGATGTATTTCCAACCTTTACGCAAACGTATACAAGCGAAAACGTCCCCAACAACTCTTTGATCGTAGAGTCTAGCGAGCGCTACCGTTATGTTCCGTATGACGATATTTACCAAGGGGAAATGAACTATTATACCGGAGGATACAATTATACTGAATTTGACGGTGAAGGAGCAATCACTTCTGCGATTGATTACGTCACAACAGAGGACCTTCCGGTTGTTTATACCCTTGAAGGGCATGGAGAAAGCGAGCTGCCTTCCATTTTTGCTGAGCAAGTTGAAAAGGAGAACATCGAAGTTGCATCGCTTTCCCTGCTAACTATCGACGAGATCCCCGAAGACGCAGATGCCATCGTGATTTATTCCCCGACGAGCGATATTTCTGAAGAAGAGCGGGATATGCTGGCGGAGTATGCGGAAAACGGCGGAAAACTCATGGTTATGGCAGGCCCAACAGAGGATGGCACCTTAACGACGCTATATAGCTTGCTTTCCGCCTATGGTGTAGAAGCGGTTGATGGCATCGTGGTGGAAAATGACAGGAGCCATTATGCCTTTGGCTATCCATATGTGCTGCTTCCCGACATGGCAAGCCACGCGATTACCGATTCTTTGATTGAGAGCAACTATTATGCGATCCTGCCGATCGCCCAGGGCCTTTCCGTCAATGGTTCTACCGATGCCACCGTAACCGAACTCCTCACAACATCGGATGTGTCCTTCTGCAAAGCTGCCGGGTTTTCCCTTACAACTTATGAGAAAGAAGAAGGCGACACGGATGGGCCCTTTGCTGTAGCAGTATCCATTGAAACGGCAAATGGGGGCGGTATCGTATGGTTTGCTTCCTCGGATTTTCTGAATGATATGTATAACGCATATTCTTCCGGCGCAAACGGGAATCTTGCAATGAATGCTCTGTCCAGCCTAATCGGAGAACGGGAGGCGATTGCAATCCGCAGTAAATCCCTCAACTATAACTATTTGACCATCAGCGATTCCACCTCAACTGTATTGAAAACCTTAATGATCGGCGTGTTCCCCTTGCTATACCTTGGCATAGGTGTATGCGTTCTCGTAGTAAGAAAGAAGGTGCAAAATGAAACGGTCTAAAAGAATGAAACGGCTTGCTGTGCTGTTTGGCATTTTTGTTGTGGCGTGTGGAATTACCATTGGCGTTGTAAAATATGAGGAAAAGAAGGAACAAATTAAAAACAGTGATGAAATTATTTTGCAGATTTCGCCAGAAACCGTCACTGCACTTTCCTGGGAAAATGAAACGGAATCTCTAGCTTTCCATAAAGACGGGACGTGGCTTTATGATGCTGATGAAGCTTTTCCTGTAGACGAGGATGCCGTTAATGAACTCCTATCACTTTTTGAGGAGTTTGGCGTTTCCTTTGTTATTGACGATGTGGAAGATTTTAGCCAATATGGACTGGATGACCCCGTTTGCACGATCCACATTACAACGACCGAGCAGCTAGAGGATGTAAAGACGGCGGAAGAGCTTGCAGCGGAAGAGATGGAAACGGATGAAGCTGAGGGTGGCGAAAATAGTGAAACAGATGAAGAGCCTCAAGCGGATGAACCTGCCAGTTCTGCTGCAGCCGAGGATGAAACAAGCGAAGTGGGAGAAACCAATGCTCCTTCCGAAGTTGAAGAGACTCCAAACGCAGAAGAAGACGCAGCAGGCACGTCCAACGAGGGCGTAGAAGATGCTGCTGCAGCCGAGGATGAAACAAGCGAAGTGGGAGAAACCAGCGCTCTCTCCGAAGTTGAAGAGACTACAGGCGCAGAAGAAAGCGTTACAGGTACCGGAGATAGCGGTGAGGAAGATGACCAGCTTCTTGAAGAAACCAATACGGATCAAGCCATTGAAGAGGAAACGCAAGCTGATGAGAATTCGGCTACAGCTGGCTATACCTATGAAATCCGTTTGGGTAATTTCAGCGTCATGGATTCTCAGCGCTATGTTTCCATTGGTGACGGCAAAGTTTATCTGGTCTCAAATGACCCTCTCGACTTATATGATGCAGGCCTCAGCGACATGATCGATCATGACGAGATTCCATCGTTTGAGAGCATTGTAGATATTTGCTTTGAGGGCATTGAAAATTACGAGATCGTTTATGAGCAGGAAAGTGCCAACACCTATTGCCCCAGCGATGTGTACTTCGCTCAAATTGACGGCGCGTCACTGCCTTTGGATACAGATCTTACAGAAGAATATGTTGTTTCTAACATCAGCTTAATTGCGCTTACAAACTATGTGAACTATAAGGTGGCGGAGGGAGAGCTAGTCGATTATGGCTTGGACACTCCGGAATTGACGGTAACGATAGATTACACGTATGCTGGCGATGGGGATGATGAAGAGACGATTTCTGATACCTTTGTTATGCATATAGGCCGCAATCAAGAGGAGGTAAAGGCTGCCGAGGAAGCAGCTCAAAAAGCTGAGGAAGAAGGAAATGCTGATTATGAACCGGAAGACATCCCGGCTTATGTGAGGATTGGCAATTCCCAGATCATCTATGAAATCTCAAATTCCGACTATGAAAAACTCGTGGCGGTAACTTACAATGATTTACGCCATAAAGAAGTTTTTACGGCGGACTTTGGTGACGTTTACCAAGTGGATATTTCGTTGGAAGGCGTAAATTATACATTGACGAGTGCGGCTGCTGAAGAAAATGCAGAGGAAACCATCTGGTATTACGGCGAAGACGAACTGGCCATTAGCAGCTTCCAAAGCGCACTGGCGAATTTAAATGCTGTTGAATTTACGGATGAAGCGCCAAGTGAGAAGGAAGAAATCTCCTTGACTGTCTATCTAAACAATGAAAATCATCCGCAGGTTGAAATCCACCTTTACCGCTATGACGGAAACAACTGCCTCGCCGAGGTGGATGGGGAATCTTTTGCATTGATAGCGCGCAGCGAGGTTGTCGAACTGATGGAGGCAGTTAACGCAATCGTGCTGAAAAAAAGCTGATCCATCATTAGATAAAAAGAATATTCAGAAAGCAGCGGCGGCATTTATGCCTTCCGCTGCTTTCAAAATTCGAAGGAGATAGGCTTATGGACCTAACTCAAATAGGTTATAAGAATTTTGCATTCGCAGGATGCAAGCATCCCATGAGCCGAACGCATAAACAACGCAAATGGAATTATCAATTTAAATTTAAGACGAGCGGATTGCATGAACCATATCTACCATTTTGGTAAGGCATTCGTTTTACGCTGAGGTTCTCTTCACATTGATTGCAAGGAATAAGCATACGTATGCGGGGTTGATTAGGAGTTGTTGTGAAACGCAGCAGACATAGCTAAAGTAATAGAGAAATGCATCACTGCCTTTTTCAACAATTATCCGGCATATATGCGGCAATTGTTCTACATATATTATTGAAAGCGTATGCTATAGTACCCGTGAGAAACGGAGAGGGGGGATAGTATTGTATATTGAGCTATTTCTCCTGGATAACTTCGTTATGGACTGTTTGTTGCTGCGCGTTGCGTCGGCACTTGTAGCGCGTCCGATTCGAGCGCGCCGCATGGCGCTGGCCTCTTTGCTTGGTGCCTTCTGGTCATGCGCTGCGCTGTTCTGCCCCTTGCTGCTAACAGTGCCTGCAAAAATCGCCAGCGGTTTTTTGTTTGCATTTGCGTTTCCAAAGAGCGGGCTTAAGGAATACGCCTGCGAAGTGGCTGCGGTTTTTGGTGCGGCATTTTTGACAGGAGGGCTTGCTTTTTGCCTGGCCTTTTGCTTTGGTGGTGAAATGCAAAACGGGATCCTAATTGCTTCACTGCCTGTGCGAACTGCACTTGTGATCGCGCTGATTGCAACGTTTATTCCCAATCTTGTGCGTCGGCTGCGTATGCAGCATGCCAATTGCAACCCGCAATGCTATGCCAAGCTTTCAATCTTGGTAAATGGGAAGGAATACCAGTTGAATGCCCTCATTGATACCGGGAATAGCCTCGTAGAGCCAATCAGTGGGAAGCCTGTAGCGGTTGCATATTTGCCGGAATTAGCCAACCAGGCCCATATTCCAATTCCTGCTGCAACGGCAGGAAGCAAAAGCATCCTTTATGCGCTTCGCCCAGAATGCATGCGCATAAACGGTAGGGAAAGCGAAGGGCTTCTCGCTTTGAGTCCCATGCCGCTCCATGGTACTGCAGAAGCGCTTTTATCGCCAGGGATGGCAGGATGGACAAATCTTGGAGGATAAAAATATGCAACGGTTTTTTGCGCGGATCCTTGTTTACATCTATCGGCGATTTGGCATCGCATCTTCATTCTATTATGTAAATGCAGGCGAGGCGCTTCCACCCCCGCTTTCAAAAGAAGAAGAGGAGGAATGCATCCGCGCGTTAGGCGCCGGAGACGAATCCGTGAAACAGACGCTTATTGAGCGTAATTTGCGCCTTGTTGTCTATATTGCGCGCAAATTTGAGAATACGGGAGTAAACATAGAAGACCTTATCTCGATCGGGACAATCGGCTTAATCAAGGCCGTGAACACGTTTGATCCGATGAAAAAAATCAAACTTGCAACCTATGCTTCCCGCTGCATTGAAAATGAAATCCTCATGTATTTAAGGCGGAGCTGCAGATTAAAACTTGAAGTTTCGCTGGATGAGCCGCTTAATGTTGATTGGGATGGCAATGAGCTGCTCCTTTCGGACATCCTTGGCACGGATGGGGATCTTGTTTACCGCGGCATTGAAGATGAGGTGGACAAAGAATTGCTGGCGCTTGCCATGCGGAAATTAACCCCGCGGGAAAAGCAGATTATGGAACTGCGCTTTGGTTTAAAGGGTACCCATGAATACACGCAAAAGCAGGTTGCAGATATGTTGGGCATTTCGCAAAGCTATATCTCGCGCTTGGAAAAGCACATCATTAAAGTGCTGCGCAAAGAAATCCTCTCCATGTCATAAGCAGGAGGGAAGGACAACATAAAAACTGCCCGGAGAGCAATGCTCTTACGGGCAGGTCCCGCATGCCGCCCATGCCTGCCAAGCGGCACACAAGCTATAAAACAGGTTTAGTAATTTTCAGCGCGCAATTCGAAATAGGCTCTGGGATGCGCACAAACCGGGCAAACTTCCGGAGCTGCCTCTCCAACATGGATGTGGCCGCAATTCAAGCACTTCCAAACGCAGATGCCATCCCGTGCAAACACTTTGCCTTCCTTGATATTTGCAAGCAGCTTGCGATAGCGCTCTTCATGCTCTTTTTCAATCCGGCCAACGCCTTCGAACAGGAGCGCGATATTCTCAAAGCCTTCTTCGCGCGCTTCCTTTGCAAATGTATCATACATGTCCGTCCACTCATAGTTTTCGCCGGCTGCAGCATCTGCAAGGTTGTCTTCCGTTCCAGGCACCTTGCCGCCGTGCAGCAGTTTAAACCAAAGCTTCGCATGTTCCTTTTCGTTTCCAGCAGTTTCTTCAAAGATGGCTGAAATCTGGTTATAGCCATCTTTTTTGGCGGCAGAGGCATAGTAGCCATATTTTGTTGCAGCTTGAGATTCGCCGGCAAATGCCGTTTGCAGATTTGCCTCTGTTTTTGTGCCTTTCAATTCCTTCATGCGTCCAATCTCCTTTCAATTTTTCGTGTGATTACGGCATACGCTGCAGACTCCATGAAATACCAAGGTAATATCTGAAAGCTCCATGTCCGTGTAACTGCTTGCGATCTTGCAGAGATCCGGCAGAGCATTGCGCGGAATGTCTTCCACGCGCCCACAGCGCGTGCAGATCGCATGCAGATGCTGTGCAATATTGCCATCAAAGCGATCCGCCCCCGAAGGAGTAGCAATCCGCTGGAGCAGGCCACTTTCCGCAAGCTGGTTTAGGTTTCTATAAACCGTGGCTAAACTAACATTCACATCCAGAGCGCGAAGGCCGGAATATACTTCTTCTGCGGTAGGATGCGTACAGTTGGTGCGCACATAATCCAAAACGAGTTCCCGCTTTTTGGAATAGATCATATGCACCCCTTTCTGAGAATAATAATAATTCTTAATTTAATTATAGCATGCTATTTCATTTTGTCAAGAACGAAAAATGCTTTACATTATGAATAATTCCACGCAATAGCAGGGAATTTCCCCCAAAATAATGAATAATTCGAAAAAAAGGATGGAATTTCTACACAAAGGCCAGGATCCGTGCTAAAATGAATCTATCGTATTTAAATACGGTAATTTGCCGTATTATGCATGCGGTGAAGATTAGATTTGCATGAGGGTTAAACATGAAACGAATCGTCGCGCTGCTTTTGGCGTTTTCCTTTGGGATTGCATTGATTGCTTTGCCTGCGCCTAACACACTTGCTGCAACGGATTACAGCATGATTAAAGTAAAGCTCACAACAAATAACGCAACGGTTATTTCCATGAGCGTGAAGGGCGGATATTTTATTCAAGAGAACGGGGCCGAATTTAAAAACGGCACTTTGACGTTGCGCTCCAATTTGGACGGAACGCTTACGGCAACGCATTCCGCCCAGGGCGAGCTCTACACGGGAGCGTCACTTTCGATCATGCGTGAGGAAATGTCACCTTCTGCAGGATATATGTATTTCAATTCCCGTTCTTACCTTGGGCATTTTAATGTGCGCGTGCTTTCCAGTGGCTATTTGCAGGTGGTAAACGTAGTGCCGCTTGCGCATTATCTTTATGGGGTAGTTGGCCATGAGATGAGCAACACATTCCCGATTGAAGCGCTCAAAGCGCAGGCGATTGCAGCAAAGTGCTATGTGCTCAGTTCCATGAAAACGGGCAGTGCGGAATATTATATTGGAGATACCTCATCGGACCAAGTTTATAAAGGATACACCGCTTCCAATACAAACGTTATTCGCGCCGTAGATGAAACGCTTAGTGAAATCCTCACCGTGAACGGCGCCATGCTCTGCACCTATTATGCGGCCAGTAACGGAGGCGAAACGAACCTTGTAACCTACGCTTGGAGCAGTGGGAAGGGGACGAATGCAGGCTATGCCATCAGCCTCGATGAATATGATTTGAAAAATACAATGAGTCCGATTGAAAAAATCGAGATTCCAATTAACACGGCTGGGTCCATCAATCGTGCGTTTTATAATATGCTGCTTGCAAAAGCGGCAACTGTGATCGGTACCACGCCGACGGGCGTGGAACGTATTTCTGAGGTAGAAGCCTATTCGCCGCGCTACAGTGGGGTCACGCGCAATATGACGCGCGTAAAAGTCATTTTGAGCGTAATTGCAAACGGATACCTTTATGAGGATGTGGAGCTTGATTTCAATGTTGCAGATCTCATGACATACGGTGTATTCACCAATGCGACGCTGCGCACATATTGGGGAGAATATGACGCTTCTTCTGGCTGCTATATTCTATATCATGCTCGTTGGGGGCATGGCGTAGGCATGAGCCAGCGCGGCGCCCAGCAGCGTGCGAACGAGGGATGGGGTTATCGGGACATTCTGAGCTTTTACTACCCAGGTGCAAGCTTTTCCACGATTTCCGTTACGGCACCTTCAAACCCGGTGAAGCCGGGCGAGACACCTGCAGCACCCGATGGGCTAAGCTTGATCGGCTATGGTGTATTAACGGGTAATGTCAATTTTAGAAAAGGGCCAGGGCAATCCTATGAAAGCTATGGGACGCTGGCGAAAGGTATCCAGATCCCCATCTATGAGAAATCTGGCAGCTGGTACCGGACGGTTCTCGATGAGCGCGATGGCTATGTGAGCGCAAGCTATGTTGATTTTACGCCTGTTGATACAACGAATACGCCAACTCCAACTCCAATGGCGTCTTCGTCGCCGTCATCCGCGCTTGGCACAGGGTATATCTCGGCGCAGGACGTGAATTTTAGGACGGGACCTTCAACGAGTTACAGTAGCATAAAAAAACTTGCGCGCGGCACGGAGCTTACGGCGTATGCCTTACAGAATGGTTGGTACTATGTGAACATTGCAGGGACATATGGCTATGTGAGCGCACAATATGTCAAGCTGGAAGAAGTAGAAATTAACCCAAGTCCGTCGCCCTCCCCATCCCCGACGCCGGTTCAGCCAACGATTCTTGGCACAGGGTATATTTCTGCACAGGACGTGAATTTTAGGACGGGGCCTTCAACGAGCTACAGCAGTATGAAGAAGCTCGCACGCGGTACGGAGCTTACGGCCTATTCGTTGCAAAACGGTTGGTACTATGTAAACATAGAAGGAATGTATGGCTACGTAAGTGCGCAATATGTCAAAATTGAGGAAACGGGGAATACGGCAACGCCGACGCCCGATACCACCTATTCTGCAGAAATCGGCACAGTAACGCGCAGTGGCGTGAATTTTCGTGCGGATGCATCAAGTGCAAGCGCCCTGTTGCGTCAACTTGAAAAGAATATGAGCATTTATGTCCTTGGGAAAATAGGGGATTGGTATTATGCTGTGGCAGATGGCCAGTTTGGATACGTCTATGAGGACTATGTTGGGCTGACGGGAGAAAAGGTAACGCTTGGAAGCAATGGAAAACCAATTTCTACAGAAGAAGAGAAGCCCAAAACAGGCAAGGGTGTTACAACGGGCAATGTGAACTTTAGGAAAGGGCCTGGCACTAACTATGCCACTATGGGCACGTTGGTAAAAGGCGTGGAACTTACGCTGGTTTCACTTGAGGATGGCTGGTATCAAGTATCGCTGGACGATCAGATCGGCTATGTCAGCTCTAAATACATCAATGTAACGGTTGCGATCCCGGATGTGGAGGATACGGAAGATTCGGATACTCCGGAGCTTACCGTGCCGAATATTCTGGGTCTTGGTCAAACAACGACTAACGTGAACTTTAGGGAAGAAGCGTCATCTTCTTCCAAAAAGTTGGGGCAGATCAAGAGCGGGGAAACGGTCACGTTGTATTCGCTTGCGGATGGTTGGTATGCAGTAGAATACAATGGAACACGCGGGTATCTTTACGCAAAATATGTTAAGATGATCGCGCAAAGCAGCGGCAGTACGGGCGGCGTTGTGCCCGAGGGAGGCGGATCAGATTCTTCGGGTTCCGGCGGCAACACGGAATCAAATGCTGGCGTGCAGCTTGCAATTGGCGCTGCGAGCGGGGAACTCAACTTCCGCGATAAGCCCTCCACTTCCACAGGGAAGGTACTTGCAACGCTTAAAAAAGGTGAGCAGTTTCAGATCCTGGGCGAAACAGACGAATGGTATTATGTAATCTATAATGGGCAGACAGGCTTTGTTTACAAAGCATATGCCAGGGTTGAAAGTTCCGGCTCGGTGGGTATCGCTCGGGTCAGCGATTCGGTAGCTCCCATTTCTACTACCACGACGGCTGAGGTCAACCTGCGCCATGGGATGAGCACGAACAGCGAAATCGTCCGCTTGCTGCCGAATAAGACTTCCGTCACCGTTTATATGATCTTTGACGGCTGGTGCTTTTTGAGCCAGAACGGCACCTTCGGTTTCTGCGTTACGGATTATGTGAAACTTTAAACGCTTGCATGGAAAAAACCGCTTAAGCGCGCCTCGCGACAATAAAAACGCGAACCGTATGGTTCGCGTTTTTATGTTACCGAATAATTAGTTGAGTGCTTCCTTGAGCGCTTTACCAGCCTTGAAAGCGGGCGCCTTGCTGGCAGCGATTTCAATCTCAGCGCCAGTCATGGGGTTGTGGCCCTTATGCGCGGGGCGCTCACGGACTTCAAATACACCAAAGCCAACAAGCTGAACCTTTTCGCCAGCCTTGAGCGCTTCCGTGATGGTGGAGAGCGCAGCGGCTACGGCCTTCTCAGCATCCTTCTTGGAAATGCCGCTCTTTTCAGCTACAGCAGCAATCAATTCGGTTTTATTCATGTCTAATATCCTCCTAATGTTTTAACGGATTTTGTCCGCCACTTATTGTATCAGCCTTTTCCCGATTGTACAAGCCTTTTTTTGCCCGAATTGCCTACAAATTCAGCACTTTATGCGTTCCCAGAACGCGTCGAGCTCCTCCAGGCTGAGCGATTCCAAAGAACGTCCCTCGGACAGGATAAGTTCCTCCATTTTTGTGAATCGTGTGACAAATTTTTCTGTTGCTGCAGCAAGCGCAAGTTCGCTGTCAAGGTGAAGCAGGCGCGCTGCATTTACTACGGAAAAAAGCAGATCACCAAGTTCTTCTGTGATGCGAGTTTCTCCTTCTTTCAGCGCAACAGCGTCGCGCAGCTCGCGCGTTTCCTCTTCGATCTTATCCAGAGCACCCTTGGCATCCGGCCAGTCAAAGCCGACATGCGCCGCCTTTTTCTGAACCTTTTTCGCGCGCATCAACGCTGGGAAGCCGTGCGGAACAGCGTGCATCATATCGGCAACAGTCTCCTGCTTTTTTTCCTTCTTTTTTAAGTTTTCCCAATTCACGAGCACTTCATTCGCGTTTTGTACATGCGTTTCGCCGAAAACATGCGGGTGCCGGTAAACGAGCTTTTGCACAATACCAGTACAAACATCGCGGAAGGTAAAGGAGGAAAGCTCCTCTTCGATTTCAGAATGGAATACCACCTGCAACATAAGGTCGCCAAGCTCTTCGCAAAGTGCGTCCGCATCTTCGCGATCGATCGCATCGAGCACTTCATAGGATTCTTCCAGAAGATCACTGCGCAGCGTCTCATGCGTTTGCTCTGCATCCCAGGGACAGCCGCCAGGGGCACGCAGGCGTTTCATAACGCGCAGAAGCCCTTCCACGCCATGCCGTGTAAGCTCTTCAAATTTTGCGCCGCGCAGGATTAGGGTGCTTGCAGCAAAAAAAACATCCTGCCTGTCCAGCATATAAAGGGGAAGTGAGCGGGCGAAATAGACTCCGTTATCATCCATGGTGCAAAGCCAAACGGGGAATTCATCGGGATAGTATTCCAAAAGCGCAAGCTTAACTTCCCCAGCACGCATACGCGTATCGATTTCTTCGATGCATAGCGGAACATAAGGATCGAGCGGGCAGGGAAGCGCTGTTGCAGAAAGGATGCGCAGATTGTTCGCTGCGAGCGGTTCGGGCAGCGCAGAAAGTGCCGCTTCCGCATAACCAGAAGAGGGTAGGAAACAAACGCGCACGCCAGCCTCTTTTGCAGCCTTGCAGAGCGCCGCACGTTGGGCCTCGCCAATGCCGCGGCCGGGCACCGCATATACAGCATCCGTTTCCGAAGCGAGGAGACGTTGTACGATGGCAGATGTGAGCGCATCGAAATCCTCTGCGCTACGGTAGAGATCATCCATGCTTTCAAAAGGAAGGCCGGATTCTAAAACGCAACGCGCGGAAGGGTGCTCGATTGTTTGCAAAAACAACCGCGGTGCATGTGTGATGGCTTGCCAGGCAGCCAGGGTAATGCTTTGGGGCGTTGCAAGTGGCGCAATCGTAAGGGTGTTCATGAATGTTGCTCCTTTGCTTGTGAATTCCCATCGGGATTCCCTTTGGGGTAGAACAGGCGGCGCAGCTTAACGCCGCCTGGAATAAGTGCAAGTTCATCATAGGAAAACACTTTGAAGAGGCAGGCGAGCGCTGCATAAATTCCAACGCCTATGCAAACAGCACCAAGCGTTGCAACTGTTTCGTGCCCGCTTTTAAGAAGCGCAGCATGCGCAAAATGGACTGTTACGCCCATGGCGAGTGAAGCGAGAAGCGGTTTTCCAAATACATCCAATAGGGGGAGCTTCAACCGAGCGCGCCTTGCTGCATAAATGGTGTCAGCAATCCCCGCAAAAGCATAGCAAACCACGGTGGACACTGCGGCACCTTGAATATTCACCGAAGGGATGTTCATGAGCACAATCAAAGTGACCACTTTGAGCAGAAACCCGATGAACAGGTTGAATACGGGAACATTCTGCTTCCCCATGCCCTGCAATACGCCGGTCATCGTCTGCACCATGGAAAGGAAAATTACACCGATGGAGCTTGTATGCATTAGATCCGCAGCAAGGGAAAGTTCAGCTTCGGTTAAATTAGGATAAAGCAGAGAGAGGATGGGGGCGGCCAATACAAAAAGGCCTATGGCACATGGAAGCCCGATGATAAGCGCAAGCTTAAGCCCCATGCGGGAAACACCGCGCACTGCGCCCTTATCCCGCCGCGTAACCGCTGCGGAAATTGCAGGGACGAGGCTCATCGCAAGCGCCATTGTAAGCACGCCGGGCATATTGGTAAGCGTAGCAACGTTTGTGCGCAGGAGTGAGAATGCGGTCTGAGCAGTCGAAGTTTCATATCCGAGGTTTTCAGTTAAAATATTGATGATGAACGCTACGTCAACAATGCCAGCAAGCGAACTGATGGAGGCGCCAATCGTAACGGGTATTGCAATTTTCAGAAGGTTTTTTGCAATGCGGCCAAATCCTCGCGGCTGGACTTTGGGGCTTTTGCGCAGCTTTGCATCAAAGCTGCGCTTTTTCATGCGGTACATCAGCCAGATAACGACAAGCGCGATGAATTCGCTTGCCGTTACACCGATGATAGCGCCCATAGCGGCGTATTCTGGGCCTTTGGGCAAAAGCTTCACGGCAAGTGCAAGCCCGATGACAAGTTTGCCGAGCTGCTCCACAATTTGCGAAACCGCAGTACCAGCCATCTGCTGCATACCCTGCAGATAACCGCGGTAAGCACACATGATAGAAACAAACAAAAGCGCCGGTGCAAACGCCTGGAAGGAAAGGTAGGCAGCATCAAGCCCGGAACTTGTGGCGAGCGGCTTTGCAAGGAAAAACATCACAAGCGCGAGAATGAGACCGATCACGCATAAAAGCGTGCGGGCTGTGGTAAAAACTTCGCGTGCGCCGCGATAATCGCGCACGGTAACCCGCTCGCTCACCATTTTGGAAATAGCAGTTGGAAGCCCTGCGGAAGCGATTACAAGTAACCCGGAATAGTAGGGATAAGCGACTTCATAATAGCTCATACCTTCTGGACCAACCTGGTTGGCCAGCGGTACGCGGAACAGTGCCCCAATAACTTTAACGATTAGGCCTGCGATGCCTAGAACCGCAGCGCCCTGCACGAAAGAAGACTGCTTTTTTTCCATAAAACACCTGCTCAATCAACGATGCAAGCGCGGGATGCACAAATATATCACCACGCCAAAGGGATGCGGCTGCATGTGCAGCAGGCAACCCCGATCCATTATAGCAGATATATTGGCTAAAGTTTGAAAAATTCGGCAATATTTCAAATTTTGCCACAGTTTGCTGTATCGAGCGGGGATTTGCGGTATAATGATAAGCAAAAAGTAAAGGTTCTATTCCAAGGGTGGAGGTTTTTAGATATGAAAATAACGGTAGATGGAATTTCAACAGAGCTAAAACACGGAGAAAGCTTGCTCGATGCGGTGAAAAAGCTTGAGTTGGATAGCATTTCCCTGCGGAAACGCCCACTTGCTGCGCAGATTGGCGGTGAGGTGTTTAGCCTTAGGTATACGCCGTTTAAAGATGTGGATGTACACCTTTTGCGCTATGGCGAGGAGATGGGGCGCCGCGTTTATGAGCGCACCCTGCAATTCATTTTAATTGCGGCCGTGCGCCGCCTGTTCCCTCAGGCACGCGTGCAGGTGCGTTACTCCCTGGGGCCGGGGCTCTACATTACAATTGACAAGGATCCTCTGCTTTCTGAAGAGGACGTGCTGCGCCTTGAAAGCGAAATGCGCCTTATCATTCGTGCGGCGCTGCCGCTTGAACGCAAGCGGCTCTCCATTGATGAGGCCATCAGCTTTTTTGAACAGGATGGGCAGATGGACAAAGCGCGCCTCTTAAAATGGAGAAAGTTCAGTTATTTTGATGTGTATTGCCTGGGCGATTATAAAGACTATTTCTATGGCGAAATGGCGCCCAGCACAGAATATGCGGATGTGTTCCGGCTCAAATATATGGAAGGCGCCATAAATATGCTGATGCCGCGCAAGGATGCACCCGATGTTCCTTCCGATTATACGGATATTGCAAAGCTCGCTTCGGTGTTCCGGCAAAGCGACAACTGGGGAAAGCTGATGCATTGCGATACGGTAAACGAACTCAATACGCGCGTAGAAAACGGCAGCATCCGGGAGATTGTGCGCATCAGCGAGGCGCTGCATGAAAAAAGCTATGCGGCAATCGCAGATGCCATCGTCGCCAAAAAAGCGCGTGCAGTTCTGGTTGCCGGCCCGAGTTCTTCGGGCAAAACGACGAGCGCAAATCGGATTGCGACGCAGTTGCGCGTGCTGGCGCAAGATCCCATTATGCTGTCGTTAGATAATTATTATTTGGATCGGGATGTTATCCCGCGCGACGAGCATGGCCAGATGGATCTTGAGCATATCAATACGCTTGACCTGCCGCGCTTCAATCACGACCTTGCAGCCCTTTTGCGTGGAGAAGAGGTCGAAGTGCCCCGTTTTGATTTTATGACGGGCAAACGCGCTCCAGATGGAATTGTGCTCTCTGTAAAGCAAGATCAACCACTGATTATTGAAGGAATCCATGGGCTGAATCCGCTGCTTACAAAGGATGTCCCAGATGAGAACATATTCCGGGTTTATGTCAGCGCGCTTACCACGCTGAATCTCGACGATCATAACCGCATTCGCACTACGGATGTGCGCTTGCTGCGGCGCCTTGTGCGGGATTATGAAACGCGCAATGCCTCCATGGAGCATACGCTGGCGATGTGGCCTTCTGTGCGCAGGGGCGAAGAAACGTGGATTTTTCCATATCAAGAACATGCAGATGCGCTTTTTAATACAACGCTGGTGTATGAGATTGCTGTACTCAAAAAGTATGTGTACCCGCTTTTACAGGAGGTACCGCCTACAAGCAAATATTATGCCAATGCACGGGACATTGTGAAGTTTTTGAACTATATTCTGGACGCGGATGTTGAAGATGAAATCCCGCCGACAAGCATCCTTAGAGAATTCATCGGCGGCAATACGTTTTACCGGGAAGACTAGAACATAATATTTCCGGCGTCGCCGGAAGAAATGGAGGGGGAGCGATGCGCTTTGTATCGTGGAATGTAAATGGCTTGCGTGCCTGCCTGGGGAAGGGGTTTGAATCGTTTTTCCGCATTGTTGATGCGGATATTGTAGCGCTGCAGGAAACAAAACTTCAGCCCCATCAGATTGAACTTCAATTTGAGGGATACCAGCAGTTCTGGAACAGCGCCGAAAAGAAAGGGTATTCGGGCACCGCGATATTTACTCGCATTCCGCCGCTTTCGGTTGTATTTGGCCTGCCGAAGGAAGCGGAATTGGGGTTTGCGCCAGAAGGACGCGTAATCACCTTGGAGTTTGAAACCTTTTACTTTGTTACTTGCTATACGCCAAATGCCCAGCGCGAACTTACGCGCCTGGAATACCGCATGGACTGGGAGGATGCTTTCCGCGCATATCTTAAAAAACTCGACGCAAAAAAACCGGTCATCATCTGTGGCGACCTCAACGTGGCACACCAGGAAATCGATTTGAAGAACCCAAAATCGAACCGTGGCAATGCCGGATTCACGGATGAGGAGCGGGAAAAGTTCACCGCGCTTCTTGCAAGCGGTTTTGTAGACTCGTTCCGCTATCTTTATCCCGAACGGACCGGTGCATATTCTTGGTGGAGTTATATGTACAACGCCAGGGCAAACAATGCGGGGTGGCGCATCGATTACTTCCTTGTAAGCGAACGAATTAAGAATTGCATTGAAGAAAGCAGCATCCTTGCCGAAGTTATGGGGAGCGATCATTGCCCGGTTATGTTGGAGCTGTTAGAGCCGTCTGCTGTTGACGTGCAGGCAAAAAATGAAAATTGAAAGATCTGCTAGCCTTTACAAGGCAACGGATGGACATAAAAAGCGCCTTTGGCGCTTTTTCAATTTGAACTAGCCGTTTTTTTCCAGCAAAAAAAGCCGCATACAACTGCCCGACTTACAAATAATAGGCATACGACCAAATAAAGTATTGTCGCAAAGGCAGCACAGGAGGGAACTGTTTTGAAAGCAACTGGGATTGTACGCAGAATTGACGAGCTCGGCCGCGTGGTCATACCAAAAGAAATCCGCAGAACATTGCGGATTCGGGAAGGTGATCCGCTGGAGATTTTTACAGACCGCGAAGGCGAAGTGATTCTTAAAAAATACTCCCCCATTGGAGAGCTTGGCGATTTTGCAAAGGAATATGCAGAAGCGCTTCACCTGGCGCTCGGGCACACTGCGCTTATCTGCGATAAGGATAGCATCATTGCTGCTGCAGGCGCAAACCGCCGGGAACTGGCAGAAAAGCCGCTGCATGATGAAGTGGAACAAATTATGAAGCGGCGGGAAAAGGTTGTGGCTTCAGAAGGAAAAGGCGTTGTGCCGCGGATTACGACGGACGATCATGGCGATGTGAATCGCTCGGCTGTTGTAGTGCCCATCCTTGCAGCTGGGGACGCAATTGGCGCTGTAATTCTTGTGAGCCGCGAGGCGGATGCTGCTATGGGTACGCTGGAGCTTAAGGTATGCGAAACGGCGGCAAATTTTATGGGAAAACAGATGGAAAACTGACGCGTTGCATTGCGAACAGCGAAAGGTTTTAAATCAAAGCGACGCAGGCAATACCTGTGTCGCTTTTACGTATGTTAAAACGAGGAGCAGGCAGCGGCACCCAAAAGGGTATGCAGGAAAGTGCTGCGATTCCCTATAGGCGCTTCTCCAAGCATTTTATGATATTGGCGTTCGCACAAAAGAAGCGGGTGATCCTTAAAACACTCGATTTACGGGCGTTCTTCCGGGAAACAGAGCACACGAGAGACGGTTCGCAATACGCAACGCGATGCAATACCTGCGCGCCGGTGCCCAACGCAGACCTTTTGAATGGAAATTGGTTGAATAGGGCCCGAACAAAGGTTGAGCAGCCGCCGTTCTTTACCCCGTGTTCATAAATAGGCAAAAGCAAACCGGGCGGCAGATGGTTTGCGCCGCCCGGCTTGTAGCTTTTTGAGGATGGGGGAGGGGTTCCCTACAGCATATGATGGCAGGCGACAATATGCCCTTTTGAAACTTCTTCCAATTGCGGCATAACATGCGCGCAAATCTCATCTGCATATTGACAGCGTGTGCGGAAGGGACAGCCTGATGGGGGATTGATGGGTGAGGGAACATCACCCTGGAGAATCACTCGCTTTGTATTGCGTGCAACGTTGGGGTCGGCAATCGGTGCAGCTGACATCAAGCTCACCGTATAGGGATGGCGCATATTCTCATAGAGGTCGTTGACTTCGGCAACTTCCACCAAATGGCCGAGATACATTACGCCAACCCGGTGTGAGATGTGGCGCACCATGGAAAGATCGTGCGAGATGAAGAGGTAGGTCAAGTTAAACCGATGCTGGAAATCCTCGAGTATGTTGATGATATGCGCTTGAATTGAAACGTCAAGCGCGGAGATCGGTTCATCGCATACAATAAACTCGGGATTGAGCGCCAATGCCCGCGCAATGCCGATGCGCTGCCGCTGCCCGCCAGAAAATTCATGGGGATAGCGATTGATGTGGTCATCTTTGAGCCCAACCATGTGAACAAGCTCACGCACCCGTTCATTCCGTTCCGCCTGGTTGGATACCAGCTTATGGAGTGTCAGCGGTGCGCCGATGATTTCGCTGACTGGCTGGCGCGGATCGAGCGAGGTGTAGGGGTCTTGAAAGATCATTTGCATTTTGCGCCGATAGGGTGCAAACGCTTTTTGATCCATTTGGGTAATATCCTGCCCATCATAAACGATTTTGCCTTCTGTAGGCTGATAGAGCTTTAAGATGGTCCTGCCAACGGTGGTTTTACCACAGCCAGACTCTCCCACAAGCCCAAACGTTTCTCCTTGACGTACCTGGAACGAAACGCCGTCTACTGCTTTGAGCTTGTGCACGCCAGCAGCACCAAACCCAGAACGGATGCGGAACGTCGTTTGAAGGTTCTCTACGTCCAATAAAACTTTGCTGCCATTCATACCTCCAACCTGCCTTTCATATGGGATGCCTTGGGATGGTTTAACCAGCAGGCGGCTGCATGGTTATCCCCGACTTCATGCAGTTCTGGTTGCGCAAGCGCACAGATTTTCATTGCAACGGAGCAGCGCGCTGCAAACGGGCATCCCGGCGGGGGATTCATCAAATCCGGTGGTGTGCCAGGAATCGGAGTGAGCTGTTCCTGCGTGCGTTCTCCGGCACTTGGAACGGATTTAAGCAATCCGATGGTATAGGGATGCGCGGGACGATAGAAGATATCTTCCACATAACCCTGCTCCATAATCAAGCCGCCGTACATAATGATGACCCGCGTACAGACCGATGCAATTACCCCAAGGTCATGCGTAATGAGCGCGGTGGAGGTGTCAAATTTCTGCTTGAGGTTTTTCATCAGATCCAAAATCTGTGCTTGAATTGTAACATCCAAAGCTGTTGTCGGCTCATCTGCGATCAACAGTTTGGGGTCGCAGCTCATCGCCATTGCAATCATCGCCCGCTGCCGCATGCCGCCCGAAAACTCGTGCGGATATTGCCGCAGCCTGCGCTCCGGGTTGGATATGCCGACCAGATCCAGCATTTCAGCTGCTCGCTTACGCGCCTCTTTGCGGGAAAGCTTTTTATGGATTTGGAGGGGTTCCATCAGCTGGTTGCCGATGGTGTAAAGCGGATTAAGGCAAGTCATGGGGTCTTGAAAAATCATGCCGATTTTATTGCCTTGAATGGAACGCATGTATTTCATTTTCTGCGTTTGCAGATCAACCCCATCAAAAAGAATCCCTTGCGACTGCACACGCGCTGTGTCTGGAAGCAGGCGCATGATTGAGAGCATGGTAACGCTTTTGCCGCAGCCGGATTCGCCGGCAACTCCAAGGAATTCCCCCTTATCCACATGGAAATTAATGCCGCGCACCGCGTTTACAATACCGCCGCCCGTTAAGAAATTCGTTCGGAGAGATCTGACATCGAGAAGCCGTTCGTTCATGTTCTTTCCTCCTTATTTCTTTAGACGGGGGTCAAGCGCATCGCGCAGCCCATCTCCGATGAAGTTTAAAGCAAACATGGTAATGCTGATTGCAACTGCCGGGAACAGCATAAGGTGGGGGTAAAGGTTCATATTTGCGAGAGAATCGTTCGCAAGGGTTCCCCAGCTCGCGACCGGCACGGAAATGCCGATGCCGATGAACGAAAGGAAAGCTTCGTAGAAGATCGCCTGCGGAATGAGGAAAGTGACCGTAACAATAATCGGCCCCATGCTGTTTGGCACAAGATGCCTTAAAAGGATCTGAAAATCGCTTTCCCCGATCACCTTTGCCGCGAGCGCAAAATCTTGATTTTTGATGGAAAGAATCTGTCCGCGCACTTGCCGCGCAGTGCCGATCCAATAGGTTAAGCAGAGTGCGATCAAAATGCTTTTCATGTTGGCGCCCAGGAACACCATTACCAGAATGATAATGAGAAGGCTGGGAATTGCGGAGATGATGTCCACGATGCGCATCATGACCATATCGACCGAACCGCCGACATATCCCGAAATACCGCCATATAAAACGCCGATGACCATGTTGATTGCGGCTGCAGCAAAGCCAACGGTCAGAGAAATGCGCGCACCGTAAGCCACGCGGACAAATAGGTCACGCCCGAATTTATCCGTACCAAACCAGTGCTGTGCATTTGGCGTTTGGTTGATCGCGGAATAATCCTGCCCATCATAGGTATAAGGTTGAATGAGCGGGCCGAAAATCGCAAGAAGAATCATAAGGATGATTACAACAATCCCTGCCATGGCGAGCGGATCCCTACGCAATTTCTGCCAGGCATTTTGCCAATACGTTAAGCTTGGGCGGCTGATAACATCCGTCTGCTTTTCAGCGTCATCCAATGGCTCAAACAAAGAATCGTCCGTTATTTCGTCTTCTAGAGTGTAAATGGGCGCAGCAACGGGCTGGAAGATCGCCTCTTTTTTTCGATTGGATTTCATATTGCAATCCTCCTTATTCTGTATAACGCACGCGTGGATCAATGATCGCATACAGGATATCCACAACGAGAATGCAGGCCATTAAAAATGCGCCATAAAAAATGGTTAAACCCAGGATTACGGAGTAATCGCGATCGCTTACCGCTGTAACAAAATAGCGGCCAAGGCCTGGAATCATGAACAGCCGTTCTACGGCGAAACTGCCCGTTAAAAGGCCGGCAACTAAAGGCCCAAGGTAGGTTACAACGGGGAGGATTGCGTTGCGCATCCCATGTTTTGCTATCACCATAAACTCGCTGACGCCTTTTGCGCGCGCAGTGCGGATATAATCTTGACGTGAGACTTCCAACATGCTGGAACGCATCAAGCGGGTGATGTAGGCAATGGGGGAAAGGGAAAGGCATACCACAGGAATTACCATATGCTTCCACGTACCCCATCCGAAAACAGGAAGTAGACCAAGTTTCATTGAGAAAACATACATCATCAGCATCGCAATAATAAACGTTGGCACTGCAATGCCGATAGTCGCAAGGATCATGGAAGCCCAATCCATCCAGCCTCCACGTTTGAGTGCAGAGATAATTCCCAATGGGAGGCCTACGACCAATGAAATGATGATGGACCAGAAGCCAACTTCTGCAGAAGCGGGGAAACCGCCTTCAACGAGCTCGCTAACGGAGTAGTTGATCTTTTTGAAAGAGTCGCCGAGATCGCCTTTGAGCAGATTGCCCATATAGGTAATGTATTGCTTCCATGGCGGATCATCCAAACCGTATTTTGCGCGGATCTGTTCCAGAATTTCATCGGGAATATTCTTCTGCTCACCGGGATTAAAAGGACTTCCTGGTACGGCATGCATTAAAAAAAGGTTGCCGTTATGAGGAGAAACATGGAGAGAAATGCTGCAAGTAATCGCTTGATTATATATCGAACCATATTCACGTACCATTTCTCCGGCGCGTTCTGCCTATCCGATGGAAAACCCCGCCCGCCGCGCCGAAGGCGGGCGGGGTATGCGGCTATGTAGCAGAATCGTGAACCGAAAGCTTAATCAACTGCGACATCAGCATATTGGAAGAATACATGGCCGATGTAACTCTTCAGAACGCCGGTCACTTCGGGCTTGCAAAGGATCGAATCGTCGTAGAAGAACAACGGAAGAACCGGCATGTCTTCAAGGAGCGTTTTCTCAGCTTCAACGAACAGGTTCATGCGCGTTTCGAAATCCAATTCTACATAGGTTTGCTTCATCAATTCATCGTATTTAATGGAATTGGGCAGGTTATACCAGCGCGCATCCTTTAGGGTACCATCCTCATTTACTTCGCGGTGCGCTTCCCAAAGGAACATGTTGGTGGTCGGGTCATCATAGTCGCCCGTCCATCCGTCGCGCGCAATGTCCCAATCATCCGTATCAAATACATCCCAGTATACGGCGGATTCATAGGTTGTGATCTCCGTTTCGATACCCAGGTTGGTTTTCCACATGGCTTGAAGCGCCTGCGCAGTGTCAATGTCTTCCTGGTTGTTCATCGTGATCATGCGCAACACGGGCATGCCTTCCCCGTTTGGATATCCAGCTTCCGCCATGAGCTGCTGCGCTTCTTCCACATTTTCAATCAGCAGGTCGCCTGCAACATCACGATATTGTTGGTCGCCCCAGTGAATGCCGTATGGAACAACGCCCGTTGCAGGAGCATAAGTTAAGCCAAGAATGCCGTTGATGATCGTTTCACGGTCAATTGCAAGCGCCATGGCGCGGCGAACACGCGCATCCGAAACATTGCCGCAATGGAAGGTGAAATACTTGCAACCAATTTTTGAAACGGACTGATATTCATCCGTATCCTTATAGGCAGCAATCGCTTCTGCGTTGAGGTTATCGGAAACATTGATCGTGCCATCGCGATATGCCTGCAACTCAACGGAGGCGTCATCAATGAACATGAAGTTAACCTGGTCGATTTCCACATTCTCTGCATCGTAATAATACGGGTTCCTTTCCATTACAACGCTGACCTGTGGGTTCATTTCTTTTACACGGAATGCGCCGTTGCTGATATAGGTTTCGGGACTCTTTGCCCAGTCGGGGTTATTCTTGATTTCGTCAACTTTGAGAGGAATATAGGTGCAGGCAAGGTCAAGCAGATAAGGGGTCGGATTGGAAAGCGTGATTTCGAGGGTCTCCGCGTCGAGCGCCTTGATGCCAACTTCGTCTTCCGTGCATTCGCCGGAATTGTAGGCAAGCGCGTTCTTGACGTAATACTTCAAATCATTTCCCGGAGCTCCGGTTTCGGGATTGAGCATGTACTTGAAGGATTTTTCAAAATCGTACATGGTCAGCTCACTCCCGTCGGAGAACTTGGAATCCGGACGCAGTTTGAATGTCCAAACAAGACCATCGTCGCTTACTTCATAGGATTCGGCATAAGCAAGTTCCGCAACGCCGTTTTCCCCAATGCGGGAGAGGCCGCAGAAGAGGTTGTAAACCAGAATCGAAGTAGCGGCGTAGTTGCTCATGACTGGCTCAAGAACCGGAGGTTCCGCGCCGTTGGCATAGCTGATGATTTTCAGCGGTTCGTCGCCTGGCTGTTCGTCAGAACCTCCGGGCTGGGATGGATCCGTTGACGTCGAAGGCTCGCCTTCGTTAGAAGGCGCTTGCGTGGTGCCGTTGCAGCCAGCTATCATGCCAAGGATGAGCAAAGCTGCAATGAGTAGGCATAGGGTCTTTTTCACGGTGGTATCCTCCTTATTTTTTATCTAAGTTTAAAAATTGTTTGAGGACAATAAACAAAGGCGAAACCGAAGAATACAGGCCAAATGTTTGATTCGACAAATTTCAAGGTTTTATTGCATTGCTTTACAGCAACGTTTTAAGAGCGATATACAGATACCATGAATTATCCCAGCTTAACTACCGCTGCATTTTTATAAAACGATTGAAAACATAAAGATAGATGGTGCATTCAGCAAGTAGAAACTGATTAAAAATATTATAATAGAGCTGATATTAAAATAAAAATACGGTTATTATGTGGGATCTATAATAGAATCGTTATAGAAAGCGCCAGGTATTGCATTGATACGGCAATAATGAATAAAATTCTGGGTGACAGATGAGAGGGAGCGATTTTGAAGCCGTCACTAGCATCCGATGATAATTTTGCAGCAGACCGCCGCTGAGTGGCCGGAAGCAAAGGTCATGGTCCTCATAGGGGATTAGGCCAGTGCCTACCACAATGGCCGCGGCAGCTCCCTGCTCTGCCCAAAGCAGGGTTGCCGTTCGAGAAGTGCAGATCGCAAAAGGTGAAGGCGAAAACTGGTATTCCGAGCAGGCATGCTCGAGCATTTTATAAACATCCGAAGAAATGCTCAAAGGAACATCGAAAAGCATTTTTATGGGAACGCTTACAAGTGCAGAAGAAAGCCAAGGGTTCCCTCTTCGGTACACGGCCGTTAGGCACTCCTCATATGTAGCCCAAATATTTAGCGAGGCATCAATCTCATCGTAGGTTTGAATAAATCCGGCATCCAAGCTGCCGCTCTGGAGCAGGTGTATGATTTCTTGCGAATCTGCCACGAATAAATAAAGCTTAATATCAGGGAAATCGGCATGAAACGAGATTAAGATATTGCTAAGCAGAGCATCTGGCAAAGTGGTAGGAAAACCTAGGCGTAGCGTGCCAGAATGTCCTCGCGTGCATGCAACGATTTCTTTTTTTGCATCATCCTGCAAAAAAAGAATATGTTTTGCTTTCTCATAGAGGATTTTACCTGCGCTTGTTAGGATTACTTTACGTGCCGTGCGTTCCAGAAGTTCGGTTCCAAATTCGCGTTCCAAGGCTTTCAGCTGAGCGCTTAGCGCCGGCTGCGCAATCAACAGCTTTCTGGATGCTGCCGAAATCGTGCCGCATTCAACAATTGTAACAAAGTTTTGATAATATGTCAGATTCAATACATTCATCTCCTTCTGACAAGATGAATTCGGAGAAAGACTGTGCCGTGTGTTTATGGGTATATAAAATAGTATACCTTGTAGATGATCCGTTCACAAGTCTTAATAGAGGAATTGTTATTTCAAATCTTCTTCTTTGCTGCATCATTGAACTCTTGCCGCTTGTCTTCTAAAGTTACCAGCGGCTCATTCAATTTACGCAATTCCACGACAAGCCCATTTGCTTGAAGAATAATCAGCGTATAACTTTTTCCTTTTTGACAAACAGCGAGTATCTGTTTATAATAATTTTGCTATTTGAATGGATTTGTTAATCAGATTGTGGCCGTTCTAGTGCAAAATCAGTAATATAGCGTTCACTGTGTTTATATGGAAATTGATTTAAAAGGAGGAAACATAGCATGAAAAAGCAGTTGAAAAAGACCGTGCGCAAGGAACTTAAGGTCTGCTATCATGTTGTTCCGTGCGTAAAATATGAAGGCTGCTGCTAATCCTAAAAGATAGGCCGCATGAATGATGATGAAATCATCAAGCAAACGGAGGCCGCTGCGTACTTGTGTAGAGCTTTAGGTTATTGCACTTTGGAGCTTACCATTGCGCAGCGGCCTACAACAGAAAATATATGATATGAGCTTGTTTGAAAAAATCAAAAAAACGCTGAGCTGTATCGGCTTTGTGGCGCGAGAGATATGGGAGAGTGCAAAGGGATATTTTGCTCTCGGCATGCTTTCTATCGTAGTGGGAGCGGCCGTTCCGCTCGTGCTTATACAAATCCTGGGCAGCATCGTTGATCGCCTTATGACGGGCGACTTCCAGGCCGCATTGGGGGGGCGTTCGCGCTGTGCGCGATTGTTTTTGTGAACGGTGTGCTGACGGATGGGATCAAGCGGTGCAAACTCTTGTTTGAAGAAAGGCTCAAGGGCCATTTCGTCAAAAAAGTCGGCGCACATCTCATGAATATAGAGTATCAGCGCCTTGAAATGCCCGAGGTGCTCAACGAGTATCAGTTCGCTGTGACTTGCATAGACGAGAAGCGGACAACAAAGATCGTGGAAGAGCTGGAAAAATTCTGTGCCTCTTTGTCCGCGATGCTCGGCGTTATGTATATTTTAAGGGAACTAAGCGGAATCGTCATTGTACTGCTGGCTCTCGTGGTCGCGGCAAACGCTTTGGGCGAAGGCTTTCGTATGCGCCATATATACGAGCGCCACAAAACGGAAACCCCGGCCCAACGGCAGCTCCTCTACGCCAGGAACGAGCTTGCAAAGAAAGAATACGCCAAGGAGATCCGCCTTTTTGGGCTTTCTGATTATGTAACGCGCAAGGTGGAGTTCTATGCGCAAAAGATGTGCGACTTGTGGAAGGGCGCAGCAATAAAATCCATCAAGACCGTCGGGTGGACGTATATCCTGCAAGGGATCCAACTTTCAGTAGCATATATATATTTGGCGCGGAATGTCATAAACGGCGCCATTTCTATCGGCGATTTCACGGTGTACAGCGCGGCGGTTACGACATTTGGGATATCGAGTACACGCCTCGTCAACGGGCTTGTCTCTGTGGTGGACACTTCAAAATACGTTCAAAACCTTCGCAACTTTTTGGGTATTCCACTGCCGCGGGATCGGGAGAATAGCGTGCCCGAAGAACCGCTTACGATTCGATTTGAAGACGTTTCTTACCGCTATCCAAATCGGGAAGAAGATGCCGTATCCCATGTAAGCTTAACGATAAAGCCAGGCGTAAAGTATGCCGTCGTGGGCGAAAACGGCGCGGGCAAGACGACGTTTATTAAACTCCTAATGGGCTTTTATACGCCAACGGGAGGAAGAATCACAGTGAACGGCATCGATTTGAGCACCATTGATATCGATCGCTACCGTGAGCGTTTTGCCGCAGTTTTTCAGGATTTTCATATTTTAGGTTTTGGGTTTGACGAGAACATCTCTATGGGCGGCGATATAGACGCCGAGCGCATGCGTTGCGCAATAGAAGGCATGGAATTGGAAGATACCGTGGCGCAACTGCCCGAGAAAGAAAAGACCTGCATGAGTACGGCATACTCACCCACCGGCGTAGAGCTTTCCGGCGGACAAAAACAGAAGCTGGCCATTGTCCGCGCGCTATACAAGAATGCGCCATACATAGTGCTCGATGAGCCGACAGCCGCCCTTTCACCGCAGAGCGAATTTGATCTGTATCAAGCTTTTCAAGAGATTAGCCACGACAAGGGCGTCGTTTACATATCGCACCGCTTTGCGAGCTGTAGGCTGTGCGATGAAATCTTTGTTTTTTCCAAAGGCGGGATTGCCGGACATGGCAATCACAACGAACTTATGGCGATGAATGGCCTTTACAGGCAGTTGTTCGAACAACAAGCGGAATTATACGCTGAACGCGGAATGGGTAGTGTTTGCACATGAAGAAATCTATGGTTCTGACAAAGATGAAACTGATTTTACACATTTGGGGCGAACAATTTCGCGAATGCCCAAAACTGACGCTATACGAGGCTGTGGGCGGCATTATATTCAAGCTCCAAACCGTGCTCGAAGTGATCCTTCCCGCGATGATCGTCAATGCGCTCACCGATACTGTTTGGGTCAAGGTTGCGGTGTTCGTAGGCGTATACGCGGTGTTGACCCCTTTGCTGACGGGAGTAGGTAGAGGCATAAACTTAATTCGGGAAGCTTATGGATATCAAGCGATCAATCTCAGACTGAATAATATAAACAAAAAGGCGATGTCCCTGGATTATCGGGATACTGAAGATGTTGAAGTGCTCGACATGATGGAAGCCGCCAAGGAGAGCGTATGGGAGTTTAACGACGTCGGCTACGTAATTTGCACGGACTTGCTCGGGAATGTTTTATCGCTTGCGACGATGTCCGCCATCTTCATTGCGCTAAACCCATGGGTGTGCCTTATTACGCTCGCAATGACCGGCGTATCCACATACGCCGAAAGAAAAAAACTGAAGATCACCCATGATTCTCATATCCTCGAGAGCAAAGCCAAGCGCCATGTAAATTACTGCAAAGAGCTTTTACAGGATCAAAAGCTTGGCAAAGAGGTTCGCGCATATCATGCAGACAAGTTTTTGCTTGAAAAGTATCATGACGCGCAAGCACAATATTTGCGCCAGATCGAATCGCGCGAAAAAATGTTGCGTAAATGGTCGCTGTTGCAGCGAGGGGTGTACTTCCTACAGATCGTCATTACATATGCCGTGGCGATTATTGGATACCAGCGAGGCGATATTGCAATAGGATGGTTTTTGATGTACGTAAGCGCGTCCCAAGAGCTGTTCTTGGTGGTACAGGAAATGTTTGACAACTTTGTGGAACTGTCCCTCGTGGCCGAGTACTATAAAGATTATTCGGACTACATGAATATAGAAGAAAGTATGCTCCACGCGGAAAATCAAACGCATATGCCGCGGCATGGGCAAGGTGCGTTTGAGTTTCGCAATGTGTCCTTTACTTACCCCATGCAGACACAGCCCGCCATCAGCAACGTGAGCTTTACGATCGACCCAGGGGATAAGGTCGCGTTTGTTGGCAATAACGGCGCGGGAAAGTCCACGCTTGTCAAGCTTATACTGCGGCTTTACGATCCCACCGAAGGCACGATCTACTTTGATGGCAATGACATAAAAAATATGATTACAGCGAATATCTAAGGCTGTTTTCCTGTGCATTTTAGGATTATCAGCTACTCTCCTATACGCTCAAAGAAAACATTTGCTTTGACGACACTGCGGATCCCGAAAAACTTCGCCGCGTGATAGAACAAGCCATGCTAGACCACGTGGTCGAAAAATGCCCGAATGGTGTGGATACATATCTTGGCAGGGAATTCTCCGACCAAAGCGTGGCGCTATCCGGGGGTGAAGCGCAGTCCGTAGCGTTGGCAAGGGCCTTTTACAAAGACAGTCCCATCGTTTTGTTCGACGAGCCCACCGCCGCGCTCGATCCGATCCGCGAGCGGGAAATATACCGTCGCCTAAATGATTTTTGCCACGGAAAAACGGCCGCATTTGTGTCCCATAGAATGGGGAGCACGTCCTTCTGCAACAAGATCCTGGTGTTTGAGGAAGGGAAACTCATTGAGCAGGGTGACCATGCCGCACTCATGGAGGCGCGGGGTGTATATTACGATATGTTTGAGAAACAGTCGTGTTATTATCGGTGATGGGGAACGACGTGGCGATGAAGAATGAGACTGCATGGCACAGCTGCAAAAACATCGAAAATTGCTGCAGACAGAGATATTCGGGCGGATAAGCGATTGACAATATTATTAGCAAAACGTTTCGGGTTACAAATATGGAACGTTTTTACACAAAATTATTTGACGAATGAGGGACTTATGGTCTGAGTGTAATTACAGGACTTCGGGCTCTCCGTAAAGAAAAACCAAATCGAAGCCCAGCGCAAGCGGGGTCAATTTGGAGAGGAAAAGCAAGGGAGTGAGCGAATGACGTCGTTTTTGCCATAGGCATAAAAATACGTCGGAACAAAGCGGACTTTGCTCCGACGATGGTATGAGTGGTGATACAGAACTTTTTGAAAACCCCAGTAATATCAAGGACTTGTGAGCATACGAACAGAGAATTATCTTGTATATCCCCCTGTTTTAGGGCGGCTGTTTTGAAGCAGTCGCCCTTTTCTTAATGTCCAAAATAAATGTACCGATTAGGGTTGAAAAGGCCTCTTTTTTCTTTTTGTGTTGCCTGTCAGAAAGGGAACACAAGTGATTTATCACCTAGAGTGTCAAAGTGGCACAGAAGTGGCTTTTTTCTCAAAAACAACACTTTTTTAAACCTCTGAAAATATGTCATCTATGCGATGATCCATCTCACCAAACGGGTCACCCATATGTGGACGATCCGAATACGGCTTGTCCAGATACGGAAAACCCGGATACGGGTAACCCATGTCTGGAAAACCAGCCACAATTAAATAAAGATAAAAGAAATACTGAATTCATCAAGTACAAAAGGATCAAATCCTATCCTATCAGTCCCCAACCTCGCAGGCGCCAACTGGACCAAACAGAATTGAATACGGGGCAAGAAAGCTCTCAAGACCTTACTTTAGAGAAGATCTGGCAAGGGACGTAGGACAACACAAAGCTTTGCAATCAGCATTTCTGAGCGATGGCTATGTCCTGCCTGCACTATCTTCCCTTAGTTCCAAAAAGTGCGGGAATTATGGTTCAAAATAGGCAAAGAAACCGCCTGCGACGGCTTTTCCGTGTAGGAGTAGCAAAGATTGCCCATGTGGGTTTGCCCTTCCGATTTGAGGCGTAAAAAGTTGCTTATTTGAACACTTCTCCATAGCAGAGCAGGAGCGCTATCTTCGGTATGCGCCGAATGTGACGATTCCACTTCTTTTTTTGGGGGAATTAAAAACGGGGTAAATGGAATATTCAATGTCCATTAAGCGGTAAAACATATCAACACGCTTGGGTAATTATTATGATTTAATAGTTTGCTCAACAACTTGATTGACATTATCTCCCTTGAAAATTTTGAAAGGGAATCCTTTGACATCAATTATTGCTGATTGTAAAATAACCTCCACCCCAATACGACTAGGCTCATGGAGGATATGATAGGTAAACAGTGACTTGCTATTTCCTTTTGCCTGTTTGATTACGGATATCAGTGAAGACTCTGTGGTTTGTTCATTTAGAACACCTATAACGAGCGCAAGTTCACTCAATAGTTCCTTTTTTAATGCATAACTTTCGTCCACAATTTTATCCAATGCTGCAAATTTCAATGCTCGTATCACATCTGCATACTGCGTTTCTACTGTTTCTATATCATCCTCTTCGAGTAAACTCGCCTCGAGAGCAGCAGCGGATGGCTTGCCATCGAAAGTTTTGTTTGCTGCATGAGAGTAGTAGCTTTCAATTGCTCCTCTTTGAAGAATAAAGCATCCAAGCCTCTCTAGTATGTTAAATAGGGTACAAAGTCGTGTTTTAATGGATTTCCATTCAGCACTTGACGGCCATGTGGAAATCGTATCATCGCTTTTTGCAAATAGCATCGCAACAATTGAACGTCGAATGACCTGTTTTTCATCTGAGTCAGGATCTCGATTTTTCCAATAAGGATGTTCCTTATAAACACACTCCATGGCTGTTTTATTACTATCAATAAGCTCATTAAGTGTCGATTTTATAGAACGAATGAGTTCTTGCAACTTGCCTAGACCTTGGTAATTGGCAAGTTCTATTGCTTCTGGAAGATTCGAGAAAAGGTCAATTACAGTATTGTCATCTGTAAAACCGTCTAAATCCGTTAAAATGCAAACTTCTTTACCAATCATACGAAACAATTTCGCGATTACGGGAAATTGACCTTTTCCTTCAACCGGAATGATTTGTGAACCTGCGACATCTAAATTAAGATTGAATCTGTTACTCAGATAGTTGCAAAGAATCATATCACTAGAACCTTCAATTAAAAGAATCTTTTTAGCAAAAAATGCTTCTTTATATATTAAGCCTATACGAAAAAGAAATTCTTTCAATTTTTGATTGTTCAGTTCGGGAATTTTAGGAGAAATTTGTAGTGGAAGATTTTCCCCGTTAAAGAACACGAAGTTACATAAATCTTTTGAATTGCTACACTCAACCATTTCTGCTGAATGAGTGGAAATAATAATTGTTTTGTTATATTTTGCCGAAACAGTTTTTATTTCTCGAAGTAGATATGACTGCAACTGAGGATGTAGAGATACTTCTAGCTCGTCAATGAGTAACACCTCAATAGATTCATCAAAGAGAGCTGCTAATATTGCAACTATATTAACAAGACCACTAGCCTCACTAGTAACAGGATACTCATCTGGATTTTCCGATTTTTCAAAATACACCTTGAGATTACCTGCATCCCAACGCAGGAATATTTGACGATCAAACAAAACAGACAAGCGCTCTGCCACCTTTATGTAAATATCCTTTCGCTCGTCCATTGTAAAGAAGTCGCCATTGGCAGTTTCAATTTGATGCCTAACACTTTTCTGCTTTTGATCACCTACATTAAAATCATCTGCACTATAAGTGAAACGATCTGTTTTTGAACGATACTGTTCCATCGTACCAATTCTATTTGATGTCAGATATCTTACTTTATCCACTCCAATGGTATTTTTCAAATAATTTCTAAGTGCTTTTAATGTTTGGGTTTTGCCAGAGCCATTTGTACCAACAAAAGTCGTCAATCCAGAATAAAGTGTTATTGCTACATCCTGACTACCAAAAATTTTGTCAACCTTAAAATTTAATTTCTTGGGATAATCCATATGTTTGCTCGCTTTCTCTATGTATTTTATGTGATATTTTTAATGCGAGAGTTTTTGGCATTGGAGATTGCCGCTTGTGCAGCTAATATTCTAACGATAATCATTATAACACGCTATTCTGCGCATTAAAAGCGAAAGCGAGATTGCCGACTTCGCTTTGGGTCGATGGTAATACGTCTCTTTTGTTCTCTTTCAATCAATCATAATCGGTCAGGATAGAAAATTTGCAGTAGCAAGTGTTGTGGGAATGCGTGAAAACGGTCACACTTGCAAAATTGTGGGAAAGCCGGTGGATTTTCTTCAGTCGTGAATGTCCGTTTCCCATTTAGAGGTGCAGATTTTACACATTTCAAGTGTGGTTATTCCGTAATCAGTCGGAAAATGGCGAGAGGTTCATACCAAACCTCCATCAGCAGACGCCACACTATAATAAAGCCACTGTTGAGGCTACCAACCAAAAAGTTTAGCCCAAGCAGTACGGCACCACATTACGTAGAGTCTCCTTGGTACGGTTAGAGGCGACAGCGGCGGCACACCGTTCCACCAATCCTTCATAGTGCCAATACCGTGTCCAGTGAGAGAATTCATGGTGGCGGCTGCCCATTATTTCTTTTGCGAGCCGCATCCTGATTCCGTAGCCATCTTCGGCGGATACCTCCCCAGGCGTAGAAGTATCCATCTATCATGATCCTGTATGGGTAAGCGCCGATCCGCTTTGTCTGGAATGGGCCATCATCTGCTCATCAGAAGTCATTTCGCTGCTGTTATCCGGTCGTGTAGGATGATGGGCGTTTGTAATTTTCCATAGGGTAGCGCCGTCCTTTCTGAATAAGGGTTGGAACTATCCCAACAAGCAATTTTGTGTTTAGGGGTAGGGGGTCCCTAAAGCAAAAATTCGCAAGTGAGGCCTCACTTGCTGTGCTTGCTGTCGTTTCTTTACCCCATACTTTCTTCCGTTATTACTACACCTTTACCCTCATCAAACGACCGTTCTATACCTTAGATACCATAAGAATGTATCTTGACAGGGCGCACTATCATTCGTATAATAAATACATACTTAGAGAATGTTTAGGAAGGAGCGTGGCGGATGGCGCGGAACAAATACCCGGAAGTCACGGAGGAGCGGATTTTAGATGTAGCTCAGCGCCTCTTTTTAGAAAAGGGCTACGAGAACACCACCATCCAGGACATCGTGAACGAGCTGGGCGGCCTTACGAAAGGTGCGGTGTACCACCACTTTAAGTCCAAAGAGGAAATCATGGATGCGGTGAGTGACCGTATGTTTTTTGAAAATAACCCCTTCGAGGCAGTGAAAGGTCGTACCGATCTGAACGGTCTCCAAAAGCTGCGTGAAGTAGTCCGGCTGAATCAGGCAGACACAGCTCGTACCAATATGACAGCACAGTCCATTCCGATGAATCACAATCCCAGAGTATTGGTCGGAATGATCGATGCCAACCGCCGGATTCTCACCCCGTATTTTCTGGAACTCATTGAGGAGGGGAACCGGGACGGTTCCATCCACACAGAGTATGCCAAGGAGATTGCTGAGCTGCTGCCGCTGCTCACCAGCCTGTGGCTGCTGCCATCTGTGTTTCCGGCCACCAAAGAGGAGATGCGGCGGAAATTCTCCTTTATCGGGCAGATGATGGAGAAGATGGGCGTGCCTCTGTTTGACGATACCATTCAGCGGCTGGTGGACGAGTTTTTTGAGCAAATCCCCGACCTGAAATAAAATTGCCTCGCGGCAATTTTATTTTGGATATATACATTCATTCGGAAGGTATTATAGTGTAAATACCGCAGTCAATCACTGCGGCAAATTTTTTACCAGAATACATACCGCTTGAAGGTATGAAAGGAGCATGACATGAACCAAATTGTAATCTCTGTAAGCAACCTGACAAAAACATTTTCGGGAAAAGAAGTCATCCGGAACTGT
>CALVWJ010000010.1 GCA_944366945.1 uncultured Clostridia bacterium
CGCCACGCTTGCAGAGTGCGCGCAGGCATTGCGCGCGGCAGGTGCCAGCGCAGTTTATGCATGCGCTGCATGCGAAAGAGAGCGCCCGCATTAGTCATGTTTCGAGAAACACCTTCATAAGCTGTATAAAGCTTGTTCGGGGGTGTTTTATGTACGCTTATATTGAGGAACGCGTCCTGTCTCTTGCCGAGTATATCATAGAGCATGAATCTACAGTGCGGGCTGCAGCCCGGGAATTCGGCATCAGCAAATCTACGGTACATCAAGATATGCAAATGCGGTTGCGCCAAATTGATCCCGCCCTTGCAAAAGAAGTGCGCGCAATCTTAAATAAGAATAAAGAAGAACGTCATATCCGGGGCGGGATGGCAACCTACCGCAAGTACAAAGGGGACGGAAAAGCTTGAGCTTGGTTAAAGGAAAATGCCGCAAACGGAAATCCGTTTGCGGCATTTCTTGTTTGCGGACGACAAACCCGCGAGAAGCCGAAAGAGAATAAAAAGCTTCGGCCATCGCATGGAGCAAGAAACAGATAACAATCCAGCCGCAACAGAAAACCTGCCTTTATGTTTAGAATACCCATGTATTTACTGCGTTAGGCAAGCGCTAGAAACAGCATGGTTTTTAGCATTTTTAGGAGGATTGTCGGCACGTTATGCCATTTAGGCGTTTTAAGCCTTGCTAAGATTGCAGCTCTCCCAAAACTCGGTTAAAAGAGTGCAAGGACTCCATGGGATTTCGCCGCACAGAATGGACCTATAAAAGCTTTTTAGCGGATAAACGCTGCTTTCACGCTGAACTAGACGTGCGGCGAAGGGCGATCTACTTTTAAGTAAACAGCAGGCTCATAAGCGGGATCGTAACGATGGAGCTGAGCGTGGAAACAAACGTAAGCTGAGCGGCATATTGCGCATCCCCATCGTATTTTTCAGCAAGAATTGAGGTGGAGGCGCCCGCCGGCATGGCACTCATGATGACCGCAATGTTGATGAGCAGCGGATCGGCTGAAAACAGCTTTAAAACCACATATACAAGCAGCGGGAAAGCGATAAGGCGCAGAAACGTAAAATAGAGGATTGACTTTGCAGTTAAGGTTTTCCTGTCAGCATCGGCCATGATGGAACCGACCACGATCATGGAGATCGGCACCGTCGTCCTGCTGATGCTGTAGATTGTATCATCGAGAAACTGTGGCAGCTGAATGCGGGTGAGCATTAAAAAAATACCGATGAAAATGGACACAATGCAGGGGTGGACTGCCAGTTTTTTAAAGGCATCCTTTCGATCGACCTGCGTAAAAAGCGCCAGGCCGGATGTCCACATCGTAAAGCGGATGGGAATCTGAAACAGGGAAGTATAAAGCACGCCCAGGCTGCCATACAGGGTTTCCGCGATCGGCATGCCGACAAAGCTTGAATTCGAACAGATGATGCCATAGCGCAGCACTGCCTGCTTTTCCATGGGATAGGCACGAAAAAGCACTTTCCCGATGAAAACGGAGAAAGCCTGGATGCAGCTTGCGATCACGATTGCAAGAATGCAGCTTTGAAAGAATTCCCGGGAGATTGCGATTTCCCCTAAAAAGGAATAGATTATGTTGCAGGGCAGGAGCACATTTACGAGCAGGCTTGAAACCGCTTTTTCCGATTCGCGGTTTAAAATACGGCATTTTTTTACGATGATCCCAACAAGTACAAGCAAGAGCAGCACAAGCTGCTGGTTGAGCACTTTCCCGAAGAAAACCATTTTCTTTCGACCCCGTTTCTCCATATGCTTACAAAACACGGTTTCAGTATACGAAAAAAGAAGCATCGCCGCAAGACTCAGATGATAAAATAGGCCGACATGGCAACTTATGAGAGTGAAGCTCCATAGGGTGAAACGCATGCTATGTCTCTGGATGCTAAAGCAAAACAAGAGTTGACAAAAGCGTATACCATGCGCTATGATACATATGTTTCAATGCTGTAAAAAGGAGTTTCCAAATGGAATCCGTATTTGCGACCATGATGATGCCCATGAGCTGCATGTCCATGATGTGCGGCTCTGTGCGCGTTGCCCGAAGCGGGCTGGTGTGGTTGCAAAGGTAAAAATGGATGCACCCATTGGTTCACACGGGCGGCGGGCACAGGCTCGCCGCCCTTTTTCTGCGCGATGCAGTAATTCTTGCAAAGATCCGAGGTATTTATGGAAGAGAGGGAAATCATTCGCATCGAGGGCCTAACCAAGCGCTTCCCGGGGAAAGATGGGGATGTTGTAGCGCTCGAAGGCATTAACCTTTCAGTTAATGCAGGTGAGATCTTTGGAATCATCGGGCTCTCCGGGGCAGGGAAAAGCACGCTTGTGCGCTGCATCAACCTGCTGGAGCGCCCTACCGAAGGGCGTGTCACCGTGTGCGGCCAAGAGCTTTCAATGCTCAAAGGGAAGGAATTGCGGGAGGCAAGGCGTGGAATTGGCATGATTTTCCAGCAATTCAACCTTTTAATGCAGCGCACGGCGCTTGAAAATATCTGTTTCCCGCTCCTGCTCGCGGGCGTGGGAAAACGGGCGGCAGAAGCGCGCGCCCTGGAACTGCTGGAAATCGTGGGCCTTTCCGAAAAACGCAATGCGTATCCGGCACAGCTTTCCGGCGGGCAAAAGCAGCGCGTTGCAATCGCCCGGGCGCTTGCAAATGAGCCCAAGGTGCTCCTTTGCGATGAGGCCACAAGTGCCCTTGATCCAACTACGACGCGCTCCATCCTGGCGCTTCTTAAAGAGATCAATGCAAACCTCGGCATTACGGTGATTGTTATCACGCATGAAATGCGCGTTGTGGAGGAGATCTGCTCCCGGGTGGCGATCCTGGATGCAAGCCATATCGTTGAGATGGGCAGGGTGGAAGAGATTTTCAAAAAACCTAAAACCGCGGCAGCCCGGCGGCTGCTGTTCCCAGGCGGGGAGCAACACGCGGAAATCCCCGCGTTTGGTACCAAAAGCCAGCGTATGCTGCGCATTGTGTTTGATGGAATGACACCGTTTGAGCCCGTAATTGCCAATATGGTTCTCGCTTGCGGCGCACCGGTCAATATCCTTTTTGCGAACACGCGTGCCATCGAGGGAAAAACCGTTGGCCAGATGGTAGTGCAACTGCCCGAAGCGCAGGACGCTGTTTCCCGCATCGAGGCGTATCTCAACACGCAGAATGTGCATTATGAGGAGGTGGCGGATCATGTTTTCTGAAGAGATGCTGAACCTGTTTGGAGAAGGAACGCTTGAAACGTTCTATATGGTGCTGACCTCAACGCTGCTTGCTTATCTGATCGGCCTTCCGCTCGGCGTGCTGCTGGTGGTGAGCGACAAGGATGGCATCCATCCGATGCCGATCATCAACCGGGTGTTGGGCGTTATCATTAACCTGCTGCGCAGCGCGCCGTTTTTGATCCTGCTTGTCGCGCTCACCCCGGTAACGCGGGCGATCGTTGGAACCACGCTCGGCTCTACCGCTACCATTGTTCCGCTTGTGATCGGCTCTGCGCCGTTCATTGCACGGATGGTGGAATCCTCTATCAAGGAAGTGGATCGCGGTGTGATTGAGGCGGCGCAATCCATGGGGGCATCTACCATGCAGATCGTGCTGCGCGTTATGCTGCCGGAGGCAAAGCCTTCGCTGCTTGTTGGGGCCGCGATTGCCATTACAACGATTCTCGGTTATTCGGCCATGGCCGGGTTTGTCGGTGGCGGCGGGCTTGGAACCATCGCCGTGAATTATGGCGTTTACCGCTATCAAACGGATGTAATGCTCGTTACGCTTGCTATGCTCGTGATCATCGTGCAGCTATTCCAGGAGCTTGGCATGCGCATTGCAACCAGGATTGATAAGCGGAGAAAATAAAGTCAAATTCTATTTTTCAATCATGAGGAGGAAAAACAAAAACATGAAAAAGGCACTTGCATTTGCGTTGGTGGCGCTGCTTGCACTCGCGCTCTTCGCAGGCTGCACCCAATCCAAGACCGATCCTGGCACGATCGTGGTGGGCGCATCTGTCACACCTCATGCGGAGATTCTGGAGCAGGTACGCGATTTGCTCAAGGGAAAGGGCTTTGAACTGGAAATCGTCGAGTTTACGGATTATATAATGCCGAATACTACCTTGGAAGATGGCGACCTGGATGCCAACTTCTTTCAACATAAGCCGTATATGGATGATTTTAACGCGAACAATGGAACGCATCTAGTTGCCGTTGCTGCAATTCACTATGAACCATTTGGCATTTACCCGGGTAAAACCGCTTCGATCGAAGCTCTTGCAGACGGGGCTACGATCGCCATCCCCAATGATGGTACAAATGAGGCGCGCGCGCTCCTTCTTCTGGAAGCGCAGGGGCTCATCAAGCTCAAGGAAGACGCTGGCATGACGGCAACGAAGATCGACATCGAAGAGAACCCGAAAAATCTTGAAATCATGGAGATTGAGGCCGCGCAGCTTACGCGCTCCCTTGCGGATGTGGACCTTGCGGTCATCAATGGAAATTATGCAATCCAGGGCGGGCTTTCCGTTGGAAAGGACGCCATCGCCGCAGAAGATAAGGACTCCCTTGCCGCTGAGACCTATGCGAACATCGTCGCGGTAAAGGAAGGAAATGAGGATACGGAAAAAACGAAAGCCCTCATTGAAGCGCTCCAGAGCGATGTTGTGCGCGATTATATTGAAGCTACCTACGACGGCGCGGTGATTCCGAAATTCTAAACAAAAAAGCAGCAGGCCGCCTTGCGCGATGCAGGGCGGCCTTTTATAATGGAACGAGGACGTAATTCAAGGGGGCGCATTATGGGAAAAGAGGAATTTGAGCGGACGGAGCTTCTGCTGGGCGAAGCGGCAGTTGCGCGCTTGAATCGCGCATCCGTTGCTGTGTTCGGCATTGGCGGGGTGGGCTCTTATGCGTCTGAAGCCCTTGCACGCGCAGGGATAGGGCGGCTGCTCCTTGTGGATCCCGATTGCGTTGCGCGGAGCAACATCAACCGGCAGTTGATTGCACTCCATTCCACGATAGGAAGAAATAAAGCCGAAGTCATGCGTGAGCGGATTCTGGATATCAATCCAGAAGCTGATGTTTTGGCCATGCCGGTTTTTTATGATGCACAAAGCGCAGATCAATTTCCGCTTGCAGAATGCGATTATATTGTCGATGCAATCGACACCGTTTCCTCAAAGCTGCTTTTGATCGAGCGGGCGGCTGCGCTGTCTATCCCCATCGTGAGCAGTATGGGTGCGGGAAATCGGCTTGACCCAACTGCATTTGAAGTGGCGGATATTTTTCAAACTTCGGTCTGCCCGCTTGCACGCATTATGCGGCGGGAACTGAAAAAACGGGGGATCCGTGCGCTCCGGGTCGTGTTTTCCCGCGAGGAAAGCAAAACGCCGGTTGCTGCAGATTCTATGCTTAAGCAAAGCAGGCGGCTGCCAATCGGAAGTGTTTCCTTTGTGCCATCCGCCGCGGGGCTGATCCTTGCGGGGGAAGTCATTCGCGCGCTCTCGAAAAACGAATAACCGGCGGGCCATTCGGCAATCCTAGGATAAAAGCGTGCGCACAGCGCGCAAGCCCTGGGAGGTACTCGAATGGCGTTAAACAAAGTCGATATCTGCGGAATGGATACATCCAAGCTCCCTATGATGACGCATAAGCGCAGCAGGGAGCTTCTTGTAAGGATTAAAGAAGGCGACAGCGGTGCGCGAGAAGAGTTTATCCAAGGGAATTTACGCCTTGTGCTCAGCGTAATCCAGCGCTTTTCCGGGCGTGGGGAACAGATGGATGATCTGTTCCAGGTCGGCTGCATCGGTTTAATCAAAGCGATTGATAATTTTAACCTGGAGCTGGACGTGCGCTTCTCCACCTATGCAGTGCCTATGATTATTGGGGAATTAAGGCGCTACCTTAGGGACAACACTGCGATGCGCGTAAGCCGGTCCCTTCGGGATACCGCTTATAAAGCATTGCAGGTGCGCAACAAGCTCATGGAGGAAAATGCCCGCGAACCGCGTATCAGCGAGATTGCAAAAGCACTTGAGATGAAGGAAGAAGATGTGGTGTTCGCGCTTGATGCGATCCAGGATCCGGTTTCCCTGTTTGAGCCAATCTATCATGATGACGGCGATGCGATCTATGTAATGGATCAAGTCCGCGATGAGCGTAGCTCGGACGACCTCTGGCTCGACGGCATCGCCATAGAAGGCGGGCTGGATAAGCTGGCGGCAAGGGAACGGCGCATCATTGAGCTTCGCTTTTTCCAGGGCAGGACACAAATGGAAGTTGCTTCTGAAATCGGCATCAGCCAAGCGCAAGTCTCAAGGCTCGAAAAAAGCGCGCTTCGGCATATGCGCAGGTACGTTTAAACACAACGCAAAACAAGCCTACTTTTTTTATAACGCCCCGCATACATATGACCGTATGGGGGCGGTTTGTTATGTCCAAACAGAAACGGAAAATAAAATTGGGGCGGCGTGTTGTGGAAGCCTTGGACCTTCCACAGGAAACGGTGTCCGGCCGGCCAAAACTTACCCTGCAAGGGCGTGAGCTTATCCTTGTGGAGAACCATAAAGGAATCTTCGAATGTGGTGAGTCTGTTGTTCGGTTACATACAAGTTGCGGGATTCTGCGCGTTGCCGGTGAGGGGCTAACGTTGCTTGAACTTTCGGCCGAACGGCTGTACGTTACAGGCCTTCTGTGCAGCGTGGAGTATGAGCGGTAAAACGTGAATTGAAGTTGGATAAAAATTAAGGAATAATTGTGAATTCTTTTATGGGAGCTGCCGATGTTGACAGGCATATGGAATTCTGTTGCCGGATATGTTATCATTGAAATCAAAGGAAAAGGGCTGGAACGGTTTTTAAACCGTGCGGTGCATAGCGGCATTGAGATCTGGTGCGTGCGGCGCACGGGCACTGCGACCGTTACGGCACATGTAAGCGTTGCGGGATTTTATGCATTGCGCGGGCTTATGCACGGGCAGGCGGTGCGCATCCGCATCCTTGAAAAGCATGGGCTGATTATGCGCTTATCCAAACTGCGCTTTCGCAAGGTGCTGCTGTACGGGTGGGTCGTTGTGCTTGCGCTTTTGATTGCAGCTTCCCGGCGCATCTGGTTTATTGAGATCGAGGGCTGCGATACGGTCCAGGAAGCGGAAGTGCTGGCGTTGCTTGACGAAATGGAGGTGCGTGTGGGCGCACACCGCACGGGCGTACCTACATCGCAACTGGGGAATGCTTTAATGGCTTCCGATGCGCGCATTGCATGGGCAGGTGCAAAGCTTTATGGCGTAACGCTTCGCGTATCCCTGCAGGAAGCCGAACCTATTCCGGAGAAATTAGATGAAGATGGGCTTCAAACGCCTGCGAGCGTGTATGCGGCAAAAGACGGTGTGATCACAAGCATTACCGTATATGATGGCAAAGCGCAGGTGCATGTTGGGGATGCCGTGCTTGCTGGAGAGGAACTGATTACAGGCATCCTGCGCAGCGATGAAGAACATACGCTTTTAACCCGAGCGCGCGGCGAAGTCCTTGCTACGGTGCTTTATCGCATGGAAGCAACGGTCGGCCCTACGCTTGTGAAGCCGGTAGATACCGGCGAAACGCATGAATCTACACGCGTTGGGTTGTTGGGGTGGGAGCTCGCTTCCGTGGGTTTTACGCAGGAGGAAGCATTGAAAAATGCGCGTGAAGAAAAGCTTGCTGCCTACGCATTTTCGAACTGTTTCCTGCCAATCACGGCGGAGCATGTGCGCCTTTATGCACAGACGGATGAAGCATGCGTTGCAACAGAAGCAGAACTGAAAGAAGCGGCTTTGCTGGCCGCGGAAGAAGCGGTGCTCCGCTCTATGCCGGAGGATGCGAGAATTCTTTCGAAGGAAAGCGAAACGGTTCTGCTTGAGAATGGGGCCGTGCGTGCAACGGTATGCATTACAGCGGAAGAAAACATAGGGGAAATAAAGGAAATAGAAGAGCCATATGGAGAACAGGACTGATTTGCTGCAACCCAATCTGATAGAGACTGCACGGGAGAACGGATCGGATTTGGCAGAGCAAAGAACGGTGCGCCATGTATCGGTGGAATCCATGGATGAGATGATCCGCTTGTTTGGCGTATTTGATGAAAACTTAAAAATCCTTGAGGAAGAAACGGGGGCGCGCATCCGCGCAGAAGGCGATTGCATTAAAATCGAAGGCGATGAGGCAAGCGCAGAACTTGCTGCTACGGTTGCGGACAAGCTGCTTATGATGCTGCGCCGCGGCGAGGCGATTGACCGCAGCCGCATCCGCTATGCGATAGATCTTGCGAAGGAAGGCAACGCTGAGCTGATTACGGAACTGCTGGATGATGTCGTGGCGTTTACGAACAAGGGGCGGCGCATCAAATGCAAAACATTCGGCCAAAAAAAGTATGTGTCTGCTTTAAAACAGCATACTGTCGTGTTTGGCGTTGGCCCTGCGGGTACGGGAAAGACTTATCTTGCCGTGGCAATGGCAGTGCTTGCTTATAAAAATAAGGAAGTAGAAAAGATCATCTTGACGCGCCCTGCAGTTGAAGCGGGGGAAAAGCTTGGCTTTTTGCCCGGCGATCTCCAGAATAAGGTGGATCCCTACCTGCGCCCGCTCTATGACGCGCTTTATGATTTTCTGGGCGCAGAAAGCTTCAAAAGCATGAGCGAGCGCGGCGCGATCGAAGTTGCTCCGCTCGCCTACATGCGCGGACGGACGCTAAGCGATGCTTACATTATTTTGGATGAAGCGCAAAACTGCACCATAGAGCAAATGAAGATGTTTTTAACGCGCTTTGGCGAAGGGTCCCGCGTGGTCGTAACGGGGGACATCACGCAGATCGACCTTCCCTATGAGCGCAAGAGCGGCTTGGTCCATGCACTTGACGTGCTCAAGGGCGTAGAAGGGATTGCGCAGATTTATTTGACGCATAAAGATGTTGTCCGCCATGAGATGGTACAGCGTATCATCAGCGCATATGACAAAGCCTATCGGAAAGACGGAAATGCAGGGAGGTAAAAGGAATGGCGAAACGCGATGGCAAACGGGCAGCCACAAAAAAGAGCATTAAGATCCTCTCGCTTCTGCTTCTTGCCGTAGCGTTTGTTATTACATGCCTTTCGGTTATTGCAGCAGCGATCCCGGAATATTACGATGTAAACATCGGGGAAGTTTCTCCTTATACGATCTATGCTCCACAGGACGTTGTAGACAAAGCAGCAACGGAAGCTCTGCGGGATTCTGCACGCGCATCGGTGCAAGCGGTATACCGTATTGATTCGAATTCCATTGCCACATGCCTGGATGGCGCAGAAGCCTTTTTTGAAGCGCTTGGCGCCTTACGCACAGAAGCGGAAATGCTGCGACCAGCTGATGCTGCGGAGACATTAACATCGGAAGGCTGGTCAGAGCTGCTCACAGCAGAACAGACGGCAGAGCTTTGTGCAAAAACAGTGCCAGCACTTGAGGATTCCCAGCTTTATGCGGTGCTTGGGGCGAACGCATCCGAAGTGCAGCTGATGAAAGACCTTGTCCTGCCAAAACTTGAAACAGCGCTAAGCGCAGGATTGTCCGCGGAGGGCCTTGCCACGGTAAAAGCGACCTGCATGCAGGAGGTCAACGCAACAACGAGTTTAACGGCTGGCATCAAAGATGTTGCCGGCATGGTAATCGATGCTTATATGCAGCCGACCCTTGTGATGGATGAAGCGGCTACTGCACAGGCGCAGGAGGAAGCTGCTGCGGCTATAGATCCTGTAACAATCGAAAAAGGAGAAGCAATTGTGCAGCGCGGCACGGTGCTTAGCACCGCACAATATGCTATTTTAAGCGAACTGGCGCTTGTGAAAGGGGAGCAGAACAGCTTGCCGGTTGCTTTCGGCGCGGCCTTGGTTTTGCTTATAGCGTTTACTCTGTTTACACTCTATCTATTTTATTATCGCACCACTGTCTTTTATGATACAAAGCGCATGATCATCCTCGTGGTGTTTACAGTGCTCACTATGCTCCTTGCGCTGCTGTGCAGTACGCTTGATTTTCGCATGACGCCGGCATTGATTGCGATCATGCTGACGGCGCTTCTGGTTTGCCCGCGCGTTGCGCTCGCCCAAAGCGGACTTCTTGCTGTTGCGCTAGGATTAATGGCCAGCGGGAGCGGGACAGTACCGCTTGGCACAGAATCTTTCATGATGCTGACTTCCACGCTTGCCGCTGGTGTGGCATCCGTATTTGCCCTGCGCAGGACGCAGAGCCGTGCCGCACTGATTGCAGCGGGCGCGATTGGGGGCGCCGCTGCATCGCTTTGTGTTGTAGCTGTGATGCTTATGGCCGGCGAAGCGCTCCTTTCCCTGTTTGCGGGGATTGGGTGGACGCTTGGAAGCTGCATGCTTGCAACGCTGTTGGTGGTAGGTTCGCTCTCTATATGGGAAAGCCTTTTCGATGTAGCGACCACGGCGCGCCTAAGCGAGCTGAGCAATACGAACCATCCGTTGCTCAAACAGCTTATGGTGGAAGCTCCAGGCACCTATCAACATTCTATAATGGTTGCTGCGCTTGCGGAAGCAGCGGCAGAGCGCATCGGCGCGGATCCATTGCTTGCGCGCGTGGGTGCGCTGTTCCATGATGTTGGGAAACTGCGCCGGCCACTGTATTTTAAGGAAAACCAAAAAGGCGGAGAGAATATCCATGATACGCTTCCGCCGCTTGAAAGCGCGCAGACGATTATTGCACACCAGAAGGATGGCGTAACGCTTCTTACGCGCTATAAATTGCCTTCCGCCGTAATCCGCATTGCGGCAGAACACCATGGCAATTCGCTTATGACCTATTTCTACCATAAAGCAAAGCAGGCCGAAGGCGATAAGGTTCAGATTAAGAATTTCCGCTATTCCGGCAATCGCCCATCCACGAAGGAAAGCGCAATCGTTATGATGGCTGATTCCTGCGAGGCGGCCGTGCGATCCCTGGGGGATACGAGCCGGGATAAGGTGGAAGAAATGGTGCATAAGGTAATTTATGGAAAAATGACGGATAGCGACAACATGATGACCAATGCGCCGTTGACGCTCGCAGAGTTTACCGAGATCGAAAAGAGCTTCATTAAAACGTTCGGCGGCATTATGCATGACCGCATCGAATACCCGGATCTTACTGAGGTGAAGAAATGATCGAAGTGCTTGCGCAATTGCCGGAATTGCCGGAATCAGTGGAAAATGCGTTAAACGCTGCTGCGGAGGCTGCACTTGCATATGAGGGCGCAGAGGGCGACATAACTATCCTTGTGGTGGATGATGAAGCGATCCATACGATGAACCGGGAATACCGGGGTATTGACCGCCCTACGGATGTGCTGAGCTTTCCAGCAGCGGAAGGGGAGGCAGTGCTGGCGATTCCGGATGGGTTCCTTGGCGATATCGCAATTTCACTTCCACGCGCGGAAGCGCAAGCGGAGGAATATGGCCATTCTCTTTTGCGGGAGCTTTCTTTTTTAGCTGTTCATGGCACGTTGCACCTGCTGGGCTATGACCATTTAACGGATGAAGACCGCATGCGGATGTTCACACGGCAGGATGAAATATTAGAAAAGATGAGGATAACAAGATGAGAAGCATCCATGATTTTGAAGTGAAAAACATGCTGCGCATGGCGAACGAGGCGCGGGATCGAGCATATGCCCCTTATTCCAATTTTCGCGTGGGCGCATGCTTGAAGGGAGCAACAGGCGCATATTACCTGGGGTGCAATATTGAAAATGCGGCCTATTCGCCGTCTAATTGCGCAGAGCGCACCGCTATGTTTAAGGCGGTTTATGAAGGAGAGCGCCAATTCGATGCGATTGCTATCGTATGGGATGGGGAAAATCCAGCGGTGCCGTGCGGTGTATGCCGCCAGGTACTTGCGGAATTCTGCGACCCTGAAATGCCTGTGATTTGCGCAAACCGCAAGGGTGAGTATAAGCTTGTAGCGCTAGGGGATTTGCTGCCGGATGCATTTTTGCCGAGGGATCTTGGAAAATGAGCGCTTTTCTTTCGGGATTCGTTTCGATCATCGGTTCACCCAACGTTGGAAAAAGCACGCTGATGAATCGCTTTGTTGGGCAGAAGGTGTCCATTGTTTCCTCGCGCGCGCAAACCACGCGGAATCGGGTAATGGGGGTTCTTACGAGGCCCGAATACCAGATCGTTTTTTTAGATACGCCAGGCGTTACGACACCACAGAACCGGCTGGGCGAATATATGCTCAAGATCGCTTATGATTCGCTCAACGAAGTCGAAGCAGTGCTGTTTCTAGCCGATGGTGAAAAAGGAATCCGGGAAAAAGATTCAGCTTTGTTGCAAAAACTTGCTTCTGCCAAAGCACCTGTTCTTGCGGCGATCAACAAAATTGATACGGCGAAAGCAGAAACGGTTGCCGCAATGCACGAACAGCTTAGAGCCATGTCGTTTCTTTCTAGCATTGTTGCAATTTCGGCTGAAACTGGAGAGGGTGTGAAAGAACTCGAAGCGTTGCTTGCTTCACATCTGGTGGAGGGCCCAAAATATTTCCCGGATGATATGGTAACAGATCTTCCAGAGCGCGTGATCTGCGCGGAGATGATCCGCGAGAAGACGCTCATCCTCTTGCGGGAAGAAGTTCCGCATGGCGTAGGCGTAAGTGTAGACAAAATGATTCAGCGTGAGGATAAGCCGGTTTATGATATTTGGGCTACCATTTATTGCGAACGCGAAGGGCATAAAGGTATTATTATCGGTAAGGGCGGTTCAATGCTGAAAAAGATTGGGGAACAGGCGCGGCATGATATGGAATGGATGCTTGGCATGCGTGTGAACCTTCAGCTTTGGGTGAAGGTTAAGGAGGACTGGCGCAACAGCATTTCTACCATGCGCGAATTAGGCTATGAATAACCAACAGTAGAAAACTTTTTTGAAATGCCTGGGCGAACGCAGTTCGCCCATTTGCGAAAATGTGAGCAATAACGAAATGGAAAGGGGCAACGGCATGCGAGCAGTCGATCTGATTCTAAAGAAAAAGAACGGCGGAGTTATGAGCAAGCCGGAAATCGAATGGCTTGTAGATGGATTCGTAAAAGGCAAGGTGCCGGATTACCAAATGGCAGCATGGATGATGGCCGTTTGTTTCCAAGGGATGAATCCACAAGAGACAGGCGCGCTTACGGACGTTATGATGCGTTCGGGTGGAATGGTGGATCTTTCTGCTTTGCCCGGCGTGAAGGTAGATAAACATTCTACCGGGGGCGTTGGGGACACCACAACTCTTATTGTTGCACCATTGGTAGCGGCCTGTGGCGGTACAGTTGCGAAAATGTCCGGCCGTGGGTTGGGGCATACGGGCGGAACGCTCGACAAGCTGGAATCTGTGCCGGGCGTAAACGTTGAAATCCCCATGGAACGCTTTTTTGAAATTGTAAAAGAAATTGGGCTATGCGTGATGGGGCAAACGGAAGGCCTTGTCCCGGCGGATAAGCGTATGTATGCCCTGCGGGATGTAACGGGCACCGTGAGCAGCATACCGCTGATCGCTTCGAGCGTGATGAGTAAAAAGCTTGCTGCCGGCGCGGACGCGATTGTGCTTGATGTCAAGATGGGGACGGGGGCGTTTATGCAGACGCTCCCGGAAGCGCAGGCGCTTGCGCGTACCATGGTGGAAATCGGCGCGCATATGGGAAGGCGCACGGTTGCACTTGTTACGGATATGAACCAGCCCCTTGGGATGGCTGTTGGTAATGGCCTTGAGGTAAGAGAGGCGATCGAACTTCTCGCAGGGAAAATCCCATCGGGCGATCCACTTTATGAGGTTTCGATGCTGCTTGCATCCCATATGCTTTTACTTTCTGGCCTTGCGAAGAATGAAGCGGAGACACGCGCAAAGCTGACGCAAGCGCTAACAAGCGGCGCTGGACTTCAAAAATTGGGTGCAATGCTGCGTGCGCTTGGAGGCGATGTGCGCTGCATTGAAGATCCGGATTCCCTTTGCATTGTGGAGAAGAAAATTCCAGTTGCGCTGGGGGCTGCAGGCTATATCGCAGCCATGCGCGCGGAGGAGATCGGCGTTGCAGCACAGCTCTTGGGCGCAGGCCGCGCCACAAAAGAGGATCACATCGACCCGGCGGTAGGACTCGTGATGCACAAGCGGCAGGGGATGCACGTTGCGGCAGACGAGCCGGTTGCAACGCTTTATGTGAACGATCCGGCGCATGTGGAGGAAGCTGCTGCGCTTGTGCGCGCGGCGTTTACGCTATCCCAAGAGCCGCCTGCTTCTATGCCCATGGTGTATGACGTAATATCCTAAAAGCAGGGTTTTAGGAAAGTTTACGGACTGTTGATTTGCAAGCTGCGTTTCATGCTGTTATGCTGAAGGCAGCGAAAGGGGAATCCATTTGAAAAAACTAATTGCGATTGATGGAAACAATATCCTGTATAGGGCATATTTTGCCTTGCCTTCCATGGCCACAAAATCCGGCGTACCGACCGGTGCGGTTTTTGGCTTCCTTTCCACTCTTTTCAAACTTACACAGGAAGCACCCGATTATCTCCTGGTAGCCTTTGATATGCATGGGCCTACGTTTCGCCATACGCAATACGATGCATATAAGGCGGGGCGCGCAGAAACGCCGGAGGATCTGCGCACGCAAATCCCCATTATGAAGAAATTGCTTGGCGAAATGGGCATTGCTGTTTGCGAATGCCCACGCTTTGAGGCGGACGATATTCTGGGCACGTTTGCGCGCCTTGCAAATGAGGCTGGAGTTGAGGCGCTGCTCGTTACGGGCGACCGGGATGCATTGCAGCTCATTGGGGCTAACACGCATGTCTTGATGCCCAAAAAGGCGAATGAAATCGTTGAATACGATGAAGCGCTTCTGCTTGAACAATATGGCCTTACGCCTGCACGCATGCCGGACCTCAAAGGGCTTATGGGGGATAGCTCCGATAATATCCCAGGTATTCCAGGCGTTGGGGAAAAGACAGCGCGCAAACTGCTTGAAAAATATGGTACGCTTGAAAACACGCTTGCGCATGCCAATGAGGAAAAGGGGGCGCTGCAAAAAAAGCTGATCGAAGGGGCAGAGAGCGCCCGCTTAAGTTACCGCCTTGGCCTAATTGACACGCATGCGCCAGTACCTTTTGGCCTGGCGGAATGTGCATTTTCGCCTGCACGCCTTGCCGGAGGCATTCCGTTCATGCAGGAACTTGAGCTTAGAAGCTTGATCTCCCGGCTGCCTCAAGGTAAAACGGCCGAACCGCAAAAAAACGCAATGAATAGGGACTTTGCCTCTGTTCGGATAGACGATGTAGAGAAACTGGCGGCGCTTGTAAAAACGCTCGAATGCGCTGAGCGCCTTGCAATCCATGTGGAAGAATCACTTTCGCTTTCTGTGGACGGTGCGACGCAGTATGATGTGGTGCTAGGCGCCACATTGCTGGATGCCGGGCTGGAAGAAACTCAAGTTTTTTCCGCGCTGCGCCCGCTGCTTGAAAACGAGGCGATCAAGAAACTCGTGTTCGATGCAAAACGCCTAAGACATATTCTTGCGCGTTTCGATATTGCGCTTGGTGGCGTCTCATTTGATGCAATGCTCGTGGATTATCTCCTCCATGCCATCCATCCAGCAGATTCGCTAAAAACGCTTGCGGCGGAGCAGCTTGGAATGGGGCAGGGTGGCGCAGCGGCGCTCGTGCGCCTTGCGGATTCCATGCTGCCGGAGCTCGCTGAAAAGGACCTTGCGCAGCTTTATACTACAGTAGAGCTTCCGCTTGAGCATGTCCTGTTTGACATGGAATGCATCGGCTTTGCATTGGATTCTAAAGTGCTTTCGGAAATGAGCGCAACGTTCAAGGCGCGCATCGATGCAATTGCAGAAGAAATTTATGCGCTCGCCGGGGAACGGTTTAACATCCTTTCCACAAAGCAACTTGGCGCGATCTTGTTTGACAAGCTTCAGCTGCCACCGCAGAAGAAAACGAAATCCGGATATTCTACGGATGCGGAAACCCTCGAAGCGCTTGTAGAAAAGCACCCGATCGTGCCTCGGATTATTGAGTATAGAACGCTTTCCAAGCTTTGTAGCACATTCCTGGATGGCCTGCTTGCGGTTGTCCGCCCAGAAAATGGCCGCGTGCATACAAGGTTTAACCAGAACGTGACGGCGACGGGCCGCATCTCCAGCACGGAGCCGAACCTGCAAAACATCCCGGTGCGCACAGAGCTGGGGCGCGAGATCCGTAAAGCGTTTGTCGCCAGCGCGGGCAATGTGCTTGTGGACGCCGATTATTCGCAGATTGAGCTGCGACTGCTGGCCCATATGAGCGGGGATGAAGGCATGATCCGCGCGTTTCAAGAAGGGGACGATATCCACCGCCGCACGGCGTCTGAGGTGTTTGGCGTGCCATTTGACGAAGTGACGAACGCGCAGCGCAGCGCAGCCAAAGCGGTGAACTTTGGAATCGTTTATGGAATCAGCGATTTTGGGCTTGCGCGCAATTTGGGCATCACCCGCCGCGAAGCCGCGCATTACATAGAATTATATTTCGCACGTTATCCGGGGATTCACCGTTATATGCTGCAAAGCGTTGAAGATGGGAAGCGGGATGGCTTTGTGAAAACGCTGATGGGAAGGCGCCGCGAGCTGCCGGAATTGCGTTCTTCCAATTATAACACGCGCTCATTTGGGGAGCGTGTCGCGATGAACATGCCCATTCAAGGCACGGCTGCGGATATCATCAAGCTTGCAATGGTGCGCGTGCACGAGGCGCTTGCACGCGAAGGGCTCCGCGCCAAGCTGATCCTCCAGATTCATGACGAGCTGATCATCGATACGCCTGCCGAGGAGGCAGAGCGTGTGAAAGCTCTGCTTGCAGAGTGCATGCAGAATGTGATCGCGCTTTCTGTTCCGCTGCGCGCGGATGTCAAAGTCGGCCATAGCTGGTTCGAGACAAAGTAGGAGGGCCCAAGCGATGCGTATTGGTTTAACCGGTTCTATTGCGGCGGGCAAATCCACCGTATCCAAGCATTTAGGCGAACTTGGTGCGCATGTGCTGGATGCGGATCTTATTGCGCGCGAAATTGTAGAACCTGGCACAAAGGGGCTTTCCATGCTCCGGGATGCCTTTGGGGAAGAGGTTATCACCCCAAACGGTGCGCTGGATCGGGCAGCCATGGCAGCACGGGTATTCGGAGATCCCGCTGCGCTCAAAACGCTCAATGCAATAACACATCCGCTGGTTGTTGCGCGTATGGCAGAGCTTTCTGACCTCTGGGAGGCGCAACATCCAACAGATGTGATCGTATGGGATATGGCGCTTCTAATCGAGTGCGGCGCCTGGGAACACATGGATGCGGTCTGGCTTATTACAGCGCCGGAGACGATACGGCTTGCACGGGTTATGCAGCGGGACGGCTGCACACGCACGCAGGCGCTTGCGAGGATGGCAGCGCAGATGCCCGAGATGGAAAAGCGCCGCTATGCAACGGAAGTAATTGTGAACGATAGCGATGAGGCGGCGCTTTTTCAACAGGTGGATCGATGCTATTCAGCAGCCCGGGCCGCAGCGGAGAAAGCGATATGACGCAGGAGGTAAGCACGGCTGCTTTGAAAGGGAAGAAAAGAGGAGCCCAAAGCGGAGGGAAAAAGCAGAAGCGGAACATAAAGGGTCGCGCATTTCGCATGGCAGTGACGGCACTCATTCTCATCGCGTTGCTTTCAACAGCTGCTTATTTCGTAAACCAAAGGCTGGAGATGCAAACTTACCGCCTGGAGTATGCGGAGGCGATCAAACGGGAGAGTGCGGAATTTCAGCTCGATCCCTATCTCGTTGCTGCGCTCATCCATTGTGAAAGCAGTGGCATGGCAGATGCATGTTCACCCAAGGGAGCTCGTGGTTTAATGCAGATTATGCCCGAAACCGGCGCATGGATTGCTGAAAAGCTTGCAATGCCTTCCTTTTCGGAAGATCTGCTTTATGATGCCGATTGGAATATTCATTTTGGCTGCTGGTATCTCTCCTATTTGCTTGCGCGCTATGACGGCGAGCAGACGCTTGCGCTTGCGGCATATAATGCTGGACCCGGCAATGTAAAGAAATGGTTGGAGGATCCAACTTATTCAGAGGATGGGCGTCTAAAGGAGATCCCGTTTGCGGAAACGGAAGAATATGTAAAGCGCGTGAAAGCCGCTTTGGAAAAATATAGGGAACTCTATGAAGAAGAACTTGCTCTTTAAAAAACGTGTGCTTGCGTGGGGGCTTTCCATTCTGCTTGCGCTAGGCACTTGTGGATGTGGCGTTTCAGCAGACGAGCCAAGCCAAACCACGCCTGGCATCGCTTTGCCAACGGCTACGCCTGCGCCGCTGCCTATGCCGGGCGGCGAAATCCGCATGCCAATGCCCGTAAACGCGGATGTAAGCGATCCGCTCAGCGTAACGTCGGAGGAGATGCTTGCTCTATTTTCCATCATCTATGAGGGATTGCTTGCGATTGATGATTCTGGCAGGATTATACCGGCGCTGGCAGAAAATTGGACGGTGGATGAAACCGGGCGCATATGGACTTTCCGCCTGCGTACTGCAGCGCGCTGGCATGACACGGGGGAGGCTGTAACGGCAGCCGATGTGGTCGCAACATACCAGCGAATCGTTTCGCTTGCAGAAAACACATATTATTCCTTTGTAACGGAACGGGTGGAAAATATGGCAGCTGCTTCCGACGGAACGCTTCTTGTTACTATGCGCAAAGCTGGCCTTGCATCGCTTTACGCGCTCACCTTTCCTGTGATGCGCGGCGGCGCCCCAGAGGCAAGCGGCCGGCCGGTCGGCACCGGGCCATACCAAGCACAGACGGTTACAGACGAGCTGGTGCAGCTTGTTGTGAATCCAAACTGGTGGAAACAGACGCCCTATATTGAAACAATTTCCTTTTATGCAAAGGATAGCAACGATATTGCCCTTGCATCTTATGAAGCAGGTCAGCTCGACTTTGTGCCAACGTCGTCCCTTTCCGTAGGGCGCTACCGCGAGGAGGGCGTTACCAATGTGCTGGATGTTATGACGCAGACTGCCGAGGTCATGCTCATTAACTATAGCAATGATATCCTAAAGGATGTTAACGTGCGCATGGCGTTGGCCTATGCGATCGACCGCGGGCATATTATCACCAACGTCTATATGAACCGCGCGCAAGCATGCGATGTTCCAGTCGCGCCGGATTCCTGGCTTTATGAGAGCAAATCCAAGCTTTATGACTACAATACTACCGTTGCCTATGCACTGCTTGCGAATGCAGGATGGAGCGACATCGATGGAGACGGCTATCTGGAGCGGAACGGGCAGCATTACAGTGAGATGACGCTGCGCCTTCTTGTGAACGATTCTACGGACACTGCGCGTAAGAGCGCAGCAGAGATGATTGCGCAGCAGCTGGAAGAGATCGGCATTCATGTGGAACTCATTACTGCGGGCTATGTTTTAGGGGATGATGCAAGCGAGTATGTCGCAAAAATCCAGACAAAAGAGTTTGATCTTGCCCTAATAGGCTTTAACCTTGGACGAGATTGCGATTTGACGCAGTATATTGCGCAAAACGGGCAGAACAATTATGGCGGATATTCCAATGCCGCTCTCGAACAGCTGGCACAGAATATTCTCACAGCGGAGGATGAAACCACGCTGCGCACAGCTGCTTCGGAATTTCAGATGCGCTTTGCACAGGAGCTGCCGTTTATTACCCTCTATTTCCGGTTGAATAGCATTTTATATTCCGCCGATATTCAAGGGATAACGAGTGCGCGAGAGCCGGATATCCTGCGATCGGTGGATCAATGGTATATGCTTTGGGAGTAATTGTTGCCCGATTGCAGGAAACCATGATAAAATATAAATTCACGAAAGTATTTGTCTGGAGGCGTCATGCTGGAACTCATTCTGTTCATTGCGATAATTGTGCTCGACCAAGTGTCAAAAGCGCTTTGCGCTGTATGGCTCCCATCGCTTCCCAACCAAGCGTTTCCGCTGATCGATGGCGTTTTTGAGCTCGCCTATGTGGAAAACCGCGGCGCGGCATTTGGCATGCTCCAGAATGCACGCTGGCTGCTTATTGCCCTTACCGTGATTGTTTGTGGCGCGATGATTTGGTTCCTTATAAAAAAACGGAAAGACCTTCATGGAATGTTGCGTGTATGCATCGTGCTGATCGTCGCGGGTGCGGTTGGAAATTTGATAGACCGGCTGTTTTTAGGATATGTGCGGGATATGTTCTATTTCTCGTTGATTAACTTCGCCGTATTCAATGTTGCGGATGCATCCATTACCATAGGCGGAACCCTTCTTGTGATCGACCTTTTGTTCTCCAAAAAAGGAAGGGCATTTTTCGCACAACTGGATCAAAAGAAACCCCAGGAAACGCCAGAGAAGCCCAGCGCATGCGGCCCTACAACGGGGGCGCCTACGCAAGAGCAGGATGAGGTGAAGCAATAATGGAAGAGCGGCTTTCGCCGTATGAGGCAGAGCTTGCGTGCGATGCAGATGGAGCGCGGCGCATTCTTGCGATTGCAGACGAAAAAGGGGAACGGTTGGACGTATTTGCTGCGCGCACTAGCGGAGAAACGCGCGCTTTCGTGCAACGATTGATTGAGGAGGGGGCAGTCACTATCAACGGGATGCAGGGCCGTTCCAATGTGCGCTTAAAACCTGGTGATGCAGTAGAAATCCATATCAAAGCCCCGGTTCCAACAGAGATTTTGCCAGAAGATATTCCACTTTCAATCGTTTATGAAGATTCTGATATTGCAGTGATTGATAAACCCAAGGGCATGGTGGTTCATCCTGCTCCCGGGAACGAACGCGGCACGCTTGTAAATGCGATCCTGTATCACATCAAAGACCTTTCCGGCATAGGCGGGGCGCTCCGCCCCGGTATTGTGCACCGGATTGACAAAATGACCTCTGGGCTTATTGTGATTGCAAAGAACGATTTTGCGCACCGCGCGCTTGCAGAGCAAATGAAAACGCATGCGGCAGGGCGCATCTATATTGCACTTGTGGACGGGAACATCAAGGAAGAGATGGGAACAGTGGATGCACCGGTTGGCAGGCATCCAACGGATCGCAAACGCATGGCGGTCGTGCCGGATGGACGGGAGGCTGTGACACATTGGCGCGTGTTGGAACGCTATGGCATGTATACGCTTCTCGCCGCCCGGCTGGAAACTGGCAGAACGCATCAAGTTCGCGTGCATATGGCTCATCTCAAGCATCCCGTTTCGGGAGACGCGGTCTATGGCCCGGAAAAAAACCGCCTTGGGCTGGATGGGCAAGCATTGCATGCATTTCAGCTGATGCTGACGCATCCGCGCACCGGCGAAAGGATGAAGTTCCAAGCACCGCTCCCTTCATACTTCCAAGCAGCATTGCTGAAGGCGGGGCGGCGTGACGAACGTCCGATTTTAGAAGCCATAGAAGAAGGGGTGGAGCGGCTTTTTCATGACGGAAATGCATGAAAAAAAGAAAAAGCATGGCGTTTGGCTTACAGGTGCGCTATTTTCTGTTGCGCTTGCAGGCGTTTGCATTCTTTTGTTTTTGCTCTCTGATGCGGGAGCCTCTCTTCTGTCAGAGCTTAGAGCAAGCAGCTCGCCTGCGCTTTCCACAACGCCGGGATTAGATTCTTCTGAAACGATTTATGAGAATGAAACCACGCAACAACCCCTGCTTTCTGCAGCAGCGTTTTTGAAGCGGGCAGAACGCTTGGGCGCGGATGCGAAGGCATCCCATATCAATGGAAATGAGCGCGCAGCAACGTATGCCATTTTAGGTGGAACGGGAAAGGAAGCAACTTTAGTGCTTTCCTTGCAAAATGGAGAAGTTACCGCATTAACGCTTTCTATACAGCGCCCGGAATTTCCTGCTCCGCTGGCTTCTGATGCAAGCTGGATCCTAAGGGAGGAGCATGCGGCGCGGCAGGAAGCCGCAGAAGGGTGCATTGATTGGTTTTGCACGGCTTTCTGCGCTTATGCGCTTGCCCTTGACTCGAATGAAACGTTTTCTTATGCTGAAGCGGAGCTCTTCGCAACAGACATTCGCGCCGTGCTCATGGGAGACGAGGCGGGCGAAGGGAAAGCAGGCGATTTTAAGATGGAAGTGGGCGCGGATGCGCAGGGACTTTGCACGGTCACGCTCTATCGAGCGCAAACAAAGTAGCTTTTCCAAGAATCTTGGAAAAGAGTATTGAAAGAGAACACAATCCATTGTATAATCACGGTAAGGTGGTGCATATATATGGGGAAAACACGGACAAGCGTTGTATTGGCTGGCCAGGAATTCCGGTTGACCGGCACGGAAAGTGAAGAATACATCCAGCAGCTTTCCGATTATGTAAACGGGAAAATCGAAGAAATCCAAAGGGCATATCCCAGCTTAAGCATAGCAAACTGCGTGCTGCTTGCTTCCCTTAACATGGCGGACGAGCTGCATAAGCTGCGTGCAGATTACGATGCGCTGGATCAAAGGATTTCGCAACTGCGGGATATGCCGCGTGCTTCTGTGCCGGCTTCTCCCGTGAAGCGTCCCTTTGAGAGCAAGCAGCCGGTTAACACAAAATAATTGAAGAGGAATAAAGCGGCTTGGAACAGTGTGTCTCCAGGCCGCTTTTTTCGAATGAAAATGGATATGGAAACGATTGAAAAAAACGTGAGGAAAATGACCTTGCTATCGCCAGCAGGCAGCCGCGAAAGCTTGATTGCAGCGGTGCAAAATGGTGCAGATGCGGTATACCTTGGGGGGAGCGCATTCAATGCGCGGCGCTTTGCGGATAATTTTGACGATTCCGCACTGCGCTGGGCGTTCGACTATTGCCATGCGCGCGGCATTGCTGTGCATGTAACGTTCAACACGCTCTTATTTGATAAAGAATTGGATGCAGCGCTTTCCTATGGCCGTTTTCTGTATGAAGCCGGAGCGGATGCAGCCATCGTGCAGGATTTTGGGCTTGTGCGCATGCTGCGCGAAAACCTTCCGCAGCTCGTTTTGCATGCGAGCACGCAGATGGGCATTTGCAGCCTTGAGGGAGTGCAGATAGCTGAAAAAATGGGGCTTTCACGCGTAGTACTGGCGCGCGAAATGCCGCTGGAAGCAGTGCGTGGAGTATGTGCTGGAACTGCCCTTGAAGTGGAGACTTTTGCGCATGGCGCAATGTGCATGAGCACATCGGGCGCGTGTTTGTTTTCCTCCATGGCGGGGGAAAGGAGTGGGAACCGCGGCACTTGCGCGCAGCCCTGCCGCAAACGCATGGCGCTCGGCCATCGCCCAGCGAAGAACGATTATGCGCTAAGCCTTTCCGATCTTTGCATGCTTGCCCATGTGCAGGATCTTGCGGATGCTGGCGTTTGCTGCATCAAGCTAGAAGGAAGGATGAAGCGCCCGGAATATGTTGCTGCCGCAACGCGCGCATACCGAGCAGCGCTTGATGGTGCGGAATGGAAAGAGCTTAGCCGCTTGCAACAGGATCTGTTTGCCGTATTTAACCGCGGCGGGGAGCGGACTGGATATTATTATGGGGATGATGGCATCACGGACTGCATCGCGAAAGCAGAACCAGCTGAACCACTCCTGCAAAGGCTTCAAGAAACTTATAAGGAAGATGTACGCAAGCTGCCTGTATCCCTTAGTGCGGAGTTGATCCCAGGTGCGCCTGCACGGCTGAGGATGACTGCGGAGAATGCCTCTGTGGAGGTATGTGGAGAACTTGTGCAGCAAGCGGAAAAAACACAGGATACAGACCGCTATGCCGCCCAATTGCGGAAGCTTGGTGGAACGCCATTTCGCGCGACGGAGCTTGTGCTCAATATGCCAGCGGAGGCATTCTTGCCGGTAGGCCAGGTGAATGCGCTGCGGCGTGCCGCCTGCATTGCGCTGAATGCGCGCCTTTGCGCTGCAAAAGAAGGCCCGAAGGAGCTGCATATGCCGCCAGTCCCACCGGCAAGGGATCTTGGCAGGGGAGAAATTCTTGCACGTGTGCGCACAGCAGAACAAGCTAAGGCAGCTTTTGCTGCCGGCGCAGATGGCGTATTGCTTGCTCCGATAGAGTATGAAGATCAATCGCTCCCCCAAAAGCTCCAAGCATATCGAAATGCTGGGAAGCGGCTGCTGCTTTCCCTTCCCGCCTCAATCCTAAGCCGCTCAGAGCATGCGCGCATTGCAAGGCTGGTGGAAAGCGGGCTGTTCGATGGTGCAGAAGCAAACAATCTGGGACAGCTTCCGCTGATTATGCCGCTTTCCGCCCGCATTGCGGGAAGCGGGCTCAATGCGCTCAATGCGCAGTGCGTGGCGCAGCTCTATGCGCTTGGGTTTACTAGCGTTGTACTTTCACAGGAACTGACAAAGCCGCAAATGCGTGATATACTGATAAAGGCTGGCGGCATTGTCATGGTTTATGGCCGCACAGAAATGATGCAGCTACGCCATTGCCCTGTGCGGGAACGGCATGGCTGCAAGAACTGCGCAGGAAATGCAGGCACCCTTGTGGATGAAGCAGGAAGGGTATTTCCGCTTTCCAATGTGCGGCAGGCAGGCGGTTGCCTAATTCGGGTGCTCAACTGCACACCAACGGATGTTATAGACCTTTGCAAAACGCTGCCGCCCGCGGAAGCGATGTTTTTGGCCTTCTATGATGAACTTCCTAATGAAGTCGCGCTACGCGTGGAAAATACATGCCGTGCAAGGGAAGGCAAACCAGTTGCGCCAGCAGAGGGCGCAACACGCGGGCATTGGGCCCGCGCTGTAGAATGAAAATTTTTAGGAGAACCCATTATGCAGGAACGTGTTTTAAAAACGCTTGAATATGATAAAATCCGGGATGCGCTCAAACTGCGGGCTTCCTGCTGCATTGGGCGCGAACTTGCAGATGCCATTGTGCCATCAAGCAATTTCGATGAAGTAAAACGCCAATTGACCCTTACGGGCGAAGCAGAAACACTTGTATACCGCACGGGGCAATCGCCCGTGGATGATTTCCCGGATATGCGCCAATGTTTAAAGCGTATCCATGCCGCGCTCTATCTTTCTACTGGGGAACTTCTTGGCATTGCAAAATGCCTGCGCGCCGTGCGCGTTGCGCAGGAGCTTTTGACCAAAGAAAATGAGGACGGCCTCCTTTTTAACATGGCGCGCTTCCTCACCACGCACCGCAGCGTGGAAGAAGAGATTCTCCGCTGCATCATCAGCGAAGAGGAGATTTTTGACGGTGCATCGCCCACACTTTCCCGTATCCGCCGTGCTATGCGCGTGGCCAATGAGCGCGTGCGGGAGCGCCTCAATGCAATGATACGGTCTACCACCTACCAGAAGTATTTGCAGGAGCCCATCATTACCATCCGAAACGGACGCTTTGTAATCCCTGTTAAGCAAGAATATCGCCAACAGGTGCCAGGCCTTGTCCACGACCAGAGCGGAAGCGGCGCGACGCTTTTTATTGAGCCGTCTGCTGTTGTGGAGCTTGGAAACGAATACAAGAAATTGCTTGCTGAAGAAGCAGAGGAGATCGAGCGCATCCTTACGGAGCTTACGGCCCTGGTAGCCCCCTATGCGGATGGAATTTATGAGAGCCTTGCGCTCCTGGGCGAAATTGACCTTGTGTTTGCAAAAGCACGCCTTTCGCGCGAAATGGGATGCGTTTGCCCAAAGCTCAATCAAACGGGCTATATCCGTATTGTGCGTGGGCGCCACCCGCTGATTCCGAAGGAAAGGGTGGTGCCGGTTGATATCTGGATTGGCAAGGAATACCGCTCCCTCATTATTACTGGCCCCAACACAGGCGGAAAAACAGTAACGCTCAAGCTTGTTGGGCTCTTTACGCTCATGGCGCAAAGCGGCATGTTTATCCCGGCAGCGGAGGGGAGTGAATGCGCCGTGTTTGATGCGGTCTATGCGGATATTGGTGATGAGCAATCCATCGAGCAATCGCTTTCCACATTTTCATCCCATATGAAAAACATCGTAGAGATTCTCAAGGAAGCGGATGACCGCTCTTTGGTGCTGTTGGATGAGCTTGGTGCTGGAACCGATCCGAATGAAGGTGCTGCGCTTGCGATGAGCATTTTGACGGATCTCCACGCGCGTGGGACGGTATGCGTATCCACAACGCATTATAGCGAAATCAAGGCGTTTGCTTTAACGCGCGATGGCATGGAGAACGCCTCTATGGAATTTGATGTGGATAAGCTCTGCCCCACATATCGCCTGTTTATTGGGATCCCGGGAAAATCAAATGCATTTGAAATTTCAGAGCGGCTTGGGATTCCAGAGCGGATTATAGAAAGCGCGCGGGGCTTTTTGAAAGGCGAAGACGTTAAATTTGAAGATATTATTTCGAGCGCACAGTCCCAACACCGCATTGCGGAGGAGGAGCGCGCGCTTGCGCAGGAAGCGCGTGTAGAGCTTGAACGGTTGCGTGCAGAAGCGGAAAATGAACGGAAAAAGCTTGCGGATGAGCGTGCGAAGCAGCAAGCTAAGGCGCGCGAGGAGGCGCGCAGGATCGTTCTCGATGCAAAACGGGAAATGGAAAAGCTGATCGTACAGATTCGCGCGCTCAAGGGAATCGACCGCAGCGCTGCAGATCGCGTAATCCAGCAGGCGCGCGACAAGGTACGCGCAGAAGAAAATGCCCTTGCAGAGCCGTTTGCATTGAAACAGGATGACGCTGGCGCGCCGCCTAAGACTGTAAAGCCTGGCGACAGCGTTAAGATCGTATCGCTTGATCAGAAGGCAACGGTGCTGTCTCCGGCGGACGCGAAGGGGGATGTTCAAGTGCAGGCTGGCATTATGAAGCTTTCTGTTAAGCTTTCCGATTTGCGTTTGGTGCAAGAAGAGCAGCCCAAACAGGGGAAAGCGCAGTTCGCAGCTGCGATGGAACGCCGCGTCGGGCTGGAGCTTGATATTCGTGGAATGCTGGTGAATGAAGCGCTTTCCGTGGTGGATCGCTATCTGGATGACGCGTATTTGAGTGGGCTTTCCGAAGTGAATATCATCCATGGAAAGGGAACGGGCGCGCTGCGCACGGGCGTACAGGATTTCCTCAAACGCCATCCGCGCGTGAAAGGATTCCGCATTGGCAATTATGGGGAAGGCGATGCGGGCGTTACGGTGGTTACGCTCAAAAAATGAGCAAATACGGCTTTTTTCGCAGAAATTCATACGGGGTTCATATTTTGATGATAAAATAGAAAGGGAAGAATATGATTGCGGTATCTGCGTGCCTTGCAGGCATCCCCTGCCGATACGATGGGGGCTCCAACTATTGCGAAGCCGCAGGATTGCGCGTCGCTTTAGGAGAAGCGTTGTGCATCTGTCCAGAATGCTTAGGCGGGCTTTCCATACCGCGTGAACCGGCGGAAATTGTCGGTGGCAGCGCAGAGGATGTGCTCGTGGGGCATGCGCGTGTGCTGACCAAATCCGGCGTAGATGTAACGGAGGCTTTTGTGCGGGGCGCATATGCTGCATTGGAATTCTGCAAGACACATGGCATAAAAGAGGCCATTTTGAAAGCGAAGAGCCCTTCCTGCGGTTGCGGTATGATCTATGATGGAACGTTTTCCGGCCATTTAATCGCAGGGAATGGCGTAGCCACTACGCTGCTTCGCCAAAATGGCATTGCCGTGCGCGCGGAGTGTGGATGAGAAAATAAGAATTATCATTGGGAGGCTGGACTGTGGAAAATAATACCATCCTTGTGATCGACGATGATAAAAATATCCTTGCAATCATCGAGATGTATTTGAAAAAAGAAGAATACAACGTTAAAACCTGCGAACGGGGCGACTTGGCATTACAGCTTTTCCGCGAGACGCAACCTGCGCTTGTGGTGCTGGATGTGATGCTGCCTGGCATGGATGGCTGGGAAGTCCTTGGGCAGCTCCGCGCCGAGAGCAGCGTGCCCGTTATTATGCTTACTGCAAAAGGAGACACGCTGGATCGCATCCAGGGGCTTGACCTTGGAGCGGATGACTACATTGTGAAGCCGTTCGATGCAAAGGAATTGCTTGCCCGCATTAAAGCGGTGTTGCGCCGGGCAGGCCAGCCGGAAGGGGAAAGCGAGCGCCAGGTTTCCTTTGAAGGGCTGGTTATTTCACTGGACAATTATTCCGTTATGCTGGATGGCAGGCAGGTGGAGATGCCGCCCAAGGAAATTGAGTTGCTTTATTTCCTGGCTTCGCGCGAAGGAAAGGTTTTTACAAGGGAGCAGCTTCTTGAACAAGTATGGGGGTTTGACTTTTTCGGTGATTCCCGCACGGTGGACGTCCATGTAAAACGCATTCGTGAAAAGCTTGGCGAGCGCGAAGCGTGGCAGATTAAAACCGTCTGGGGCGTTGGATATAAGTTCGAAGCCATGAAGTAAGGGAAAAACATGTTCAATACGCTCTTCTCGCGCATGCTTGCAACCTACCTTTCGGTGATGCTTGCGATTCTATTGTTGCTTGGCATCACTGTTGCAGGCATGTTCCAGAATCAATATATCGCGGAGCAGGAGAGCGAGCTTCGGCGGGAAGCGGAAGAGGTTACGTATACAATTGTCACCAAGTATTTGGATGATGATAAGCGCCCCGTTGCAACGGAGGAACTCGTTACGACTGCCCGGAAATATGATGCACTTCTGCAGCTCGTTTTTGTGGACCAAGCATTTGGCAACGTATGCATGTACGATAAAGCATCCACAAAATGGCTGCCTGTTGCGGAAAAGTATTTAAGCAGCGAAGCGGAGGAGATCATCCATAACGCCAGCACGCATATCGAAGACAATGTTTTTTCAGGGTGGATCGAGATTCCAACCATGTCTATCGCCTGCCCGATCACAACAGAAGCGGGAGATGTGGTTGGGGCGATGTTTTTCCATACGGATATGAGCCGCACCAATGATTCAATTCGTCAAGTATACCTCGATGTGCTGCTGTCTGCTTGTGTTTCCGTTATTTTTTCTTTCTTGGCGGTATCTTATATCACCGGGCGTATGACGAAACCTATTACCGATATGAACAACATCGTGCGGCGCTTTTCCAAAGGCGAGTTTGATGCGCGCGTGAAGATCGTGAGCCGGGATGAAGTTGGCCAGCTCGGCCAGAGCTTTAACGTTATGGCAGATGAACTTGACACGCTCGAACATTCGCGCAGGAGCTTTGTGGCAAATGTTTCACATGAGCTGCGCTCACCGCTTACTTCCATGCGCGGCTTCCTTGAAGCGATGCAGGATGGAACGGTGCCGCAGGAGGAATACGGGAAATATCTGGGCATTGTATTGGACGAAACGAAACGCATGACAGCCATGGTGAACGATTTGCTCGACCTCGCGCGCATCGAGTCGGGGCAAACGGTGCTTAAGCTCGAAGCGTTTGATATCAACGAACTGATTATCCGCACGCTGCTTACGTTTGAAGCGCGCATCAACGCTGCCAATATCGAGGTACAGATGGATTTTGAGGCGGAACATACCGTTGTTGAAGCGGATCCGGATCAGATTGCACAAGTTGTGCGCAATTTGGTCGATAATGCAATCAAGTTTTCGCCGAAAGGCGGAACGCTTACTTTAAAAACAGAAGTTGGAAAAAAAGATGTGCGCATTTATGTGCAGGATGAAGGCGTTGGCATTGCGCCGGAGGATCTGCCCTATGTGTTTGACCGTTTTTATAAAGCTGAAAAAGCACATACGCCTTCCGGTTCATCCACAGGCATCGGGCTTTCCATTGTAAAACGGATTGTGGAGCAGCATGGGCAAACGATTACGGTAGAATCTCCGCCCGGGAAGGGAACCTGCTTTACATTTACGCTTAAATTATGCGAGCAGCAGGGCAAAACGCGCCCGCATGCAGCGCAACGGAGGTAAGATATGGAGTATCCGAATTACTATTATGAGCAGAACGAGCAGCACGAACCGCCGCAGGGCGAGCCGCCGCGGCGAGGCATTGGAGGATATATCGTAACGGCAGTCGTTTTTACGATCATCGGCGCGCTGCTGGCAACGATTCTGATGCCCTCGCTGTATCAGATTTCCGAAGAAATCCCGCAGGCTACGCCAACGATCGCGCCCGTTCCTTCCGGCCCGCTCTCTCCGGATGCTACGCCATCCCCAAACTTGGATCCATTGGAAACAGAACGCCCAGCTTATACGCCAAACCCAACAACGCGCCCCATGCCGGAGCTCGATGGGGAAAGCCCCATCATTGGGAATAGCGTCAATCCTGTTCCGGATATCGTTGAACAAACCAGCTCTGGTGTGCTGGGTGTAATTAACTATGCAAATGCAGGACTATTTGGAAATTCTTATGTGGAACAGGCATCGGGCTCGGCATTCTTGATCTCAACCGATGGGTATATCGTGACGAATGCGCATGTTGTGGAAGATGCAGACGCGATCGCGGTTACCTTTGTCGATGGCGATGAGGTGGATGCGGAACTGATCGGAATGGACAAATCCATGGATATTGCGGTGCTTAAAGTTGATGGAGAAAACCTGCACGCGCTCAAACTCGGCGATTCGGATTCGGTGCGTGTAGGGGAATTCACCATTGCTATCGGCGACCCAACGGGGCGCGAGCTCGCAGGCACAACAACATTTGGCATCATCAGCGCGACAGCGCGGGAAGTGAATATCGATGGAAAGACGAACGTTTACCTTCAAACGGATGCTGCAATAAATCCTGGGAACAGCGGGGGTCCACTTCTGAATATGGCGGGCGAGGTAATTGGCATTACTTCGGCGAAAACCGTTACGGCAAGCTACGATGAGTATGGCAATGCAATCAGCGCGGAAGGGCTTGGGTTTGCAATTCCGATCAACGATGCAATGCGAATTGTCACACAACTTATCACAAGCGGCTATGTTTTACGCCCGGGCATTGGTGTAACCATCAGCACTTGGGATGCCCTTGCGGCACAGCAATATGGCACAGTAGAAGGTATGCTCGTGGTATCCGTTACTAAGGATGGCCCCGCAGATGAAGCGGGCCTGCGGCCTAACGACATTATCGTAGCGGTAGATGGCGCGTCAGTGCCAACTCAAGACGAATTCGTGGCGCTTGTACAATCCAAATCAGTGGGTGATGCGCTTGCGCTGGAAGTTTGGCGTGGGGGTAAAACGTTTGAGACGACGCTTGTAATCGGTGACCTAAATACCATGGGATCAGAGCTTGTAGGTGGCGAAGCGGATTACAACTTCTTTGGGTAAGCGTCTGCCTGCGAGTTTGTGATTGCGCTTGTCTGCATTTAGAGAAAAGGGCGCATAAACTCCGCCTTTGGGTTTTATGATGCAGATGCAATGCGATAAGCGCTTGTGCAAACAATGCCTTACAATGCGGAATTAATTGCCGGCCGCTGTTTCAATACAGCGGCCGGCGGTGTTATTATGCATAAATTCCAGCCTTTTCGGGAACCTTTTATCCCAAAGGAGGCGATTCAATTGGCTTCAAATACATTTACAAATGGGTTTCGCCCACGCCGCACAGTGGTTGCCCTTAGCGCAGTGGCCGTGTTCTTGATGGGAGTGCTTTTCGGCGGCCTTGCATCGCTGGCTCTTTTACCACAGCAGCAAGTGGGCATGCTGCAAGCAGGAGATCCTTCGGCATCCCCTCCATCGGAGAATAACGAAGACAAGGATACAGAGGTAGTTGGTGTAGACCGGGCTATTTGTGTTTTGGAAACGACGCAGGTAGAATGGATTACCGCATTTGCCGCTTGCGGGCACGAATGCGTGACCAGCGATAATGAGAGCGCCGTTGGCATGACGCTTGACGAGCTTAAGAACACCTACGCGGATTATGAAGTAAGGTTGTTCACAACGGAAAAAGTAAAGCTGAAACGCGAGCTTCAAGGTTATTGCCCAGAGCATTATGTGCTTATGCTGGAGCGCAGCAAGGTATGTGTAAAGCGCACAGATCCGGAAACGCTTTTGCCGTATACGGTGATGGAACTTTCCGTTTCAGCTGATATGCTTGATGAAGCGACGTGCGCTGAATTGGAAGCAGGTATCCCGTTTGATTCTCTGGAGCAGATTAACGCATATTTTGAAAGCCTCGAGAGCTGAGACCTATCTTTTCTTTGCCTAATCGGCAAAGCCATGGTAAAATAACATTGAACTGGCCGGAGCCTTGCGCCAACCGGCCAGCAAACACATATGGAAATAGGCGGAAGTTGCGGTGGTAATACTCGGCGTCGATCCAGGATATGCAATCTTGGGCTATGGCATCGTTGCGGCAGAGGGAAGACAGGTTCGCCCCATTGATTACGGGGTGATTGAAACCAAAGCAGGCGAACCGTTCCCGGCGCGCTTGGAAAGGCTGTATCTGGGCATGCAGCAGCTGCTTAGGATCTATCGGCCGGAGCATATCGCATTTGAAGAGCTTTTCTTTTACCGCAACACAACAACGGCGCTTCCTGTAGGCGCAGGGCGCGGCGTTGCAATGCTAGCTGCGCAGCAATCGGGTGTGCCGCTTTATGAGTATACGCCGATGCAGATCAAACTTGCAGTAACCGGAAATGGGCATGCGGATAAAAAGCAAGTACAGCAAATGGTGCGTGTGCTGCTGAATCTTAAGGAGATTCCAAAGCCCGATGATGCTGCGGATGCGCTTGGCGCAGCGATCTGCCATGCGAATACTTCCAAGCTCGCTGCTGAAGAATTCCGCATCAAATAAACTGGATTGGAGAACAGGAAAACATGTACGCACACATCCGTGGAACGGTTTCAGAGATTTTTCCAGACCGTGTCGTATTGGAAGCCTGCGGGGTTGGGTATGAACTGTATTGCTCGGCACAGACGAGAAAGAACCTGCATGTCGGGGATGAAAAAAAACTCTATGTGCACTTTCATATCTCCCTTTCTCAAGATGTAATGGCGCTCTATGGCTTCGAGACCGAAGAGGAGCGCGCTATGTTTCGCCGGCTTATCGGCGTAACACGAGTTGGGCCGAAGCTTGCGCTTTCCGTTCTTTCCGCATTGCGCGTTTCGGATATCGCCGGGGCAATCCTAACGGAAAATGCAGCAGCTTTTGATAAAGTGCCTGGCATGGGCCGCAAAACGGCTGCGCGCGTGCTGCTTGAGCTTAAAGAGAAGATCGGCCAGGATGAAATCGCATCGGCGGGCATTCCGCAGGCGGCAACGGAAGGCCTTGACATGCGTGGCGAAGCGATTGCCGCTCTGGTATCGCTCGGATATGATGGAGTGACTGCGGGGCGTGCAGTAGCCGCTGTAGGCGAATGCACAAAGGTGGAAGAAATGATTACGCAAGCCCTGCGCACGCTTGCGAAAAGAGGATAACGCTGCATGGAAGAACGGCTTATTTCCTCCTCTATGATGACGGAGGACGAACAAATTGAATATAGCTTAAGGCCTAAGTTCCTAAACGAATATATCGGCCAGCACAATGTGAAGGAGCATATGCGCATCTATATCGAAGCGGCAAAGCACCGAGGCGAGCCGCTGGATCATGCGTTGCTTTATGGTCCACCTGGCTTGGGAAAAACTACGCTTGCAGCGATCATTGCAAACGAAATGGGTGGGAATCTGCGCATCACGAGCGGACCTGCAATTTCACACGCAGGAGATCTGGCAGCAATTCTTACAAACCTTGCCGCTGGCGATGTGCTTTTTATCGATGAAATCCACCGCTTGAATGCAAGCGTGGAAGAAGTGCTCTATCCTGCCATGGAGGATTTTGCGCTGGATATTATCATCGGCAAAGGGCCATCCGCACATTCAATCCGGCTGGATCTACCACATTTTACGCTCGTAGGCGCAACAACGCGAATGGGTTTGCTCACATCTCCGTTGCGCGACCGGTTCGGCATCAAGGAGCAACTTGAGATGTATCCGCCGGAGGATCTTATGCACATCATTACCCGCAGCGCCCAGATCCTAAATGTGGACATCGATTCGGACGGGGCCTTTGAGATTGCTTCTCGCTCGCGTGGAACGCCGCGCATCGTTAATCGGCTGCTTAAACGGGTGCGCGATTATGCGCAGGTACGCGGTAGCGGGAAAATTGACCTGGCAACGGCGCAGGCCGCACTGGAGATGCTTGCCATTGACGAGCTTGGACTGGATGCAGTAGACCGCCGCATGCTCAGCGCCATGATCGAAAAATTCGCCGGCCGTGCAGTTGGGCTTGATACGATTGCTGCCGCAACCGGGGAAGATGCTACTACGATCGAAGATGTTTATGAACCATACCTGTTGCAGCTGGGCTTGATCGCGCGCACGCCGCGCGGACGGATTGTGATGCCACAGGGATACATCCATATGGGGTATGCACCACCCGCAGTGGAACCTCAGCAGGAAAAGATGAAATTTTAAGGAGGCCGCATCATGTTTGGTAGAAAGACAAAAGAGCTGGAAGACCAATTGAACCAAAGCGGGCAGGAAGTAGCGATCCTGGCAAAGAAAGTGGAAACGCTGTCTGCAGAATTAGCGGAGTTTAAGGCGAAGGAATCGGCGATCTCGGGTGCGCTGACCAATGCGCAGCGCGCGGCAGAAAAGGTGATTGCGGATGCTGAAGCGGAAGGGGAATCCATCCGCCGTGCTGCGGAGGAAGAACGCGATGATGCGGAACGGGAAGCGGATGAGATTATTGCTGCAGCAAACCGTAAGGCGGATTCGATCATTGCAAATGCAAAAGAGAAGGCGCGGGGAATTGCTATGCAGGCGGAAGCTTTTATGGCGGAATACCGTGCCAATGCGGCACGGCTGAACGAGAGCCTTCAAGCTGCCGCACAGGCAGCTGCAGCGCAAGCGGAGCAGTTCCGTTCGTTTGCATCTGGAACGCGCTTAGAAAGCGAAACGGAGCTTGCCGGGGAATATAAGGATGTATCTGCACTGCTCGAAGAAAAGGAGCTCGACCTGCCGGAGGAATATGACGCGCCCGCGACGCTTATGCGGAACATTTATGCCATTGAAAACCGTGCATTGCCAGAAGACGCTGAAAAGCTGGAAGCTGAGCCATCCGTTGCGGAAGAAGAGACGGACCGCATATGGACAGTGAATGAGATTATGGAAGATAAGCCGACGGAACCGCTTTCTCCGGAAGAAGCTGGCATTACTGCGGAGCTGGATGAGATTATCAATGATGTGCTGAAGGATTCCTAAAAGAAAAACGGTTAATATACCTGCGCAAATTATGCATGTGTGCCCACAATGCCATGCCGCTGGATTTTTGAACGGCAGGAAGGTATGAAATAATGCATATGCATTAGGCAAGAATTAGGCCTAAGAGCCTAAAGCGGGTGCAGGTAAAATGAGAATGGGGGAGCGATGATACGCTCCCCCAAATTATTTGGAAATTCAAACTCTCTTAGCATATTTCCGCTGGAAAAACTTAACGATTTCTACAACGGGGATAACAAGTACGGCGAGGCCCATCGCGATTGCGTATTCGAGTGCGTTAATATGCTCAAAACCAAAAGCATCCGAAATACCAGGGATGTAGATTACTGCGGTAGTCAACACAAGGCTCAGCGCCATGGCGCCCCAAAGCACAGGATTGTGCGAATGCAGCTTGAATACGCTGCCGCGCTGGCTGCGCAAATTGAAGCTGTGGAAGATCTCCGCCATGCTCATGGTCAGAAAAGCCATGGTTACGCCATCTGCGCTCTGTGCAATTTCCCAGACGCCAGATTCGATCCTGTGGCCGATAAAGTAGGCGGCCATGGTTAGAGCCGTAACCAAGAGTCCTTGATATGCAACATCGAGCCCTAGGCCGCCGGAAAAAATACCATCCTTTGCATTGCGGGGCTGGCGCTGCATAAGATCGGGCTCTCCCTTTTCTATGCCAAGCGCAAGAGCAGGGAAGCAATCCGTGATCAAGTTGATCCAGAGCAGATGCACCGGCTCGAGAATCACAAAGCCAAGCAGCGTTGCAAAAAATACACTAAGCACTTCGCTCATGTTGGACCCGAGGAGAAACTGAATCGCTTTGCGGATATTGTCATAGATGCGGCGCCCTTCGCCCACTGCGCCTACAATCGTGGCAAAATTATCATCCGCAAGCACCATATCGGCAACATTTTTGGTTACATCAGTTCCGGTAATTCCCATTCCAATGCCTATATCGGCACTTTTAATGCTGGGAGCATCATTCACGCCATCACCGGTCATGGCAGTAATATAGCCGCGTTTACGCCAGGCGTTTACAATACGAACTTTATGCTCGGGCTGCACACGGGCATAAACACTGTAATTCTGGATCTTTTCAATCAGCTCCTCGTCGCTGATTTCATTGAGCTGCGCCCCTGTAATGGCTTGCGTTTCATCCGTTAAGATACCAAGCTGGCGCGCGATGGCAATGGCGGTATCCCGGTGATCGCCCGTAATCATAATCGGCCTAATCCCTGCGGTACGGCATTCCTCGATTGCGTCTTTTACTTCCGGGCGGATGGGGTCGATCATGCCGGCAAGCCCAAGGAAAGTCAGATCACATTCCAGGGCATCGGGAGAAAGGTCGCTGGGAAGCGCAGCGTAGTTGCGGCATGCAGCGCCGAGCACACGGAGCGCTTGGTCTGCCATGGCCTTATTTGCTGCCAGAATTTCATCGCGCATCGCGTCAGTCATAGGCAACTGTTCGCCATCTTTCCAGAAAGAAGTACAGCGCTTTAAAACTTCATCCGGCGCCCCCTTGGTATATTGGATAATACCGTTTTGCGTCTTATGCAGGGTGCTCATCATTTTTCGCATGCTGTCAAATGGCGCTTCTGCGATTCGTGGGCTCTTCGTTTCCAGCATAGGCTTTGCAAGGCCAATGTGCGCCGCCCAGTTTACAAGCGCACATTCGGTGGGTTCTCCAATGGCATTGCCGGTTTCATCCGGTTCAGCATCTGAGCAAAGCGCCATCGCCTCCGCCGTAATATGCGCATCGCCATAAGAATCCACAACTGTCATTTTGTTTTGGGTGAGCGTACCCGTCTTATCGCTGCAAATAACCTGTGCGCAGCCGAGTGTCTCAACGGCAGTCAGCCGTCTGATTACGGCATTGCGTTTGGACATATTTGTTACACCGATCGAAAGAACAATGGTAACAACTGTTGCAAGGCCTTCTGGAATCGCGGCTACAGCAAGGCTTACGGCTACCATAAACGTCCGGATTATGACATCCAGGTGAAAGTCCCCTTCTTTCAGAAGGCTGAACGCAAAAATGAAAATGCAGATGCCAAGTACCACCCAGCTTAAAATCCTGCTTAACTGGGCAAGCTTGCGCTGCAGCGGCGTCTGCCCGTCTTCTGCTGCAGAAAGGGCATCCGCAATTTTGCCCATCTCAGTTTCCATGCCTGTTGCAGTGATGACAGCACGCCCTCTTCCATATACGATCGTGCTGCCCATATAGACCATATTATGCCTATCGCCCAGAGGAACATCCTTTTCCTCACAGCGGATAGCATCAGATGATTTCTCCACAGGGACGCTTTCACCGGTGAGTGCCGCTTCTTCTGCTCTTAAGCTTGCGGATTCAAGAACCCGCGCATCCGCCGGAACTGCATCGCCAGCTTCGAGGATAATTACATCACCAGGCACCAACATTTCTCTCTCTAGAGCTATTTGCCGGCCGTCCCGCAGGACTTTACTTGTAGCAGCCGTCATTACTTGAAGCGCTTCGATGGCTTTTTCCGCTTTGTTCTCTTGATAAACGCCCAGCACAGCATTAATGAGCACAACAATCAAGATAATAAGCACATCGGTAGGGCTTTCATGGTTGTAAATGGCTGTGATGCCGGATACAGCGGCTGCAGCAAGCAAGATTAGGATCATGGGGTCTTTTAACTGCGCAAAAAAACGCTGCAGCAATGTTTCTTTTTCTGCTTCAGCAAGCTTATTGGCGCCATACTGTGCAAATCTGGATTCTGCAGCTTGTGAGCTTAAGCCCGTTTTTGCAGACGAAAGCTCGGCAAGAACTTCTGTGGCATCTTCGCGATAGTACTTCAATTCTGTCTCATTCCTTTCTCTATGCATAGCATGCCCGTTAATTAGCCCTGCTTTTCAACGAAAAAACTCATGTGCAGTAAGCCTGCACATGAGTCTCGTTATTTCATTTAAGCCAGACGAAAAAACGCCATGATGTTGAACTTAAACCACGCGAACTGCATGGTAACTACTCCCTCATGAAATTATTCAATTATGTTATCCATTATACGGATATACAGAAAAAAAGCAAGAGGGAAAATATTAAGCGCCGGATCTTTATTCGCTGCGGTTGTTATGCGGCGTTGCCTTGCTGCTGATGTGGGCAAACGATTGAAAACGCAAGCGGCGTGTATGCTGCTATAGCTTTTTTTGTATAGATGGATATGGTATAATTCCATTATTATTTCTTGCCGGCATGGAGGCTGGAACCTATGGCGTTTTTTTCAGATGGCTTTACAAAAAGCAAACTGATGGTGCTCTATTTTTTAAAGGAGCTTTCTGTTAACTTGACAAAAGAACAGATTGCGACTTTTTCGGCTGCTTATGAATTGATCCCATACTTTGAGCTGCAAAGCGCGATTTACGAACTGGAGGAAGAAGGATTCCTGGCCGCTGTTCCACGGCCCTATGGCCAGGCATACTGTTTAACACCCAAAGGCGAAGAAACGCTTGATATGTTTGTGGAACGTTTACCGCAGTCCGTCCGGGACGATCTTACAAACTATGCTGATGCCTGCCGGGATAAACTCCGCCGAGAAACACAGTTTTCCGCATCCAGTGAAAAAGCGGGTATGGGGGGGGGCTATCGCACTACGCTGCGCGCGATGGAGCAAAATGGAGAACTACTTCAGATTTCCATTTTGCTCCCGGATGCAAAATCAGCAAAACATGCATCTTCTGTTTGGCCGGAGCGAGCACAGGCGATCTATACTGCGATTCTCTCGGAGCTGCTCAAAGAAGAATAGCTGTCTAAACAAATGCAAGCAACTGTTCCATATGCTTTTGTTGGGCGTTTTTCAGCCGTTCTCCAAGTTGAAGGACGGCTTCTTCTATATTTTCCTCATTTTCAGCTTCATGCAACGTTCTTGTTGTTTCGATCAGCCCTGTAACATTGCCTCGAACAAGCATCTCAGCCATATGGGAAGATGTTTTGTCAATTCTCAAATGCAGAGCGATTGAAGCGAAAATGGGCTTTTTCTCAAGCGGCCCATATTCTTGTGCTAGAATACCGTGCCGGTTCAGCGCATCATGCGCCTCCTGCATGATGCTATGGTAGACCGTAAACTGGTCCGCCAATAAACTCCGAAATGCTGCGTCCTCGGAATTGCGGATCAATCTACCGAGTACAGCACGTTCCAGCTCAGCATTCTTGTAGATTTCCATTAAAAGTTCAGCGTTTTGCTCCATATAGTTCACCTCCGCGCTTAGTTTCGTTTGCATTAGGGAAAAATATGCGCGCTTGCCAGCATAGAGGCGTTTGTATTATACTATAATGTGGATCTAAGTGGCATCGAATACAAGATTTGGTGTTGCAAACGGAGGAAGAAGATGGCAAAAGATTACAGCGTAAGCGATATTAAGATCATGGAGGGCCTCGAAGCAGTCCGCATGCGGCCCGGCATGTATATCGGGAGCACGGGCATACGCGGCTTGCACCATATGCTTTGGGAAATCGTAGATAACGCCGTGGATGAGGCGGCGAATGGCTATGCGAACGAGGTTTCCATTACGCTCCATCGCGATGCTTCCGTTACAGTCGAAGATAATGGCCGTGGCATCCCTGTTGGAATCCACGAAAAATTGGGTGTAAGCGGCGTTGAAGTCGTGTTTACGCAGCTGCATGCAGGTGGCAAATTCGATAATGACTCCTATGGCTACTCTGGAGGCTTGCATGGTGTGGGTGCATCCGTTGTCAATGCGCTTTCCGAGTGGGTGCATGTTCAAGTTTGCACGGAGGGACGCATCTATGAACAGAAATTCCACAGCTACCGCGACAGCGAAGGCAAAATGCATTCCGGGAAGCCTGTTGCACCGCTTACAGAGATTGGGCGGACGCGCGGACAAGGGTCAAAAATCTCCTTTTTGCCAGATAAAGAAGTGTTTGAAACACTTGAGATGAACTATGATATAATCGTTAAACGACTGCGCGAACTTGCTTATTTAAACCGCGGTGTTTTGTTCCGCATCTTGGATGAAAGGGAGCGCGGAGGACAGAAACAGGCGGAATTTAAGTTCGATGGTGGACTTTCGGATTTTGTAAGATATCTCAATGAAGATAAAACAGCGCTCTATGATGAGCCGCTTCATTTTAAAGGAAGCAAAGAAGGCATTCAAGTTGAGATTGCGTTCCAGCACAATGATGGATATTCCGAAAGCATTTTTTCTTATGTGAACAATATCCCAACTACAGAAGGTGGTACGCATGAAACCGGCTTTAAAGCGGCGCTTACAAAAATACTGAACGATTATTGCCGCAAAAATGGGATTTTAAAGGATAAGGATCCCTCGCTTTCGGGTGAAGATTTTCGCGAAGGACTCACGGCAGTTATTTCACTGAAGATGCATTCCATTCAGTTTGAGGGGCAAACCAAAACGCGTCTTGGCAATACGGAAGCCCGCCCTGCGGTCGAGTATGTAATGAACGAGATGCTCGTTCCTCTGCTGGAGGACTTAAAAAATGCGGATACTGCAGGGAAAATTGCCGAAAAGGCGGTCAAGGCTGCCCATGTGCGCGAAACCGCGCGCAAGGCGAAAACCATGGCGCGCGAAAAGAGCAGATTGGAGAACGCCCCTTTGGTGGGAAAGCTGTCCAGCTGCACAGGACGCGATGCACTGCGCAACGAGCTTTTTATCGTTGAGGGCGATTCCGCTGGGGGGAGTGCCAAGCAGGGAAGGGATCGGCGCTTCCAGGCCATTCTGCCGCTGCGCGGGAAGCCGCTCAACGTAGAGAAAAAGAGGCTCGATCAAGTCCTCGCAAACGACGAATTCCGTTCCATTATCACCGCTTTGGGAACGGGGATTGGAGAGGGATTCAACCTCGCCAACTTGAAATACAACAAAATCATCATCCTTTCGGATGCCGACCAAGACGGCGCGCATATCCGCGCAATTTTGCTTACGTTCTTTTATCGCTACATGCGGGAACTCATCATGGACGGGCATGTCTTTATCGGTCAGCCGCCGCTGTATAAGATCCAGCGGGGAAAGGATGCACAGTATGTTTATGACGATGCGGCGCTTGCAAAAGCGCTTAAAGGAAGCGGAAAAAACGGAAGCTATACACTGCAACGCTATAAGGGCCTTGGAGAAATGAATCCGGAGCAGCTTTGGGAAACCACCATGAATCCGGAGCACCGCTCCTTAATTCAAGTAACCATAGAGGATGCAGCAGATGTGGAACATATCGTTACGATTCTCATGGGGGATAAAGTGGCGCCGCGTAAGGAGTATATCAGCGAGTTTGCAGATTTCAACAAGCTCGATACATTTGAGAGCAGGGTTGCCGTGCAGCCCGCGCAGGAAGGATAACGGATATGGCGAAAAAAAACGACTTGCCGCCCACGCTGCTGGGAGAAAAAATCGTTGTACGCGGCATGGAGGATGTGATGCACAACTCCATGATCCCGTATGCGGAGCATGTTATCCTTGAGCGCGCGTTGCCGCGCGTGGAAGATGGCTTAAAGCCTGTACAGCGCCGCATCCTGTATACGATGATGGGCCTTGGCGTTACGCCGGACAAGCCGCATCGCAAAAGCGCCCGTATTGTGGGAGACTGCCTCGGTAAATATCATCCGCATGGTGACGCTTCCGTTTATGATGCCATGGTGCGGCTTGCACAGGACTTCAATATGCAGATGCCGCTCGTGGATGGGCATGGGAACTTTGGCTCTGTGGATGGCGACAGTGCTGCGGCAATGCGCTATACAGAAGCCCGCATGACGCCCCTTGCGCTGGAGCTTTTGCGCGATATTGAAAAAGATACGGTCAAATTCAGCTTGAATTTTGACGATACACAAAAAGAACCGGATCTGCTGCCGGGCCGCTTTCCGAACCTTCTGGTTAACGGTGCAAGCGGCATTGCCGTAGGGCTTGCAACGAATATCCCACCGCATAATTTCGATGAAGCGATCAACGCTGTCATCGCGCAGATGGATGACCCGGATATCTCACTCGATGCGCTTATGCAGATCATCCCTTGCCCCGATTTCCCAACCGGTGCCTATATTCTCGATTCAGAAGAGATCCGAACAGCCTATGAAACAGGCCGCGGAAAGCTGACGTTGCGCGCAAAAGCGGAGATCGAAACGCTCAAAAATGGGAAAAAGCTCATCGTTGTGCATGAGTTGCCATATCAAGTTAATAAAGCAAGGGCGCTTGAAGAGATTTTGCGGGTTGCGCAGGAAAAGAAGACCCTGTTTGCCGGCATCAGCGACATTCGGGATGAATCCGACCGCATGGGCATGCGTGCCGTAATTGAAGTCAAGAAGGATGCGGATGCTGAGAAAATCCTGCAGTATCTTTATAAGTATTCAGATTTGCAAATTACTTTTGGCGTAAATATGGTGGCGATTGCAGCTGGAAAACCTCAGCTTATGGGCCTCAAGCAGCTGATTGCATATTATATTGCGCATCAAGAGGATGTTGTTACGCGGCGCACGCGCTTTGATCTTGATGCAGCGGAACGGCGTGAGCATATTCTGGAAGGGCTCATGGTTGCCATCTTGAATATTGATGCCGTGATCGCGCTTATTCGAGCCTCAAAGACCCCCAAGGAAGCGCGCGAAGGCCTAATGAAGCGTTTCAGCTTAACCGAATTGCAGGCACAGGCGATTCTGGACCTGCGTCTGCAGCGGCTTACGAATCTTGAACTTCGGGCGATTGAGAAGGAATACAAGGAAGTTAAACAACGCATCAAGGAGCTCCGCGCAATTCTAGAATCGCCGGAACGCTTGCGCTCTGTGATCAAAACAGAGCTGATCGAAATTCGTGATCGTTATAGCACACCGCGGCGCACGCAGCTGATCCGGGCGGAAAAAGCAATCACGGTTCCGGAACTTGAAACGAAGCCTTCCGAAGATGCGGTCGTGCTCTTGCTTGACGGTGGGCGTATCCGCCGTATGCCAAAGCGGATGCCTGCCGCCGAAGGCGAGCGGGTACTTTCCGCGCTCGAAACGAAAACGGACCGGCGCGTGAAACTGTTTACGAACCTTGGAGCATGTTTTACGCTTCCTGTGGACGAGATACCGGAATCCAAGCAGGGTGCACGGCCGACGAACCTAAATTCCATCTTGACGCTGGAAAAGGACGAATACGTTGTAGAATGCATGGAGGAGCTGCAAGCGGGCGCATTGTATTTCTTTACGAAGCAAGGCAATGTAAAATGCACAGATGCAGCCGAATATTTAACGCGTACACGCCGCGTGCAGGCGATATCTCTGAAAGAAGGAGATGCGCTGCTCGGCGTGCAGCCACGCAAGGCGGATACCATCCTTCTTATTACCAAGCTCGGCATGAGCATCCGCTTTGAAACCGATACCGTGCCGCAAATGGGGCGGGTATCCAGCGGTGTAAAATGCATTAAGCTCGATGCAGGGGATGAAGTGTGCTTCTTTGAACAGATTGAGGAAGCGGGTGAAATTTTAGTGTTGACTGACCGCGGTTACGCAAAGCGCAGCTTTGTGTTTGATTATGATGTGCAGGGCCGTAATGGAAAAGGCCTTAAAACGTTTGACTTTAAGAAAAACGGCAGCAATGGGACGTGCATCGCAGCAGCATTTTATGTAAAAATGCCTTTTGATTTTATTATCGAGCAAAAGCATGGCACGAAAACAGAAGCAAATACGGATCTTGTGCGCATTGATGCGCGCGCGGGGAAAGGGATGCTCCTTGTGATGACGCTGCTGGACGATGTGGTTACCCAAGCTTATCCTAAACCGGATTCAGTCAATACATAACCCCTGCGTCTTGTTCATACTTATAACCATTCCAAACGAATGGAGAAAGCAAGTATGGACAAAGGATATGAGAACAACCATGCGCATATGGCAGGCACGATCGTAGGGGATGTCGTATTGGATCATATGCTGTATGGCGAGGCGTTTTATTTCATGCATCTTGCCATACCACGTTTAAGCGGTGTAATGGATGTGCTTCCGCTAATCGTGCCGGGCAGATTGTTTGATGTGCTGCCGCAGGATGGAGATGCCGCTATGTTGGAGGGTCAGATCCGCTCTTATAATAAGCGGACAGAAGGCGGCAACAGACTTATGGTGACGCTTTTTGCGCGCAGCTTCCTTCTGCTGGATCCTGCTGCGTTTACCCCCTGCAATGAAGTTTCACTTTGCGGGTATCTTTGCAAGCCGGCAAATTTTAGGACTACGCCTTTTTCAAGGGAAATTTCTGATCTGCTGCTTGCCGTGAACCGCTCTTACCATAAATCGGATTATCTGCCGTGCATTGCCTGGGGACGCAATGCGCGGTTTGCCCAGAACCTTTCGGTTGGAGAACGCATTCGCCTTGCTGGAAGGATGCAAAGCCGGGAATACCAAAAATGCTATGAAGATGGCACGGTCGCTGAGCGCACGACCTATGAGATTTCCTGCTCGTCGCTCGAGCGCATTCCATCGCCATAATAAAATACAAAAGATCAAATGCTGCAAAGGAGAAAAACATGCGTATTGTTCGGGTAAACCATCAAAATGACGTATTCTATGGGATCCTGGAAGGGGAAACTGTAGCGCGGCTACGCGGCACACCCTATGCGGAACTTATAAAGGATGGGCGGGTTTATCCACTCTCGGACGTTCGCCTGCTCGCGCCCGTTGAACCGACGAAGATTGTGTGCGTTGGGAAAAACTATAAAGCACATGCGGATGAAATGCATGAGGGGCAGCCGGAGGAGCCGCTGCTGTTCTTAAAACCCAATACCTGCGTTGTTGGGAATGGGGACGGAATAGTGTATCCGTCCTTGAGCAAGCGCGTGGATTATGAGGCGGAACTTGGCGTGGTCATCGGCAAAATGGCGCATGGGGTAAGGCCGGGGCATGCGAAGGAGTATATTTTCGGGTATACCTGCCTTAACGATGTTACGGCGCGCGATTTGCAAAAGAGCGACGGCCAGTGGACGCGCGGAAAAAGCTTTGATACATTCTGTCCGATTGGACCATGGGTTGAAACGGAGCTCGATGCAGGCAATGTTAGGATTCGCTCTGTTTTGAATGGAGAAGTACGCCAGAACTCCACGACGGCTAGGATGACACATGACATCGATAAGCTGATTTGCTACATGTCTGCCTGCATGACGCTTCTGCCGGGCGACGTAGTTGCAACCGGAACGCCAGAAGGCATCGGCCCCATGCAGCGGGGGGACGTAATTGCCGTGGAAATCGAAGGCATTGGAACGCTAAAGAACACGATTGTTTAACCGCTTTCACAAAACTGTTTTTACAAAGGAAACGCCTTATGGCAATGGATGGATTGAATCTGCATGCATCCGTGATTGAAATGCAACGGACGCTTGTAGGTGGGAAAATTGATAAAATACAGCAGCCGGAACGCGATGAACTGCTATTGGGCGTGCACGCAGCAAGCGGGAATTATAAACTCCTTATTTCCGCTTCTGCTGCGAATACGCGGGCGCATCTTACGGAGATCAAACGCACTAATCCAGCTGACGCACCCATGTTCTGCATGTTGCTGCGCAAACGCATTTTAAACGGAAGAATTCTATCGGCCGAACAGCCGAATTTGGATCGCGTGCTCGTCTTGACCATCGAAGCGCAGAATGAGCTCGGGGATCTTGTGCCATATCGGCTTATCGCAGAGATCATGGGCAAACATTCCAATATCATCCTGGTAAACGAAAAGAGGATCATTGTGGATGCGATCCGCCATGTTGGGGTAGGCATGTCCAATGTGCGATTGATCTTGCCGGGCGTTGGATATGAACTTCCGCCGCAGCAGGAAAAAGCGAACCCGCTTTGCGCTAAAAAAGAGGAATTTCGGAATGCACTTTTGCAGGGAGGGCGGATCGATAGGCGCCTATCCAGCTCATTTTTTGGCCTTTCCCCTGCGATGGCTGCTGCACTTGCCGCGCGTGTTACAGGCGAAACTTCCTGTGAAGCCCTGGATGATGCGATGCGGGACACGCTTGCCCAAAGCCTGTATACTTTTTATCATGCGCTCATGCTCGGCGAATTTACACCTACGGTTGCTCTAAATGCATACGATGAACCAATTGGCGTTTATCCTTTTATCCCGAGCGATGTAAAATCCCGCAGAGCGGAAAGCATTGGCGCGGCCTATGACGAGTTTTGCGCGCAACATGATATTTTTGAACGCATGCAGCGCCATAGTGCGGCTGTGCGCAAGGTGCTCCAAAACAACATCGAGCGGTGTGAGAAAAAGCTAGCGCTTTATGCGGATGCGCTCAATGCAACAGAGAGCATTGAGCAAAATCGGCTTTATGGGGAGCTGCTTACGGCGAATCTGCATTCTGTGAAACAGAATGGGCAGGAGGCAGCCGTGCTCAATTATTACCTGGATCCGCCCCAAATGATAAAAATCCCGATTGATCCGCGCTTTTCCATTGGAGAGAACGCGCAGCGCTACTTTAAAAAATATCAGAAGCAAAAAGCTGCGCGCGATATGGCAGGCACCCAACGCGCACAAACATTAACGGAGCTTTCGTATCTTGAGGGGCAGCTGGATAACCTGCGCAAATGCGCTGGGGATGCGGAACTTTCAGAACTGGTGGAAGAACTGCGTGAGCAAGGGTATCTCAAGCGGGAAAAAGGAGCGAAAAAATCCCCCAAATATGCTGCGAGCAAGCCGCTTTGCTTTGTATCTTCGGATGGAAATGCGCGCATCTACGTTGGGAAAAACAACAAGCAAAACGATACGCTTACGCTGCGCTTTGCAGAGGGAGGCGATTTTTGGCTGCATACGAAGAACATCCCGGGTTCTCATGTTATCGTAAAATGTGAAGGCGCGCCTAGCAAGCAGACGCTTCTTGAGGCCGCTACGCTGGCAGCCTATTACAGCAAGGCACGGGGTGGGGAGAATATTCCTGTGGATTATACGCTACGCAAGTATATAAAGAAACCAGCGGGTGCAAAGCCAGGCATGGTCATCTACACTACCTATCGAACTGCTTATGTGACGCCAGAAGAAACGCTTGTAAAAACGCTTAAGCCCACAGCGCTATAATTATCGTCATTTTCCCTCCATACATGGAATAAGCTTAAGGTAAATAAGCTGAGATGAATGGAGGGTCTTTTATGTTGAAAAGGCTTTTGTGCGGCATTGCCGCAATAGCATTGCTTGTATTGGCAGCAGGCTGCAAGCAGGATGCTGCTGAGGAGCCTTCCGTTACGGACGAAATTATGGAAGGCGATCTGGAGCAGAGCGCAAGCTCTACCGAGGAGGGCTATAGGCGCACGGTGCTGTATTACGCAACGGACGATGGATTCATCGTTCCTGTAATGAAAATGATCCCGTGGGAAGAAGGAATCGGAAAAGCAGCACTGAGCTATTTAACGGATACGGAAGCAAATCGGGCATCTGCGGCCATGATGGGCCTGCAGACCGTAATCCCGGAAGGCACTGAGTTATCTTTGCGGATTGGGAGCGATGGGGAAGCCACGCTGGACCTTTCCGGTATGGAAGCGCAGGAAACCGTGCAGGAAGAGCGGGCCATGGTAACGGCAATTGTAAACACGCTTACGGAATTCCCAACGATAGATTCCGTGCGCATTACATTAGACGGCCAGAAAGTTTCAGAGCTTCCCAACGGAACCAACGTAAAAGCTGCAATGGCGCCGTTTGCGCTCAATGCGGAGGATGGGGAAATCAGTGCCAGCACGGAGGGGGCAACTGCACTTACGCTTTATTTCCCCAACCAAAGCGCGAGCTTGAATGTTCCTGTTACGCGGTATGTGGAGGATGGTGCCAGCATTGAAACAGCGATGCGCGCGCTGATCGAAGGGCCGCAGAGCGATGCGCTGCGGTGTTGCTTCCCGGAAGGAACCGAACTGATTTCGGCAGACCTGTTTGATGGCGTTGCAACGGTGGATGTCAGTGCGGAGTTCCTTTCAGCGCAATATACGGAAGGCCTTGATGCGGCTGCATATACGACAATGTATCTTACTGCGAATGCGCTCGAACCTGTCTATGAGCTTAACCTTATGGTAGAGGGGGAGCCATATGAATTCAGCGCCGCCGTAAGCGCGCCTATGTATGTAAATGAATTTGCTTCCTAAACAAGAAAGAATATGGTAATATAATAAGGGTGTGCAAACGCACACCCCCATATTTTTTGTACGGAGAAAAAACATGAAGCTTGTGATTGCGTCCAACAATGCGCATAAGGTTGAAGAGATCAAGGCCATTCTCGCGCCGTATTTTGACGAGATCCTTTCCCTTAAGGAGGCGAATCTTGCGATCGACGTGGTGGAGGATGGGGAAACCTTTGAAGAAAACGCCCGAAAAAAGGCTGAAGAAGTGCTTGCGGTAGCCGATGCAGATGCTGCACTTTCCGATGACAGCGGTTTAATGGTAGATGCGCTTGGCGGCGCACCGGGTGTCCACAGTGCCCGCTATGCAGGGGAAGGGCATGACGATGCAGCGAACAATGCCAAACTGCTTGCCGCCATGCAGGATGTGCCGGAGAATGCGCGCGCATGCCAGTTTGTAAGCGCCATTGCATTGGCGCGACGGGGACGCGAAACGCTGATCCGCCGCGGCGAGGTGGAAGGAATGCTTCTGCGCGCACCGCGTGGACAAGCTGGTTTTGGATACGATCCTCTGTTTTACTATGTGCCTGCTGGAAAAACGTTCGCTGAAATGGACGCTTCCGAAAAGAACAGCATCAGCCACAGGAAGCGCGGCCTTGAGGCAATTAGGGAAGCGCTGGCGGCGGAGCAAGCATAATGCGTGTTGGTGTAATCAGCGATACACATGGGGCTGCGGCTGGACTTGCGCGTGCATTAGGCGCGCTTCCAGATGCAGAAGCATGGATCCACTTGGGCGATGTTACAGGGGACGCCCGATTGCTGGAAAAGCAGGCAGGCGTCCCTGTTTATGCAGTGCGCGGTAATTGCGATTTGGATGTGCGCACCCCCGCGGAGCAGGTCATCACACTTGCAGGCGTGCGCTTACTCCTGTGCCATGGGCATCAATATGGGGTGCGCTGGGATCGAACGCGCTTATTTTACCGTGCCCAAGAGCTTGGTTGCGCGCTTGCACTGTATGGCCATACCCATGTGTCGCTTGTAGAGGCAAGTGGCGCTGTACTTGCGGTAAACCCTGGAAGTCCGTATCTGCCGCGGGATGGAAGAGCGCCTTCCATTGCATTGCTTACGATTGAGGCAGGCGAAGTTTATCCAGAGATCCTGCTGGTATAAACTTTATTCATGCGTGCGCCAAAGCACGAGTTTCTTTTCAAGATAAGCAACACCATAATACATGAGTGCAGCAAGCACGCAAAGCACGACGATGCTCGTCATCACAAGATCAAGCTTAAATACCTGGCCGCCATATACGATCAAATATCCGAGCCCCGCTTTGGAAACAAGATATTCCCCAACGATTACGCCGACCCAGCTCATGCCTACGCTGATCTTGAGTGCACTCATGATCGTCGGGACTGACGCGGGAAGGACAACCATTGTAAAAATCTGAAGCTTGTTTGCCCCAAGTGTACGCATTAGCAGCTGCTTTTCCCCGGTGATTTCATTAAACCCAACGAGCACGCTCATGATGGTTACAACGAGCGAAATCAGAAGAGCCATTACAATAATGCTCTTGACGCCTGCGCCAAACCAGACGATTAAGATTGGACCAAGCGCAATTTTAGGCAGTGCATTGAGCACAACGAGGTAAGGATCAAGAATGCGGGAAAGTGTGTTGCTCCACCAGAGCAGGATTGCCACCAGCGTTCCCAAAAGCGTGCCCAGAAGAAAGCCCACCACGGTTTCATACAGCGTAATCCAAATATGTTCAAAAAGCTCTCCGTTTGTATACAGCCGAACCAAAGTTTCCCAAATACGGGTAGGAGAGCTGCCAATGAAGGGGTCAATGATGCCCGTGCGTGCAAACACTTCCCACAGTGCAATGAATGCGATCAAAATCAAATAGCGGGTGATGGAGATGAACCGTTCACGCCGAAGAATCGCCTGCAAGTATTCTGCATGCTCCTTTGAGCAGTTATGAGGCAGACGTTTTTTCATAACTATCAAGCTCCTTCCAAATCATATCGAAATAGTCCTTGAATTCCGGTGCGTTTCGCCTGCCAAGCGGTGTATTGTCGCCAGAGAGGTGAATGCTGTGCTCATGCTTGAGCGTTGCCGGACGGCTGGAAAAAACAAGCACGCGGTCACTCATGGAGATTGCCTCTGAAATATCATGCGTGACAAGGATTGCGGTTTTCCCTTCACGCCTTAAAATGGAATGGATTTCATCTGCTACGCGCAAGCGAGTTTGATAGTCGAGTGCGGAAAATGGTTCATCAAGCAGCAGCAACTCCGGAGAGGTAGCAAGCGTACGAATTAAAGCCACTTTTTGCCGCATCCCGCCCGAGAGCTGGCGCGGATAATGATGCCGAAACTCCGAAAGGCCATAAGTATCCAGAAGCGATAGTGCATAGGCGCGGTTCTCCGGCGTTGCCATCTGCTTTACTTCCAAACCAAGCATGATGTTGCCTTCAATGGTTCGCCAGTCCAGCAGATGGTCTCGTTGTAGCATATAGCCTGGCTGTTTTCCGTCATAAATGTGGATCTCCCCTTCAGAAGGCTTCATGAGCCCTGCAAGGAGGGAGAGAATGCTCGTCTTTCCGCAGCCGGATGGGCCTACGATTGAAACGAATTCCCCTTGATTCACTTGAAAACTTAAATGTTCAATCGCGCGTGTTTCAGCGGTCGGTTCATGATATGTGAGGCAAACATCGTTTGCTTCTACGAGCGTGTGCGCCATAGGTTTCCTCCATAAATACAAGAGTGATATACGATACTGTATTCCGTAACAAGGCGGTGCGTGAACCGTTCTGGATGTGTGCGCGTATATTAAACTAAAGAGAGTTGTTGAAAAGGAGGGGGCAGATGCAAAGGAGGCCTGCCATGGTGCGGATTAAAAAGCGTTGTATAAGAAGAAGGACACTGCGTTGCGCGCTTCTGTTTTTGCTGCTTACCATCATTCTGCTTTGCTGTGGTGTGAGCTTTTTTTTATCGTTGCTTCTTTCCGGTGCAGTTGTCGTAATTATCCAGATGTTGCTGCGGACTTGTTAATAAACAAAATAAAGGCGGCGCTTATAGCACCGCCTAAACTGCTATGTGAAGCTTAGAAGCTGCGTTCAACCTTACCGGAACGAAGGCAGCGTGTGCAGACGTTCATTTTACGCGGCGTGCCGTTGACTACAACACGAACGGTTTGAACGTTGGGTGCCCAAGTGCGCTTGGTCTTCCTGTTGGAATGGCTGACCAGATTTCCGGACATAGCCCCTTTATTGCATACTTCGCAAAACTTACCCATGCTATTACACCTCCTTACCAGCCGTAAGCATAACCTTAGAATCAAACAGTGCTATTCTAACATGGAGCATGCACTTTTGCAAGCATTTCTTAAAGTTTTTGGCGTTTGGGGCAACAAAGATGCTTACGGATTGCCCAACTATGAAATGGCACCTCCCTATAACGATCCCTTGGATGCACAAAAGCGTGCCGGCGGCACAGGCGCACGCTTTCCAAATGGAGCGTGGCCCCATGCGCGGAAATGCTTCAGTTGTGCTTTTACAATCATCCCCAGCGCTGCCGTGATGCTTTTCTGAGAGAAGATCTGCCCGCATGATGGGATCATAAAAACATCTGCGTATCAGAAAAACTATGGGCGCATTGACGAATACTTCAAGGAAGAAAAGCTTACTAAAGCGATTGGGGGTGCGTGCACCCTGTGCAAATTGGAAAATTAGAGACAACGCAGCATTAGAAAACTTTGAGTCCGCCAAACAACGACATGGTCTATCTCTATATTATTTTGCAAAATTTACAAAATCTTCTGGCAGAAGCGCATAATCGATAGATGTTTGCAGCTCACCAAGCTGATTGTGCCAAGCATCTTTCCGTATGCCTTGTTGCCGAAAGCCGAGCGCCTCATAGACGTGCTGCGCGGGCCGATTGTTGAAGTTGGTATCCAGGATGATTTTCACATACCCCATCTGAAATAAGGCGGAGATAAGCATGCTGAGCAATACTTTGCCCAAACCTTTGTTGTGGAGGGAAAAATCGCAGATTTTAATGCCGATTTCAACAACCCCGTTTCCAGCATTTCGGTAGCTCATTTCGCCGATTGGTATAGCATCCATTTCAATGATCAAACGCCGTCGAACCGCGTCTGCATCGGAACGTAAGCTCTGGGCTATGTGCTCGGCCGTTTGGCCGATTCCATTTGGAAAACCGGCATGTGCCATGATTTTTCCGTCGTTCCACCAAGCAGCCAATTGCACAGCATCATGCTCAGAAGCGTTCCGAATTGTTAGGTTTTTGAAGGTTAAGAACATAGTGGGTTGAGTTTCCTTCCTCAATTTAAAGTATTTTCATTGTATCATTCTCGCACAAACGGCTCAATATGGATTGATTCCCTTGCGATGCCTTCGATGCAATAGCACTGCTGCAAAAAATGGTATTGTAAAACAAACGCTTGCGAATATCCACAAATCCTGCAAAGCATGACGGAGCCTATATTTTTTGCTTCTCCCGGAAAGCATAACCAGGCATAATGGCAAAGCCGGGGCAAATACTAATCCCATAGTAACCCGCGAAAGGAGGAGCGACCATGAGTTTTCATTATGAGGATGAATACCTTCCGGTAAATCAAAAGCAACAGAAGAAACGCAACGACCAGCAACGGACGAATAAGCAACGCCATCAAGAGCAAAGGAAGCGTCAAGGACAACAACAAAACAAAACGGAGATCGAATGAAAAAAGCTGGGCAAAATCCTTTGCCCAGCTTTTTGCCAAAGTTAGCCGGCAGAGAGCCCCATTTCCTGCCGTACTTCTACAAAGCAGCGTACGGCGAAATCGAGATCTTCTTTGGTATGCCCTGCAGAAACCTGCGTGCGGATCCGCGCTTTTCCTTCCGGTACAACAGGGTAGGAAAACCCTATCACGTACACACCTTTTGCAAGCATGCGTGATGCGAATTCCTGTGCAATCGCTGCGTCATATAGCATGACCGGGACGATGGGATGCTCACCCTTTGGCACATCAAACCCTAGGCTTTCCAACTGTGCGCGGAAATAGCGTGCATTTTCATGGACTTTGTCGCGCAGCTCTGTGGAGGTGCTGAGCATATCGAATACCTTTAAGCTTGCGGCGCAGATGGCTGGGGCAAGGGAATTGGAAAACAGATAGGGACGCGAGCGCTGGCGCAGCAAATCTACAATCTCTTGACGCGCTGCTGTATAGCCGCCACTTGCGCCGCCAAGCGCCTTGCCCAATGTGCCTGTAACGATATCTACACGGCCCATTACACCGCAATGTTCGGGCGTCCCACGCCCATGCTGCCCCATAAAGCCGACTGCGTGGCTGTCATCCACCATGACGAGCGCACCGAACTCGTCTGCAAGATCGCAGATTGCGGACAAATTGGCGATGAAGCCATCCATGGAAAAAACGCCATCGGTTGCAATGAGCTTGATCCGCGCGCCCTGTGCAGCTTGCAGCTGTACGCGCAGGTCTTCCATATCGTTGTTCCGATAGCGGAAACGCTTGGCTTTGCACAGGCGGATGCCGTCAATGATGCTCGCATGGTTGAGCGCATCGGAAATCACAGCATCCTCTGGACCGAGGAGGGTTTCAAACAGCCCGCCATTTGCATCAAAACAGGAAGAATAGAGAATCGTGTCATCCATTCCCAGGAAATCGGAAATTTTATGCTCCAGACGCTTGTGAATCTTCTGCGTTCCACAAATGAAACGCACGGAAGAAAGGCCAAATCCCCATGTGTCATAACTCGATTTTGCGGCTGCAATCACTTCCGGATGATCCGAAAGGCCAAGATAGTTGTTCGCGCACAGGTTAAGCACATCTGACGCTGCGGTAGTACTGATTGCAGCCTTTTGTGGCGTTATGATAATGCGTTCTTCCTTATAAGTTCCGGCCGCCCGTATGGAATCGAGTTCGTTTTGAAAAAACTGAAGTGCTGTTTTCATGGTTTTACCTCCCTCCGATGCTCCTGCAGATTAGACGCTCCAATCCAGAATCACTTTGCCCGAAAGGCCGCTGTTCATTGCATCAAATCCTTTTTCAAAATCCGTGTAGTGGAAACGGTGTGTAATGATGGGGGAAAGATCCAATCCAGCTTCGAGCATAGCCATTAGTTTGTACCAGGTTTCATACATTCTGCGCCCATAAATGCCTTGAAGCGTTAGCCCTTTAAAAATTACATCGTTCCAATCAATCACCGTTCCGGGCCCTGCAATGCCGAGCAGCGCCACTTTTCCGCCATTGCGCATGGATTTGAGAAGCTGATTGAGCGCAGCGCCGCTCCCACTCATTTCCAATCCGACATCAAATCCTTCTACCATGCCTTGTGCATGCATCGCATCTTCTAATCGATCATGCTGCAGGTTCACGATTGCATCCGCCCCCATGCGTTTTGCAAGGTCGAGCCTATACTGATTCACATCCGTAACAATTATACGCCGCGCCCCGTTCTGCCTGCAGATTGCGACCGCCATCATGCCAATTGGGCCAGCCCCTGTAATGAGAACATCTTCGCCGACAACATCGAACATTGTAGCCGTATGTGTAGCGTTTCCATAAGCGTCAAAAAAGGAAATAATCTCTTCTGGAATATGTGCAATGCCATTCGGAATTCTGATTACGTTTGTTTCCGGAATGCAGAGATATTCTGCAAAGGCACCATCCCGGTCTACGCCAACGCTTCGGGTAAACTTACACCATTGCCCATTGCCTGCACGGCAATTGCGGCAATGACCGCATACGATGTGGCCTTCCCCTGACACGATATCGCCGATTGCGTAATCCGTTACACCCGGGCCGAGGCAAGTGATTTCGCCTACATATTCATGTCCGATCACCATTGGCGTATGGATATGCTGCTGGCTCCAGGAATCCCAATTATAGATGTGCACATCTGTACCGCAAATGGCTGTTTTATGGATTTTGATCTGCACTTCGCCAATTCCGGGGTTCGGTATGGGCACGCGTTTTAAGGCAAGACCCGGCCCACCATGTTCCTTTACAAGGGCGTCCATCATCTGCTGCATAGCGGTCACCTCCATATGTGTCTTTATAATACATACAAATTATAACATTTTGTATTTGATATAGCAACAAGAATTGAAAAGCAAATTAGAAAAAATGAAAAGAAAAAAGCATGTGTCTTTAATATGCGGACACATGCCATGTTAATAGCAACGAAAGTTTACGGCGCATAAAGCAAAACCGGAGATAAGGGAACAGCATCTGTGGGTTTATTAATAATGTAATAAGCGCCGTCCTGTTTTACAACTGCATAACCATCCGAAAAAGGCTGTGCTTCTTCATATGCAGGTGAGATCACATATTTACCATCCGTTCCGATATACCCCCAAAGATCGGTTTGCGCATCCTTTACAGCAGCCAATCCGCCGGAAAAAGACTGTGCTGCAGCGTATGTGTTAGAGATGACAAGCACACCTTTGGTGTTGATGTATCCCCAGAGGCCGTCCTGTTTTATGGCTGCGTAGCCACCGCAGAAAGAAAGCGCTTCTTGGTATTGTTCCTTAAATGCGGTTTGTCCATAGCTGTTAAGGAAATATGCGCAATCGTCCTCTTCAATTACGGCAAAACCTTCTGAGAAACATGTGCCATATTGGCGGGAGCTGAGCGTAGCAATCTTTTCCCCAACTTTATCAATGATATAGCTATTGTTGGATTCGGAACGTACAAACGCAACATCTTCTGCAAAATCGCCTGCAGCGGTCCACTTTTGCGACACGGCAACATCGCCATTGATGTCAATATAACCATAGCTTGATGCGCTGCGTGCAATTGCGCGGCCGCAATGGAAACTGCCAACTTCTCGAAATTTATAATCGATCACGAGGGTCCCGCTCGTATCAATAAACCCCCATTTTCCACCGGATTCTACAGCGGCATATCCCTCGGAAAATGCTTCGACCGCTTCCCAAACCGGCTCTACAACCCATACCCCATTTTTTGCCAAGAGTCCATAATAACCGTTTTCTGCGGCAAAAGCAGTGTCTCCATCGAATTCATAAGCAGCGGAAAAACGGGGCTCAATTGCAACCTGCCCAGCGGTATTCTTATAGCCCCAAAGCCCGTTTTCCAAATATGGTATAAGGCGCCCTTCTGTGGAAACAGGTGCTGGCGTGGAAGAAGGGCTCGGCGATGGAAGCGGAGAAGTATTGGGTGCTGGACTGGCTTCGGGGTCTATGGCTGGGGAGAGAATCGAAGCGCCACCTCCTGCATAGAAAAGCGCAAACAAGCAAACCGCTATTGCCAGAATCCCGACAATGGCAAGATCGATCCGCAGCATGGTATGCCGGCTTTTAGATCGCCTTTGTTCCATGGCATTTCCTTTCATAAAAGAATTCCATTATGCATCATGGGAATTTGCATTCTCCATCACGATGCTGATAAAGCGATCTGCGGCAACGGAGAGTGGAACCCCTTCGAGGGAAATCAGCCCAATGCTCCGCGAAGGCATTGGCGACGTCAGCTCGATTTCAAACAGTTCGCCGCTATCGATGGCGTCAGCAGCGAACTCCTGCGTCACGCACGCAATTCCGAGGCCAATGCGTGCAAATTCCACCAGGAGGCTGTGTGCACCCAGCTCGATTTCTGGATGCAGCGTAACGCCGCACACGGATGCAAAATCGTCAAGATATTTTCTGGAATTGGATGCTTTTTCTAAAAGCACGAGCGGCTCGTGAGATAGCTCCTCCATCGTAATGGGATGCCCTTTCAAATGTGCAAAGCGGGAGGACGCTACAAATACATCATGCACGTTGAGCACTTCCCGAACCTGCAGGCTGCTATCGTTCACCGGGAGGTTTACGAGTGCAATGTCAACTTTCCCAACCTTGAGCAACTCTACGGTATCTGGCGTTGTACGATTGGTAACTTGAAGCTGGATATCGGGATATTCAAGATGGAATTTTTCGAGATAAGGGAGCAAAAAAAACTGGCAAAGCGTATCGCTTGCGCCGATCATGAGCCCGCCCGATTGCAGTGTGCGCATACGGTTGAGGCGGTCTTCCGCTGCAGCGATTAAGCTTACGGCTTTTTCTGCATAACTATAGAGCATGCGCCCTTCGCTTGTAAGGGAAATGCCGCGGCTTGTGCGCGTAAAGAGCGTGCAGCCAAGCGCATATTCCAGACGGTGCATAGATTGGCTGATTGCAGGCTGACTGACATAAAGTTCACGCGCAGCATGTGAAAGGCTACCACAGCGCGCAACAGTGCAAAAAATGCTATACAAATCGAGGTCTGTTGCCATTCATGTCCTCCTAGTTCTTCCAGGCGCGCTAAAAACGATGCTACCAGGTGAACCTATAACCAAATTTTATATAAAGATTATAAAGCGCACATAACGATTTTGCAATAAGCAGGAGTAATAGTTCGTGCAATTTATAGGGAAATATGGTATTCTGAGAAAAATACATTTTTTGCAAGGAGCACAAATGGAAAAATGCAGGGTTTCATATTTGCTGCCGTTGCGAGGCAGAGGCGGCTGAATGGATGCATATGGGAAGCAGACGACAATAAAAGGGTGTTCTTGAGATTGCGCATAACGTGGCGAAACATGTAGAAAGATAGAATCGCTTTGCAGGATATTTAAATGCAAACGGCAACATCGTAATGGATGCAGAGAACGTTTCATAGAGGAAAAGCATAAGCAGAGATGGGAATGCGGCGTTTCAAAGGTGCATGGACTGGATGCGCTGCTGCAAGGGCATCCCTTCAGAAAACCATAAAACAATCTTATCGCAGTTTTATGCACTTCCATTGCGGCTCGGATTTAGTCATGCTTATGTCCCTAAAAAACTGGATGAAGGTGTTTGGATACATAATTTTAGGAGGTATTCAGCAGTGCATTATGAATGGTCGGCGCTTTACGAAACGCTACGTGGCTGTACTGGCTGCGGGCTGGCGCAGACGAGGAGCCATGTGGTAATCGGGGATGGAAATCATTCTGCAGCAATTATGCTCGTAGGAGAAGGACCAGGCCGGGAGGAAGACTTGCAAGGCATTCCATTCGTAGGGAATGCTGGGAAGCTCCTTGATAAGATGTTGGCTGCAATTGCACTGGATCGTTCGGAGGTGTATATCTGCAACATCGTCAAATGCAGGCCTCCGCAGAACCGTGTCCCGGCGGATGTTGAAGCCATGGCATGCCTTCCATATCTTCGCGCTCAATTTGCCCTTGTGCGGCCCAAGATCATCGTTTGCCTAGGTGCTACGGCAGCGCGGTATGTTTATGATGAAAGCGTACGTATTACCCGTGATCGCGGTGTGTGGAAGTGCAAAAAAGGCATTTGGATTTTGCCTACTTACCATCCTGCTGCATTGCTGCGGGATGAGGGCAAAAAGCGTGATGCCTGGGAGGACTTTAAAAAACTCAAGTCGAAGTACCTGGAACTGCAGCAGAAAAACATGGAGAAGAAAGAATAGGGCACTTGCGCTGCACGCCGGTGAAATGCTATAATAAAACGTTGAATTTACGGGGAGGAAAAACGGTATGTCTGGACATTCCAAATGGGCAAACATCAAAAACAAAAAAGAAAAAACAGATTCGCAGCGCGGAAAGATATTTACGAAAATTGGAAGAGAAATCGCAATTGCTGTAAAAGAGGGCGGGAGCGACCCTGCGAATAACTCTAAGCTGCGCGATGTAATTGCAAAAGCAAAGGCAAACAATATGCCAAATGACAACATCACACGCTCCATCAAAAAAGCTGCGGGTGAGCTTGGCAATGTGAATTACGAAGAGATTACCTATGAAGGCTATGGGCCAAACGGTATCGCCATCATAGTGGATGTTGTGACCGATAACCGCAACCGTGCTGCTGCGGATATCCGCCATCTGTTCGATAAGAGCGGCGGAAGCATGGGTGCAACGGGTTGCGTTTCCTGGATGTTTGAGCGCCGGGGTCAGCTCGTTGTGGAGCGCAGCGCATCCATCGATGAGGATGAGCTGATGATGGCTGCGCTAGATGCGGGCGCCGAAGATTTTGAGCCGGGTGAGGACGTATATGAGATCTATACAAATGCCAACGACTTTTCTGCAGTACGTGAGGCATTGGAAGCCGCAGGATATGCATTTCTTTCTGCAGAGGTAACGATGATCCCGCAGAATACCGTGGATGCTACCGATCCGGAGCTGGCAGAAAAAATGGAGCGATTGCTTGAGCGCTTTGAAGACAATGATGACGTGCAGGAGATTTACCACAATGCGATCCTCCCAGAACCGGATGAGGAAGACTGACAAACGCTAAGAATGCTCCGCTGTTAGGGCGGTATTGCGGGTTTCTTTAACTAAAAATCACTATGGCCGGTGCGCCATAGTGATTTTGTCGTTTTTCCGCCGAAGCGGCATATATGCATTTATGGTAAAGCGTTACACTGAAGGCGAAAAGCAAGGAAACATATCGCCCAAATTCTATATTTTAGGAGGAAGGCAAAATCAAACAATGGGATTTCTAGAATGAAAACTGATTTGAAAGCTGGCCCTATTGCCAAAAAGACACTGAAGTTGGCAAAATTGTGGTAGCGAGTTCGGTTGGCAAAACAGTTGCAGCAGCACCTGGCAACGCGGCACCGGAAACAGAAAAAGGTCAGCAAGAGGAGATGCCGATGGAAGGCGCCCATTGTGAACATCCCAAATACAACATCGAGCAGCGTGCGAAAGCTTTTCGAACGGATAAAAAGCCATGAATCCTATCGGTGCCATAGTGGAATCTGTTACGAAAAATCTTGGTCTGCTCAACGCTAAGATCGATATTCCGCCGGATTACGCCGCAACTTTAAGGGATAAAGGTTGCGGCGCCTTGGCCGATTGGGTCTGCAATGCAAGTAGTTCCATCTACAGCCTTTCTATAAAAACGCCGGCAGTACGGCGGCTTACTTGTTATATAGCGTTGCAGTAAGGGAACAAAATGTAGTTTTCGTTTCGATATCAAACATACTGAAGCGGTTGGATGAGAAAGGCTTAAAAAGGATATTATGGGATTTATCCTCCACGCGGCGTAAAAACTCCCTGCTTTTTGGAAGAAAGGAAAAAGAATACCAGGATTGAACAAAAACTTGAATTGCCCCGCTGAAGGGTAGCTTAAGCCGCGCTTGATGTGCTTAGCTAAATGGAAGGGGAATATGAGCAGGCTATTGGCCACATCAAAGAAAAGTGGCCGGGCAAAACCAGTAGATATCATTTGCAGTAACAGAATAGACGGTGGATACATGGATTCTTCTGGCAATACTGCTTCATTCTTGGAAAATTTAGCAGGTAGGGAGAAGCAGCAGTCGGTACGCTATCTTTTGGATAGCATTCCTCAGCATATTGATGAAGTGCAAGCTTCAGAATAAGCAGGATTTGTAGAACTAATGGGCAGCGGCGTTCTAAACATTGCCTAAAATATGCTATGCTTTAAAAGAGATGTAACCAAAGAAATTTATTTGAATTATCTCTGCGCACGGGAGTGGATTTGCGATTCCATAATAAAAGCGCAAAAATGGGCGAAATTAAGTACAATTATGACAAAACTTCCGGCCACCTTGCATGGAAAAGCGCCCCATACTATAATCAAAGCATACTACTTCAATAGAGCAAGGAAGGTGTCCGCATGGCACAGAAAATATTGATTTGTGACGATCAGCCTATTATTCATGAAACGCTGGGCGTTTACCTTGAAAGCGAAGGCTTCGAACATATATCTGCAATGGATGGTGCTGAAGCGCTGGAACTGGCAAATTCAGCAAAGCCGGATCTGATCCTGCTCGATTTAATGATGCCAAAGATTTCCGGTATTGAGGTATGCCGAGAGATTCGCGCTTCAAGCCGCATACCTATTATTATGCTTACGGCGAAAGGAGAAGAGATTGATCGCATCCTTGGTCTAGAATTGGGCGCAGATGACTATATCGTAAAGCCTTTCAGTGCGCGTGAGGTTGTAGCCCGTGTTAAGGCGGTTCTGAGACGATTTACGGGCACAAAGGAAGAGCAGCAAAAAGCGTTGCGCTTTGAAGGACTCGAGATTAATATTAATAATTACGATGTCCGCGTAAATGGAGAAAAACTTCCACTTACCCCTAAAGAGGTGGAAATTCTCGAGTTGCTTGCTTCCCATCCGGGGCGCGTATATGGGCGAGAACAGATTCTTTCACAGGTTTGGGGATATGATTATTTTGGAGATACGCGAGCCGTAGACACGCAGATAAAGCGTATCCGTCAAAAACTTCCACAGGAAGGAGTCAGCTGGTCGATTAAAACCGTGTATGGCGTTGGGTATAAGTTTGAGGCGCGGTAATGAAAAACACATTTTTGCGTAAAACGCTTGCAATAGTTTTGTTGGCGGTGGTTTTGAGCGCAGGCTTAACTGCGCTCGTTTTTCGCTATACCGGCGTTGGCGCTTATGCGGAGATCAAACTGCGTGAGCTCGCGCCGAGCGCCGTGTTTTTGGCGGAGCGTTCAGCGGAATTTCTGCAGGGCACAATGGGTTATCGTGAATACCGCGTTACGGTTGCTCCCAACAACAAAAATATTTGGAATGCCACTCCCTTTGTTTTTATGGCAGATGAAACGCTATTTGTTTCTCCGCAGGATATGGATTCCGCGCAGGCCCAGGAGATGCTTGCGCTTGCGAAGCAGAACCTTAGCACAGTGCTTTCCGGGAAGAGTATCTCACGCGGGAGCTGGCGCGCTGCAGATGCGATTGTGGGGGAGCCTATCTGGGGCAGCGATGGGAGCGTAATCGGGGCAGTGTTTTTAATAAAACCCATCCAGGAGCTTAACGCTGCAATGAACAGTCTCTGGACAGCGTTGCTGGTGGCAATTGTTGTGGTAACAGTAATTATGTTGCTTCCTGCATATTTAGTGTCCAGCAAATTGACTGATCCACTAAAGCAGATGAACGAGGCGGCACTTGCTATGGCACATGGCAATTTCTCCGTACGAGCCCATATTGCGGGAAAAGATGAAATTGCACAGCTCGGTCAATCGCTGAATCAGCTTTCGGGCGCCCTTTCTCATACGATCGGTGACTTGACATTTGAACGCAACCGTTTACGCACGACGCTCGATGGATTAGGCGAGGGTGTCATCAGCGTGAATCTGCATGGGCAAATTATGCAATATAATCCTTCTTCCATAATTTTGCTCGGTGGCAAGGAAGGTGATGCGCTTGAAACGCTTCCCTTGTTCCAAACACTTGGGCAACGCGTTGATGAGGTCTTACGCACCGGGACTTCCAAAACTATAGAACAGAAAATAAAGGATGCTGTAATCCGCGTTACGGTTTCTCCACTCTATGACGGTGCTGGCCAGGTGGAAGGTGCAGTTCTGCTTGCGCAGGACGTAACGGAAAGCGTACGTTTGGAGCAGACACGCAAAGACTATGTTGCAAACGTTTCACATGAATTGCGTACGCCGCTCGCTTCTATCCGCAGCCTTTCCGATGCGCTGAGCGATGGGCTTGTTAAAAAAGAAGAAGACAGGATGCGCTACTATGGTTATATCCAGAAGGAATCTATGCGGCTCTCGCGGTTAATTGATGACCTTCTAGAACTTTCCCGGCTACAATCTGGAGCAGTAGCGCTTACACAACAGCGCATGCATATTGAAGAGACGATTTATGATGTAGCACAGCGCTATCAAAATGCCGCGGAGGAGCGGGGGCTTTCTATCCATATAGATGTCCCCTCACTACTTCCGAAAGTATATGGGAACCTGGACCGGACAGAACAAGTACTTATTATCCTGTTGGATAATGCAATTAAGCACGCTCAGGTTGAGGCGCCTATCGAAATCAAAGTGCAGGTAGAAGAAACGCGTGTGCTTGTGCGTGTCTCTAATGCTGGGAGGATTGCGGAGGAAGATCTTGCGCACTTGTTTGAACGCTTTTATAAGGCGGATCATTCCCATTCTGGGGAAGGGACTGGCCTTGGGCTTTCTATTGCAAAGGAAATCATGGACCTTTTGCATGAAAAGATTTGGGTTGAAAGCCGGGAGGGACGTGTGGAATTTGTGTTTACGCTGAAACGGAATGCGGAACAAGTGTGAAAATCCGTAGGATTTGCACTACAGTTTGTTTTTTTCGGCGCACACATATGGTATAATGCGAAAAGACGAGAGATCAATTTGAGGGGGACGCTGAGATGAGCGCAAACAAAATTTTAATTGCAGATGACGACCGTGTAGTCCACGAATCGTTGAGCATTTACTTAAAGGCGGAAGGATACGAGGTTGTGGATGCGTATAACGGCGCTGAAGCGCTCGATAAGTTGGATGCTGAAATTGCGCTTTGCGTACTTGATATTATGATGCCCGTGATGTCTGGCATTGAAGCCTGCAAGGAAATTAGAAAAAATTCCTCTATTCCGATTATCATGCTTACGGCAAAAGGAGAGGAGATTGATCGGATCTTAGGACTTGAACTCGGCGCAGATGACTATATTGTAAAACCCTTTAGTCCGCGCGAAGTGGTTGCACGCATCAAGGCCGTGCTGCGCAGGACTACGGAGCAACAAACTTCGGACGACGGGTGTGTAGCTTATGATGGGCTTGTGATTGACATCAAAAGCTATACCGTAACGCTGCGTGGGAAACCGGTGATCTGTACTCCAAAGGAAATAGAAATTCTCTATATGTTGGCTTCTAATCCAGGACAGGTCTTTACCCGCGAGCAGCTTCTTAACCGTGTGTGGGGATACGACTTTGCGGGAGAAACCCGCACGGTCGATACGCATATTAAGCGCCTGCGCGCCAAGCTGGATAATACCGGCTTAAATTGGAGCATTAAAACGATCTATGGCGTAGGATATAAATTTGAGGTTGAATAACTATGCGGAACATCTTCCTGCGCCGTCTGTTGCTGGCGCTTATTATTACCCTGCTCATCGCCTCCGCTACCATGGTCGGAGGCTATGTTTTCATTAGCCGTGATACTTACACGGATATTAAACTGCAGGAAATGGCTCCAAAAGCAGAAGCTGCGGAACAGCTTATTGTTGAATTCCTAAATGGCCAAATCACGGAAGACGCGTTTTTGCGCCTTTCTAGAACACAAATGCTTGCGGTAAACGGTGCAACACTGTTTGTAGATCAAAGTAACCAATGCATCCAATATCAAGATTCTATTTTCGGATTAACACCCAATGAAATGCAACAAGCGCTTTCTGAACAGATTAACATCGTGCTTTCTGGGCAAACGGTAAGCACTGATGAAGTCCACCTTCCTGGAAAAAAGTATAATGCGCTCGTTGTGGGCACACCTATATTTATGTCGGATGGAACACTGGCAGGGGCGATTTTTGTAATCAAATCCTCGCAGGAAATCATCGGTGCAACAAGTAAGCTTAGCACATCCCTGCTCTGGATCGCAGCGATCGTAATTCCAGTCACGCTATTGGTAACATCTTGGCGCATGCGCCGCATTACTGACCCGCTTCATACCATGTCTGAAGCGGCGATAGCAATGTCCAAAGGGGATTTTGAAATACGCGTAAATGAAGATGAAGTCGGAGAGGTTGGCGTGTTGGCGCGTGCGCTCAACAGGCTCTGTGCAGCCCTTTCCCAAACTATACATCAGCTTAAAACGGAAAAAAGCCAGTTAAACCAGATCCTTCAAAGTCTAACGGACGGCGTTGCAGCAACGGATGAAGTTGGGATGCTTACGCACTATAATGCAGCGCTTATGCGCATGTTTGGCGCAGTGAACGTTGAAAAACGGGAAGAACTTGTGCCGGATCCAAAAGTCTGGAAAGCGTTTGATGAAGTGTTTGAAACGGGAAAACCGCAAAGCATTACTTACCCCATGGCCGGTGATAAGACTCTTTGGATTACCATCGCCCCTGTGGTTACAGATGGTGGACAACGGGTTGGTGTTGCGGGCCTATTCAAGGACATGACGGAAATGGAACGGCTGGAAGCAATGCGGCGAGAATATGTGGCAAATGTTTCCCACGAGCTGCGCACGCCCCTAACCGCTGTGCGCGGATTGCTGGAGCCGCTCGCAGATGGCATGGTGAAAGATGAGGAAGACCGGCAGCGCTATTATCGCATTATGCTTCACGAGGTGCTGCGCCTTTCTCGCTTAATTACAGATATGATGACTTTAAGCCGCCTGCAATCGGGAACGGAGTATATGGAGGTTGTGCGCGTTGATTTGAACACGCTGATTCGTGATATTGCAAGCGGCTATTCTGGAACAGCGCACCAGAAGGGAATTGAGCTGGTTGTGGATTCTCCCGAGCCTGTACCCGATGCAATGACTGATCCCGATCGTATTGAACAGGTGCTTATTATACTCATTGATAATGCAATGCGCTACACGCCCGAAGGAGGGACGATTACAATCGGCATGCGCAACGCCAAAGAATCCATTGTGCTGACTGTCACGGATACAGGCTGCGGAATTTCTGAAGCCGATCTGCCGCATATTTTCGAGCGGTTCTATAAGGTTGACAAATCGCGGGGCGAGGGCGGAACGGGACTTGGGCTTTCTATTGCCCAATTTATTATGGAAAAGCTTGGGGAAAGCATTCGTGTGAAAAGTGAACTCGGGAAGGGAACTAGCTTTATTTTAACGGTGAAGCGATATGTACGCAATGCGATTGCTCTTGGGCCTGCAGGAGAAGGGAACGTAAGATATGGCGATGAGGAAGCCACAGCGCCGATAGCCCCATCTAAGGCGCAAGATGAGGAAGAAAATTCTATTTTAGATGCGCATTATGAGGTAATAGAGAGCTCAGAACATGGAAATACAAAAAAGGATTCTGGAAAGAAGGAACAAGCCGCGCGGCGGGAAAGCCAGGTAAAATGAAAATGAGCACTTGTACACTTTGTCCACGTGCCTGCAAAGTGGACCGGAGCAAAACAAAAGGTTTTTGCGGTGCTGGATCCCGTCCAGTCGTCGCACGGGCAGCGCTCCATTTTTGGGAAGAACCAGCCATTAGCGGAACATGCGGCTCGGGTGCAATCTTTTTTTGCGGCTGCAACCTGGATTGCCTGTTTTGCCAAAATCATGCGATCAATCATACGATGATCGGGAAGGAATGGGAACCGGACGCGCTTGCCGGGTTGATGCTCAGCCTCCAGGCCCAAGGAGCACACAATATTAACCTTGTAACGCCGACCCCTCATGTAGATAGCATCATTCCTGCTGTGCTTCAAGCAAAGCAAGCAGGGTTAAAAATCCCCATCGTCTATAACACCAATGGTTATGAAACGCTGGATACGCTACGCCGTTTGGAAGGAATTGTGGACATATATCTGCCCGATTTAAAATATGTATCCTCGGAAATCGCACGAAAGTATTCCGACGTAGAAAACTATTTTTCTTTTGCCGGGAAAGCAGTACTAGAGATGCATCGCCAATGCGGTATATTATCTTGTGATGCAAAAGGCATTGCGCAACGTGGACTAATTGTCCGGCATCTTGTTTTGCCAGGCTCTGTAGATGAAACGCGGCGCGTGCTTGATTTCCTTGCAGAGAATCTGCCGATTACAACGCATCTTTCTCTTATGGGTCAATATATGCCATGCCATCGTTCGAACGAAATGCCTCCACTTAACCGGCGGCTTCTGCGCAGGGAATATGATCGTGCAATCGACTATTGCCTCCAGCTTGGGTTCGAAAATGTGAATGTTCAAGCGCTTACCTCTGCCGATCCTGCATTCGTTCCATGCTTCACAGGGGAAGTTGAGGTTGAAAGAGAAAATTTGATGGAAAACCCTTTCAATCATGAATAATCTGTGAAATATATTACTTTTAATTAAAAAATGGCAGAAATACACTTGCATTCTACAATATATAGTGGTAGGATGTATCCAATGGTAAACGTGATTGTGTCAACCGTCCGAAATATTGCGCAGTCATCTTCATTATTGTTTTCCTCCAAATAACAATTTTGACGTTTTCCGTAATGGGGCAATACGGGAAATGCCAAATCCAATAATTGTATCGGACGGTTATAATAAGGGATCTTGCGATTGCAGGATCCCTTATTTTACCTTTAAAGGCATCTCCTTTTTTCGAAAAACTCGCATAAGCTTAAATTGGAGGTGGGGCTATGCACGTGAAACACTGGATTTCGAAGCTAGTTGTATCTTTAATGATCGTAGCTTACCTGTTTTTTATGCCAGAATATCTGGATGAAGCGCTGGAAATGCAGACCTATGATGAAAAATTCAGCACTGAAGAGGAAACTTATACTGGAATTCTTACGGTTTGGCATGTCGTTGGGTTTAAACCATATTCCGGCAGCATGGGCACGACGCTCGCTTCCATAGCCAAGGACGTAGAACGGGCGCATTATGGCGTGTTCTTTGACGTAATCGCTATGGATGAAGCGGAATATATGCAACGGACCGAACGAGGTGAGGTGCCAGACATAATTTCATTTCCAATAGGGCTATGCTATCCAGAACAGCTTTCTTCACTGGCTGGGATTTCGATCGAAGCGCTTTCAGAGGAGCGTTGTGCAGCAGGGCAATGGAATGAAATTCCTTATGCGCTACCCTATGCAATGTCTGCACATGTGTTGCTAATAAATACAGCCTTGTTTCAAGAACGCGGTGCCACTTTACCGGAAGGAGAAAAGCGCGACGCGACATGGATTGAAAAGGCGGCAGAAACATTCCTAACAGCACAGGAAAAAGGGAATCGAACGCAACTGCCTGCACTTTCGGGAGATATCCTAATGGCGGCATCTCTGGGGTTAACAGGCGAAGTAGCAGAATACGATGCATTTAAGTCGGGCAAAGCTGCGATGGCCATTGCAGATCTGCGCGCTGCCAACGAGATGGAGGCATCTCAAATTGCGGGAAAAGGGTTTTCGTTTGAGGCTTCCGCATTGGAAGGCGGTATTCCGCTGGTTCAGATGATTGGCCTTACAAGCACAGTCAGCGATGAGAAGCGGCCGTATGCATTGGAATTCGTGGAATGCTTATTTTCGGAAAAAGCGCAAAAGCAGTTTGTTCAGCAAGGACTCATTATGCCAACGCAAAGCGCCCCCCAGGCGGAAGATGCTGCAAAGCTTATAACTAGTGCCGCAGAATATCTTTGCGAAGTGCAGATTCCAAATACATTTTTGCTACAGCGCTATCAAGATGCCCTGGAAGAGACTGCGCAGCGTGCACTCGCTGGGGATGAAGCAGCGCAAAAGGATTTAGAGACGCGGTTGAAAGAGCTTGTTTCAAGCACTTAAATCAAGTAAAATGGAAAAAGCAGATGGATGCACATAGGTGGCGGCATAGAGGAGGATGAGATGCAGGATCAGTTTTCGGCGTTTTGCAAGCTTTGCGAGTGCCTGGAAGGCTGCGTTGTACGGCAGAATATACCGATGGCCCAATATACGTCGTTTCGAACGGGCGGATGTGCGCGCGTTCTTGTGGAGCCGCAGAATGTAGAAGCACTGCGTAATGCTCTTGCTGTCGCGCAGGAATGCAACATTCCGTTTGAGGTGATTGGAAATGGAACAAACCTGCTTGTTTCAGATGATGGGGTGGAAGCTGTAGTGTTTCGCATCGGCGATGCATTAGCATCTATTCGCCGGACAGGCGGAACCTTTTTTGCGGAAGCAGGAGCGCCGCTCTCGCTGCTGGCAAAGCGGTCTGTAGAGCAGGGCTTTATGGGGCTCGAATGGGCAGCTGGAATCCCTGGCAGCATTGGCGGAGCGGTTGCAATGAATGCTGGCGCATATGGCGGTGAAATTGCAACCCTGCTGCAAAGCGTATCCTGGATGGATCCTCAAACTGGAGCGATTTCGGAAACCATCCCGCATGATGGAGCATTTTCCTACCGTTACAGCGCATTCCGTGCGCCAGAATGCATTGTGCTTTCTGCAACTTTTTCCCTTCAGCCAGATGATGGAAGTGCAAGAATGCGCATGGCAGAATACACGGAAAAGCGGAGGGAAAAACAGCCGCTATCCTTTCCGAGCGCTGGCAGCACGTTTAAGCGGCCGGAAGGAAATTTTGCAGGTGCATTGATTGAGCAATGCGGCCTTAAGGGAATGCGAATTGGAGGCGCGCAAGTAAGCACGCTTCATGCAGGGTTTTTGATCAATGCAGGTGGCGCAACTTCTTCTGACGTATATGCGCTGATGTGCCAAGTGCAGAAAGTCGTATATGAAAACAAAGGCGTGTTGTTAGAACCAGAAGTGCATTTGCTTGGTAACTTTGCGCTGAGCGCGCAGAAAAAAGGAGGCGGCGCAAAGTGAAGCTTTTAATTGTAACCGGCCTTTCCGGCGCTGGAAAAACACAAGCACTGCGCTGCTTGGAGGACTCTGGCTATTTCTGTGTGGACAACCTTCCATGTGAAATGCTGGAAGGATTTCTTGAACTTTGCCGCAAGGCCGCACCGCCTGTTGAACGTGCTGCAGTGGTGATCGACAGCCGGGAGCAAGTATTCCGGTCAAATGCTGAACAGGTGCTTAACATTCTGGACAGGCTTCCGATCCAATACCATATTCTTTTTCTGGAATGTCGGGATGAGGTGCTGGAGCGCAGATATAACGAAACCAGAAGGCGCCATCCTTTATCCAAAGATGTGCGGGATGGAATACGAGCTGAGCGGGATATGCTCAGCGCCTTCCGAGATCGTGCCGATACGATCATCGATACGACCAGCTTAAAGCCATTGGAACTTGCTGCTAAGCTTGGAATGCTGTTTTCAGATGATGAAACGAACACATTTCGGTTGATATTTGAAAGTTTTGGTTACAAGCGCGGCGTGCCATTTGAAGCGGATATGGTGCTTGACATGCGTTTTTTACCCAATCCATTTTACGAGCCTGCATTGCGCACACTTTCTGGGGCCGACGAAGCTGTTTTGGAGTATATGCTGCAAGACCCTGCATTTTTGAGCTTTCTGGAACAAACAGAAACGATGCTGCGACTTTTGATTCCAGGCTTTCGCCGGCAAGGAAAGCGAAGGCTTCTTGTTGCGTTCGGCTGTACTGGGGGACGTCACCGGTCCGTATGTGCCGCAGAGCAGATGGCAGAACGCATGCGCCCCGATTTTGACGTAAAGCTTGTGCACCGGGATACGACATTGGAAGCCAACGATATCCGTTCTCGGCTTGGAACCTAAAAAGGAGGGCATAAATGTCGTTTTCATCAAATACAAAGGATGAGCTTTCTGCGTTGCGCTTTCGAGATGATGCGGCGCGCCAGGCAGCACTTGCGGCGCTGACGCACACTGCAGGTTCGATCACACTGGGGCGGCATGGCCTTGCGATTGAATATGTAACCGAGAACCAGAATGTAGGCCAACTCATTATACAACTTGCATCGCGGCTTTATCCGGTGGAAGCATCGCTTTCCCTTCGTGAATATGAGCGTTTAAATGCAAAGAATACTGCTGTTGTGCTGACCGGGCCCGGGTGCAAGGAGCTTCTTGAAGCATGTGGCTGCCTGCCACAAGGGCATGCAGAGGAGCCGCTTGAAATGGGGCATGTGCCGGATTCGCTCTTGCAGGGAGCAGAATGCAGGCAAGGATTTTTACGCGGCGCTTTTTTGGGTGCTGGATCGGTAAGCGATCCACGCAAAGGATACCATCTTGAAATCGTATGCCGCCACGAAAGGTTTGCGCAGCTTCTCTGTGAACAGATGTCCGCATTGCAGCTCAAAGCAAAGACCGGCAAACGAAAGTCTTCTTTTATTACTTATATGAAAGAAGGAGAAAGTATCTCCCAGTTTTTAACTTACCTTGGAGCGATGGAAAGCATGCTCGCATTTGAGAATGCGCGAGTAATGCGGGATGTCGCGAATCATTTGAACCGGCGGTCCAACTTCGAAGATGCGAACATGCAAAAAGCTGCACAGGCAGCGGCGCAGCAGTTGATTGATATTGAGCTGCTCAACCGGGAAGTTGGTCTTTTAAATTTGCCGCCCAAACTGCGTGAAGCAGCGGAAGCACGGTTGAACAATCCGGAAGCGACGCTTACGGAGCTTGCTGAGCTGCTCAACATTGGAAAATCAGGGATGAACCATAGATTAAACAGGCTTTCTGCGATGGCGGATGACCTTCGCATGCATTGAACTGGAAGGAGAAAATGATGCGCAATTTTGTGCATTTGCATGTGCATACCCAGTATAGCCTGCTCGATGGCGCTGCGCGTATTCCGGAGCTTGTGGCGCGCGCAAAGGAGCTTGGCATGCCTGCGCTTGCGATTACGGATCATGGCGCGATGTATGGCGTGATCGATTTCTATAAAGAATGCAAAAAACAGGGGATTAAGCCCATCCTTGGAATGGAGGCTTACGTTGCTCCGCACTCGCGCATGGAGCGGGAAGGTGGGCGGGACAGCGCGCATCTTGTGTTGCTTTGCAAAAATGAAACGGGGTATAAAAATCTAATCAAGCTTTCTTCCAGTGCGTTTGTGGATGGATTTTATTATAAACCCCGTATCGACTATGACTTCCTTGCATCCTATGCAGAAGGATTGATCTGCCTTTCTGCATGCTTGGCCGGCGATATCCCACAAGCGCTTCTCAACGGACAAGAAGGAAAAGCTCGCGAGCTTGCGAACCGGCTTCTTGGCATGTTTGGAGAAGATTTTTATATTGAGCTGCAAAATCATGGCATGCCGGAGCAGCTTGAAGTTCTACCACGCCTTGCTGCGCTTGCAAAGGAGCTTGGCATCAAAACGGTTGCAACGAACGATGTACACTATGTGGAACGCTCTGATGCAGAAGCGCAGGATGTGCTGCTTTGCATCCAAACTGCAAGATTTGTGGATGATGAAAACAGGATGCGTATGGCTTCTGATGCGTTTTATCTAAAAGATGGCGAAGAAATGGAGCAGGCACTCTATGATTACCGCGACGCTCTGGATACAACGCTTGAAATTGCCGAAAAGTGTGACTTGGAGATTACATTTGGAGAACGGCATCTCCCGGGGTTTTCCGCACCGGATGGAAGCAGCAATGTGGAATACCTTCGCGCGCTTGCCGAAGCGGGGCTAAAACGCAAAATGCCAGGTGCGGGCGATGAGGCACGCGCACGCCTATCCCTAGAGCTTTCCATTATTGAACGCATGGGATTTGTGGACTATTTCCTTATCGTTTGGGACTTCGTGAACTATGCACACAAGAACGGCATTTTTGTTGGGCCTGGGCGCGGCAGCGGAGCTGCAAGCCTCGTTGCCTATTCCTTGGATATTACGGACGTTGATCCTTTGAAATATGATTTGCCGTTCGAGCGTTTCCTAAATCCGGAGCGCATTTCCATGCCGGATTTTGACATTGATTTTTGCATTGAGCGCAGACAGGAAGTCATCGACTATGTTGTCGAAAAGTATGGGAAAGACAATGTTGCGCAGATCATCACCTTTGGCTCCATGGCAGCAAAAGCGGTTGTGAAAGATGTTGGACGCGCGTTACATATGCCGCTTGGCGAAGTGGAAAAGATCAGCAAGCTAATCCCCAAAACGCTTGGAATTACGCTCAAACGTGCGCTGGAAGTCTCCCTAGAGCTTAAAACACTCTATGATACGGATGAAACTGTAAAAAAGCTGATGGATCTATCCTTCAAGCTAGAAGGCCTTCCGCGGCATGCATCCACCCATGCAGCTGGCGTTGTAATCAGCGCAAAGCCAATTACAGAATATGTTCCGCTCCAGCGCAACGATGATGCTATAACAACGCAGTTCCCAAAGGATACCATTGAAGAACTCGGCCTTTTAAAGATGGATTTCCTCGGATTGCGCACATTGACCGTCATCCGGGATACGCTTGGGTTTATTGAGCAACAAGGAAAAACTGTTCCAGACCTTGGAAAGCTTCAATATGATGACCCTAAGGTATACGAGATGATATCCCGCGCAGACACAGACGGTGTGTTTCAGCTTGAATCGGCCGGCATGCGCCAGTTTATGCTACAGCTCAAGCCGGGATGCTTGGAAGACGTCATCGCTGGTATTTCCTTGTTCCGCCCTGGCCCGATGGATCAAATCCCCAAATACCTTGCAGGGAAAAACGATCCTCAAAACGTGCGTTACCTTCACGAAAAGCTGCGCCCAGCATTGCAGGCAACGTATGGCTGCATGGTTTATCAAGAGCAGGTTATGCGCATCGTGCGCGATATTGCAGGGTACTCCATGGGCAGAAGCGATCTTGTTCGCCGCGCAATGGCAAAGAAAAAGCATGATGTTATGGTGCAGGAGCGGGAAAACTTCGTAAACGGCATCGTGGAGGATGGAGTTGTAAAGGTACCGGGAGCAGTGCGCAATGGGGTCCCGGCGGAGATCGCCAATCAAATATTCGATGAAATGGTGGACTTTGCATCCTATGCTTTTAATAAACCGCATGCTGCTTGCTATGCTGTTGTGGCGTATCGCACTGCATATCTAAAGCTTTATTATCCGGTCGAATTCATGGCCGCCATGATCAACAGTTTCCTTGGAAGCATTGACAAGATGGCGGAATATATAAGCGCGGCAAAACGAATGAAGATCAACGTCCTGCCGCCGCATGTCAACAAAAGCGTTGCAAAGTTCAGCGTAGAGGGTGAAAACATCCGTTTTGGCCTTGCGGCAATTAAAAATGTCGGAGAAAATGCTATGGATGAGCTGATCGCAGAGCGGGATGCGCGCGGCCCATTCCAGGATTTTGACGATTTTGTGCGCCGCGCATCGGGCATCAATAAGCGCATGGTGGAAGCAATGATCAAAGCCGGCTGCTTTGATGGCATGGGTGCAAACCGCAACCAGCTTCTTCTTTCCTATGAGCGCGCGCTCAACGCTGCTGCAAATGAGCGCAAGCAAGCTGAAACTGGACAAATATCCCTGTTTGATCTGGGGGGTGGCGCTGAAATCCAATCGGCATTAGTTCCATTGCCCAATGTGCAGGAATTTGACCATGCCACGTTGCTGTCTTTGGAACGAGATGCGCTTGGCATCTACTTAAGCGGCCATCCCTTGGAGGAATATGCAGAGACGCTGCAAAAACTCCCGAACGATACGCTTGGGCTGCTCTCTGCGGATGAAAATGGTGCTTTAGGGGAAGGAAGCCGCGTACACCTTGGCGGTATTATCACGCATGTGCAGCGCAAAATGACAAAAAACGGGAACGGCGTAATGGCATATTGTACGCTGGAAGACCTATCCGGTTCCATCGAGCTTCTGGCGTTTCCCTCAGTGTTTACCCGCTTTGGCAGCCTTCTTTCCGAAGACAGCCTCGTTTGCGTTTCCGGACGATTGAACATACGGGAAGAGCAGAATAATATGGTGCTGATAGACGAAGTAACACCGCTTGGAACGCGCGCTACAATCAATAAAATCTATTTGAGGTTTGACACGGCAGATGAAAAATTGAGCGAACAGGTATTCGCGCTTTTGCGGCGCTTCCCGGGGAATATACCGGTTCTCATTCATAACCCTGTTGTGAAAAAAACGCAGCTCGTACCTAAGGATATGTATGTAAACGAGGCGGAAGAGCTGGAAAAAATGCTTTATGAACTGTTGGGAAAGGAGAATGTAAAGCAGCAGTAAGGCACCAAGGCGAGTTTTTGACTAATTTCGCACATATGCTATAATATATTTTGGCACATGAAGGCGATGTGTGCAATGATAGAAAAGTGAAAGTTTTTCCGAAAGGAGTTCATTTTATGAAATGTATTGGTGTTTTAACGAGCGGCGGCGATACGCCTGGTATGAACGCAGCAATTCGCGCTGTATTCAAAGAAGGAGAAAACCGCGGCATTAATGTGATGGGGATTTATCATGGATATAAAGGGCTGATTGCGGGTATGGTGCGTCAGCTGACGCATGAGGATGTTGCAAACGTTATGCATAAGGGCGGCACGGTGCTGCGCACAGCGCGCAGCGAGGAATTCCGCACGCCAGAAGGATTTCAGAAAGCATTGGACATGCTGCATGCGTTTGATATTGAAGGCCTCATCGTAATTGGGGGAGACGGCAGCTACCGTGGTGCAAAAATGCTTTCCGACAATGGCATTAAGACCATCGGCATACCCGGCACCATTGATAATGACCTCGGTTATACGGACTTTACGATTGGGTTTGATACGGCGGTAAATACCATTACAAGCGAGATCTATAAAATCCGCGATACAATGCGTGCGCATGACCGTGTTGGTGTAATCGAAGTTATGGGACGCAATTGCGGCGATATTGCGCTATGGGCAGGTGTTGCTGGAGCAGCGGATATTATCTTAGTGCCGGAATGCAATTTGCCTTGGGAGGAAGCAACGCATCAACTGGTTACAAACAAGCTGAAGGGCAAACTGACGAGCATTGTGATCATCGCAGAAGGGGCCGGAAAAGCGGAAGAGTTTGCATCCTATGTACGTGAGCATTCCGACATAGAAATCAAGGCAATCGTGCCAGGCTATATTCAGCGCGGCGGAAACCCAACGGCGTTTGACCGCGTGCTGGCAGCTCGTCTGGGGCAGCGTGCCGTTGAATTGCTGGATGCGGATATTGGCGGCAGGGCTGTTGGGATCCACGATAACCATATTGTAGATGTTTCGCTGGATGAAGCCATTGCCAGGCCGGATAACTTCGATCAGAAGCTCTATCATTTTAACTCAGTGCTTGCGAAGTTTTAAGCATTTCTTTGAGCGTTGCGCTGTAGAGGAAGGGGAAAATGATGCAAAAACAGGTGCCGCCGCTGCAGCGCAATGATACGCTGGAGCTTGCTATTGATACGCTCGGCTCAGAAGGGCAGGGCATTGGCCGCTACAATGGATACACGGTATTCGTTCCGTTTGCATTGCCTGGCGAAAGAGTTCGCGCACATATTATAAAAGCAACATCCAGCTATGCCGTTGGCAAGCTTCTGGAAGTGATTCAAAAAAGCGCCAACCGCGTGGAACCGGCATGCACATGCTTTGGGCGGTGTGGCGGATGTTCGCTATTGCATCTTTCCTATCCGGAGCAGTTGCTATATAAGCAGGAAGCCGTTTCTTCCGCGCTTAAACGCATTGGTGGGTTTCAATCGCCCAATGTTTTTCCAACCATCGGGATGGATTTCCCGTATTCCTATCGCAATAAGGGCAGCTTTCCTTTTGCGAATGTAGCAGGCCGCGTGGCCTTTGGCTTTTTTGCGCCCCGTTCTCATCGCTTAATCCCATTTTCAAACTGCCCAATCCAGCGTGATGCACCGCTGCAGGTTGCTCAGACGGTGTGCGATTGCGCAAATGAATTGGAAATTCCAGCCTATGATGAAGCCGCGCATTCCGGTAGCTTGCGGCATGTGGTTGCGCGCGTATCGGCGACGGGGGAAATTATGGCGATTCTTGTAACGAAAGGTGAGCTTGCGCAGAAAGAGCGTTTCGTTGAACGTCTGCGTGCATGCATTCCTGGATTGTCTAGTATCGTACAGAACCAAAACGATGCTGACACCAACGTCATCTTTGGTGCTGATTTTAAAACAATTTGGGGGAAGCCATATATTGAGGATGTGATTTGCGGGCTGCACTTTCGAGTGAGCGCAGCATCCTTTTTGCAGGTCAACGCAAAGCAAACGGAAAAGCTCTACCATACGGCGATTCATGCGCTGCAGCTGCATGGAACGGAGCGCATTGTTGATCTTTATTGCGGAATTGGGACGATTTCATTGCTTCTTGCCCAACATGCTGCACATGTGGATGGGATAGAATTTGTGCCGGAGGCAATCAAAGATGCAGAAGAAAACGCAAAACTAAATGGAATCAAAAACGCAGGCTTCCATTGCGGAGCGGCGGAAGAAATCCTTCCGCGCCTGGTTCAAGATGGCCTTCACCCCGACGCAGTCGTCCTCGACCCACCCCGCAAAGGTTGCGAGCCTCCAGTTCTTGAGGCCTTGCTGGCATCCGGCGCGCAAAAGATCGTCTATGTTTCATGTAACCCAGCAACGCTGGCCCGTGATGCGCGGATATTAGCGGATGGTGGATTTCAGCTTGTTTCCGCACAGCCCGTGGACATGTTCCCACAAACCGCGCATGTGGAGACGGTGGTACTTTTGTCCAAACTCAACACCAAGCAGCATATCGAGGTGGAGTTGAATCTGGACGAGCTGGATTTGACTGATGC
>CALVWJ010000011.1 GCA_944366945.1 uncultured Clostridia bacterium
TATTTGCTCCAGCGTTGTATCGGCTGCCCTTAATGGCCGCTGTCTTACGCGAAAAATGCAGTAAGCCGGTTCTTCTGCTCCGAAAAGGCCGATGCACGAAAGCATAATCGCGTAGTTTCCTTGTTAGCGGTGATGCAGTCACCCAAACATGGCATTGGAAAATGGTGTTTTTTTCAGCCGCTCCTTAAGTTGATGCGCTGCATCGAAAGCGTTCCACGATTGGAAAATTCCTCCTGCTCACCCCGTATTGCCTCTTTTGGATCAGCCAGCAAGTTTTTCGCCAAGCGCACGGCATGCTGCAAGCGCATCTTCATCCGGCTCATTGTTGGCAATGAGGCCCTCAGCAATCAAGTTGCAGCTTGCCTGCTCCACCTCTTCCTGCCAGTTGCGCATCCATTCTCCATCCCCCCAACCATAAGATCCGAACAGGGCAACCGGCTTCCCCGAAAGCTGCGGCATCGCTGCGCGGTACACTGGCTCAAATTCATCCGCTTCAAGTTCCTCCGCCCCCATGGATGGGCAGCCGAACGCAATGCCTGCATAATCGCCAGTTTGTGATGGATTGAACTCCGCAGCGTGAAATATGCCTACTTCAGCGCCCTTAGCACGGATTCCTTCTGCAACAGCAAACGCCATTTTTTCGGTATTCCCGGTCCCACTCCAATAAACAACTGCATATTTGCTCATACGCTTTTCTTAATTCCTTTCTATTTCATTTATTTACCTTACAACCGTAAGCCGTGAAAGCAATTGCCCCTGTTCATAACATTTTAGATAAACATCCCTGCATTTCTTGTATTTGGCAAAGCAACGCTGCGCAAAGCAGGGATCCCCATATACCTTCCAGCAACCGCAAAGCCGGTAATTTCGCCCGCAATGCGCAATAAAGCCCTGCACGTCCGCAAGCGGATACCCTAAAAAAAGACCGATTTCATGGGGAAAACTTGATTCTGCAAGCCGGATACGCAGGCGGTCCAGGTTTTCTGCCACAGGGGCAGCGGCATCATAGCCATACGCGGCGAGGAATTCCGCAACGCCAGGATGCTCCCAGTCCTGCCGAAGGTATGACGCCCGGTAAACATAGACCAAAGCGCTTTCTGTTTCCTCCTGCAGGACTGCAACCGAAATGCCGCGCGCGGAAATCACTTCCCGCCAGGCACAGAGGGCGGCTTCCCGCTCTTCTTGCAACCCCTTTAATCGGAACATGCTTGCCGTTTTGATCCCTGCAAGCGTTGGAGCGGCATGTTCCAGCAAAACCCAGTCTGCTTGCTTGCGCATAATTCACCTCCTTTTTGTAGTTAGTTATATCTAACTTTAGGATTTATTTTTTGCCGCACAAAGCGGCAAAAGTTAGTTTTATGTAACCATATAAAATTTATCATACTTCCCGCTTCCAGTCAAGCAGAAAAACCGATTTTTAACCCCAGCTATGCATGCAGGGAAAAGAAGGTGCATACATAGGCGGTTTATCACTGGGTAACCAGCGCTGCGCGTTTTCTGTATAGTACTAGGAATATAGCGGTAAGGAACAGGCAAAGCGCTTCGCTTGCTACGGGCGCATACCACACGCCGTCTCCTCCAAAGATGGACGAAAGCCCAATCAATGCAATCGTTACCGTTATAAACCCGCGTGAAAGGGCAATTGTCATTGCTGGAAGAGGAATTTCCATCGCTGTAAAATACCCTGCGCTGAGCACATTGAACCCCAGAATCAAGAATGTATACGAAAATGCGCGCAATGCCTCAACCGTGTACGGGAAGGTCGCGCTGCTGCGGTCAAACAGCAGGGAAACGATCGCTTCGGGAAATGCCTGGCATACCGCAAAGCATGCCGTTGCAGCAGCAACGCCGCCCACAAGCGCATAGCGGAAATAGCCCCGGCATGCCATACGGTCGCCACGGCCCAGGTTGAGGCTTACAAGCGGCTGCATCCCCTGCGTCGTTCCGACCACAAGCATCAGCACCAGCGTGTTAACATAGCTGATCAATGAATAGCTTACGATCCCCATTTCGCCAATATAGGTGCGGATCACCCGGTTGAACAGAAACGTTGTAAAACCAAGCGCGAATTCGGAGGAAAATTCCGAAAGGCCCAAGGGCAAAATGCGCCGATATATGCCGAGGAATGGCCGTGAAAGCTGGAATTTAATCGAGGAACGGCCTCGCAGAAAATGGACCAAGAAAATCATGAAGCTCATCGCCTGCGCGATCCCCGTAGCAAGGGCAGCACCCTCCACCCCCATATGCAGTTTAATAACGAACACATAATCGAGCACGACGTTCGTTACGAAGCAGGTGGAAACGCCAAGCACCGATACCGATGGATGCCCGCCCGTTTTCACTAGCACTTCAAAGCAGTAGGATACCATAAAAAATATGGCGAATGGGCTCACAGTTTGCAAATAGGAGATCATATAAGCGCGTGTTCCATCTGTCGCACCCAAAAGCTCTACCACAGCGTTGGGGAATAGGTGCACGAGCAGCGTCAAAAGCAGCGCACAACCACCCACTACAAATGCGTTCTGCGTAAAAATCAAGTTCGCTTTTTCCGGTTCGCCGCGGCCAATATGGACCGCGCATACGGTAGACGTCCCAACCGAAAGCAACACCGCCACAGCAAACATCGCATTGAGGAACGGCGTACAAAGATTTACTGCACCAAGTGCCAGTTCGCCTACGCCATGTGAAACAAAGATACCATCCACAATGGAATAGGTGGAAAACACGAACATCGAAGCCACCGATGGCACTACAAAGCGCAGGAATTCCCGCACAGTCCAACTTTTTTTCAGTTTTGTTCCTTTTTGTTTCATAAGTCACCTCTTTACAACCCATTTTAAACCCTGGTATCATACCAAGGTCAAGGTTTTTTCCAGGAGGCTTTATGAAGCGATATTATAAAATTGGAGAAATTGCGGCATTGTACAGTGTCTCATCGGATTCCCTGCGCTATTACGAGGAGATCGGGCTTCTTACGCCCCGCAGGGATGTAAATGGTTACAGGATGTACAGCATTGAAGACATCTGGCGGCTTAACGTTATCCGCGATATGCTCAAGTTAGACTTTCCGACCGAACAGATTAAAGAATATCTGCGCGCGCATACGCTCGCCTCTACACGAGCGTTGCTACAGAACGAAAAAGAAACAGTGGATGCGCGCATTGCAGAACTGCAAGCGATCCGGGCAGAAATCGAGGCCCGCGAGGACGAAATCGCCGCAGCAGCGGCATTGCCCACCGAAGTGTTCACTATCAAAACCCTGCCGGAACGCGGGCTGCTGCGCATGGCAGGCGAAGCGCGCGAGGATGCTGAGATTGATTTTCTGGTCAAGAAGCTGCATAAACGCTATGAAGATGAGCTATTCCTCATCCGCAATGGCGCAACAGGCGCCCTTATCCCACTTGCAAGCATTCAATCCGGCATATTCAACCGTTATTCCAGCGTATTCATGTTGCGCGCAGGCGGAGAGCCCTGCGATGTTACAGTTCCAGCAGGTGAATTTGCATGCGTCTGTTTCCGCGGAGATTATCAGAACACAGCGCGCTTCCTTCCAAAACTTGTTGCTTATGCAAAAGCGCATGACCGCGTGCCATGCGGAAATGCGCTTGAGCTTTACTTGATTGATATTCACGAAAGCGGGGATCCCGCAGAGTACATTACTGAGCTTCAGCTTCCGGTTGCGCCGGTGTCTGAGGCCGCTCCTTCGCCCCGCCCAGGCAGCACCAAACGGTGATTGTGGCCACAATTACAATTGACCCGAAAATGGCGAACAAGCCGGGCATTTCGCCAAGGAAGATCCAAACCCATATGGGGCTTAAAATGATCTCCAGTGAAGCGATAAGCGTGCAGGCCAGCGTAGGGCAATGCTTTACCGCAATGCTGTAAAGCGCATAGGGCAGGCCAAGCTGCAATACGCCCATGGCGATCACGGCAAGCACGGATATCGCTGTAACTTCTGGTGGATACGCAAAGGTAAAGGGAATCCCGACAATCGTTGTTATTGCAAGCCCAAGGAAGATGCCGGAAAGCCTGCGTTCTTCGTCCGATTCCCCTGTGAAAAGGTATACGGCGCCCATCGTTACACCATCAATTAATGCAAGGATGTTCCCAAGCATGCCGCCCGGCGTAAGCTGATCGAAAAAGAACAGCGCAATGCCGCAGACCGTGATGAACACTGCAATATAGTCCGCTGCACGATATCTGCGCCGGAAAAAAAGCATGGAAAGCGCAACCAGGAACACTGGCGAAGTATACTGCAGCACGATGGCGTTCGCCGCTGTGGTGAGCCGATTGGCGATAAGGAACAGGATAGAAGTCCCGCTCACGCAAAGCCCAATGATCACGGTGCGCTTATCAATGCGCACCCGGTAATGCATTTTGCGCATAAAGAGCCAAAGCGTAATTGTCGCCGCAAGGCCGCGCCAGCCGGCAAGTACCATGGAATCCCATGGCACACTTTTAATGAATAACCCTGCTGTGCTCCAGAGCACAGCGCAAATGAGCATCAACCCAACGCCCAGCCCCGGTAAGCGTCTTTCCTCATTCATTTTACTGCCTCCGGCTGGTCATCCAACGGCTTAATATAACGCGCATGCGTGCGGCGCAGCAGCGCGATGCAAACGAAAAGCGAAACGGCCTCCGCAATAACAAATGCATACCAAACTGCATTGAGCCCCCATTCCATGGCAAGCAGATAAGCAACAGGGATCAGCACGATGATCTGCCGGCAAAGGGACATGATCATGCTGTTTACGCCTTGGCCGACTGCCTGGAAAAGGGTGGAAAGCATAATGCCGATCGCTGCGAACGGGAAGCAGAGGCTGATTATACGAAGCGCGCGCACGCCGATCTCCATCATGTTGTCAGATGCATCAAACATCCTAAGGAAAACATCCGGGAAAATCTGGAACAGCACCAAGCCAACGGTCATGATCGCAAATGCGTACAGCACACCGCATTTGAGCGCTTGAAGCAAACGCTTTTTGTTGCGCGCGCCAAAGTTATATCCCATAATGGGCATGGCGCCGCTGTTTAGGCCAAATACCGGCATAAACACAAACGATTGCAGTTTGAAATAAACGCCGAGCACGCTTACTGCAGTAGGCGTAAAGAGGTACAAGATATTGTTGAGCGCAAACGTGGTCACAGAGCCGATTGCCTGCATCACAATAGAAGGCAGGCCAACGCGGTAAACGTCCGCAATCACGCTGCGCTGCGGGCGGAACCCCTTGACTTGAACCGTAACAAGATTGCTCCTGCGGAACAGGAAAACGAAGCCAAGAATCATGGAAATCAGCTGGCCGCCCACGGTTGCGATGGCAGCGCCTGCAACGCCCATGGCCGGAAAGCCAAAATAGCCGAAAATCAAAATCGGGTCAAAGATAATATTGAAAATGGCGCCCGCCAGCTGAATCATCATGGGGCGAATGGTGTCGCCCGTAGCCTGGATTGTCTTTTCAGCCATCGTCGCAATGACCGCAAAACCGCAAAGTCCGCCGCACAGTTGCAGATACGTCGTTGCATAGTTTAAAATCTCCTCGTTGTCTGCAAACGAGGAAAGAAGTTGCCGCGGGAAGATCGCATAAATCAGCATGAAAGCGACTGCGCTCACCAGCGCAAGGAACTGACCCGTTGCAGCGGCGCTATCCGCTTCCGCCTGGCGCTGTTCCCCCAGCCGGCGCGCAATGAGCGAGTTTACGCCCACGCCCGTTCCCACCGCAACAGAGGTAAAAAGCATCTGGAACGGGTAGACCAGCGAAACCGCTGTAAGCGCATTTTCGCTGATACGCGATACGAAAATGCTATCTACAATGTTATAAAGCGCCATGACCAGCATGGATGCCATCATGGGCAGCGACATTTTAATCAGCAGTGTTGGGACGTGCTGCACGCCCATCTTATTCTCTCGTTGAATCTTTTCCACAGGTTGTGCCATATCCTTTGCTCAATAATTGCCAAATTAGGCCGTAATCTTGATTATACTACAATTTACGTGCAATTTCCACCTGTACTTTCTCATGCAATTCTACCAAAGCAGCCGCAAAAACACCTTTGTCATTAAAAACCCAATTAGCCCACAGCCTGGGAATGTAAACAGCCATGCATAGATCATTTCTCGGGCCGAGCGCCAGTTCACACGTTTTTTTGAGCTCGTAGCCCCGATGCCCAAGATTACTGCTGTTTTGGTATGCGTTGTGCTTACTGGAATCCCGGTAAGCGTGGGCAAAAGGAGACAAATAGAAGCGCCGAGGTCGGAAGCGAAGCCCTGCCGTGGCGAAAGCTGCACAAGCCCATAGCCCATCCTGCGGATGATGCGCCGGCCACCCATTGCAGTGCCCAGGCCCATTGCAAGCGCAGCAAGCAGCATAAGCCAAAACGGCGGTACGAATACCGTTTCTCCTGTCTGTCCCAAAGCAAACGCACGCCCAAGCAAAAATACGCCAATGAATTTTTGGCCATCCTGCGCACCGTGCAAAAATGCAGTTCCTCCGGCCGCTACGCGCTGTGCATGGCGGTAAAAGCTTTGCGGGGCACGCTGCATAAGCCGCTGAGTGAACCGCTCCGCCCATGCGCCCAGCCCTGCCCCAAGCACACCCGCTATCAACAGCCCGAGCAGTACCTTACCCCATTGCGCGCCATTCACGCATGAAAATCCCCCAGTAAGCGCGACGGCAGCACCTGTGATCCCCGCAATGAGCGCATGGCTCTCGCTCGTTGGGATGCCAAAACGCCATGCCCCAATGCCCCAAGAAACGACTGCAAACTGTGCAGCGCAAAGCGCGATGGATGCCGCATGCGCATCCGCCCCAAAATCTGCAAGGTTGCAGATTGCGGCTGTAACTGCTGGGTTTAAGTATGCCATGGTGAGCACTCCCGCCAGGTTGCAGATTGCCGCCATCCCAATGGCTGCATTTATGCCAATCGCACCTGTTGCAACGCAAGTCGCAATTGCATTAGGCGCATCCGTCCATCCATTTACAAGGATCACAGCAAGCGTCAGCATCGCTGTAACAGCAAAAGTAGGATCTGTTGCCACCTGGTGCAGAAAATCGGAAAAAGTCAGCATTAAAAACGCCCTCCTGTGCTTTCATACATAGAAGGACGCCTTTACATTTATGCCCTTTTTCTGCTGCTTGGTACGCCATGCGCTGCACACTCGCTTCTTCTGATTCCACTCCGCTATGCTTTATGACGGCAGGAATTGCGAAGCATGGGCTTGCTTCTTCCCTGCAGCTTTCCGCATAATGGCTTGATTCCATATGCTGCCATTGCCATATGCCGTTATTCCGCAATGCTACAAGCAGGCAGAAACCCGGGGACTACGGCCGCCCGGGTTTCTGCCCTTTCTGCATATCCGATTAAGAGGAGAGATGTCAATTCCGTTCCAGGCCTGCGAACACGCCTGTTCATTGTTGTTATTATCCCGCAGAGTTTAGGAAATTTTGTGTTGAAATTCCAGCAAAATCAGAACAAATTGCGGCAGAATTATGTCGATTCGCTTGCAGGCAAAAATAGGGTCATCTATTTTTGAGTTTCCGTTCCTTGCGCCCCTATCCACCAAAGCACCAACCTGCCCCGTTTGCCAGCCTGCCGTTAACCGTCGATATAAGTCGATATAAAAAAAGTGGCGATGCCGCCACTTTTAAAGCATTGGGAAATGGGGATCAGATGCGCGCTACGCCGCTCCTGCGCGCGGCTTCCGCTACAGCTGCCGCAACCGCCTTGCCCACGCGCGGATCAAACGCTGCAGGAAGGATGTATTCCTCGTTGAGTTCCTCCTCCGAAATCAGCCCTGCAATCGCATAAGCAGCCGCGCGCTTCATCGCATCGTTGATGTCGCTTGCACGCACATCGAATGTGCCGCGGAAAATGCCCGGGAAGGCAAGGACGTTGTTGACCTGGTTGGGGAAATCGCTGCGGCCCGTTGCAACAACGCGCGCGCCGCCTGCCTTTGCCTCATCCGGAAAGATCTCGGGCGTCGGGTTTGCGCATGCAAACAGGATCGCATCCTTCGCCATGGTTTTTACCATCTCCGTCGTCACGGCGCCCGGCGCGCTCACGCCAATGAAAACATCCGCCCCTTTGAGCGCATCCGCGAGCGTGCCTTTCAGCTTTGCGCGGTTTGTGACGCAGGCCATTTCTTCTTTAAATGGATTCATGCCTTCGGCGCGGCCTTCGTAGATGGTTCCCCTGCGATCGCATAGAGTAATATCAGCAAAACCGTCATCCAAAAGCAGGCGCGTGATGGAGATTGCCGCTGCGCCGGCGCCATTTACCACAACCTTTACATCTTCCTTTTTTTTGCCGACGACGCGTAATGCATTCACAAGGCCCGCAAGGGTGATAACCGCCGTGCCGTGCTGGTCGTCATGGAAAATGGGTATATCGCATTTCTGCTTGAGTTTACGCTCAATCTCAAAGCAGCGCGGCGCAGAAATATCCTCCAGGTTCACTCCGCCGAAGGAACCCGAGATCATATAAATCGTGTTCACGATCTCATCCACATCCTTGCTTTTAACGCAAAGCGGGAAAGCATCCACATCGCCAAAGGCCTTGAAAAGCACGCATTTCCCCTCCATCACGGGCATGCCTGCCTCCGGGCCGATATCGCCAAGCCCCAGCACCGCAGAGCCATCCGTAACCACAAGGCACATATTGTGCCTGCGGGTCAGCGTATAGCTTTTTTCCACATCCTTCTGGATTTCCAAGCAGGGCTGCGCTACGCCCGGCGTGTACGCCAGAGAAAGATCCTCTTTGGTTTTCACCGGCACCGTGGCGATTACCTCAATTTTCCCGCCCCATTCTTCATGCAGGCGCAGGGATTCCTTTGCATAATCCATCGTCTCTTTTGCTCCCTTAAAGTATATGGTCATCCGCCTTGGACTCCGCATCCTAGTATATGATTTTTTAGCCCGCAGCGCAAGCGTTGCGCATTACAATTCCGCAAAGCGGCGCACGCCCTTGCCGCATAACCATTTCCAAATCAAAAGAGCACCAAGTGCGCAAAGCGCAGTAAACGCATACCCTAAAATGGGTGCGTCCATTATGCCGAGCAACAAAAGGGCAAGCGGAATACCCACAAGCAGCATGGATCCAAACACGGTAACAAATGTGGGGAACCCCTGTTTGACAACCTCCGTTTCATTCTTCCAATCCAATTTCGGATGCAGGAGGTTGATCCAGAGTCCCGCAAGGCCCACGAACGCCGAAAATGCCGCAGGCAACAGATAAAGCAGCAGCGCCTGCATAACATCTGCTTCAAGTGCAATGGAAAATAGCGTTGCTGCGATGATCTCGGCAGGCAGCGTAACGGCAAAATGCAGTGCAAGCTTTGCGCGAAAAACTGCCGGAACAGAAACGGGCAGCACTTTAAGCTGATCGATGCTATTTCCCTCAAGCGAAATGGAAGCGGCCGTCGTTGTGCTCATGCCAAGCATCCATGCCGCAAGATAAGGCACAATCGGGGCAAAAGCAGAAACAGGGATACCCATTTCCTGTGCGATGCGCCCCTTATCTACAAACAGAAGCGCTATTGCACCAGCAATGAGCAGCAGCGCACCGATCGCCGTATTGGTTACATAAATCGTGGAGGCGAAGTACCGCCGCACCTCCCGCAAGAACAGCGCCCGGCGCACCGGGGAAACGCGAATCGCGCCCGCTTTGCGTTTCTCTCCGGCGCCGCCTGCAAGGCCCGCATGCAATGCGCGCAGGTTGCGCGCTGCGAGCAGGGAAAATGCTGCAAACGGCAAAACGTTTAGAGCTGCAAACAGCGCAAACGCACTGGCGCTCCCGCAGGCAGCATCCGCAAACCAACGCGCAGGCGGATAAACGGCATAGACGCTCTGTGCAAGCTGTGCCCCGATCTCATCGAAGTTTTCAACGATGGACTGCATGCTAAAAGAAAGCGCAAGGGATGCAAACACAAGCAGGAAGGACAGCACAATGCGCACAGCGTGCATCCGCTTGAACGCCATGCTGATCTTGGCGATGATTAGGCCAAGCACGGAAGCGATGGCGAGCGGCAAAAGCGGTGAAAGCAGCGCAAGCACCAAGAAGCGCAGCACAAAAGCCACGCCAACCTGCGCATTAAGGCCATAAGCCACGGCGGCAGGCACCAGCACCATGCAAAGGAACAACAGATTGCGCAGCACCAGTTTCAGCAGCCGGCTGAGCGCAACGGTGCCAACCGGGATCGGCAAGGAAAGCAGCTGATCAAAATCCGCAAAAGCAACGAGCACGTTCGGTGCGCTGACAAAGCTCGTAAGCACCGTTACAAGCGCCCCTGCAACAGCAGCGATGCCAAGGGTCAGCTCGGGTGTCCCCAGCGCTGCAAATGCTCCTGCCATCATATAAAAATACATCAGCGACGTTCCCAAAAGGCAAACGGCTACAAAAGCTCCGAGCGCCAGCGCGCGCACGGCCTTGCGCCTGGCGGCGGGGTCGCTTAGGCGCGTGGTCCCCAGCACGCCCAGCGCATCGATGCGCAAAAGCAAAAACAGCTTCCTCATACGTCAATCAACTCCATGAACACGTCTTCCAGGGATTGGTCCCCTTTCACGGTTTCCGTTTCGCCCGCCGTTACAAGCCGCCCGTTTTTGATGATGGCAATTTTATTGCACAGCTTCTCTGCCACCTCGAGAACATGTGTGGAAAAGAAGATTGCAGAGCCTGCATCGCAAAGCTCCCGCATCACGGCCTTGAGCGTGTGCGAAGCCTTGGGGTCAAGCCCCACGAACGGTTCATCGAGCACGAGCAGTTTGGGCGCATGCACCAAGGCCGCAATGAGCGCCGTTTTCTGCTTCATGCCGTGCGAATATGCGCCGATAAGCCCGCCGAGATGATCCTCCATCTCAAAGGCTCCCGCATAGCGCGTGATGCGCTCCTGCCGCTCCTGTTCCGCTACGCCGAACACATCCGCGATAAAGTTGATATACTGCATGCCCGTTAAATAATCGTACAGCGTGGGATTATCCGGAATGTAAGCCGTCAACGCTTTGCAGGCGACCGGCTGTTCTCGCACGGACATGCCGCCAATGCGGATCTCCCCTTCCTCAAAGGCAAGCGCTCCCACCGCAGCGCGAATCGCGGTTGTTTTCCCTGCGCCATTATGGCCAATGAATCCATAAATATCCCCCGCCTCTACAGAAAGGTTCAATCCATCGACCGCCCGCTTCCCACCCGGGTACGTTTTGGAAAAGTTTTCAAACGAAAGCATGGTAGCCCCCCTTTGCAAGCCGTTTCAGCCTGCTCCATTTTGCATTAATCATTATAATTCAAATAATGCAATTTCGCAACCGTTTAAAAAGCAGATGCAAATTTGCATAGGATATGCTATCATATTATTTCGGTTATACTCTTTAAGATTTCGGTAAGAATGGATGGCTACCATGAAATTGCGTTCTCTTATTGGCAGCAAAGCCTTTTACCGCATGGTGCTTGCCATTGCGGTGCCCGTGATGATCCAAAATGGTATCACGCAATTCGTTGGCGTGCTGGATAACCTTATGGTTGGGCGGCTCGGCACGGAGCAAATGTCCGGTGTGGCCATTGCGAATCAACTTATTTTTATCTTTAATCTCTGCATCTTTGGTGGACTTGGGGGAGCTGGCATATTTGGTGCGCAGTTCGCAGGCAAACGCGATATAGAGGGGATTCGCAATGTTTTCCGTTTCAAGTTGATCGTATGCAGCATCGTTTGTACAATCTGCATTCTTGTGCTTGGTTTCTGGAATGAGCCCCTTATCAACCTGTTTCTGCATGAAGGCAGCGCAGAAGGCGATTTGGCGCTCACGCTTTCCTACGGGCAGGAGTATATCCGCATCATGCTTTTTGGGCTTATCCCCTATGCGCTTTCCCAGGCGTATTGCTCTACATTGCGCGAAACGGGAGAGACTGTGCGCCCAATGGTTGCAAGCATTGCAGCAGTGGTCACAAACCTCATTCTCAACTATCTGCTCATCTTTGGCAAGCTCGGAATGCCGGCCATGGGCCCTGCGGGCGCAGCCATTGCCACGGTGATTTCCAGGTTTGTAGAGCTGGGTCTTATTATGTATTGGTCTCATTCGCACCCGGAACGCACTCCATTCTTCCTTGGCGCTTACCGCACGCTGCGCGTGCCGCGGGCACTCGCCCTGCACATTGTGCAAAAGGGCATGCCTCTTCTGCTTAACGAAACATTCTGGTCCATGGGCATGTCCTTGTTAAACCAGTGCTATTCTATGCGCGGCCTTGCTGTAATCGCAGCAGTGAATATTGCAAGCACTGTCTCAAACCTGTTTAATATCAGCTTTCAAGCGCTTGGCTCATCCATCGGCATCGTAGTCGGCAACCTACTCGGCGCTGGGAAAGCAGACGAAGCGCGCGATACAGACCGGAAGATGATTGCCTTTAGCGTTGCCACCTGCTTCCTGCTGGGCAGCCTGCTTGCAGCCGTTTCCGGTGTAATCCCGAACCTTTATAATACCACAGCGGAAGTCAAATCGCTTGCGGCCGCATTCCTGCTCATCACCGCTGGCAGCATGCCATTTCACGCGTTTTCGCATGCATGTTATTTTACGCTGCGCTCCGGCGGTCAAACAAAGATTACCACGCTTTTCGACAGCGGATATGTATGGCTGGTGTGCATCCCGACGGCATTTGTGCTTTCCCGCTTCACGTCTATGCCAATTGTTCCAATGTATTTCATCTGCACGGCACTTGAGATCATCAAATGCATTGCAGGCTATCTGTTTGTAAAAAGCGGCAAATGGGTGCGCATGATCGTGCCTTCGGGGGAAGGAATTTAATCCAACGTTTTCATCAAGCCGCCTCTAAACGGGGCGGCCTGCTTTATATTCCGCATAACGGCATATTTTCCCAACGATGCTTATACAAGCGTGAATCCTTTAACTTAAAGCGCTTTCCCCCTTTACTTTATTACGCTAATGTGTTACTATACCAAAGCCACGAATCCTATTGTACTGAAAGAGAGGTTTAATTTACCCATGAAACGTACGAAGTTTTTCCTGCTGGCGCTTGCACTCGCATTTGTTTTCGTTGCCGCGTTTGGCTGTGCGGAAAAGGAAGAAAAAACCTTTACCGTAGGCTTTGATGCGAGCTTCCCGCCGTATGGCTACATCGATGAAAACGGCGAATACATCGGCTTTGATTTGGACCTCGCCGCTGAAGTCTGCGAGCGCCGGGGTTGGACGCTCAAGCTTTCCCCCATCGATTGGGACGCTAAGGATTTCGAGCTTGAATCCGGCGCCATCGACTGCATCTGGAATGGCTTTACCATGAACGGCCGCGAAGATCTTTATACCTGGACGGATTCCTACATGGACAACTCCCAGGTGTTCGTGACGCGTGCAGCGGATGGCCTTACCACCTTCGCGGATCTTGCGGGCAAAGTTGTCACCGTGCAGGCAGACAGCTCCTGCGAAGCCGCCCTCAACGATGAGGAAAACCCGGATGCGATCGCCCTGCGCGATTCCTTCGCTTCCTTCCAGAAGTGCGCGGAATACAACACCGCTTTCATGGAGCTTGAGTCCGGCGCAGTCGACGCAATCGGTATGGACATTGGCGTTGCAAAATACCAGATCGAAGGCCGCGAAGACCAGTTCATCATCATGGAGCAGCCCCTTCAGAGCGAACAATATGGCATCGGCTTCAAGCTTGGCAACACCGAGCTGCGCGACCAGGTCCAGGAAACGCTCATGGAAATGGTTGAAGATGGCACCTTCGCTGAGATTTCCACCGAGTGGTTCGGCTATGACGTCTGCACGCTGGGCGAATAACAGCACTGATTCAAAACGCGGGCCGCTTTGCTGCCGCCCGCGTTTTCTGTCCATTTACGATAAACCGGTTGATTCATTTGGGAAAGTGGGGATAGCCCTATGACGTTTCAAGTAATGCTCGAGCAGCTCGGAGGAGGCATGCTTACCTCCATGCTTATTTTTGCCTTAACGCTTCTTGGCGCATTGCCGCTGGCGCTTCCGATCGCATTTGGGCGCATGAGCAAGCATGCGCCTTTGCGCATGCTCATGCAGGTGTATATTTCCTTTATGCGCGGCACACCGCTCATGCTGCAGCTGCTCGTGGTATACTTTGGGCCCTGGTTTATCCTAAAAATCCCACTCAGCAACGGTTACAGGTTCTATGCCGCGATCATCGCATTCGTGCTCAACTATGCAGCTTACTTTGCAGAGATTTACCGCGCCGGCATCGAATCCATCCCCCGTGGCCAATACGAAGCAGCTGAGGTGCTCGGGTATTCCCAAGGGCAAACCTTCTGGCGTATCATCTTTCCCCAGATGGTCAAGCGCATCCTGCCACCGGTTACAAACGAGGTGATTACGCTCGTGAAGGACACCTCCCTTGCTTTTTCCATCGGCGTGATGGAGATGTTCACCATGGCAAAGCAGATCTCTTCTGCGGAAAAAAGCATGACGGCACTGGTTGCAGCCGCTGCATTCTACTATGTGTTCAACGCCATCGTTGCCTGGGCCATGAACCGTTTTGAGCGCAGGCTGGCTTATTATCGGTAAGGAGGAGTCGGCCATGAACGTATTGGAAATTGAATCCCTGCAAAAGAGTTTCGATGGGCGCGAAGTGCTCAAGGACATCTCCGTTTCCGTGGCGGAAGGAGAAGTGGTTGCGGTGATCGGCCCTTCCGGCTCTGGAAAATCCACGCTGCTGCGCTGCGCAACCCTGCTTGAAACCATGGATGGCGGCGCGCTCCGCTATCTCGGCCGCAGCGCTGCAGCGCCCGGCAAGGATGGCAAGACCGTTTATGCGGACGCACAAACCCTCAAGGAAATCCGCAGCTCGTTCGGCCTGGTATTTCAAAGCTTCCACCTGTTCCCGCATTACTCTGTACTAAAGAACATCATAGATGCACCCATGTGCGTGCAAAAGCGCAGCCGCGAGGAAGCGACGAAAGCCGCCATGGCGCTGCTTTCAAAGATGGGCCTTGCCGATCGGGCGGACGCCTATCCTTATCAGCTTTCCGGCGGCGAACAGCAGCGCGTTTCCATTGCCCGCGCATTGGCGATGGGCCCGAAGATGCTTTTCTTTGACGAGCCAACGAGCGCTCTTGACCCGGAACTGACCGGCGACATCCTGCGCGTGATCCAGTCCCTTGCCCGAGAGAAGATGACCATGCTCATCGTGACGCATGAGATGGCGTTTGCCCGCAGCGTGGCAGACCGCGTAATCTTTATGGCAGGCGGCGTTATCGTGGAGCAGGGCCGCCCGGAAGACGTAATCGACAACCCGCAGAACGAGCGCACGCGCGCATTTTTAAAGAAGCTCGAACGCTAGGTTTTCCATTTGCATCCTTGCTTTCGTTATTTTAAGCTGCGTTTGATTGCCTGCCGTTGGCGCATCCTTGGCGGCTTACAATTTTTGTTTGGTTATTCGGGTTCCCTGTGCTGAGATCGGCGCCGGGAACCTGTTTTGTTTCATCGTTTTCCCTCTCCTCCTTCATTTTCAACGCCATATACAGGCGCGGGCTTTTTAGGAAGCTGTCTAACATGATCCGCTTGGAAGTCGCTGTTCGATTGTCGCGCCTGTTTCCCACATGTACCATGGTGGATGCCGCGGGCACTTAATGTTCGCTTGGAAGCAAGTAAAGTATTCCCTCGCGTTAGGAATGCCAATATAGCAGGCCGCCGCCCCAAAGGGAAGTAGAGGACAGTTACAGGAGCAGTGCAGGAAGTATGCTGCAACGCGTACCCCCTTTGCCCATGCTTTTAGTTCTGCTTTCTTAAAGGGAGCAAAGGCATAGCTTTGCGGCAGCTGCGGCTAAAATGGGCCAATCAGCGCGTCTGGTTTCTTCCAGCATGATCGCTTTGGCCCGGCGGTTGCATTGCCGTTTCCGATATGCTTACGCTTTCCAGCGGAAGTGGCGGGCCCTCCCCCGTATGCCAAAGGCATTGCCTTTTAGGCGGGTACATGCATGCTACAGCTTTTCCCTTGCCCCAGCATTTTCCTTCCCTTTCAAAAGAATGATTTTGGGTATTGCAGCACACGCGCGGAAAAGCACGGTTTAAACAGCACGTTTTTCACGCACAACGGATACCGCACGATCAAGGGAATGCAGCTGATTTGTGCCGCAGCCTGTTTCTCTGCATGAAGTCCGGCCGCTGCATCTAAAGGAAAGAGCTTGCGCCTCGTTTTTCAAGGCAGCAAGCTCCTCGCTCATTCAAACAAGCCGCGCGTAATGGGCAATTCACCATTTTACGACAATGCCACGCTGCAACGCAGTACTTTTTCTGTTCATTGCGCTTCGCGTTTTTTGGCAAGCACAGCGCATGCAAGGCCTGCTGCTATCACCAGCATCGGAAGCAGTCCGTTTGGTGCGGCCCCGATCTGCGGTGGCTTTAGATTTTCCGTCTGCGTAATGGGCGCTCCGCCCCCCGGCACATGCATCACAACCGTTGTGGTATCCACCTTTACCTTATCCCCATATTTTCCTTCATAATAAGTTCGAGCAACGGCCTCATCAGCAACGTTCACTGTGATATTGAGCAGATTATCCCGCTCGTTTAACCCGACGCTCAGGGCGCTGGGAACGGTGAGAGAAATGCCATCGTCATTGGCAATCTCCTCGAGCAGCTGCTTCAGTTCCGCATACGAGTATTTAGCAGTTCGAAATGTGATTTCCGCGCCTGGCACAAGCGCACGGAGCTCCGCTTCACGCGCTGCATCCAGATTCACAATGCGCACAAACGCCCGCTGTGCTTCATCCAAATACATGCCCGCATAGTCCCTGGGGTAAATGATGTTCCCCGCATCATCTTTCCATGCATTGCGCAGAGCCATGAGCGCCCCGCTGCCACTGAGGTCCTCCCGTGATTGGGTTCCGCCGCCGACTGTGACCCCCTCCGCAAACGCCATCATTGGGATCAAACATGCCAGCACAAATACGAACACAAACAAAGCCCCTTTTTTCATGTTCCCCCTCCTTCTTATTTCTCTACTTGCGTTCATACTGTTTTTGTTCATGGGTTTAAGCAACGACAAAATAACCATACTACTTCATGATTTGTTTCCTAAAACGTACCATAAACCCAACGCTTGTGCAATGAAGCCAGGGCTCTGTTTACATTCTATTAAAGAAAAGTCAGCTTTTGTTCGCCTTGACTTTCGCACTTCACCGTATTAAACTAGCATTAATGAAATTCCAGAGGGAAAGGAGTGCGGCCATGTACCAGAGCAAACTGCAAAGCGAAGCGGCGGACCGCCTGTTTGAGGCCATCCTTTCATTGCAAAGCACTGAGGAGTGCTACCGCTTTTTTGAAGACCTTTGTACGGTGACCGAGCTGCGGGCGCTTTCGCAGCGCATGGAGGTTGCTGCGCTTTTGCGCGAAGGGGAAACCTATACTGCCATCGCAGAAAAAACCGGCGCTTCTACTGCAACGATTTCCCGCGTAAACCGTTGCCTTTCCTATGGCGCGGATGGCTATGAAACTGTGCTGCGCCGTCTTTGCCCCCATAAAAAAGAATAACCGGCTTTAAATACAAGGTTCGATCACAGTTTAGGATTAGTAGAACGCCACAGCATCACATAATATGGTTCGATAAAACGGCGTTTCAAATGTTATCAAAAAGCATTGCTGGTCGCACATTGGAGCAGCAGAGTCGGGCGGCTGGCGCTGCCATTCGATTCCGAAATGCTGTTGTGCTTTTTAGGCATTGCAGAACTGAAAAGTGAAATGCGCTGAAGCACGATCGTATCAGAACCTATTTTATCCTCCGGCACTCATGATGGCGTTAGTTCCGGCTGTTTTGGTTTGCGCAGAAGCAGGTTGAGATATTTGTGCACATTTCCGCCAATCGCAAGCGCTAATCGTGCTTGGGCTTGAAGTGCGCAGATATACCATTATACACCTCCCAACACCATTCGGTTGAAAGCATGCTCCGGAAAATTTGCTCGAATGCCGCGAATGCACCAAGCAAAACTATAAAGGGTAACCGGGAATAAGCAGTGTAAGCGAGCATTCATCCAGGCCACGATTCAGCGCACGTTCATGCAGGGAAACCCTCTGTGCCTAATTTGCATTAGATGTTCTGGCCAGCCACCTAATGCAAAATAAAACCGCTTTTTTGGGGCGGATGCCCCGCAAAACATCGCCATGAAGGGGGCAATATTGGGGCAGCTGTATTGTCATCGTTAGGAGGCATACCACAGCGGGTATGCCTCCCTTCTCTTTCGCGTCTCTGTCGCAAATCTGCCCGCTTCAAGGGCGCAGCATCACATCCGATCCCCATTTTGTTCTGGCGCAAGGCAGCCGCCGCAGGCAGGATGAATCCCCTTTCAAGGCCGGCCTACGCAGCGCCGGGGCGAAATTGACCGGCGTTTTTCTTTGGTACCGCCCCTATTATAAGGCAGCGTAATGTTTTAGGCCATTGATTGATCTTTTTTGGCTAGGCCAGATCGTTGCGGATGTAGATTACAGCCGTTTTAATCCTCTTGTATTTTTACTGCAATTGGAGCACAGTTGTTAGGCTTTATGATCCTAATTTGTGTTAGATTCCTGTTGGTTCGCTCGGCACCTGGAGGCCTGGCTTTTTGTTTTGCCTTAAACTTTTCGGCCTTTTCCCATAGAATAGCGGCGGTCCTCCGCATCGTGTTTGCTCTGCTTTCAATCAGATCGGCCAGCGTTTCTAACAAAAAATAACCTCCGCTTCCGTTATGCCATGTTCCGTTTTCCTGCCTCCTAAGCGCAGGTATTTTCTCAGCTTCCTACTAGGCTTGCTGTTATGGCATCTGGAAGAGAAGGAAGCGTATGCATCCATTGTTTTGCGGCTTCGTGCGGGGACCCTGCGCCAAGGGTTATTCCGTTTGCATATTTGCGTCCGCATCTGTTTTCATACAGCGCAAGAGCCCAGGCCGAATGGCAAAGGACGCTGCAAGCAGGCCAAGCGCGGGCAGCAGGAAGATGGCAAGCGGCAATGTAATCGGGAAAAACATTAGGCATGCACCGTTGCAAAGGATCAGCGCAAAAAAGGCGGCTGCATTGCGCCAGCTTGCGGCAACGGAAAGGATCAGCGCGTTGCGCAGCATATCAAAAACCGGCAGCTCACACATGGCGAGCATAGAATAAAAATAAAGTCCGAACAGGGTAAGAAACGCAAGCATCACAAAAAGGCAAAGGAACGGAAGGACTGCCACCGGGTTCTCTTGAAGCGCCGCCCCGCCGTAAACATAAACGCCAAAAGCCGCAAGCATGGCGAGGAGGGTATGCACCCATCCCAAGGGCAGCGCTCGCTTCCATTCCCCTAAAAACGTCTTCCAAAACGTGCGCCACAGCGGCGGCCTTTGCTCGGCAGCAAGCAGGCTCGTTATGCGCAATGCAGCCGTGAGGGATGCCGGCAGAGTCAAGACGGGAATGCTGGCTGCAAGGAGAAGGACGTTCAGCTTGACAAGGTACCAGAGCTCCTCAAATGCCACGGCAAAAAACCGCAAAACTTCCGGCTGTTTCTGCTGTGAGCCTCTTTTTTCCCTTCCCTGTTTTCCGTTCATGCTTTCGCCTCTTTTTTGTTTACAGTATAACAAAAGCCCGGAAGTAAAGGAAGCCCCGGTTTATGCAGCGTTACACTGCTTTTCCAATGCGCTTACGTTCCCTTGCAAGGCTCCGTTTTGCGCCACGATTTAACTTAGTTTTAACATTCTTCCCCCTTTTGCTTTACATGGCACCTGTATAATGCAGGATGTGTAAGTATGAGAATATGAAAAAGGGAAAGAGAAAAAGGAGTTACCATGGACATTTTTGATGGATTGCGGCTTGTCGGCGGCCTTGCGCTGTTCCTGCTCGGCATGAACCTTATGGGGGATGCGCTTGAAAAGAAAGCTGGCGGCAAACTGAAAACAATCCTTGAAAACCTTACGAGCAATCCCCTCAAAGGGTTCTTGCTCGGCCTCGGCGTTACGGCGATCATCCAATCCTCTTCCGCAACAACGGTCATGGTGGTCGGCTTTGTAAGTGCCGGGGTGATGACGCTGCACCAGGCAATCTACATCATCATGGGCGCAAACGTTGGAACGACGGTTACTGCGTGGCTCTTAAGCCTTGCCGGCATCGATGGGACAAGCTTTTTCCTCACGCTGCTCAAGCCCAGTTCCTTTACCCCGGTGCTCGCGCTCATTGGCATCGTGCTCTACCTGTTTTGCAAAGCGCCAAAGCGGAAGGATACAGGCATGATCCTCCTCGGGTTTGCCGTGCTCATGACCGGGATGAGCGAAATGTCCGGTGCTGTGAGCGGGCTGCAGGACGTGCCGGAATTTGCGAACTTCCTGCTGCTGTTTTCCAACCCGCTTTTCGGCGTGCTCGCAGGGGCCTTGCTCACTGCAATCATTCAGTCTTCTTCAGCATCAGTCGGCATTTTGCAGGCCCTTTCGTCCACGGGCGCCGTCACCTATGCGATTGCCATCCCCATTATCATGGGTCAGAATATCGGGACGTGCGTAACGGCCCTGCTCGCTTCGGTAGACGCAACAAAAAACGCCAAGCGCGCTGCGATGGTGCACCTTTATTTCAACATCATCGGCTCCATCGTGCTGTTGACGCTGTTCTATGGCGCAAACGCCGTCTTCCATTTCAGCTTTGTCAATCAAACTACCGACGAAATGGGGATTGCCATCGTGCATACGGCGTTCAACGTACTCTGCACGCTGTTGCTTATGCCGTTTGGCAGCCTGCTTGAGAAGCTGGCGTGTCTCACTGTAAAGGCAGATCGCACGGAAGAGGAATTCCGCATCTTGGATGAAAACCTGCTTGCTGTGCCCGCCGTTGCGGTAGAGCGCTGCCGGGCAGCCGTGGGGGCGATGGCCAAACGCTCCGTTGAAACCTTTGGCGACGCCATTCACATGTTAGCGCACTATGAGCCAAAAACCGCAGAAGAAATTCGGCGCAGCGAAGATCTGGTAGATCGCTATGAAGATCGCATCGGCGCTTTCCTTGTGAAGATTTCAGCGCAGAATCTTTCGGATGAAGACAGCTTTGAATGCACCAAATTGCTCCGGCTCATCGGCGAGTTTGAACGCATTTCCGATCACGCCGTTAACTTGTTGGAATCTGCAGAGGAAATCAAGGAAAAGCAGATCAGCTTTTCAGCACAGGCCAAACATGAACTGGCCGTTATTACCCATGCTGTACAGGAGATTACGGGCATTACGCTCGACTCCCTTTGCAGCGGGAACGCTGAGGAGGCTGCCCGCGTAGAGCCCCTGGAGCAGGTCATCGATGAGCTACATGACCAAATTAAGCTGAACCACGTCCTTCGGCTACAAAAAAATGAATGCACCATTGAGCATGGGTTCATTTTATCCGACATTCTCACCAACCTGGAACGTGTTGCAGATCATTGTTCCAATGTAGGTGTCTGTATCCAGGAAATGTCCCGGCACCTCCCGCTCGGCGCGCATCAATATCTTGAATCGTTTAGCGAAGAGCAACCCCAGTATAAAGCGCAATATGAAGAATATCACAAAAAATATGCGCTCGAAACAGCATGAACCGCAGCTTACAACGCATAAAAAGCAGGGAATCCCCTGCTTTTGTGCTTAGTGGCAAAAATCGCAGCTTCGGTTTTCCCGGGCTTGCGCTGAAAGTGCAGGGGGGCAAGTTGTGCGCCTCTTAATGCGGCAGAATCCTTCTAAAAAATGCTTTTAAAGCATTGGGTTCGCGAGTTATTATGAACCAACATCACCACTGCAATTTAGGCAAAAAGTTACAGGATGATAAAGCAGGCATTTTGATTTAAGCTGCTTGCAAAGTTGTCGGCTTTACCGCTTTCCCTTGGATGGATCGCGCTTGCTGCAATCCCCAATAAAAGGCGGCAGCCAATGGCCATTCATCTTGGCCTAGCTGCCGCTGCCTTGGGTTCTCCCTTATCGGGCAGAAGGGAACCCTAATTCATGCCGCCTCATTTTCGCGGATACCTTCTACCGTGCATTCCGTACCGCAATACGCCTTATTTCTCCTTGCAGCCATGCTGCCCGCAGGTATGCGCTTCGTGTCCACCGCAGCCGTGCTCCCCGCAAGCATGATCCGCATGCCCTTCATGATGGCTGCAACGCACCGCAGCATCGTAGGCCAGATTCCCCTGCAAAAATGCGGCAACCGCTTCATCTGCACGCCCTGTAACACCGCCATATAGCTGAATCCCGCATTCCCGCAGCGCGCTCTGCGCGCCTCCTCCAATCCCGCCGCAGATGAGCACATCCACGCCTTTTTCCTTTAAAAACGCCGCAAGCGCGCCGTGCCCCGCCCCGTTGGTTGCTGCAACGGCGCTTGCACGCACGGTGCCGTTTTCCACATCGTAAAGCTTAAATTGCTCCGTGTGCCCAAAATGTTGGAATACCATCCCGTTTTCATACGTTACTGCAATTCGCATCGTGTTTTTGTTTCTCCTTCCATTGGTGTTTTAGGTTCGTTCTCCTGTTGGGGGCCTTGCCCGTTTTCCTGCCCCGCTTGCAATGCGGCTGCACGTTGCAGCCGTGGGCAGGGATGTCCGCAGGCGCCCGTTCCACCGCAAAGCACATAGGCGCCGCCCTGGATCGTCAATTCCCGGCCGGTCACCAAGCATTCTGCCAGTTTTCCACGCGCACATGCGTAGATTGCCTGCACCGTGGTCCGCGCAATGTTCATGCGCGCCGCGCATGCTTCCTGGGTCAGTCCCTCAAAATCGATGAGGCGGATTGCCTCAAACTCATCTACCGTCAGCACAATTGGTTGCCGCCCTAATGCCACAGCGCCATCCATCGGCCCAAAGCGCCTGCAGCCAGGCATAGCGCAAACGCGCCTGCGTTTGCATGGTCTTGGCATGTTCCCCCTCCTTTTCTGACATATGTCTTTTATATGTGCAGTATACTCCTTTTTCGGCATATGTCAATATTGTATTTCCTATATGCGCAACTTCTATTCTAACAATATACCTTAGCATCACCAAAAAGCCCTGCGCACAAACGGGCGGTGCCAAAGGAAAACGCCGGTCAATTTCGCCCCCGGCGCTATGTTGGCGGGGATTCCCCCTGTCTGCGGCCGGCTCCGGCTGCCTTGCAACAGAGCAAATGGGGCCGGACTTGGTGCTGCGCCCTTGAAGCGGGCAGATTTGCGGCAGAGGCGCGAAAGAGAAGGGAGGCATACCCGCCTGGTATGCCTCCCTTGATGCCAATGCAGCTGCCCCGATTGCCCCCTTCATGGCGATGTTCCCTTGAGCCACCCGCCAAGCATGCTCGGGGCCTTTGCTGCTAATACTTTCTATTCCATGCGTTCGCCATTGATGAACACGGCGGTTGCGCGGGTTAAATAGTGGAACGGATGTCCATTGAATACCACAATATCCGCATCCTTTCCCGGGCGAATGGAGCCTACGCGCTCCTCCACCCCCATCGAGCGCGCGGGATAAATCGTAATTGCACGCAGCGCCTCATCTTCCTCCATCCCTTCCCGCACGCACTGCGCAGCAAAAAACGGCAGAAGCCAGAGCGGCGTTACACCATGATCTGTGGTAATGGCCGGCTGGATGCCGGCTTGACTGAGCTGGCCTGCCGTTGCAAACGAATCATCCACGGTTTCCGGCTTACCTGCAGGCCCCATGGAAGGCCCAACAATTGGGATCATGTTCTCTTCCACAAGGCAGGGAATAATCCTTTGCGCGCTTGTAGCATGTAGAATTGAATAGCGCAGGTGAAACTCCTTTGCGATGCGCACGGCGGTCAAAATATCGTCCGCGCGGTGTGCGTGGAAATGCGCTGGGATTTCGCGCTTTAGGAGGGGAATCAGCGCCTCCATTTCCGGTTCGTATAAATCTTCGCCGGCTTCCTTCTTTGCAAGATAGCGCTGCGCGCGTTTAAGTGTGCGGCGCATGATCGCCGCAGTACCCATGCGCGTCATGGGTTCCCGCCCTTTGTTTTCCCCATAGTTTCGCTTAGGATTTTCGCCAAGCGCGAATTTCATAGCGCACGGGGCTTTTAAGGTCATCTTCTCTACATCGATGCCGGCAAGCTTGATCGCCGCAATCTGCCCGCCGATCACGTTCGTGCTTCCCGGCGCAACGGCTACCGTAGTAACGCCGGCCTGCCTTGCTTTAGGAATTGCCGTATCGAATGGGTTGAAGCCATCCACCGCGCGCACATCCGGCGTAATAGGAGAAGTGGTCTCATTGCAGTCCTCCCCCTCCCAGCGGAGCCCCTCTTCCGATATGCCGATATGCGTATGGGCATCGATCAGCCCGGGCAGGATATACCCGCCATCGGCATCCAACACTTTTCCGCAATATGCCGGTGCATTCTGCAGTGCGCCGCAGGAAGTAATAACGCCGTTTTCAAAGTCCACATACCCTTTTTCAAAGCGCTCCCCTTCCATTGTGAGCAAAATCCCGTTTTGAATCCGCATACACTCTTAGCTCCTTTGCAATTTGATGAAGCCCAACAAACAGTCTGCCGTATGCTGCGTGCAGATATGCGCGCTCCGCCGTCTGGGTTTTAATCGCTGGGCCATTCCCATGGCCGTATGCTTGTGCGGGCTCGTTTTGAAGCAACGCAGGTGACGATAGGCCAAACGCCCGGTATTCCCGATTTTGCATGCAGGCCGAATTTTCCCAATCTTTCGGCATAGCTTTGCATGCGCGCAAAATGGCATTTGTTCGGATGCGACTGCATGCCCTCCAATAACGATATGGTTCCAAATGGACAGCGCTTGCTGAAAACGGCCCTGCACCTTTCTGGCTTGCAACGCACAAAATTGCTTCCACGCAGCGCGAACAGATAAGCTTCATCCAAAGGATACACCCTATACCCATAGAATGCAAATGCAAAATCGGCTCCCTTTTTAATGGAGCTCTCCCTTCCCTGCGGAGATGATGTGAAGCGGGATCCCATGCGCAACAAAATGCAGCAGCACAGCTCGCATTTTAGGGTCTCATCCACCACGTCGTTTGCCAGCGCACGGTAGTCCAAAAACTTTCCGTAAAATGCTTGTTTTAGGGTTGCCGCACGATGAAAAGGCTGTTACAATGAGCTTTGGAACCCCATCATTGCCATGTTCTGGCAGGACGCTCCAGTTTAAATCCCAATTTCAACTGAATCTAAGGAGGCAAACCATGCGCGTATTCATCAGTGCAGACATTGAAGGCATCACCACCACTACCCTTTGGGAAGAATGCAACCGCACGCAAGCCGTTTATGCCGCAGCAGCGCAGCAAATGACCAATGAGGTCAAAGCTGCCTGCGAGGGCGCCATCGCTGCCGGCGCCGAGTTCATTCTCGTCAAGGATGCGCACGCAAGCGGCACCAACCTCGATATTCGCCAGCTCCCGCGCTGCGTGGAGCTGATTCGCAGTGGGTGTGGCCATCCTTACACCATGGCTTACGGCGTAGACCAAGGGTTTGATGCGGCAATGTTCATTGGCTACCATTCTGCTGCAGGCAGGAATGGCAACCCGCTGTCCCACACATTTTCGCAGAAGCCTTTTGAGGTGCGCTTGAACGGACAGCTTTGCAGCGAGTTTACGCTGTTCAGCCTGGTTGCAAACTATGAAAAAGTCCCGCCTGTGCTTTTAACGGGCGATAAGGCGCTTTGCGAGGAAAATGCGGGGATGTACCCACTCCTTAAGACCGTTGCCGTAAAAGAGGGCTTCGGGAGCATGACGCGTAGCATCCATCCCGAGCTTGCATGCGAACGCATCAAAGCGGCTGCCCAGGCAGCGCTCACGCAGGATCTTTCCAAGGGTTTAATCCAGATGCCGGAAAAATTCGTTTTTGAGATCACCTATAAAGAGCATGCCAACGCGGTTTCCATGTCGTATTATCCCGGTTTCGCGCTTGTGGGCGAACGCACGATTCGCATGGAAACTTCAGACTATGTGGATGTTGTGCGCGCAGTGAAGTTCGTGCTGTAAGCCAGGAACATCTTGCAGAGCAAAGTTTTTGACTGAGCATCTGCTCTTTTCTGCTTTCTTCCGGAGCAGCGTGGTAAAACCACGCTGCTCCTCTTGTTTTTGCAATTTAGCAAGATAATAAAAATAAAGCGGCGCCCTCAAAAGCCGGGCATCCCGCTTGGAACTTTCCCTTATCTTCCTATTTGTATTGGTTCCTACAGTATCCGTTCCTTTGGGTTACGGCTCCTGTGTTGCCTGCTTCCCTGCCCCTTCCGCCTTTGGCAGCCGGACCACAAAGTTGTGCGCATCTTCCGCACCTGCATTCAACAGCACAGGGTCCAGGCAAGTGGAAAGCAGGGAAAGTGCGTCCTCTGCACCCGCCGCATGCGCAAGAGCCAGCAGATAAACCGCGCTCTTTTTGCTTGCAAAGCCGGGGGCAAGCTTCCGCCCCATAATCCAGGGTGCGCCATAAACGCAGCCAAGGCACAACGCAGCTTTCGCATAATCCGTGCGGCGCCGCGCCCTTCCCGCTGCCTGCAAAGCGCGCAGCAAAGTATCCTCCTGCGTTTTCCAACCCGCGCTGCTGAAAAAGCCCGAGTCTGGATCGCCATAGATCCCGGCAAGACGCATGCGGGGCAAAAACGCTTCGCCTCCATATATGGCACGCTGATAAAATGCAACTGCGCGGCCAAGATCCGCTCCTACTCCCTGCCCAGTTTCATAGCAAAGCCCTACATGGTATAGCGCCTCGCCACTCCCGTTGCGCGCCGCTTCACAGAACCAATGAAATGCTTCTTTGGGCGCTGCCCCGAACCGACCATCTTCTCCCAGCCCTCGCCCCAGGGTCAGCATTGCTTTGACGTTGCCCATCCGTGCAGCGCGCTCATACCATGCTCTGGCTTCCTGCGCGCTTCCGGCCACTTCGTAAAAATGTCCCAAACGCAGCATCGCGCTGCAATCGCCTTGTTCTGCTTCCGTTTCGCAGGCATGCAAAATCAGTTGTGCGCGTGCAGCTTTGGAAATGCCCCGGCAATCCAGCTCTGCCCGTGCCTTCGCATCTCCGTTGCCGGCAAGTACAGCTAACTCTTCCAGCAGCTTCTTTTCTGCCTCCCCCTTTTTCCTTCGAGCTCTGGCCTTTAGAATAACCGCCTGTTGGATCAGAATCACCACTGCTGCAATGGCTAGAATTGCTTCAGCCATCCGCACGCCTCCTCTGTTTGTTTATGGAAATATTATATCTTATTACTGCCATATTTTACAACTGATTCTAGTAATAGTTTGTGTTTCAAATGGGTAGTATCATTATGGTATGAACAGCATGTACGACAACCGATTTGATGTAATCGCGCGTCTTCAGTTTCTTTTAGCGGAAAGAGGATGGACGCGTTATCGCCTTGCCAAAGAATCCGGCATCCCACATTCCACACTCACCAATCTCTGGCGCAGGGCCAACACGCCAACCATTGCCACACTTGAAGATATTTGCCGTGCGCTCGGCATCACCATGGCTGAGTTCTTCACTTTGCCCTGCAATGATGCGCCCGCTCTTTCGGCCGAGCAGCGAACGCTGCTTGCGCGCTGGAGCCGGCTTACGGCCGAACAGCGTGCATCCTTCCTGCAATTGATGCAATGCTGTGCCTGCAGCAGTTCACTGCGCGCTGAATGATGCTTGGCCAGGCGGCCTTTTTTTGTTTCCATTGCTCTCAGATTGCAAAACTCAGCATTCCTAATCACAAAGTTTAGAAATACTATATTGACAGGATTCGCAAAACATGGTTTAATAGCGCTTGTAGTTTAGAGATTGTAAACTTCAAGTTTATTTATGCTGACTGGGGAGGGATTCCATTTGATCGACATCGGCGGAAAAATCAAGCGCAGGCGTATCCGGCTTGGTTTAACGCAGGAAGAACTCGCCGCGCGAACAGAGCTTTCCAAGGGATTCATCTCGCAGCTCGAGCGCAACTTAACATCCCCTTCCATCGCAACCCTTGCGGATATCCTCGAAGCGCTCGGCACCAGCCTTGCGGACTTTTTTTCCGAACAGGCGGAAGAAAAAGTCGTATTCGGCGCAGATGATGTTTTTGTGAAAGAGGATGACGCATTAGGCCATGCGATTCACTGGTTGATTCCCAATGCGCAGAAGAATTCGCTTGAGCCGATTCTGGTAACGCTTGTTCCCGGTGGGCACACCTTAGAAGATGATCCCCACGAAGGTGAGGAATTTGGCTATGTGCTTGCGGGAAGCGTCATCCTCCACATTGGAGAACGCAGTTTCCGCGTGCGGCGTGGTTCAAGCTTCTGCTTCAAACCTTCTGTAGTGCACTATATTGAAAATCCTGGCAAAACGGAAGCACGCGTGCTCTGGGTTTCTACGCCGCCCAGCTTCTAAGCAACGCCCAGGTTTCATCCTTTTGCAAGAATAAGGCTTAAATACGAGGTACTGCCATGTCCAAACATTTGATCGACTTAATCGACATCAAAAAAACCTATGGTACAGAAGACGCGCTCAAGCGCATCAATCTATATATCCGCGATGGCGAATTTTTGACGCTGCTCGGCCCTTCAGGATGTGGTAAGACCACGCTTCTGCGCCTTATCGCAGGTTTTACCATGCCCACGGAGGGACGCGTTCTCATCGATGGCAAGGATGTTTCCGGCATCCCCCCCTATAAGCGCCGCGTGAATACGGTGTTTCAGAAGTATGCGTTGTTCCCGCATCTTAACGTATATGATAACGTAGCCTTCGGGCTCAAGATTCAAAAGCTCCCCAAAGATGAGATTGCGCGCCGCGTCAAGGAAATGTTGGAGCTTGTGAACTTGAGTGGCTATGAAAAGCGCTGGATTGAGCAGCTTTCCGGCGGCCAGCAGCAGCGCGTTGCCATCGCGCGGGCGCTCGTCAACCGCCCACAGGTGCTTCTGCTTGATGAGCCTCTAGGCGCGCTTGACCTCAAGCTGCGCAAAGGCATGCAGCTCGAACTTAAGCGCATGCAGCAGCACCTTGGTATTACCTTTGTTTTTGTGACGCACGACCAGGAAGAGGCGCTCACCATGAGCGATACCGTCGTAGTCATGAACGCGGGCGCCATCCAGCAGATCGGCACGCCTACGGATATTTACAATGAACCCAAAAATGTGTTCGTTGCAAAATTCATCGGAGAAAGCAATATCCTGCCCGGCATAATGAAGCAGGACCTGCTCGTTCGCTTCCACGACATGGATTTTACCTGTGTGGACAAAGGTTTTGCACCCAACGAGCCTGTTGACGTCGTAATTCGGCCGGAGGATATCGACCTGGTCGCCCCGGAAGCCGGCATGCTGCGGGGCACCGTGAAAAGCGTGCTGTTCATGGGTGTGCATTATGAATTCCGCGTGGAATGCGGCGGAATCACGCTCACGGTGCACTCCACAGATTATGTAGAACCCGGCCGCGAGGCTGGTATCGTGATCCTTCCGGATGCAATTCACATCATGCATAAAAGCGAAGGATCCGATACGTTGGAACACTCCGCACCGGAGGAACAGCCAAGCGAATCGCCAGAACTTTTACCCGAGGAATAACGCAGAAAGGAGGGTCGCCCTCATGAAAATGCGGCGCACGATGTTCGCCTATCCTTATGTTGTATGGATGTTAATTTTCATTCTCGCGCCTGTGCTGATGATCGCCTATTATGCTTTCACCTCAGATAGCACGTTTACGCTTGAAAACCTTACCGGCGCGCTCACAAACGAGATGTACATGCAGGTACTATTGCGCTCGATTTGGATTGCGCTCAAGGCAACCGTGATCTGCCTCGTGCTGGGCTATCCGATTGCCTACCTGCTTTCCAAAATGAAAAAAGGCACGGCTTCTCTGCTTTCGGTGCTCTTTATCGTGCCGATGTGGATGAACTTCCTGCTGCGCACCTATGCCTGGCAGGTTCTGCTTTCGCCCAGCGGCATTCTCAACAGCGCGCTTGAATGGCTTGGCCTTCCCCCCCAGCAGTTTCTTTACACAGAAAGCGCCGTTATGCTCGGCACGGTCTATAACTTCCTGCCATTCATGATTCTCCCCATTTATACGGTGCTCTCCAAAATGGATCCATCCCAAATTGAGGCAGCGCATGATTTGGGCGCAAACGGGCCAACTACCTTTTTCAAGGTGGTACTCCCGCTTTCCATGCCAGGTGTTATCTCCGGCATCACGATGGTATTCATTCCCGCGATCACAACGTTTGCGATCTCCCGCCTCCTTGGCGGCGGTAAATTCATGCTGTACGGCGATTTAATTGAGAACCAATTTATCACGCTCGGCATAGACGCCTGGGGCAGCGGAAGCGCGCTCTCATTCATCCTGCTCATCCTCGTGCTGATTTCCATGGCCATCATGCGCCGAGCTGAGCGGGAGGCCGGTGAGGAAGGAGGCGGCAAACTGTGGTAAAAAAACTGCGCACCTTTTTTAAAGGCACCTATCTCGGCCTCATGCTGGTATTTCTTTATGCGCCGATCCTTGTGCTGATGGTTTTTTCGTTCAACAGTTCCAAAACCATGGGCAACTGGACGGGATTTTCCCTGCGCTGGTATGAAGCGCTCATAAATGATTCCACCATCATGAATGCACTTGGGGTAACGCTTTCTGTTGCCGTGATTTCGGCCGTAGTTTCCACGTTCATCGGCACATTTGCAGCGATCGGCATGCATTCCATGCGCAGGCGGAACCGCGCAATCATTGAAAACATTTCCCAGCTGCCAGTTGTAAACCCCGATCTGGTAACCGGCATCAGCTTCATGATGCTCTTTGCTGCGCTTGGCATTCGGGATGGTTATACGCGCATGCTCATTGCGCACATCAGCTTTAACATCCCCTATGTGATTCTCTCCGTAATGCCCAAGCTGCGCCAGAGCTCTAACATGCTTTATGAAGCTGCCATGGACCTGGGCTGCACACCCTGGCAGGCGCTCACGCGCGTGGTAATTCCGGACATCATGCCCGGCATTGTTTCGGGGTTTATCATGGCGTTCACGCTCAGCCTCGATGATTTTGTTGTAAGCTGGTTTGCAACGGACGGCATCCAGAACCTTTCCATCTACATTTACTCCAGCGCACGGCGCGGCATCAGCCCGAAGATCAACGCGCTTTCTACGCTGATGTTCGTAGCAGTTGTTACACTGCTGCTGTTCATCAACTTGAAATCCATCCGAGAGAAGCGGGAGGCCGATATCCAGAACAGGAAGCTCAAGGCCAAAACCCGCTGAGCCTTTTGGGGCAAATGCGCACCGGCGGCCGGCCGGGCGCTTTGAATAAGCCAAGAAAACGAATGGAGGATCTTATAAAAATGAAGAAGAAACTTGCTGTATTCCTTGTCCTTGTCTTTGCCTTGTCGCTCTGCGCCGCCGGTTGTGGCAACAGCGACAAGGTAACCATCAACGTGCTCAACTGGGGCGATTACATCGATGAAACCCTGCTTGAACAGTTCACGGAAGAAACCGGCATCGAAGTGAATTACCAGACCATGGCCACCAACGAGGAAATGCTCGTAAAGCTGGAAGCCTCCGACTGCATTTACGATGTCTGCTTCCCGTCAGACTACATCATCGAGCGCTTGATCGCAAAGGATTTGCTGCATGAGCTCAATAAGGATAATATCCCCAACCTTGTCAACATCGATGAGCGTTTCCTGGATTTGGATTTTGATCCGGAAAACAAGTATTCCGTGCCATATATGTGGGGCACAGTCGGCATCCTTTACAACACCACCATGGTGGACGAACCGGTTACCAGCTGGGATATCCTTTGGGATGAGAAATATGACCAGCAGATCTATATGTATGACAGCATCCGCGACACCATTGGCGTAGCGCTCTTAAAGCTCGGGCTCTCCATCAACACCCGCGATGAAGCGGACATTAAGGCTGCGGAACAAGCTCTTATCGAGCAGAAGCCGCTCGTGCTTGCTTACCTTGGCGATAACATCAAGGAGAGCATGATCAATGGCGATGGCGCGCTTGCGGTTGTTTATTCCGGCGACGCCATGTGGTGCATCGACCCCGAAGAGGGCAACCCGGACCTTGATTACGCCGTGCCGGAAAGCGGCTCCAACCTCTGGTTTGATAACATCGTTATCCCCAAATCCAGCCAGCACACTGAAGAGGCAGAAGCGTTCATCAATTTCCTCTGCGATGCAGAAGTAGCCAAAGTTAACACGGAATACATTGGCTATTCTACGCCGAATAAAGCCGCCCTGGCCCTCCTTGATGAAAGCTACACGGAAAACCCCATCTATAACCCGCCCCAAGAACTGCTTGATAAGTGCGAAATCTTCCACGATCTCGGCGACTTCATCAACGTATACAACGATGCCTGGAACAACATCAAGGGGCAATAAGGAAAAAATCATTTTGGCCCGGGGCTGCGCAGGCGCGGCTCCGGGCCTTAAACTATGCAAAAACGCTTTTGAGATTTTGGATGCGCATCCCCAGAATGCTTTTCATTGCATCAACGCGTTATGGGTAACGCTGCAAAGTCCTCACGCGTGTTGGCCTTCCTGCATAGCACTGCTTCTGGCAGAGCACCCTGGAAGAATGGCAAAACCTTTTTTCGGACATATGGGCTTGTTGGAGCGCGCGTGTGCCATATGGCTTATGGTTTTATCCTTGCGCTCCGCATCCCGCCTTTGGACATCGTTTTGCAGAGAAGCACGTCTTGCATCATACTATAAGCATATCCTTTCAAAGCTGATGGACGTGCTGTGCGCCGTTCAAGCTGGAAGCCATATCTTTGGATGCAGCTTTGACAGCGGCTAGTATATTCCTTCGCAATCGCATAAATTAAATCAGTCTCACACATCCAGAATCCAAAGGAAACGGGCTTATTTAGCGTTTGGCCTCCCAAGCTTTTTCCAAACTTCATAAATTGTAAGGTCGATGCGTTTGATCTCTTTCCCCCCGTGGCTTCCGTGACTTGAGAAAGGTTCCTATCTTGAATCCAGCAACCGCTTACCCGAGTTCCGTTTGCATAAAGGATGAACATGTAAGTCCTCTGGCAATGTTGCGGTTCCCCATACTTCTTCGCTCTGTGTAAGGAATCATCCTTGCATCAGAAAAGGCCTTCCTGCCCTGTGTTTCATTCATGCAGAAGCGACAGCATATTGGGGGCGGGCAACGCTCATTTCTTTCCCAAAGCGTTTGCAAAGCAGTACAATAAGGACGGATTAACCGCATTTCCGCAGATTCTCTTAGGATAATAATTCCATCGCAATTCGGAACGCCCCCAAATTTTTTCATTCTTTTCTCGCTTGCCATTCCTAGCAAATGCAGGTATAATGAATTTATTATAAATCAGAAACGCATGATTATAAATTAGGTTGATTGCCGTTCTCATAAGGGCAGCATGAGGTTTTGATGTTCCGCTTTTTCAAACGCATTTTTGATCCGCAGTTTCTTGTTTCCTCTGAGCATGTGAAAGGCCCGCTCCCCGGGATGGGGGAAGTTTACCGCAATTGTCTCTCCCTCGCCTGGCCTTCCGCGCTTGAAAGCGTGCTTATCGCGCTTGTTTCTTCCGTCGATACCATGATGGTAGGCGGCCTTGGCGCAGCGGCAATTTCCGCGGTAGGCATCACCTCGCAGCCGCGTTTTTTAATGATGACGCCCATCATTGCGCTCAACACCGGCGTTACCGCGATCGTTGCCCGCCGCAAAGGGGAAGGCAACATCGATGGGGCATGCCGCTCCCTCAAGCAGGCTGTTATCTTCTGCCTGTTTTTCTGCATTTTAATGGTTACAGGTGCGCTTTTCTTTGCCCGCGAGCTGCTCACGCTTGCAGGCGCACAGCCGGATTTCATCGACCTGGGCGTAGAGTATTACCGCATTGTTATGTGCGGGCAGTTTTTCGCGTGCCTGGGCATGACCATCAACGCTGCGCAGCGCGGGTTCGGCAATACGAAAGTCAGCATGCGCTCCAACGTTGCGGCAAACCTTGTAAACCTTGTGTTCAATTATTTTCTCATCAACGGCCACTGGTTTTTCCCGCGCCTTGGAACGCGCGGGGCTGCCATTGCAACGGCGCTCGGCTCAGTCGTCGCCTTTTGCATGGCGCTTGCTTCCGTGCTCCGTCCAGCCGCCCCAGGCGTTCTGACCCTGCGCTCCAATGCGCCCTGGCGCTTTGATCGGCGCACGGCAAGCAGCATCTTCAAGGTGGCTTCAAGCACCTTTGTGGAGCAAATCTTCATGCGCTTTGGCTTCTTCACCTATGCTTCACTCGTGGCCCGCCTCGGCACGATTGAGTTTGCCACGCATCAGATCTGCATGAACATCATCAACGTCAGCTTCGGCTTTGCGGACGGCTTTGGAATCGCGTCAACAAGCCTCGTTGGCCAGCAGCTTGGCGCAAAACGCCCGGATCTTGCCATGCTTTATGGGAAGGTGGGGCAGCGCTGTTCGCTCTGCATCGGCGTGCTGCTTGCGATCTTCTTCACCCTTTTCCGCCGCGAGATGATCCTGCTGTTCAACGATGAGCCCGCCATTGTAGCGCTTGGCGCGCAGATCGTGCTCATCGTGGCTGCGACCTGCCTTGCGCAGACCTCGCAGGTGGTCATCTCCGGCTGTTTGCGCGGCGCAGGGGATTCGCGCTATGTAGCGCTTACATCGTTTATCAGCATCGCCATCATCCGCCCCGCGCTTTCCTGGCTGCTCTGCTATCCGGTCGGCTGGGGCGTGATCGGCGCCTGGATCGGCCTGTTTGGGGATCAGTTCCTGCGGCTTGTGCTCAATTTTATCCGATTCCGCAGTGGAAAATGGTTCGAGATCGAACTCTAAAGCCCGCAGGCTGCTTGACTTTATGCGCTTTCATGCTATAATGTTGGGCAAACGAATTGAATACCTTGGTTCATGGGTGCCGCCCGTTTCAAGCGGGCGCTGAAAAGGGAAAACGGTGCGAATCCGTTGCAGCCCCCGCTGCTGTAAAGCCGATTTCAAACGCAGATGCCACTGTGCTCCGCATGGGAAGGCGCGTTTGGGAAACGAAGCCAAGCCAGAAGACCGGCCTTTGAACGAACGGGTTTTCTTCGGTGGGAAGGAGCACGCCTGTTTGCCGGGTTTTCGGCATGCCTTGTGAGTGGACAGCCCCTTTCCAAAAAGGGGCTTTTTCTTTGCCCGTTTACAAAGCATAAAATTCTTAGGAGGAATCAAAATCAACATGAACCGGAAGTCTCTATCCATCCTTGCGTTTGCCATTGCCCTTGCGCTGGCGCTTTCCGCCTGTGCACCCACGGAGGCACCATCCACTTCCGTGCAGCCCACAGCAGAGGCTACACCCACAGCCGCTCCTACTGATGAAGTAGTAGCAGAGCCCACCTCTGCGCCGGAAGTTGCCATTCTTACGGATATGGTAGGACGCCAAGTTGAACTTCCTGCACAGGTAGAAACCGTTGTTTCCCTCGCTTCGAGCAACACGGAAATCCTCTATGCCATCGGCGCGGGCGACATGCTCATCGGCCGGGATTCCTACAGCGACTACCCGGAAGAAGTAGCGGATGTTGCCGTGGTCGGCGATTTTAACGGGCCAAACATCGAAGCGATTGCCGAAGCGCAGCCGGATGTGGTTCTCGCATCCTCCCTGCTTGAGGATGTAATCAACCAGCTTACGGATCTTGGCATCACGGTCTTCTGCACGGAAGCTTCCGATTATGAAGGGATCTACACTTCCATTAAGCTTATCGGCACAATCTGCGGCAAAACGGAGGAAGCCTCCGCGCTCTGCGAGCAAATGCGCGAAACCATCGACGCTGTGCATGCGGCTGCTGCGACGGAAAACCAGCCGACCGTTTATTATGTAATGAGCTTTGGCGAATACGGCGAATGGAGCGGCGGCCCGGGCAGCTTTATCAACACGGCCATCGAGCTTGCAGGCGGCATTCCGGTCACCAAAGACATGGGCGAAACCTGGGTGAACCCCAGCATCGAGCAGGTCGTTGAGCTGGATCCCGATATTATCCTGCTCTCCTCGCTGTATACGATCGAAGACCTTTCCGCCGCGAACGGCTATGCGGATATGCGTGCGGTCAAAGAGGGTAACGTTTATCTCGTGAACCCGGATTTGGTGGAGCTCCCAGGCCCGCGCATTGCCGAGGCAGTCACCACTTTTGGCGAGATCTTCTCCGCCTATGTTGCAGAAAACCAGGCGGCGTAACAGGTGGTTCGGCAATCGGCAAAAACGGCGTTGCGCGTACGCGCCTGCATATCGGTTATCACGCTGCTGGTTCTGAGCTTTTTCGCTCTGCTTTTGGCGGTTGCATGGGGCAGCACGGGCTTTAAAGTGCGGGAATTCCTGGAGTATCTTTTTACAGGGGCTTCCAGCGCTGAAGTAATCCTCTTCAAGATACGCCTACCGCGCGCCCTGCTTTCCTACCTTGTCGGCGGCGGCCTTGCCGTAGCGGGCTGCTGCCTGCAAGGCGTGTTCAAAAATCCGATGGCAGATAGCCACATTCTCGGCGTAAGCGCCGGCGCGGGTTTTGGCGCTGCCGCCTGCATCGCCTTTGGAATCGGCGGCGCATCGTTCGGCATTGCCGCGTTTGGCCTTGGCAACGTTGCCTTGGGCGCATTGATCGGCGGCATGCTTGCCGTCCTGTTTGTAGTGCAGTTTGCGCGCATCGGCAGGCGCGTTTCCACCTCGGCACTTCTGCTTTCGGGCATCGCTGTATCCTCGCTTTTCACCGCGCTCACTTCTGGCATTATGATCCTGCACCGCGAGAGCATGGAGCAGGTTGTATTCTGGACACTCGGGAGCTTCACGGCCGCTTCGTTTGAGAAAGTGCGCTTTGCGGCGCTCCTCATCCTCCCCTGCTCCGCGCTCTGCATGGTGTTTGCGCGGCCGCTCAACATCATGCTCCTCGGCGAGGAAGATGCGCGCATGCTCGGCGTAGACCCTGTAAAAACAACGCGCATGCTCGTGCTTCTCACAACGCTGCTCGCAGCAGGCTGCGTAAGCGTTTCCGGCATCGTGGGCTTTGTTGGCCTCATGCTGCCGCATACCCTGCGCCTTATGACCGGGCCGGATCACAGGCTGCTCCTTCCCTGCTCCTTTTTAGGCGGTGGAATTTTTCTTTGCCTTGCGGATACGCTTGCGCGCAGCCTGTTTCCCCCGCTTGAAATCCCTGTGGGCGTGCTATCCGCGCTTTTTGGCGTACCCTTTTTCCTGTATCTGCTGCGCAGGCAGGGGAAAGGAGGCCGCGGATGAGCAGCAGGCTTACGGTAGAAAACCTTTCGTTTTTCTATGGCAACAGGCCCATTCTAAAAAACGTGTCGCTTGCGGTTGCACCGGGGGAGCTTGTATCCATCCTGGGGCACAATGGAAGCGGAAAGACCACGCTGCTAAGGTGCATCAGCGGCTATCTCAAGCCTAAAGAAGGCGCTGTGCGCATTGGGGAGGACGCTGTTTCCAGCCTTTCCTCGAAGGCGCTTGCGCGGCGCATGGCGCTCGTTCCGCAGAGCCCCGTTATGGAGTTCGATTTCACTGTGCGTGATATCGTGCTTATGGGGCGTAACCCGCACCTTAAACGTTTTTCCGGCGAAACGGAAACGGATTATGCGGCGGCGGATGCCGCGCTTGTGCGTACCGGCATGGATGCGCTTGCGGACCGCTCCGTTCTGACGCTTTCGGGCGGAGAATGGCAGCGGACGATCATCGCCCGTGCGATCTGCCAGAAATCCGAGCTCATGCTGCTGGATGAGCCGGTTGCAAGCCTCGATATAAAGCACCAGATCGAGATCCTGCGCCTGGTGCGCAGCCTTTGCCGTGAAAGCGGGGTTTCCGCGCTTTGCGTCATGCATGATGTGAACCTTTCCGCGCATTATTCCGATCAGATCCTGCTGCTCAAGCAGGGCGAAGCCCTCGCATGCGGGGCGCCCGGCTCCGTAATCACGGCACCACTTCTTGCCGAGGCATACGGCATTGAAGCCGAGGTGCGCACCGAGCAGGGGCATCCTTACATGATCCCGCGCTATGATTGATTTGGCGCATTTTGCTTAAAAAGTCGTGCTGTACGGGCGCTGCCCGCCTGTGCTGCTGTGCTTGCTCCGCTTTGGGAGCCGCCCGCTACGGGTGATATCGTGTTCAGTTTGCTGGCAAAAGGGATGGCGAAAGCCATCCCTTTTGCGTATAGATTGATGGGCTGCTTTGTTGTGAAGCAAAGCAGGATGCGCTTCTCATGCCCGGGGCCATCCGATCCGCACCGATCCGCTTCCCTTTGCGTTTTGCAAAAAGGAGCGACTCTATCCTTTTTGCACGTTTTAAATCCTCCCATGTATTTTTCAATTCATGATAAAGATTCATCAAATTCTGCTTGACAAAACAGTTTGCCTTCCTATATAGTAAAAAAAGAAGCTGTTTCCATAAAAATTCGTTTTTAATCGTTTCTTTGTTGTATGTTTCTGCGTCCCAACCCATGCTGAACGAGATGGCGGTTTTCTCCCGCCTGGCGTGCCTATTGAAACGCCAAATGGTTTCAATGCGGATGTTCTTCCGCAAACGAGAGGGGACAACATTCCAACGCAATACCACACGCTCCCTTATACTATGGAAGCAGGCATTGTAAGCTCTGTGTATTCAAACTATTATTTTAAATCAACAACCGGTGAACTTTATACCGTTTTTAACGGAAAAATCGAGTTTTTGGGGCAACCTTCGAGCACAAATGCGGATGTAACAATTTCCCTCTATCGCACCTCCGATAATGCGCTTGTGCAGTCGCATGTATATGCCAACAACACACAGTGGTCCAACCGCGTGCTGAAATGGAACGGGATCGATCGTTACGACAATCATTACATTAAAGTCTCAAAAAATACAATCATTGGCACGCTGAACTTCACGCTTGAAATTTCCCAATATCCATAATGAATTGTTTTTTCAAGAATATTTGGCACATGAAGGGATGATAACTCTATGATTTCCAGGTCAGCTGATACTTTTCCACGCTCTGCGCGTTATATCGGCCTGCGCCAGCTTCGCAGGATTGCGGCAATCCTGCTGGCGGCGTGGGTGATAAACAGCTTTCTTGTGCCGGCGGTCGTTCCGGGGGACAATGGGTTCTTTCTGGGCACGGCGCTTTCCCAGCTTGCCCAGGTGGCGTTCCTTTTCCTTACGGTGGAAGAGCTGCGCTGTGCGCAAAGCAAGCTGCGCTATGCGCTGAAGCTGCTGCTTTGGGCGCTTGCTGCCGGGCTCTTCTGCCTTGGCGTCAACCTGGCGCTTGCCCCGCAGCACGGCGTGCTCCTGCTGAGCAATTTCCTCTATGATCTATTCTACGCGGCGATTGCCGGGCTTGTGCTCGAAAGCCTAATCCGCTGGAAAAGCGTTCCAAAGAAGGAGCGCTGGGCCTTCCTTGCGCTGGCTGCCGGGGTTGTGCTCCTTAGCGCGCTGTTGGGAATCCTTACGGATCGCCTGCACGGAACCTCAAGCTTTCTTGGCTCGGAACCCATGCTGCACTTCCTGCGCCGCTCCGTGTTTCCCGGCTTGAACGTCACGGTTTGCCCGCGCGCTTTCCTTCTTCTCGGGGCGTTCTGGTATGCGTTTGAAGGCCGGAAGGCGCGCCTTATTGTGCTTGCGTGCTACGCGCTGTGCGGCCTTCCCGTACTGCTGCTGGAAAGCAGCGGGAATTACTGGGCGTGGTGGTTGGGTTCGCAGCTGCCAATGAAGCTCCTGGGGCAGCACATCGCGGATATGGTGCAGATTTATGCGCTGCTTGCCGTGCCGCTGCTTTTAAGCTACCGGCGCGATGCCGCCCCGCAGGAAAACGCTGAAAACCCTGCAACCCGCAACGCCGTCTTGCAGGCTGCCGTGCCGGTTGCGATGTGTTGCGGCTTTATGCTCATCCAGGGTGCGCAGGCTTTGGGCTGGCTTTAACGGCATGGTCTTGCGCAAAGCGCAAACTCCGATGCATTGCCTTGAGAGGGGACTTTATGGCGCCTGTCCGCTCTCAAGGTTTTTTGTTATGCAGAAGGCCGCCTAATTTTTCGCACGAACGGGTGCGGCAGCCTTACAGCAGACGTTTTCGCACAGACGCAGAAACAAAAATGCATTGTAGCGCGTAGCGCAAAGCTGGCTGAGGTAGGTGCGCACACCTTTCCTCTTCAAAATATGGTGCAAGCTGCCATGCTGAGCGGGCCGGATGTTGTTCAGCCATATTCATGCCCTAAGCATCAAACGCATGCGAAACCCGCGTTGCGATTTTGTGCAGGAGCTTTCCCCACGTTCACTTTGCGATACCGCGCATTCCTTTCTCCGTTTTCATCATCGCTTCACTGCCGTTAGCAGAGTCTTCCCGCCCATGCGGTCTTTTTTCCGGCGCAAAAGCATGGTGGCGCGGTTGTTGAAAACGCGCTCCGCCCGCTGTGCTTCCCTAATTTCACCTTGCACTGGCAGCCCGGCCTCAAAAGCCGCATTCGCGCCTTTTATCCTGCCGTAAAGCCCGACATTGTTAGGATTCTTCTCTCCTTTGCACGCTTGCGATCCGCTTGGGTACGCACTTTACTCCCATGCGATCTGCCTGTAACCAGCGAAAAAGGAGGCTTATCGCCTCCTTTTATTTTTCCAGCAAACAGCGCGGAAAGCTGATGTTGCAGCACGCTTATGCCACCACGATATTCACGATGTTCTTTACCGCGATCACTTTGCGCACGGTCTTGCCTTCAATCCAGGGTTGCACCTCCGGCGCCGCCAATACGCGCGCTTCCGTTTCTTCTTTGGAAAGGCCGGCCGGTACGGTTACGCGCGCGCGCACCTTTCCATTCACCTGCACGCCAAGCTCGATTGTGGAAGCAACGAGCGCAGCTTCATCCCACTTCGGCCAGGCTGAGGCATAAAGCGGCGTTTCAAAGCCCAGCAGCTCGTTCATTTCCTCCGTAATGTGCGGGGCAACAGGGTTGAGCAGCGTCAAGAGCGTGTGCAGCTCCTCCCGGGTGATGTCGCCTTTGGCATAAACATCGTTGACAAAGCTCATCATGGCAGCGATGGCAGTGTTATACTTCATCGCCTCATAATCCTCGCTGACCTTCTTGATCATGCCGTGCAACGCAGCCTTGAGATCATCCCGCACGCCGGTCTCCGAAGAGAGCATATCCTGCAAGCGCCATACCCGGTCCAGGAAGCGGCGGCAGCCGCGCGCCGAAGTGGTGCTCCAGGGCTTGGGTTGATCAAACGCGCCCATGAACATCTCATACAGGCGGAAGGAATCCGCGCCCATCTCAGCCACGATGTCATCGGGGTTGATTACGTTCCCGCGGGACTTGGACATCTTTTCCCCGTTCTCACCCAGGATCATGCCATGGCTCGTACGCTTCTGATACGGCTCGGGCGTGGGCACAAGGCCGATATCATAAAGGAATTTATGCCAGAAGCGGGAATACAGCACGTGCAGCGTAGTATGCTCCATGCCGCCGTTGTACCAATCCACGGGCATCCAGTAATCAAGCGCCTCCCGGCTTGCAAACTCCTTGTCGTTATGCGGATCGCAATAGCGCAGGAAATACCAGCTTGAGCCTGCCCAGTTGGGCATGGTATCCGTTTCGCGCTCCGCAGGGCCGCCGCATTTCGGGCAGGTAGTGTGGATCCAATCCTTAGCGCGCGCAAGCGCGGAGGAACCATCGTCCGATGGCGTATAATCATCGATCTCCGGCAGCACAAGCGGCAGCTCGCTTTCGGGCAGCGGCACCCAGCCACATTTTTCGCAATGCACGAGCGGGATAGGCTCGCCCCAATAGCGCTGGCGGCTGAACACCCAATCGCGCAGCTTATAGTTTACCTTGCGCGCGCCGATGCCCTTTTCCTCCAGCCAGGCGATCATCTTCTCCTTGGCCTGTTCTACCTCAAGCCCATTGAGGAAACCGGAATTGACAAGCTTCCCAGTTTCGCAATCGGTGAAAGCCTCTTTTTCAATGTCGCCGCCCGCTACAACCTCGATGATGGGCAGATGAAATACCTTAGCGAACTCATAGTCGCGCGTATCATGCGCAGGAACCGCCATGATGGCGCCCGTTCCATACGTCATAAGCACATAGTCGGAGATCCAAACGGGGATTTCCTTGCCCGTGGCTGGATTGATGGCGTTGAGCCCCTTGAGCGGCACGCCAGTCTTTTCCTTTGCCATCTCGCTGCGCTCAAAATCGCTCTTGCGCGCGGCGGATTCACGGTATGCCTGCACTTCCGCCCAATTCTGGATGCGCTCCTTGTATTTATCAATATAAGGATGCTCCGGGGACATCACCATATACGTTGCGCCAAAAAGCGTATCGCAGCGGGTGGTGAAAACGCGCAGTTTATCCTCCGTGCCGGCAAACGCGAAATCCACTTCCGCGCCTTCGCTCCGGCCGATCCAGTTGCGCTGCTGGGTTTTTACGCGCTCGATGAAATCCACGGTGTCAAGATCGTCGATCAAGCGCTGCGCATAAGCCGTGATGCGCAACATCCACTGGCTGCGCACCTTCTGCACCACTTCCCCGCCGCAGCGCTCACAGTGGCCATCCACGACCTCCTCGTTGGCAAGGCCGACCTTGCAGGAGGTGCAGAAATTGATCGGGATCTCCGCCTTATAGGCAAGGCCATGCTCGAAGAGCTTTAAGAAAATCCACTGTGTCCATTTGTAATACTTTGGATCGGTGGTGTTCACTTCACGCGACCAATCAAACGAAAAACCGAGGCGTTTAAGCTGACTGCGGAAGCGGGCGATGTTTTGTTCCGTGACCTTTGCAGGGTGGATGCCGGTTTTGATGGCATAGTTTTCCGTGGGCAGTCCGAACGCGTCATAGCCCATCGGGAAAAGGACGTTATAGCCCTCCATGCGACGCTTGCGGCAGATAATATCAATGGCCGTATTGCTCAATGGATGGCCCACATGAAGCCCCTGCCCAGAGGGGTATGGGAACTCGATGAGCCCGTAAAACTTCGGTTTGGAATGATCCTCGCTTGCTTCAAAGCAATGGGCTTCTTCCCATTTTTTCTGCCATTTCGCCTCTACGGCGTCATGGTCATAGCGTTGTGACATAGGTTGTCTCCCTCCAACTTGATCTTCGCTTTTCTTCCTAAAATTCCATAATGAAAAACCGCCTCTTGCATTCAAGAGACGGCTCAATCAACCGCGGTACCACTCCCGTTGGCGCACAAGCGCCCACTCAACCCCCATAACGCAGGGATACGCCGCGCTTACTTCATTCAGCGCCGGAGGCTCTGCGGCGAGCTTCAAGGCCTCGCTCCGCTGCCTTGCACCTTCCGGCAGCTCTCTTTGGGTAGCTCAGCCCTTACTATTCCGCTTCTTCGCCCTTGTTCGATACTGCAAGGATTATAGCGGAAGGGCAGCAAAAAGTCAAGGGAAAGCCTGCATTTTTTCAAGCATACTCCATGTTCAAATGCATATTGCCCAATTTGCCCTAGCGGCACCTTTTTCCGTCGTTTGCCGCTTTGAACCTTTTGCCGCCACGCGGTTGGATGCGGCTGAACATAGCGGCGGAAAAGGAGCCGCCCCCCTTAAGGACAGTGGTTTGCGGAAGCATCGCCATGAAGGGTGCTTATTCGGGCAGCTGCATTGGTATCGTTGGAAGGAATACCACAACGGGGATGTCTCATGATGCTTTCGCGCATTTTCCGCAAATCCGCCCAAGTCAAGGGCGCAGCGCCAAGTTCGGCCCCATTTGTTTTGGCGCAAGGCGGCCGGCAGCAGGCAGGGCGGATCCCCTTCCAGAGCCGGTCAACACAGCACCGCAGCGAATGCAAGCCGAATTGAACCGATGTTTCCCCATATCGCCGCCCCTATGCGGCGTTTTTTCCTAAAGCAAGCTCTATTCCCTGCAGCAATGGGCTCTTATTTGAGGAGCTTGGGAGCATCGGTACGACGCGTGGCCCGTTTGCATCCAGCTTTGGATTGCATGCGCAATGCCTTTCATTTCCCTCAGCATCAAAAAAGAAGGTCTCGCATAAATGGCTTGATATTTATCCATAAATACGTTATGTTATAGAAAATGTGTAAAAGAAAGGATGGTGGTTTGTCCCGATGGACAGTCCCAGTAGCGACGAAGGCGCTCCTTACAATTTGTTTTTATTGATGTACGACGTACCTGTGCCTGTATTGAGGGAGTAAGTACGTTTTTTTGTTGTTTTTATAGCCATGAACTGAAGCAAAACAAATTGAAGGAGTAAACAATTATGCCACTTACGAGTTTCATCCCCAGCATTCTGGTGATGGCCTTTTGCATTATCATGTCCGCATATTTTTCTGCAACGGAAACCGCTTTTTCTTCGCTTAATCGAACGCGTATAAAAGTTTTGGCGGAAAACGGGAACCGCAGAGCACAGCTTACCTATCGCCTATCGGAAAATTACGATAAGCTCATCTCCACGATCTTGATCGGGAACAACCTGGTCAACATTTTGGTAGCTTCGGTTGGAACGTTGCTTTTTGTAGAGATCTGGGGCGATATTGGAGCCACCATTTCGACCGTGGTGGTCACGATTGTTGTGTTGATCTTCGGCGAAATTACGCCTAAAAGCATTGCCAAGGATTTCCCGGAAAAATTTGCGATGTTCAGCGCTCCGCTGATCAACATTTTAATTTATGTGCTCACGCCTGTAAACTTCCTGTTTACTCAATGGAAAAAGATGATCTCAAAGCTTTTCCAAACCAAGGAGGACGAAAAAATGTCCCAGGAAGAGCTTCTGCTGCTCCTCGAGGATGTTCAGCAGGAGGGCAGCATAAATGAGGATGAAGGCGTGCTGCTCAAAAATGCGGTTGAATTCAGCGACCTTGAGGCGCAGGATATTTTAACCCACCGTGTAGACCTTGAAGCGGTCGATATCGATGCTACCAAAGACGAAATTGCAGAACTCTTTACCACATCCCATTTTTCCCGTTTGCTGGTATATGAAGAAAGCATCGACAAAATCATTGGCGTAATTCACAGAAAAGATTTCTATGTTGGCAACGGCATTACGTCAAAAGAGATTAAAGACATTATTACGACGCCGCTTTTTGTTATGCCAGCCGAAAAAATAAGCCGGCTTCTTAAGCTTTTGCAGGCTAACAAATCGCACATTGCCGTTGTGATCGATGAATATGGCGGAACGCTCGGCATTGTTACCATGGAAGACATCCTGGAAGAGCTTGTGGGCGAAATCTGGGATGAGCACGATGAAGTCGAGGAACCTTTCCACATGGTGGACCCCAACACCTACATTCTGGAAGGTGACGTAACGTTCGATGATTTTTGCTCGTTCTTCAACGTTAAGGGCGAGGCGGACAGCGTCTCCATCGCCGGGTGGATCATGGAGCAAATAGGCAAGATCCCGGAGCAGGACGATTCCTTCACTTACGGAAACTTAACCGTGAGCATCGAACAAATCAGCGACAACCGAATTCTTAAGGTTCGCGTAACAATGCCCGATGCCATTGCGAGCTAAAGGTTGATTTCTATAGAGCGAAACTATGCGCCGCAGGCCAATTGCCTGCGGCGTTAGGCTATTCAGAAGCGGCTGGGCGCTGTTTTTTTGAAGGTTCTATGGTTCCTTTGCGTCTTCAGCGCTGCCAGAAGGCCATATAAAAAGCCCTCGCTGCACAAAGCGTTTTTGAATGTAACACAACCTTCCAGTGAATTTTTGCGTGCTTCCTTAGGACAATTTACCTTGTAGCACCAAATCAGAGCCAAGCTTCTGGGTATTGCAAATAAATCCCAGCCACTGTACTAAGGCTTTCTTTCCCACAAGCTAACGCTGCAGGCAATCCGCATGCGGCGTTTTGTGCGTTTACGGCTTTGCCCTTCCGATTGCGATGGCGCTTTTGCGAATAATCCTGCCGCAACATTCGGGGCCTATTTTGCAGCGCTCACATTGCTCTGCCAAAGGCATCAACGCCATGGAAGGAGACTACAGACAGCAACAAGCTTTCCCTGCATTCTATGGCAAGTGCAGCGATAGGAATTCGTTTTGTTTGGAACATTTTTAACGCTTTTTGCGTCTTTATGATAAAGGATCCATTGGGAGGATATTTTTATGCAACGATATGCAGCGATGATTTTGGCACTCCTGCTTGCGCTCGCAACCGCAGGCTGCATGGCGCCGGCGGCACAAGAAATGCAGGATCAAGATAGCAATGAAGCCGCCCTGGAAACCCCGGAGGCCACAGCGGGAAGCGACTGGGGCATTACGCTTTCCGCCAAAGATGTTACGCCAACGGGGCTGACGCTTGTGATCGCCCAGTCCGGCGGAGCGCCTTCGGGCACGCTGCAATTCGGAAGTAGCTTTCAGCTCTCTGTTCTAGTGGATGGCGTTTGGAGCGATGTGCCCTACACCGTCGATGCGGACAGCGTGGCCTGGACGGCCGAAGCCTACATAGTCGCTATGGAAGATTCCGCAGAATATAGTATCACATGGGAAGCCATCTATGGGGTCCTGCCCGCAGGGACTTACCGTATCTGCAAGGAATTCCAGGATTTTCGTGCGCCGGGCGATTATGATACGGAAAGCTGCTGGGCCGAATTTGAAATCATATGATGTTGCATTGCTTTTAAAGTGTTCCAGCATTGGGCGCTAAAAAGCATGCTTTTTCCCGGTGTTCAATTGGCTTGACTGCCGTTTATCTCTGCGGGAGCAGCAAGGTTTGCAAGCTTCCCAAAACGCACTGATACAAAGCCTTTTCCTGTTGCAAGCGCTTATGTGCAGTGCTATAATAGCGCTTGTGTGTTTAGGCACAGGAGGCGAAATCCAATGGACATTGTTGCTACAGTTTCCCCGATGACCTGCGCGGCGCTTGTCGCCGTTGTGCTGGTAAAACCGTCCGTGCGGGTCAAGGGGCATACGGTTAATATTTTCTGGGTCGTTCCGCTTGTCGGCGCGGCTATTTTGTTGCTTCTTGAAACCATCTCCCCTGGGGAAGTTCTTTTGGGGCTCACAGCGGAAAGCAGCATCAACCCGCTTAAGATCCTCGTGCTTTTCCTTTCGATGACGCTCATTTCCGTCTTCCTGGATTGCGCGGGCTTTTTCCGTCATCTTGCTACAACCGTACTGCAGCGGCAGAGCGCGAGCCAATTCCAGCTTTTTACGCTTCTTTATGCGCTCGTTTCCGTGCTGACGGTGTTTACCTCCAACGACATCATCGTGCTTACCTTCACGCCGTTTATCTGCTATTTCGCGCGGGACGCAAAAGTTGACCCGATTCCATACCTCGTATGTGAATTCGTTGCGGCGAATACGTGGAGCATGGCGCTCATTATCGGGAATCCCACGAACATTTACCTCGCCACGGCTGCCAATGTATCGTTCCTTGGCTATACCGCCGTGATGCTGCTGCCCACGCTGTTCGCAGGCCTAGCTTCTTTCGGCATGCTGTGCCTGCTGTTCCGCAAGAAGCTGCGCGGCGGCTTTGCGCATGCAACCGTGGAAGATGCACCGCAGGATCCCGTGCTCGTGCGGCTTGGCATCGTCCACCTTGTGCTGTGCATCGTGCTGCTGGTGTGCTCTTCTTACCTTGACCTGCCCATGTGGCTGATCTGTTTTGCGTTCTTTTGCAGCCTGTTCCTGCTTGCAGGCATTTACCTTATGCGCCGTGGGCGTGGACTCTCAATGCTGCAGGAAGCCTTGCATGGCGCGCCATGGGAAACCGTACCTTTCATCCTTTCCATGTTTGTGCTCGTGCTGGCGCTTAACAAATATGGTTTAACGGACCGCATTGGTGCGTTTCTCGGCAGCGCGCATCCCGTAGTAAGCTATGGTATTTCCTCTTTCCTTGGCGCAAACCTCATCAACAACATCCCGATGAGCGTGCTGTTCTCTTCCATCGTATCCGGGCTTTCCGGCGAGGCGCACTCCGCTGCGCTCTATGCCTCCATCATCGGCTCCAACCTCGGCGCGTTCTTTACGCCGCTTGGAGCGCTTGCAGGCATCATGTGGGCCGGTATGCTCAAAAGCCATGGCGTAAAATTTGGGTTCAGCCGTTTCATTGCCTATGGCGCTGCCGTAGCAATCCCGGCGTTGGCGGCTGCATTGGCGGGACTTGCTCTGATGCTTTAATCATTGCGTAGCGCATACAAAAGCTTTGCGTTTTAAAGCCTTCATGGCTTTCGTGCGCCCCGAGAGGATTTTCCCTTTCGGGGCGATCTGTTTTTGGCGATGAAATAAATGCATGAGCTTGAGCGTTTGCAAGCCCCCCCACAGCGCATTTGAGAAATACCGCAAAGTGCTGCAAAGATGCTAAAAGCGCTGCGGGCGGCCATAGGCCGCCCGCTTCTTCGTTTCCGCTTATTCCTTGATCTCCGCAAGCTCCGCATCGGAGATATTGCGCAGCTCTTTTTTATTCATCATATCGTAAATGATCGGCACCACAAAAAGCGTGAGCGCTGTTGCATAGACAAGGCCTCCAATGCACACAACCGCGACCGGCTGCATGATTTCCGTTCCGTTTCCTACGCCAAGTGCCATTACAATAAGGCCCAGGATGGTTGTAATCGAAGTCATAAGGATGGGCCGCATACGCGTAGCGCCTGCCTCTACGATGGCTTCCACGCGGCTTGTGCCTGCAAGGCGGAGCTGGTTGATGTAATCCACCAGCACAATCCCGTTGTTAACGATGACGCCCACCAACATTACAAAGCCAATCATTGCAATGATGCTGATGGTCATCCCGCACAAAAGCAGCGCGATAAGGCCTCCTGTAAACGCAAGCGGGATAGTAAACATCACGATAAAGGGGGATTTGAGGGACTGGAACTGCGCCACCATGATGAAATACACCAGCAGCACGCCAAGCAGGAGCATGAGCGCAAGATCGCTCATAGCGTCCATGATCATTTCGTTTTCCCCTTCAAAGGCATAGCTTACGCCATCTGGGAGGGAAAGCTCCGCAAGGGCCCGTTCCGCTTCCGTGGTCACAAGCGTCACGTTATTGCCGGGCGCAATCTCTGCGCTCACGGTTAGGTAACGCCGCTGATTGACGCGGGAAATGGCGCTGAGCGTCTCGCTTTCTGTGATAATGCAAATGTCACTGAGCGCGACCTCCTCCTCCGTGCCATCCGCTCCCGTTATGGTAAACGTGTAGTCGCTCAAGTATTGCGGCGTAAGCTCTGATACCGTATCCGTGGTTACGGAAATTTCGTAAGCGTAATCATCAATGGTGACTTCTGTGGACGCAACCTCCGTTTGCAGCGCCGCGGCGATCTCCATATAAACCTGCGCAGTGGTCAAGCCTTTTTCCATGGCGGCATTTTTATCCACTGTAAACTTGATGACGGGCGAAGGATCCTCAATGCCGTTTGCAACATGGATCGCCCCTTCCACGGTGGAAAGCCGCTCTGCAACCGCCTTTGCGCCCTCCTGGAGCGATGCAAGATCGTTGCCATAGATGTTAATCGCGATCCCGGAGCCGCTTAGCGCGGACATTGCGTTCATCATGGAGCCGGATCCTGCCGCCTCAACCGTATAGGGCAGACCTTCCGCCATCTCGTTGATGCGCGCAGCGACCTCGTTGCCCGTAAGCGGTCCATCCTCACGCACGGTAACATAAATGGTAGCGGCATCCTCGGAAGCGGAGGCTTGCAGCATCCCGCCGGAAGCGAGCATGGCGCCTACGGTTTCCACCCCTTCAATCTCGGAGATCATCGCAACGGTCTCATCTGCGGCAGCTTTCGTTTCTTCGATCCCAGACCCTTCCGGCATCGTCAAGTCTACGGTCAATTGCGGCATATCCATTTCCGGCATGAAGATAAAGCCCCTTTGCACGGTAAGGAAAATGCTCCCAGCAAGCAAAAGCAGGCAAGCAATTAGGACAGGTGCTTTGTGGCGCAGCGCCCCGCGCAGCAGTTTTTGATAGCCTTGCAGGAACTTGGAAAATCCGGTTTTTTCTTTGGGCGCCGCTTTACGGAGCATGCCGGAGGACATGGCCGGCACCAGCGTAAGCGCCACAATCAAACTCGCAAGCAATGAATAGGTAATGGTGAGCGCCATGTCGGTAAAAAGCTGCCGCGTCAACCCCTCCACGAACACGATGGGCAAAAACACGCAGACCGTAGTGAGCGTAGAAGAGGTAATAGCCGCAGCCACCTGCTTTGCGCCGGAAACAGCCGCCTGCACGGCGGAAGCGCCATTGCTGCGCAGCCGGTACACGTTCTCAATCACAACGATGGAGTTATCCACCAGCATCCCGACCGCAACGGCAAGGCCGGAAAGCGAAATCATGTTGAGCGTTACGCCGGAAAAATACATAAGCACAAACGCAAACACCACGCTGATGGGAATCGAGCAGAGGGTAATGAACGTTGGCCGAATGTCCCTTAAGAACAGGAACAGGATCACGATTGCAAACACCGCGCCCCATAGCAGGCTTGAGAGGATGGAATCGGTGATTAAGTAGATGTAATCGCCCTGGTCCATGAGCGGCACAAACTTAAGGCCATCATATTGTTCGGAAAGCGCGTCGAACTCAGCACGGATGTTATCCGAGACCTCTGCGGTTGCATAGGTGGACTGCTTCTGGAAGGTGAGCATCACGCCATCATTGCCGTTGATGCGGCTGTAGACGGATGCCGCATTGTCCGTGATAAACACATCCGCAACATCCTCCAAATAAACGGGATCCACGCCTTCCATGCCCGTATCAAACAGCATCAGCTGCTTCAATTCCTCGAGGGATGTAATCTCATCGCCTACGCTGACGACCCATTTTACGCCATCCTCCTGCACATAGCCCGCAGGCATAGCGAAATCCTGCGCCTGGAGGATGTTTGCAACCATATCCATCGTAACGATATTCTGAAGGTCGGCCTGCTCAAGCGCTTCATCGCGTGCTGCATCAAGCTGCTCCTGCCCTTCCTCAACCTCGCTCAGCGCATCGGCAAGCTCCTGCTCGCCGCTGTTAAGCTTGGAAGCCGCGCTATCCAGCTGCTTCTCGGCATTTGCCTTTTCGCTCTCGAGCGTTTCGAAGGCCTCCTCAAGCTGCGTTCCGCCGCTTGCGAGCTCGCTCTTCGCGCTTTGCAGCTGGGCAATGCCGCTGTTGATCTCCGCAAGCCCATCCGCCAGCTGCGCAGATGCCGACGGCAGATCGGCGCGGGTTAGGTCCATGCCGGCAAGCGTGGCATCAATCTGCGCAAGCCCATCCTGTACTTCCGCAAGCTGCGCCTGCGCTTTTGCATACGCTTCCGAGGCGCCAGCGCGCGTCAAGCCCTGCGCGGAGAGCGCCGCGTCTACCTCTGCAAGCGCTGCTTTTGCCGCAAGGTATTCCGGCGCACTTTCAAGTTTCGCAATTTGCTGCTGCTTTTTTTCATCGCTCAGTGCAGCATCGTTGCGCACTGCCTCTATTCTTGCTTCATACTCCGCTTCCACAGGGCCAAATGTGTCGATCGCCTGCACTGCGCTGCTCAAGGCGTTCACTGCCTCCTGCAGCGCAGGTTCGGCAGCTTCGAGTTCTGCGACCGTGCTTTGCAGCTGCGCGAGCTGCTCCTGCTGCGCTTCCAGAGTGGAGCGCATGTTACGAAGCTCGGAAAGGTTTGTGCGGATCAAATCCTCCGCCTCTGCAAGTTCCTCCTGCTTGGCGACCAGCTCTTCCCGCGCTGCTTCGGTCTGCGTTTCGAGCTCCTTGCGGCCGCTCTGGATCTCTTTCCGGCCATCCTCCAGCTGCTCCTGGCCTTCCTCAATTCCCGCGCGCGCATCATCCAGTTCTGCTTGGGGTTCCTCAAACTCCGCACGGATCAAGGCGAACAGTTCCTCGTTGAGCGCGTCGATCTTTTCCTGGCTGATTACAACGTTGAGCGTTTCTTCCACAATGCCGCTCGTCGATATGCTCGCAACACCCGCCGTACCTTCCAGTTCCGGCAGAAGCGTATCCTCCACAAAGGTTGAAAGGGCGATATTGTCCATCCCTTCCATGGAAACGGCGGACACCATCACCGGCAGCATATTGGGGTTGATTTTTAAAATATAGGGCGTGCCAACCGTTTCTTCCCAGCTGCCTTCAATTAGGCTGATCTGCTGAAGAATGTCCACCGTGATGGCATCCATATTCACATCCTCGTTGAATTCGAGAATCACAAGGGAGTAGCTATCCGAAGATGTGGATGAGACTTCTTCAATGTTTTCAAGCGTTGCCATCGCCTGCTCCAGCGGCCGGGTGATCGTGGTTTCCACACGTTCCGGCGTTGCGCCGGGATATGTAGTCATGATGACAACGTATGGAAAATCCATGTTCGGCAGCAGATCCGGTGTCATTCGCGTGAAAGCTACGGCACCCAGCACAAGCACCGCAATGACGGCAACAAATATGGTAAGCGGTTTTTTTACACTGAATTTCGACATTTCAATCTCCCAGATGCATCTTTTACTGTTTCTCCGGCAGCAGCACGCCCCGGCGTATCATTTCGAGCTTTTGCGCAAACTGCACAAGATAGTGTTCCCGGTTCTCCGGGTGCGTAAAAACGCGCGCGACTGTATTGCGCGCCAGCACCACAAGCGTATCAAGCAGCAGGAAAACCGCTTCGTCTGAAGCATCCCGAAATCCAGTGCGGTCAATAAGCGGCAAGCCTGCACGCACCAGCGCGCGCTCGTTATTCATCAGCTGTTCAAAGGAAAAGCGCCGGTTCATCCGCATGCATGAGAACAGGTTCCTGCACAGCGCGCTGCGTCCTTCTTCCATGCCGAACGATACCGTACTCGCAACTACTTGATATGCTGCTTCAAAAACATTCAGCGGGCTCCTGCCAAACATGGCGCGGATCGTGTTCTCCATCATGTGGCAGTAGTCGCCCATGAGGTATTCGATCATGTCATCCTTATCATCAAAGTAATCATAAAAGCTTCCGCGGGGGATCCCCGCCTCCCGTATGATCCGGTTGATGGAAACCTCATCATAGGGAACGCGGGAAAGTTCCTCCCGCGCCGCCGCAATGATCCGCTGCCTTTTTTCCTCCGGCAAATGGAGAAAGCGTTCGCTGGCCATTTTTCCTTCCTTCAAAAATGACACCCTGTCATGCAAGGTGTTCAAAATAGCCGGCTGATTCCGCCGGCATCTTCGCAATGATTATAATGCAGCGCATATGCGTTGTCAACGCACGCACATCTTTTTCACATTTCACTTTACCAAAGCCATTTTAGAAATGGTACACCGCGTTTTTCACGCCCTGCCCCCGCAGCAGAAAGCGTTTTTTAAGGATGCTTGCCTAGGAAAGCAGCGCGTTGAAGCGGGTAATATTGGGGCAGCTGCATTGGCACTGCTGGGGGAATACCAGTCGGGTATGCCTCCCTCCCCTTTCGCGCATCTGCCCGTTTCAAGGGCGGTCCATTCAGCTCCATGTATTCCGGCGCAAGGCGGCCGGCCACAAGCAGCATGGCTCCCCTTTCCAAGGCCGGCCAACGCAGCGCTGGAGCGAATGGAACCAAAAGCGACCGATGTTTTCCATGTCACCGCCCCTTTGTCTTGCGCTTTCCTTCTCCAGGCGCGTGCAAAGGAGCAGCTTTGCATGCCTCCCTTCCAATTCAATCGCGCAGGTAGAACCCCGACGCTTTGATAAGGATGGCATGCTTTTTCAGCATGGCGAAAGTCTTCGCAAAGCCAAGAAGCGCAGCATCAATTAAGATTTGCCAAACCTTAGCCGTTTTGCTCTTCCGCAAAGCCTCTGTGCAGCGCGTTGGATGCCGCATCGCAAACCCGTCTTACCACGGGGCCGTTTTTTCTTCAACTTCAACGAATGATGGAAGGCGTTGAAAGAACAGCACGCCCTCAGCTTGCCAAAATATGCCGCACGTCTAAAAGGTCTTCATTTGGATTTTCCAGCAATATGTGCAAATTCCATGGAACTTCGTCCAGCAAAGGTTTCTTTTAGGTTCCCATCCACATCGAGGGTACAGAAAGAGCCTGTGGGGTTCAAAAAGCGGCGCATGCCATATAGACCGAGGGCGCGCCCTAAGGCGCGCCCTCGCAAAGGATACGCTATTGGTTTCATCAGCTCCAGCTGCCGCTACCTACAGACACGCTGTGCAGCGAGCTGAAGAAGCGCGTTGCATCGTTGCGCGTAAAGGAATACGGCACGCGAGCATAGAACAGTTCACCGCTGCTCCACCAATATGCCTCGCTATATCCAAGCGCAGCATGCTCGGTGAAATAATACGTCTTTCCGCCTGAAGTAAACCGATCCCAATAGCCGAAGCTCTCCGTGCAGGCATAGGGATTGCGGTACCAGATAAAGGTTGCCTGGTCCGAATTGGTCTTACTGCGGAACGTAACGCGCATGGTCTGCGAGCCGCTGAAGGAGAAATCGTCCGTGCGGAACGCATAGCCGCGCGGTGGATCCACAACATAGATCCTCGTCAAGTTTTTAAAGCCGTAGGAAGACCTATCCCGGTTTTCCTTGATAAAGGAAACGAGCGTGGAATCCGCTTCATCCAGCACATTCTGCCACGAGCCATCGCCGGAACCACTCCAGTCGCTGCCGCCTGCAGCGCTTTGCAGAAGCAGGTATTTGCTTTGTACATACAGCGCTTGCCCATTTAGGTTGATGAGTGCCCAACCATCGGACGCAGCAACCACTTTCAACAGAAGGCCTTTCAGCAGCGTGCCTGCGCTCGCATAATTCGTGCCAGGGCCGCGGTATGCCGTTACATTCTGCGTGGTGGTATAATAGCCTGCAACCGTAACGCCGGGATTGGGGCTCACGGAAGTGCTGGTGGTGACATAGTAAGTGGGGATATACGCCACGGTCTTGTTCCAGGTAATCATGGTCCAATTCCCGATGGTGCCCAGGCAGTCAATGCGGGTGCCTTTCGCAATCGTGCCAGCTTTGGCATAATTGGTACCAGGGCCGTAATACGCCGTGACCGTTGCGGAAGTGATGTTATAAACGGTAACGGTGCCGCCCGAACTGCTTCCCGATCCCTGCTTCAGATATTCGAAGAAAGCATAGCATTCCGTGCCTTTCCAGTTGACCTTAGCCCAATTGCCGGTAACGGAAATAAGCGTAACGCTTTCCCCTTTCTCCAACCAGCCAATGCGTGCATAGCTCGTTCCAGGGCCCTTGCGCAGGTTCAGCGCCGTGGTGGCATAATACCGAGCCCCGCTCGTAATCGTGCTGCCTCCACCGCTCGAGACCGGGGCAAGATATTTAAAGAACGCATAGCACTGCGTGCCGTTCCAATTCACCTTGGCCCAATCATCGCTCACGGAGATCACGGTCACCTTCTCGCCTTTTTCCAGCCAGCCAATGCGTGCATAGCTCGTGCTCGGCCCCTTGCGCAGGTTCAACGAAGTCGTGGCATAATACTGGTTGCCCGTGCTCGTCGTGCCGCCCGAGGTGATTCCGCTGCCTTCCAAATGCATGCCCTTGCCGATGACGAAGCCATCTGCGCGGGAGATGGAGCGCAAATATGCGGTGGAAACATAGCCATAACTACCATTGTTCAAGCTGATCTGCGTCCAGTTCCCGCTGGTTCCAGTGCGGATTACAACCGTGCCGCCCTCCAGCCAGCCAATGCGCGCATAGCTTGTTCCCGGCCCCTTGCGGATGTTTACATCCTCTTTTGCCTGGACATAGCCGGTAGCAATCACCGTGCTGTAAGAAACAGTCTCGGCAAGCGCCGGAGCAGCAAGCCCAAGCAGCGTAACTGCAACAAGCAGTACGGCGAGGATCGTTTTTGCATTGCGTTTCATGATGATGACATACCTCCTTAATTGTTTTTAATTCAAAGTTTCCCGTTCCATCGTGTTTTCCAATTGTATCCTCCCGCACCTATAGTATACCATCGAAGGGAAACTCTAGGAACATTTGGATTGTTAAGTTTCCAAGAACAATTTCCTTTTCCACACGCTGGAACGCATGTTTCAAGTTTGTACCGCAGGAAGGTGCTTTATGCGGCGCAGCTTACATCCGGTTCACGATGCCTACAAAAAGCAGTGCGCCTTCTGCGCTTATATAATAAAGAAACGGCCGATCGAGAATCATGTCTGCGCGGCCTTCGGGCATGGGGGAACCCGCAACGTCAATTTGCGTATATGCCGCAGCTTCTACGCCATCCTCGTTGATGCTGATGCGCGCCTGCTGGCGCACGCCGTTTACCCAAAGCGGCATTTCCGCCTTCTCTTCAAGCAATCCGGCAAAATTGGCAAGCGCCGGGTCAAACGCAGCGCTTATGCCCATGGCTTGCAGGGTTTGAGAAAGCTCTGCCTCTGCTGCATAATCGAACTTCGGGATCTTCCAAACCACTTCCCCCACGCCGCTTTCGCAGCGTCCGGAAACGATGGCATCAAACGCATCCGCATCGGCAAGGATCTGCTGCGGGGTGCAATCCGCATCCGGAAGGATGAAAGTCATCGCGCCGTGCTTGAGCTGCAGAGTAGATAGGGTGCAGCCCACCGCATCGTTCTCATAGCGGGAAAACCCATGGATCCCATAGGTGGCATTCAAGAATTCGCACTGGGTCTGGCTGCCATCCGCATTATAAAACGTTGCCGGCGCCGTTTTGTTCCGGTCAAACCGGTTCGACCATTCATCGCGGTAATAAACCGTGTTGAAGAGCAGCAGAGCCGTTTTAGGATCTACGGAAAAGCCCTCGCCGCGGCCAAGCAGGCCCTCCGTCTGCTCCGCGATCCAGGCGGAAATCTGGTCTTGCGCCGAAGCAAGTGCGAAATCAGCGCGCCAGGCTTCCACGCCGTATCCATCCGCAAGGTTTTGGATTGCATCAAGGTCGAGCGCATCCGCAAATGCGTCTGCGATCCAGATTGACCCGGCAGCATGCAGCTTCCCCATTGCATCATCGATGTGCATGTTGGCAAGCAGCTTGGCCGTTTCGCTTTCCGCCAGTGCCGCTTCCACGCCAAGCGCCTGTAGAAGCTCTTCCTTCGTTTCCCCCTCAGCAGCCCCGGCGAGGACAGCCGTTGCCAAATACAGGCTCACAGGAGAGAGCAGCGCGTTTTCCTCTTCGCCTTTCGGGAGCCCCTCCCGCGCTGTACGCACGCAAAACGAACGCAACGCCGCAAGGTACTCCTCGGCCACTTGGGTGCGCGTGCCAATGCTGCTCCCATCCTTTTTCATGCCCCGCACGGCTCGCTGCGCCGGGGTGGCAAGGCGTGCAGCGCCCTCCGCAGAAGGCCCAACAGTACATCCAAAGAGCATCGCCACCACAAGCAAGAGCGGCAAAAGCAGGCTGCGTTTCATCTTCAAGATCCCCCCCATCCATTTATTGGTTCTCAATATGAAAACGCCTTTACTTTGGCAAAGGTTCCATGTTAGGCTCTCCTGCGCTAAATCCAGTGAATCCATTGTGCGCCATGTGTTTGTTTTGAGGTATGGGCAAGCTGCGTTTTTTTGCTGCTTCAATAAAAGCGAATCGCTTTTTAATAAAAGGTTAATCGGCCTTTGATTCAACCTTGAAAATCTTCTGCTATGCTGTTTTTGTAAGTTACAACAGCCAATTTTAGAAAAGGAGGATGCCATGCCGTCCGTTTATATTTTAATCACCCGTACCAACACCATGTTTTCCCGTGGTATCGGCCTTGTGACCGGCGCGGAGTTCACGCATGTTTCCCTTGCGCTCGACCGTGAGCTTACGCATATGTACAGCTTTGCCCGCCGCTTCGACCGCATACCGTTTTTCGCAAGCCTTGTGCGTGAATCGCTTGAGCGAGGCGTATACGGCAGGAATCGCAATGCTCCTGCTGCGCTGTTTGAGCTGGAAATGAGCGATGCTGCCTATGGGCGCATGATGCGCCGCCTTTCCTCCATGCTGTGTGAGGCAGGCCGATATCGCTACAACGTATTGGGGCTTTGGGGATATCTGCGCAGAAAACCGCGCCACAAGGCATACCATTATTTCTGCTCTCAATTCGTTTCGGAATTGCTTGGTGAAGCAGGCGCGCTCGCACTTCCTTGTGATCCCGCATTGATTTGCCCAAACGATTTCGCTCACATGCCCGATCTTCACCTTCTTTATCAAGGGCCGCTGCGTTTTTGCAGTATTCCGCAAGCGCGCAGCATGCGATTGCAGCCCACTTCCGCCTAAGGTTGGAAAAGCGCCAAGGCAGGCTCCGGCGCACCAACGCGGCCCAGATGCTAATCCAAGAAATACTGAACGTTCGCCATCCCGCATGCACCCCTATAGCTGGGAAACAGCATGCATCATCCTCTTCCCATCTAGCAAAAGCCCACACCGCTGCCGGTGTGGGCTTTAGAATCATTCATTTTTCCCTTGGATTTACTCCGTGTAATACTCGCCCCGGCGGTAATCATACACTGCACCGCGCGAGAAGGAATCGATATTTTCCAATACTTTGCCCGTGCCGATCGCAACGCAGGAAATTGGGTCTTCGGCAATGTAGCAGGGCACCTTGGTGTGTTCCGAAATGAATTTATCGATGCCATAAAGCAGCGCACCGCCGCCCGTAAGGCAGATGCCGTTTTCCGCAACGTCGCTTGCAAGCTCAGGGGGCGTTTTTTCAAACATGGTGCGCACGCTTTCAAGGATCGCCTGCAACGGTTCTTCCAGCGCATCGATCATCTCATTGCTGCCAACAACGATCGCTTGCGGCAGACCGGAAATCAAGTTGCGGCCTTTTACGTCGATGAAGAGCTGCTCTCTGCGCGGATATGCAGAGCCGATGCGAATTTTCATTTCTTCTGCGGTACGCTCACCGATCAAAAGGTTGTGCTTTTTGCGCATGTAACGAACGATCGCATCATCGAATTTATCGCCCGCAATTTTAATCGAATCGGAGAGTACTGCACCTCCAAGGGAGATAAGTGCCACATCTGCCGTTCCGCCACCGATGTCCACCACCATGTTCCCGCGCGGCTCTGCAATATCGATGCCTGCGCCGATGGCAGCTGCGATCGGTTCTTCAATGAGATAGGTGTGGCGGGCGCCGGCCTCCTCCGTTGCATCAATCACGGAGCGCTTCTCCACTTCCGTTACGCCAGAAGGCACGCAAACCACAACGCGGGGTTTAAAAAAGATCCGCGTGCCTACCACTTTTTTCAAAAAATAATGCAGCAGGCGCTCTGTAATATCATAATTGGAAATCACGCCATCCCGCAGCGGGCGAACTGCAGCAATGGTGCCCGGCGTGCGTCCAAGCATGCGGCGCGCTTCCTCGCCAATTGCCAGGATGCGGCCCGTGATCTTTTCCACAGCCACAACAGAAGGCTCGCGCAGCACGATGCCTTTTCCGCGCACATAAACCAAAATGCTTGCCGTGCCAAGATCGATACCGACATCATTGAACTCAAGAAACCCCATATCGCAACTCCCTTCAAGAGAAAACGCTCACACAAAAATCGCGGCGTAAGCACGCAGCGCACAATTCCGCGTATAATTCCGAATTATTGTATCATTTTATCATAAATGGGACAAGTACGCATATGGGTAATTTTGAACAAATTATGAAAAAACGGTAGAGCATTCCCGCATCCTTGTAAATCCCTATGCAATGGGATATAATTTTTTCAGCAAGTGCTCCAGGCTTTCGCTATGGGGCAATATTTTAAATGGATGGTGCTTATGTCGTTTATAAAACGTTTTCGTATATTTATCCTCGCAGTTGCGCTCATATTCATGTTTTTGCTGAGCGCCTGCACGCCGGGCGGGTCGCAATCATCCAACCCCATCGATATTAACCTGCCGCTTCCAAATTCGGATTCCGAACCCACGGCAACCCCCAATGCCGAGGAGCCCAGTGTTTCCGCAGGCCAAACGGAGTCGCCTTCCGTAAGTGCTACTCCCATGCCGAACGCCACGGCGCGCCCAACCTCCTCCATCGATGCTTCCACCATTACGGGCAACGAGGATATTAAAGAAGAAGAAAAACTAAGCTATTCGGAATACCGCGCGCTTAACAGCGATGTGGTCGGCTGGATTAAAATAAAAGACACCAATGTGGATTATCCAATCGTGCAGAGCCACGATAACGAGGAATATCTTACCTTGACCCCAACGCTGGTGGAATCCAAGGCCGGTTCCATCTTCGTGGATTGCCATACCTCGCTTTCAAATCAATACACTGTAATCCACGGGCATAACATGAGCAAAAGCAAGATCATGTTCGCGCAGCTCACCAATTATGGCAACCGCGCTTTTTACGACAGCCACCGCACATTTGAGCTCACCATTGGCGATACAACCTATACTTACAAAGTGTTCGCGGTATACACGGTGGATGTGGGTGATGTGAAAAACGCGAAATATATGATGTTTGATTATCCGAGCGACATTGCTTTTGCCAGTTACATGAACGACACCCTTGCCACGCTTTCGCAATTTCCTGTTGATACAACGATCGGCCCGGACGATTATGTGGTTTCGCTTTCCACCTGCAGCCACAATGGCACCGGATACAACAAAAACCGCTTTGTCGTACACGCAGTGCGGCAATAGGTTCTGGGAATTTGTTTTCGGAAGGAGGTGCAGCCGAATTGATAAAGCTGGTGCGCAGCACGGCCCTGGCTGTGCTCATGGGCGCCGCCCTGCTTAGCGCTGGCTGCAGCGCATGGTTTTGTGCAGTTACGCCGGATCCAGCCGCTTCACCAACCCCAAATATGCCCACGCCCACACTTGCTCCAACCAATACCCCGGCCATCGCGCCTACTTCCACGATTGCCCTTGAAGGATACAGCCTTTCCGAGCTGGATGGCATCGCAGGGCCAGGGGACGTGCTTCCCATGTATTCTTCTTACGAAGAAGCTGTGCAGGCCAGCATCGATGCGCGCGGCACATGCGAAGTGGTAGGCTGGATTACCATTCCGAACACGAATATCGATTATCCCGTCTATCTCAATGCAGAGGATGCAGAATACTATCTCGATCACAATGGCGAGGGAATGCTCAGCAAGTATGGCGCCATTTTCATGGATGCCCGCAATGCTGATCCTGCGCAGCAGCAACATATACTCATTTATGGACATGACATGCACAATGGCACCATGTTCCACGATCTGGAAAACTACAGGCAGAAATCGTTTTTCGAAAGCAATCAATATATCACGCTCAACTGGAACGATGTTGAAACCGTCTGGCAGATTTATCTTGCCACTCCCATTACAGGCTACAACATTCGCTTTACCTCCACGCAATTTCAAAGCGGCGATGCGTTTGCCGAATTCATCGCAGAGGTGAAAGCATACGCGCAAATGGTCTCCTCTTCTATTCTAGATGACAGTGTTATCGTGGGGCCAAACGACCAGGTGCTTACGCTTTCCACCTGCACTTACTGTCCGCCCGAAGCGGAAGAGCAGGGCTTTATCGTACAAGCGCGGCGCATTCGCTAAGGAAGATTCGCTTTTTATCCAAAATCAATAAAAGAGAAGCCTGCGCTGGAACCTTGCCTGCGCAGGCTTCTTTGACTGCAACAAATCCTACTCCTGCGCATCCTGCCCCAGCATCGCTGCGCCAACAATGCCTGCATCGTTTCCCAATCGGGCGGGCACAATGCGGGCGAACTCGCTGAAGAAGCACTTTTCCCGAACGCGCTCCACAAGCGGTTGGAAGAGGAAATCGCCTGCGAGGCTCACGCCCCCGCCGATTGCCACCACTTCCGGATCAAGCAGGTGGATGATGGAGACTACCGCAGAGCTGAGTGCATCTATATAGCGTGCAAAAATAACCAAAGCCGTTTCATCCCCTTCGCGCGCGCAATCCACAACAAGCTTGGCATCAACCCGAGCAGGGTCGCCGCACGCTTGCGCAAACAGCAGGCCCGGCGCGCCCTTTACAAGCGCTTCACGCGCCTCATGGATCAACGTGGTTGCCGCGCAGCGCGTCTCGATACAGCCGCGTGTGCCGCAGGTGCAAAGCTCCCCTTCCAGGTCAAGCACCATATGTCCCAGTTCCACGCCGTGCCCCATCCCGCCGCGCCAGAGTTTCCCATTTAGGATGACCCCACCGCCTACGCCGGTGCCCAACGTAAAAAGCACCGCGTTTTTCGCACCTCGAAACGCGCCTGCATACAGTTCTGCAAGCGCTGCCGCATCCGCATCGTTTGCAAGGAACACTGGAATGCCAGGAAAATGGGCGCGCACTTGCGCGCGCAGCGGTACATTGTGCAGGCCAAGATTATAGGCATCAAGCACATGCTCCGCCTCCGGGTCGATACTGCCCGGCACAGCAATGCCCAAGGAAGCGGGCGGTTCTTGAAGCCCGGCTTCTCGGCACAGCGCACGCGTCATTTCAGCTACCGTTCCCGCGAGCGCGCCCGGATAGGCTTCTTTTTCAAACGGCCGTGTTTTTCGCGCTATGATGGCATGCGAATCATCCACAATGCCTGCTGCAATGTTTGTCCCGCCAATATCAAACCCAACCCGATACATTCTTTTCATTCCCCCTTATTTTCACCATGCGCTTTCCAGTTGAGCACCTCGGAAGCGTTATATCCCAGCCTCCGAAGCCTAAAGTTGCGCGCTGCGACCTCCACCACAACGGAAAGGTTGCGCCCCGGGCTGACCGGCACCCGCGCGGAGGGTACATCCACCTCAAGGATGCATTCCACTCGGCCTTCATTTCCCGTTCGATCATACTGCGCCGTCTCATTCCACAGTTCCAGTTCGATGCACAGGTCTATCGTTTTTTCCATGTTTACTGCGCCCACACCATAAAGGTAGCGCACATCCACAATGCCGATTCCCCGCACTTCGATCAAATGGCGTGTCAGTTCCGGCGCACGGCCGGAAAGGCGGTTCGGGGCAACGCGCGTGATCTCCACAACGTCATCCGCGACAAGCCTATGCCCCATCTTGATCATTTCCAACGCTGTTTCGCTTTTGCCGATCCCGCTCGGGCCCTTCAAAAGCACACCCACGCCAAACACATCCAGCAGCACGCCGTGCAGAAGGATACGCGGCGCAAGCTCCCGCCCAACATAACTTAAAATGCGATGTCCAAGATCATCCGTGCGCATGTCCGACTTGAATACCGGCACTGCATGCCGCTTAGCGCAGTGAAGCAGCGCCTGCGGCGGCATGTTCCCGCGTGCGCATACGATGCAGGGGATCTGGAATCCCATAAAGCGTTCCATGCGCTTTGAAATTTCCTCATACGATAACGTGCGGAGATAATGCATTTCGGCATTCCCAATCAGCTGAACGCGCTGCGGCACAAAATGCTCATAAAATCCGGTGAAAGGCAATCCAGGCCGCCCGATTTCACCTGTGCTGAACACAACGCTTCCATTGCCGGGTTCAAGAACTTCCAGGTTTAGATTCTGCGCAACCTTTTCTACGGAAAGGCATACTGTTTTCATGGTTCCCCCTGTGTTGCACTCATCCTAAAATCAGATGATCGATCATCCAGGCTACGCCGTTCTCCGCACAGGAAGGCACGATGCAATCGGCCGCAGCAAGCACTGCGCCATGCCCATTTGCAACGGCCGCACCCAGCCCGGCCCACTCGATCATTTCAAGATCAAGCAGGTTATCGCCCGCGGCAGCCACCTCGCACTGCGGTATGCCAAGGTAATTTGCGACCCACGCCGTTGCAGCGCCCTTATGCGCATTGGGGTCGTTAAACTCGATAAATCCCGCTTTGGAGCCGGAGACCTTTGCGCGCCCGGCATAGCGTTCAGCCAGCACGGGAATGAGCTCCTCCGCATAGGCAGGCTCTGCGATAAAGAGCACTTTCGGCACGTTGTGCCACACCTTTTTGCAAATATCCGGATCTATCGTGTAGGGCAGATTTAAGAAGCTATGGTATGCGTCTGCAGCCGGGCTTGCCTTCTCATAAACGATTCCGTCGCCTTGATAAAGGTGCGCATGCACATTCAGTTCCTTTCCAAGCAGGAGCAGCTCCTGCACCAGCGCAGGCGGAAGTGCCGTTTGAAAGATCGTCTCATCCGTGCGCGTATCATGGATGACTGCGCCGCCGTAATTGATGACGGGGCCCTGCATGCCGATCGCCTTGCGGATCGCTGCAGAGCCCAAATAGCCCCGCCCCGTAGCAACGGTTACATAAACGCCCGCAGCCTGCGCACGCCGGATGGCCGCAAGGTTTTCCTTTGGGATTTCATACGGCGACAGCGTGAGCGTGTCGTCGATATCCAATACAAGAAGCCGATACATTCCTTTCTCCTACTCTTTTATTCCGAATCCGAGCCGGGCTCGGCGCCCGCCTCCGCTGCAGGCGCTGGATGGAAATGCGCATATACTGCCTCTGCAGCAGGCCGGCTCATGCCATGTACTGCCGCAAGCGCTTCAACATCCGCCGCCGCAATCGCATCGCGCGTTACGAAGGCATCAAACAGCAGGCGTTTGCGTTTTTCTCCTACACCGGGGATCGCATCGAGCTCGGAAAGCAATGCCGTGCGCACATGCAGGCTGCGATGGTAGGTAATTGCAAAGCGGTGCGCTTCATCGCGCAGGCGCTCCAGCACATGCAACGCCGGATCGTTGCGCGCAAGGAGGATTGGCTCGGGCTCGTCCGGCAGGATGATCTCTTCGTGCCGCTCCGCAAGGCCGATGGCAGGGATATGCGAAAGGCCCAGCTCAGAAAGCACCTGGAGAGCCACCGTAAGCTGCGTCCGCCCGCCATCCACAACCAGCAGGCCGGGCGTTTCGGGCGCTTCGCCTTCCCCCCGCTCCGCTGCTGCAAGCCCATCCTTTAAGCGGGTAAAACGCCTTGTAAGCGCCTCCCGCATGGAAACAAGGTCATCGCCTCCCGCAGCGGAACGAATGCGATAGCGCCTATATTCCTTGGGCGCAGGCTTCCCCTCGCAGAATACCACCATGGAGGACACCGTGTCCCGCCCCTGGATATGGGAATTATCGAAGCACTCCACGCGCGAAGGCACTTCCGCAAGCCCCAGGATCGCCGCAAGGCGCGCCATGGCTCCGCCGGTCCTCTCCCATTCGCGCGTTTCAAGCGCATGCTGCTTTTCGATGGCCTCCACACCGTTGCGCTGCGCCATCATCACCTGCTGCAAACGCTCCCCGCGCCGGGGGCGGATCAGCGTTACTGCGCGACCGCGCTTTTCCCGCAGCCAGGCGGCAAGCGCTTCATGGTTTTCGGGCAGATCCAGCACGACAATTTCCCGGGGAATTTCCATATCCTCCGCATAAAACTGTTGTAAAAAGGCGCCGGTAATCTCGCCTGCAGGCTCCCCGCCGGTTGCCATGCGGTAATGCGCGGAGCCGACGATATCATCCCCACGCACGAACAGAGCATGGATAACTGCATCCTCCCCATCCCGCACCAATGCGAACACATCCCGGTCCGCATCACCTGTGCCCATAGCATGCTGCTTTTCTGCAAGGCGTTTGACCGCTTCGATACGGTCGCGGTACTGCGCGGCCTTTTCAAACTCCATCCGCTCGGAAGCATCCTGCATCTGCTTTGTAAGCATATCGATGACCGGCTGGTTTTTACCCTCGAGAAAGCTGCAGACATTTTCAAGCAGCGCATGGTATTCTTCCCGCGAAACCTTGCCGGAGCAGGGCGCGCAGCACTTATTGAGGTGATACATTAGGCACGGCCGCTCCCCGCGCGCAATGGCGCGGGCAATATCCTTCCTGCAATGGCGCACAGGGAAGGAATCGCGGATGAGGTTCAAGCACTCCCGCAGCGCAATGCCCGAAAGGTAAGGTCCAAAATACCGTGCACCGTCATTCTTTACCCGGCGCACGACTTCAAAGCGCGGGAAATCCTTTTTTGCATCCAGCCGCACATAGGGGAAATGTTTATCGTCTTTTAAGAGGATATTATAGCGTGGCTGAAGCGTTTTGGTGAGGCTCGCTTCGAGCGTAAGCGCTTCCATTTCATTCTGGCAAAGGATATATTCGAAATCCGCGATATGGGAAACCATGGCCGCCACCTTCGGCGGGCGGTTCTTTTCCGCGCGGAAATAAGAGCGCACGCGGTTTTTAAGGTTTACGGCCTTGCCCACATAGATGATTTCCCCCGCCGCATTGAGCATGCGGTATACGCCGGGCGCATCCGGCAGGAGCTTAAGCTTTTCGCGGATCAAATCGTTCATGTGGATATTATATATGTGCGCGCGCCGTTTTACAATGCGCATTTGCCGCCGCAGGGCATCCATCGGTACAGCCTAGGTCCCAAGGGAAGCGCCCGTATTCGGTCCGGCCGAAAAGCCGGCATCCGCCTAAGAAGCGCAAACGCAGGGAAAGCGGGGCTGCAAAATGCAGTCCCGCTTTCCCTGCGAAAAATTCATTTCATTAGGCCGAAATGCCTGGCAAGCGCATCGCAGACTTCTTCTCGGGTATCCTTTCCGTTGTCCTCCCGAACGACCGTAAAGAAGCCGCTCTTTGCATACGCATCGTAATGCTTTTGGCTGTTGATCCGCGCAAGGCCCCGTTTGTAATTATCCATAACGGCTTCGCTGTTTTCGCAGCTTTCAATTACATTCAAAATAAACCGCTTTTCGGGGTCGCTCCGGTCAAAAAACCGCTCCACGCTCATGGACTGCGGTGAGAGCATAACCGCAACATGATGATAGTCCGAGATCTCCTTCAACATCGAGATGGGGATGCTGGTATCGGCAATTACTTTCCTGTTTTTTGAAACGGAAATGAGTTCGGCAACTTCAAACTCCGCGCCTTCTTTCCCCGAGTTATAGATCCATCGCTCATATTCCTCGGGTGAGCGGGTAACAAAATCCTTCCAATCCGTGAGGTTTTTCCTGTAGCAAAGATCCGGCTGCACATCGGGCGTCGCCACGGTATCCGATACTGGGATATAATAGTTTTCTCCGCAGAAAACCATATCATATCGCTCTGCCAGCATTTTCACCATCGTAGACTTTCCGGCATAAGCCGTGCCCGTAATGAAATATACATTCCTAAGGTAATGCTTTAAAATATTGTTCTCAATTTTCAACGGGATTGCCTCCAGAGTTATTTTATTAAAGTAAAGCGTTTTGAAACACGCATAAAACACTGTATTTATAAATATATTTTAATCGAAAAACATATTGTTTTTAGTATGATTGAAATTGAATCGTGTACTTTTGCGTGTACCTGTAGCAATAAATAAATCAACAAAACATTAAATTATATTGAAAATAATTGAACTACAGGGTATAATTACATCGGTTGCCTCCTCATGTAAAGTTGACCAGCCGATAGTTCCATTATAGCACGCTCCGCCCGGTTCTACAAGAACAGGCACAGCAGCTTTGCTGTGCCTGTTTTCTGCTCCATGCACCGCACCCGTTTACCTAAAAAAGCTGACCCGATCTTCAAATATCCACAAGAGAACCTGCGAAAGCTCTGCGCACTGCCCGCAGGAAAGATCGCAAACAACGATCCGCGCAGGGGCAAGTGCCACAAGGAGATTCACCAGCTCGTTTCCCGCCGCTCTGCCGCATCCCTCACACGCAATGTGGGTGTCCGTATCGTCCGTGATGGTACAACTTCCATCCGCCGCAGGGCTTACATCAATTTCCACGCCGCCCTGTATGCGCCGCAGCCTGCGCAGTAAAAGCGCAGCTACATCGATTTCATATTCCAAGGTGCTTACCGATGCTTATTCTCATGCTTCGCAGCGCGAAGCTTCCTTTCTGTTTGAAGTTCGGCAGCGCTTCCTGGACTGCCAGCGCATTTGGGCATGCGAAAAGGGCGGCCGGGACGCCGCCCTTTATCACGCCGGGATCATGCATTGCCTGCGCCCGTTCTCTGCTCCGCTGCTTCCTGCTCCAATTTTTTCTTTACTATATTGTTTAAAGCAGTTCATCGTGGCGTACACATAAGCTACTGTCAGCAGAAAATGAACAAGCTTTCCGGTAACAAATCCGGCCATCAGAGAAAGCACACTTGTCAACCCCCGCAGCAACAAGCACCAGCCATTTGTTTTTCTCCTTTTTCAGTGCCTTGCGCCGCTGTTCCCTATCCTCCCAGGTAACATACTGATTCTCCAAAGCTGCTCGCATCTCCTTATGGTTTTGGGCCGATGTTTTGATACATTTCATATGCATCATCCGCCCGCGCATCATACTCCACGAAATATGCTGCTCCATCAGTGTAGTATGTAGATTTGCTGCTAGTATCTAAACCCTTGATTATTATATCCGTTCTGTTCTTAAAGCAAAGTTCTATCTAGTGAAACGCATTTTATTGATTGATTATATATTGCCACATCACTTCTATTTCGTCAATTGTTATCTAAGATTACTCAGCGGAAAAAGCTGACCCGGTCTTCAAATACCTGCAAGAGAACCTGCGAAAGCTCTGCGCACCGCCCGCAGGAAAGATCGTAAACAACAATCCGCGCAGGGGCAAGCGCCACAAGGAGATTCACAAGCTCGTTTCCCGCCGCTCTGCCGCATCCCTCACACTCAATGCGGGCGTCCGTATCGTCCGTGATGGTGCAACTTCCATCCGCATGCAGGATCAGCGAAATCTCCCGAATGCGGGGCTGCTGCAACCGCACGAGCACCGAAAGCACACGTATGAGCTCCAGGTACTCCGTTTGCAGCATCAGCTCCTCTGCCGCAGAGACCGCATACATTTCAAACGCGCTGAGCGTATCCCGCATGCGGAAACGCAAAAAGCCCTCTAGGTTTAAATGGTCGTTCTCATCAAAATGTGCGCGCACCAAGCGCTGTATCCGCTTTGCATCCATTGCCTCTGCAAGGGCAGGCTCTATCCCCGTTTGCCCGGCTGCGGCTTCGCGTGCCAGTTTAATGGCTTCCGGCAGCACGCGCTGCTTTTCTTCGAGGGAAACAGGCATGTCGTTCACAATCCGCGCAAGCTCAAAATGAGCTGCATCCTGTAGAAGCAGCACCGCAAGCGCTCCGCATAAAGCGTCCCGCTCCGCTTCGCTCCGCAGCCGGACGCGTGCTTGCCGGCCATCCGATGCAGGCCTAACATCAATTTCCGCGCCGCCCTGTATGCGCCGCAGCCTGCGCGACAAAAGCGCAGCTACGTCAATTTCATATTCCAAGGTGCTTACCGATACTGTTTGCATGCTTATTCTCATGCTTCGCAGCGCGAAGCTTCCTTTCTGTTTAAAGTTCGGCAGCGCTTCCTGGACTGCCTGCGCATTTGAGCGCAATTGTAGCCGCCGGAACTCTGCCTCCACTTGCAAGATATGCTCTAGTATGTTCAAATGCCATCCCAGCGCGCTGTGTTAATTTTTGGATGCGCTTTTTCAGCGCAAATGCGTGCGCATTGTATCTTGCCATTCTGCATGCTTTTTCCATAAAACGATTGGGTTTCCCCGTCTTCGTATCCCAAATTGCTTGACTTCAAAATGCAAGTAGATTTTTCATTACGCCCACCGCGCTTTCGCGGCAAGTAAAGCCATAGTAGTGCAATCCATTTCACGCAGCGCTGTGCGCAAAACCGTTTCAGTTTAACGCGGCTGCGATGCACCCTAACAATAAACCTAAAAGCGCGAAGTGCCGCGTTTCGGCCTGGATGCCCCCCTCTTTTAAAGGGCGCCTGCACGAAATATCTCCCGCTTGACAAATAGAGCAAAATGCGCTACAATTTTTACACAATCAATTGGTATTGTGGGTAGATGCGGGTTTAGTACCAGTCAAATCGTCCTGCACAGAGAGATGTGCCTTGGCTGCAAGCGCATCCAGGCGTTGGTTTGGGAATACCGCCCCGCGGACTGCAACCGTTGCGGCGCGTTAAGCCGATTTGAGAGGGTTTTTCACCAATCGGGGTGGAACCGCGGAATATGTTTGAATTATGTCCGTCCCCGGCACTTAGGCCGGAGGCGGGCATTTTTTATTACCTATGTTGTATTGTTGCATTGATGCATGAAGGAGGAATATCGCATGAAGATCACGTTTCCGGATGGCTCTATCCGTGAATTTAACGAAGGGATCAGCGCCTTTGATGTAGCGGAGGCCATCAGCCCGCGCCTGCGGAAGGCTACGATTGCCTGCGAGGTGAATGGAGAACGCGCGGACGCATTTGCGCCGCTCACCCAAGATTGCACGCTCAAGCTGCTCACCTTTGCGGATGAGGGCGGCCGCTGGGCCTACCGCCACACCGCATCCCACATGTTGGCGCAGGCTGTAAAGCGCCTGTATCCCGATGTAAAGCTTGCGATCGGGCCAGCGATTGAAAATGGCTTCTATTACGATTTCGATGCGCCGGAGCCTTTCTCCCCCACCGACCTTGAAGCCATCGAAAAAGAGATCGCAAAAATCGAGAAGGAAAACTTCAAGCTCGAGCGCTTCGAGCTGCCCCGTGCAGAAGCCATCGCCTACATGGAAGAGCGCGGCGAGCCCTATAAAGTAGAACTCATCCGTGATTTGCCGGAGGATGCAGTCATCAGTTTCTATCGGCAAGGTGAGTTTGTGGACCTCTGCGCAGGGCCGCACGCAGAATCCACCGGCAAGATAAAGAACGTCAAGCTGATGAACGTGGCCGGCGCTTACTGGCGTGGCAGCGAAAAGAACAAGATGCTTCAGCGCATCTACGGTACTGCCTTTGAAAAGAAAGCTGACCTGGACGAATACGTTGCGCAGGTAGAAGAAGCAAAGAAGCGCGATCACAACAAGCTGGGCCGTGAGCTCGAATACTTCACCACCGTGGATGTGATTGGCCAGGGGCTCCCCATTCTGCTGCCTAAGGGCGCGCGCACCATTCAGCTTTTGCAGCGCTGGGTTGAGGATGAAGAGCAGAAGCGCGGCTATCTGCTCACCAAGACGCCGCTTATGGCAAAGAGCGACCTTTACAAGATTTCCGGCCACTGGGATCACTACCGGGACGGCATGTTTGTGCTGGGCGACCCGGAAGATGAAACCAAGGAGTGCTTCGCTCTTCGGCCGATGACCTGCCCGTTCCAATACCAGGTATTCCTCAATCGCGGGCGCAGCTACCGCGATCTGCCCATGCGCCTTGGCGAAACTTCCACCCTGTTCCGCAACGAGGATTCCGGCGAAATGCACGGTTTGATCCGCGTTCGCCAGTTTACGATCTCCGAAGGGCATCTGATCCTCCGCCCGGATCAGCTGGAAGACGAATTCCGCGGCTGCCTTGAGCTTGCAAAATACCTGCTCGATACCGTGGGCATGTTGGAAAACTGCTCGTTCCGCTTCTCCCAGTGGGATCCCAACAATACGGAAAAATACATCGGCACGCCGGAGCAGTGGGATGAGGCGCAGACTGCCATGGCAAAGATCCTCGATGATCTCAACGTGGATTATACCATCGGCATCGATGAAGCCGCGTTCTATGGGCCAAAGCTGGATATCCAGTATAAAAACGTGTTCGGCAAGGAGGACACCATCGTCACCATCCAGGTGGATCAGCTGCTCGCAGAGCAGTTCGGCATGGAATATATCGATCAAGAAGGCAAGAAAGTGCGCCCATATATCATCCACCGCACCAGCCTTGGCTGCTATGAGCGCACGCTCGCTTATTTGATCGAGCGCTATGCCGGCGCGCTGCCAACTTGGATGGCGCCCGAGCAAGTTCGCTTCCTGCCTGTAACGGACCGTGCAGCCGATTACTGCGCTGCGCTCGCAAAGAAGCTCGAAGGAATGGGTTACCGGGTTTCCGTGGACTCCCGCAGCGAAAAGACCGGCAAGAAGATCCGCGATGCGCAGCTTGAGAAGATCCCTTACATGGTCGTCGTTGGGGATCGCGACATGGAAAACAACACCGTTTCCCCGCGCCATCGCGCGGAAGGCGATCTCGGCGCGATGTCCATGGATGCCTTTATCGCACTTCTCAAGGAAGTTGTGGATACCAAGGCCAAAAAATAAAGCGTTTTGCATGGCATTTTGAGGCAGGCGGCATCAGCCGCCTGCCTTTCGTTATAAAAGATATGGAGGCTCGGCACGCAGGCTCTGGATACGCCAATGCGATTTCGCCCGCAAGGCAACTTGCCTCCATTTCCTATGGATATGCAGAGAAGCCGCGAAGCCCTTGGCGCTTGGCAGCAAGGATTCCATTCTTTCCCCCTATACGGTTTCTTGCTGGCCATAAGCGTAAGGGTGCCACGGAATTCTTCGGAAAGCTGCGCATCCGCTTTTCTCCCAGTATGCGGTTAGGCGGTTCATGTCCCGCTCGTACACTGCTGGAAGCATAGTTGCGCTGCCTTTTATAGGCTTCTTTCGCATGCGATTGCGCATGTAGTTTCGGGTTTTCCACACACCTTTATAAAGCATTGTTTTTGCGCTATGTGCTGCTTCCAAGCTGGAGCCTGCTCTCATAGCTTCAGAACAGGAAGCAGTATTTCCATGGTATACCGCGACTTTTGCGCGTGGAGTTTCCTCCTTCCTAAGCATTGTATTTTTCGCTCACTGGCCTCTCTTTTACAGAAACGCAAAAAAAAGAAATTTTTGCGTTGACAAGCGGGGAGGGAATCGGTATAATAAGCCTTGCGATTGAAAATCGTTCCCTGTGCGGCCGTGGCGGAATAGGCAGACGCGTACGTTTGAGGGGCGTATGGGAGACCGTATGAGTTCAAGTCTCATCGGCCGCACCACATCGGAGCAAGCTTTGCATGGCTTGCTCCGATTTTTTATCTCAAATCCAAAGCAAGCGCTTAGCCAAGCCCCTTGGCCACCGGCGTTGGGCTCTGCCCTCCGCGTTTCGCGTAAGCGGTAGAGCAGCGCGGCTTTTAAGCGCAGATACAGGGAAAGCGGCCGAACTTGGCCGCTTTTTGCATCCTTTCGCTTTGCGCCATGGCTTTGTTAAAGCGCCATGTCGTTAAAATCGTTTGCTTCCTCCCTCGAGGTCGTTTCCCCAACGCGCCCTGCAAGAAGATAACGGTCGTTGATGGGATCGTAAAAATACTTTTTAATAAGGCGGAAATTTTCGACACAGCCTGTGCTTGGCACATGCGTGCGCGGGCCGGTACATTCATGCAGCTGATCGCCGATGGAGATATGTTCTTCATCTACATAGGAAATGGGCATATCGGCCGCAATCGCCTCGCGCACGCGCTGCTCCAAGGCATCGATATCAAATTCGGGCATTTTCCCGTCAAACACCAGAACAAACCCATGCTTTACATCGCTATGGTGGCAGCGCCTGCAATCTTCCGGCGGCATATAGAATTCGCAAAGGTCCTCCGCGGTGTGCGCCATGCGGCGATAGTGTACGGATTTGGAAACGATATTATAAATTTCCTGCGGCTGGGGGCCAAAAACCGTGGGGCGCGTGATGATCACTTCCTCTCCCATCCCGATGAGCAGGTGGGCATTCACGCGCAAAAACGGATAGATCATATCAAAATGTTCCACGATCACGCGTTTGCCGTTCTGCACCGCATGCAAAATGGCATCCGCAAGCGCGTGCATCTGGGTGAATGCGGCCTCAAAGCGGATGTCCAGGTGGTAGGTGTGCGCGGTGAAAAAGCCACCTTCGCTGTCCTGATCGAGAATCGGCAACGGGCGCATATTCACCCCACCATCATCGTTGGTCAGCTCCAACCCGGGGAACATGCCCTTGATGAGCATGCTTTTGCCGGAGCCCGATTCGCCTATGATGCCGATGAGCTTATCGAAGGGACTTAAATACATCTGCGCAATCTGGATACCGAGATCATAGATGCGGTCGCGCCCGCGCGGAGCGAAAAACACGCTGTAAAGGTGGTTGTTAAGCATTCTCGCAGAATATGACATGGCTACCTCCGGCATGATTTTATTTTTTAAGGATGGATACAAGAAAAGTATACCATATCCCGGAGCATGAAAAAAGTATTGTTCCATTTGGCATGGAAAGGCTCGCATGCTCCACAAAAGCCGCATGCGCAGGCCGGGAAGCTGCTGCATGCGGCTATCTTATTCATTTGAAAGGCAGCTTAGGGCATGCCCGCGCCTTCAGAGCATGCCGCGAAAAACAGGACAAATGCATCGCGGCAGCCGGCGGTAAGTCGGTATTTCTTACCTTCCAGATACACATGCCCGTTGTCGCTCACGCTGAAAGCGCAGAGTTTGTTCGCACTTGGGTCGGTTGGATAGACGCTGTATAAGGTGATCCCTTCCAAATCGATGGAGCCGTATCCGCCCACATAGGTCACCTTGGCCGTGCGGATCGCCTGCGCAAGAGCGCTGAGCGCCGCAGCATCGGTGATCGTCACAGCGTCCGCGCTCATTTTTCCGCTGACCTCTACAATTGCGGAGGAAATGCTGAATGCGTCCGCATCGGGTGAAACGAGTCTGCCGAGCCTCCTCGGCAGGAGAAACACCGCCGCACATACAGCTGCAACAACCGCAACAAGTGCAAGAACGATTTTCCATTTTCGCTTCATTCTGGTTTTCCGCCTTCCTATAGAATTTTAGTTCCCACGTTTCGGTCAACCCACCCACAGCCATTATGCGTGTGCATTATACAGGTAAACAAGAAAAGAAAGCTCTTTCGCAAGTATGAGAAGTTCGTCATGTTAAATCGTTTCTCCGCATAATGTAATGAACGCGATGCTGTGCGCGGCCAACGTATTGCAATTGGATAAGTCAACAGCACCGCATCCGTGGCAAATACCGCAGTGAACCGGTTGATTCAACTGTTACTGTGCCTTTCATCTGATTGATCTATTCTTTCTATGTATTTTGTTCTTCATTATAATTCTCATAATTCTCCATTATAATAGTTCATTCCTTTTTCCTTGCTAAACTCTATTAAGCTGCCAGCGCGTGGCCACAATCCCTCAAACAGGTTTGCGAAGCGGCGAAACGCAGCTCCTATTGGGAAGATATACTTGTATACGTTCCGTTTCATCCTGCGCAGCGGTTGAAACGCTTTTGCGCAGGGTATATAATGAAATATAGAAAGCCGCCGTGGGCGTTGTTTCGTGCGCCCGCATTTTTGAGGGATGGGCGGCGCTGCGAAAGGAGAAACGTTTATGAGGAGATCCATGCTGTTCCTGCCCGGCAACACGCCAAACATGCTCATCAACGGCGACGCGCTGGGCGCAGACTGCATCATATTGGACCTGGAGGATGCCGTAGCGCCCGATCAGAAGGACGCTGCGCGCCTGCTTGTTTGCAATGCCATCGGCGAGATGGGGTTTGAAGGTTGCGAAGTTACGGTGCGCATCAACTCGCTTGAAACCGATTACTGGAAGGATGACCTGGATGCGATCATCCCGCTCCGCCCGGATATGATTATGCCCGCGAAGGTCAGCCGCCTTTCGGATGTTCTCACCCTTGATACCTACATTTTGGAGCTCGAAGAAAAGCACGGCATGGAACCCAATACCGTAAAGCTGATCCCGCTGATTGAGACGGCGCTCGGCGTAGAAAATGCGTTTTCCATCGCAACGGCCAGCCCGCGCGTAGCGGCGCTGTTCCTCGGCGGCGAGGATCTAAGCGCCGATCTGCGCTGCAAGCGCACCAAGGGCGGCGAGGAGATCCGCTATGCGCGCGGCAGGATGGTCATGGCAGCGCGCGCCGCTGGGATCGACGTATACGATACGCCCTTTACCGATGTAAACGATGATGAAGGCGCCCTTGCGGATGCGCGGCTCGCAAAAAGCCTTGGCTTTTCCGGCAAAGCAGCGATTTCTCCGCGCCATGTGCCGCTCATTAACGAGGCGTTCAGCCCAACCGCAGAGGAAATCGAATATGCAACAGAAGTGTTTGCCGCCATCGAACAGGCGAAGCGCCAGGGGCGCGGCGCCATCTCCCTGCACGGGAAGATGATTGATGCGCCGATCGTGGAACGCGCGCGGCAAACGCTTGAAACCGCCCGCCTGCTCGGGCTTGCTTAATAAGGAGGATAAAAGCCATGAATAAGCTTACCGCTTCTTTAACCGAAGCCATCCGCAACAGCGGGCTTGCCGATGGCATGACCATCTCCTTCCACCACCATTTGCGCAACGGCGACCACGTGCTCAACATGGTCATGGATGAAATTGCAGCGCTTGGCATCCAGGGGCTTACGGTAAACGCGAGTTCTCTCTTTGATGTGCATGCCCCGCTTGCAGAGCACATCCGCCGCGGCGTAGTGCGCAAGCTGCAAACCAACTATATGTCCGGCGCGCTTGGCCGTTTTATTTCCGAAGGGAATATGGAAGAGCCCGTTGAATTTCGGACCCACGGCGGCCGCCCGCGCGATATCGCTGCCGGCATTACGCCCATTGACGTTGCGTTCATCGCAGCGCCTGCAAGCGACCCGATGGAGATCGGAAGAGCGTCGTGCAGGGAAAGAGTGTAGATCTC
>CALVWJ010000012.1 GCA_944366945.1 uncultured Clostridia bacterium
GCGGCTCTTTTGTGCGGAATAGCAGGTGGTTGTCTATCAAATTTTTGTGTGTTACTTTATGGCACATGAGCATTTACTCATGGGAATACACCTGCATTTCCTCATGGGACTGCCGCAAGGCACGATGCAGATGCCGCCCAATGTCGCTATTGGGCACACCGTACTGCTGACCAATCTGTGTTTGGGTCTAATTCAAAATAGTATAGAAAGATTTTCTTGCGATCCTCTTGTGACAAATGAGAAAGAGCAGTGGCCAGTTTTTCATTGTTCATCATGACCGAAAGGCCAGAGGTAGACTAGAGCCGTTCCTTATCCGGCTCCACAGTCACAAAATCCTTGGCGGTCAGTTATGGAAAAGTGTTTTTCGTACATTAGGTATTTTCCTATCCCCATTTTTTTGCAACTGTCGGACGGAGGTAATAGCAGCATGGTGAATGACTATTTTGCAATAGACATCACGGGTTTTGTCATGGAAAATCACCCTTTCTGTGATGATAAAGAAGGGCGGCAGCACTCCTTGCTGTCGCCCCTTGTCTGCTCACCAGCAAAGACAGACGGGGCTGTCAACGGCGGGCGCAGCCCGTTTATCTCGACCGTTGACTGGCTTGGCTGGATTTGCTATTTCGTTATGTTCATTCAGTTGTTTTCAAAAGAAATGTAGATAATGAAACTGTCTGGAATATAGCTGATACTTAACCATTTTTCTTCGCTTGACATAAGTGTACCAATAGAAACATAATCCTCTCCTTTGATTTCTTCTGCTACATTTTCAACGACAGAGAAACCGGCTTGTTTTAGGACTTCGATGTATTCGTTATAATCAGTTTCACTAATATCGGTAAGGTTGACACTACAATTCTCCTGTTCTGCATCAAGTGTTGCCCATGCAACTGTGCCGGGCGGAACGGGAAGCCCCTCTGTATATTCATTATTAGGCCAAACGCCTTCTTCAAGTGTGGTAACACTATTAGACGGAGCATTGCTCCTATTATCTGCGGGCGCAGACGAAATGTTTTGTTTAGAACACGCAGCTAAAGAGATCGTGAGCATTATTGCCAGTACATAAATATACTTTTTCATAAATTACCTCCTGTTTTTGCCTATAGTTCGGATAATCAACAAAATAGCAATCATTGCCCCAGAAAATCCTACTGCCAAAGTGATTTGTGAAACATCTATCCCCAATGCACCTTGAATCTGAATATTTGTCGTTGCATCTGCTTGTCCGATTGTTCTCTCTAGCGCTTTTCCTAATCGTGTAACAGCATATATAGAAAAAGCAACAGCAGCCATAAGAAACGCAACAAGAGCGGAAATGATACCTTTCTGTCTTTTTGAATTGTTGTTATCAATACCAAACTGCTCGGCGATACTGTCCGCAAACTCTTTAGGTGTCCCTAAACGCTGGATAACCTGCTGCTCCGTTTCTCCGTGCTCCAAAGCAGAAGCAAAAACTTCGTTCAAATCACGCATAACATCTTTTTTTTCCTTGCGTGATAAAAAAAGTTCCTTTTCAACCTGTTTGATATATTCTTCGTTCATTTCGGTGCCTCCGCTTGTTGATAGCTTTCTATGAAGCCATTTACGCAGCTCTCATAGCTTGACCAAAATAAGATTAGTTCGTTTAGTACATCTCCACCTTTTTCAGTTAGAGAATAATATTTTTTAGAACCGCCATTTGCTGCAGCCGGAGCTAACCGGCATTTAATTAGTCCTGCTTCCTGCAAACGATACAGAATAGGGTAAATGGTGCCCTCTTTTGCATATCCTAAAACAGACGCACTATTGTTTAATTCGGTCATAATTTCATATCCATAAGTTTCTTTTCGTCCGATTAGGCATAAGAGTATCATTTCAAGAGAGCCTTTTTTGAATTGCTGTACATATCCGTTATTCATACTATAGCCCTTATTTAGTTTTACTATTTAGCTTTACTAAACTATAACTATAGTATAGCTCTCTTAAGTACCAGAAGTCAATAGACTCTATTAGGAAAGTCATGGAATGTTTCGGTTTATAAGATAAGGGAATAGTGTAGTGCTGGCGATCTAGGCCTTATTTTCGCTTTCATGCTTCTTTATCATAGATGAGCATTGACTGTGGACTTCAATTTATATTTTATAGGACTCTTATAAGGCGAGCTAACGCAAGTCACCGCATTCTGGGAGGATGCTGCTGGAGCGCGGAAAGCTGTGCGCGAAGTTTGGGGGCGCGCTCCGATAGATCCGCTTCTGCAAACTCCAGCACCAGATAGTCCGGCGCAACGCGTTCAACAAGCGCTTCCACGCCAGGGCAGAGGAGTGGACAGTGTGGGTCAATGCGTGTGACCCAATCATAAGCTTGTGCAAAACGGCTTGGAAAGTCCGGGGCAAGCTCGAGCTGCGCCGCGAGCATCTCCTGCACAATGCGCCCTGTAGCTGCGCCATGCAGGTGCATCCCACGGATATACGAAGCGAGCGATCCATGCGCATTAAGCATGGCATGTGCAAAAGCCAGGCAGCTGGAGATATCGGTAAGGGATGGGTTTGCATTGAAAAGGTGCCCTGTATCGAAAAGAAGCCCCGTATTGGGATAGCTTACCGCGGAAAGCAGGCGCTCTGTCATAGCGGGGCGGGTCAACGTGAGGCCGGGCCACCAGAGGTTTTCCAGTAAAAGCGCAAACGGGTAAGATTTCCCTTTGAAAAGAAAGTTCAGAAGCTCTGCGGAAGCATCAATTACCGCTTCATCCATATGGAACCGCCGGTAGGTCAGGGTTTCTTCGGGTGAAACATCCGAAACGTGAAACACCACATATTCTGCACCCATCGCCTCTGCATAGGCAAGCTCTGCTTCATATTGCGGAATTAAGCCTGCGGGATCAGAACAACCATAATAGGCTTCCCAAGCGGAACGCGACCCGAACTTCTGCAAGAGCGCCTTTGTGTCGCCGCGCCAGAAATCGAGCCAATCCGCCCAGAATACAAGGTGCACGCCGCGCACGAGCGATGGTGTTAAACAGGGCGCATGTGCGCCGCAGCGGATCGCCTCAAAGCCGTCAAGCCCAAGGCTGGAAAGCGTGCGTTTCAAGCTTTCTTCCGTGTAGCCTAAGAGCATTTCTGGATGGTCTACAATATTTGTAAGCGTAAGCATAAGGATATTATTGCATTCCTGCTTGGATTTTTCAACAAAAAAGGGTACTATTATTAAGATGTATTTTTGACATGTATCGGGCACAACGTGCGCCGGAAGAGGAGGCAAATAGAAAATGACGCTTTTTGAAATACGGCAGGCGATCCAACCGCTGGATGCTGCAGCAATGGAGGCCTCGCGCAAGCGGTGGGATGCGATTGCAAAACCGCTGCACAGCCTGGGCCTTTTGGAGGACGCCGTGGTGAAGATCGCGGGCATTACAGGAAATGTGGATGTTTCGTTGGGGCGGAGCGCAGTGCTGATGATGTGCGCAGATAACGGTGTAGTGGCCGAAGGTGTAACGCAGACTGGGCAGGACGTAACTGCTATCGTGGCGGAAAACGCCGCAAAGGGCGATTCGAGCGTATGCCGGATGGCGCGCGTTGCCGGGGCGGATGTATTCCCCGTGGATGTTGGCGTTGCGCGGCCGGTCAATCCGGCAGTGCGCCAGTGCAATATCCGCCGCGGAACGCGCAACATCGCGGTGGAGCCCGCCATGACGGAAGCCGAAGCCATGGCCGCAATCGAAACGGGCATCGAGCTTGTGCGCGAAAAGAAGGCGGAAGGATACGGCCTGTTTGCGCTGGGTGAGATGGGGATCGGCAACACGACCACGGCAAGCGCGATTACAGCGGTTTTAACCGGTGCACCGATTGAGACCGTGACTGGCCGCGGCGCGGGGCTTTCGGATGCGGGCCTGCGCAGAAAAAAAGATGCGATTGCGCGCGCAATCGCTGTAAACCATCCCGATTCGAACGATGCGTTTTCCGTGCTCCGCTGCCTTGGTGGGCTCGACATCGCAGCCCTTGCAGGCGTTTGCCTGGGAGGCGCGCTCAATCGGGTGCCGGTGCTGTTGGATGGCTTTATTTCTGCAGCTGCGGCGCTTGCTGCAGTGCGCATGTGCCCAGCGTGCGGAGCGTATTTGCTTGCAAGCCATGTCTCCAAAGAACCGGCGGGCATGCTGGTTCTGAATGCGCTTGGCTTAAAGCCGCTCATCTGCGCAGAAATGTGCCTGGGCGAAGGTACAGGCGCAGTTGCCGCCATGCCGCTTCTTGCCATGGCGCTTGCGGTTTATGATGAAATGCGCACGTTTGAGGAGATCGATGTTGCGGCCTATACGCCGCAGTCCTAAGGAGGAAGCAGGATGCTGGTCCTTGTTTCGGGCGGCGCGGCAAGCGGCAAATCGGAGTTCGCTGAATCGTTGATCGTGCGCGCCGGGCTTGCGAAGCGCACTTATATTGCAACGATGGAATTGCGGGATGCGGAAGACATGCGCCGCGCCGCACGCCACCGCGCCATGCGCGCAGGAAAAGGGTTTATAACGCTGGAATGCCCGCACGGCCTGTTGGAAGCGCCGCTTCCGCAAAAAGGAGGAAGCGCGCTGCTGGAATGCATGTCCAACCTCGTTGCAAATGAAATGTTTGGCGGCTTAGGCGCAGATGGGCTCGTGGAACGCGTTTGCGCGGGCGTATTGCGCCTAACGGAGCAGTATGAATGCGTTGTTGTTGTTACAAACGAGCTGTTTTCGGATGGCTTGCAGTATGCGCTCGAGGTTCAAGGGTATCTCTCTGCGCTTGGCGCGGTAAACCAGGCGCTTGCAGCGCAAGCAGATGCGGTTGTGGAAGTCGTTTCCGGCATCCCGCTATATTGGAAGGGGAAAGGGTTGTTATGAAGCTGTTGCGTTCGTTTTGCATGGCGCTTACCATGTATTCGCGGCTTCCAGCGCCGCGCGTTGCGTGGCGGGAAGAGAATATGGCGTATGCCATGTGCTTTTTCCCGGTAATCGGCGGGGTGATCGGGCTTTTGATGTTCCTGCTGCTGGCGCTTGGGGAGCTGCTTTCCTTGGGACGTACGCTTATGGCGGCGTTTTTAACGGTACTGCCGCTTGCTGTCACAGGCGGCATCCACATGGACGGCTTCTGCGATGTGGCGGATGCACGGGCATCCCATGCTCCGCGGGAGAAAAAACTCGAGATCATGAAGGATCCGCATGCCGGGGCATTTGCAGTGATCGCCTGCGGCGCATATCTTCTTGTTAACTTTGGCCTTTGGCATGAAGTGCCTCTTAGCGGTTCGAGTATGCGCGTGCTTGCGCTTTCCCCGGTGCTTTCGCGCGGGCTGAGCGCGCTTGCAGTCGTCAGCTTCCGGGGCGCACGCCGGGATGGGCTGCTTGCAACGTTTCGCAGCGCTTCGGATGTGCGCGTGGTGCGCATCGTTTCGGGCCTTTGGATCACGGCGGCAGCCTGCGTAATGCTTTGGAGGGCGCCGCTTGCAGGCGGCGCGGCGGTTGTTGCTGCAGGCGCATCCTTTTTGCATTACAGGATTATGGCATACCGCGAGTTCGGAGGGGCAACGGGGGATCTTGCCGGCTACTTTGTGCAGGTATGCGAGCTTGCGGTTTTGGGCGCAGTGATGCTGGCAGAGCGGATCGGAGGTTTACTATGATTCTTGTGATCGGCGGCGCAGGGCAGGGAAAGCTGGCTGCCGCGCTTCGGAATACTGGCTATACAGAGGCGGATGTAACCACTACGCCCGGTGCGGATCGCCCTGTGTTAAACGGCATGGCCGACGCCGTGCGTGCAGCGCTTGCTGCGGGGGAGGCGCAGGAGCAGACAGTTGCAAAGCTGCTGCGGCATGCGGTGGTGATCTGCGATGAAGTTGGGTGCGGCGTGGTGCCAATGGAACAATTTGAACGGGAATGGCGCGAGAACGTGGGGAGGATCTGCTGCGTTATTGCGGAAAAATCAGATGTAGTGGTGCGCATTTTCTGCGGGATCCCGATGGTGCTAAAAGGGGAGGCGCAATGGAAATAATCCTTGTGCGCCATTCCATTGCAGCGGGCAATCCAGAACGCCGCTTTTTAGGCGTTACGGATATGCCCCTTCTGCCGGAAGGGATTGCGCTTGCCAAACAGCGCGCGGCGGAATTGCCGGATGTAGAGCGTGTGTATGTAAGCCCGTTGCTCCGCGCGCGGCAAACTGCTGCGCTGCTTTGGCCCAAAGTGCCGGAAACGATTCTCCAGGGGCTAAGGGAGATTGACTTTGGTGCGTTTGAAAATCGAACGCATGCAGAGATGGTTGCAGCGCAGGATCAGGTTTATCTTGATTGGCTTGCACAAACGCAATGGGAGGGTTATCCCGGAGGCGAGACGTTTGCAAACATGCGTGCGCGCGTGAAAGAGGCGTTTGAAACTGCCGTTTCGGACGCAGCTGACCGTGGCTGCCGGCGCATCGGCATGGTAGCCCATGGCGGGACGATCCTGTACCTGCTCGAATGCTACACGGATGTCCGCGCGGATTTCGGCGCGAACCGAACGGCAAACTGTGGGGGCTATTGCCTCTCGGTGGAGCGGTGCGAAACAGGCGCTCGGTGCACGGCGTACACAGCGCTGTAGGGGGAAAGGCCGTGTGTTTTCCGCCTTTGCAGGTTTTAAAATGGAAGCGCCTCGCGTGGTTTGCATGCAGGCAAAAAACGCAAAAGGGGCTATGGCTCTGCAATCAAGGGATGCGGACCGCTCAGCGGGGAGGCTTGATGGAAACGCATTTTGAATGTGGGGCCTTCTTTTATCCAGATTGAAGTTCGGAAAAATGCTTTTTCGGGTTCCTCTTTTGTAACATAATGCACAAGCCAAACGGATTCATGAATTTGCTCACATCTGAAATTATAAATGACTATGTTGCGCTTGGCGCTGTAACCGAGAAGCGCTTCTATGGTTGCTGCCTTATTCCAAAACAAGTCGGATTTTCCGCACTCTAAAAAACCATCATGCAAATGCGCGTCGAGCCAAGCGCGATCTGAACAGCACCGGTGCTCAAAAAAGGAACGCTCAAGCAAAAGCAGGATGTTGCGCAAATACACTCCTCCTTATTTCTTTTTGGCGTTTAGTATACCATGCGCAACCGTGCAGAACAACCGCTGATAAAAGCCTGCAGGAACGGGAAAGATAAGCGCATCAATGCGGAAAGATAGCGGGAGGATTACATGCCAAGGTTTACAATCCCAAGGGATATCTATTACGGAAGGGAGAGCATCGAACGGCTTTCTGCGCTGCGAGGGAAGCGCGCAATGCTCATTGCGGCATCCAGCGAGATGGAGCAGAATGGCTTTTTATGCCGGGCGGAAGCAGCCCTTCTGCGGACCGGGATGAAAGTGTGCACGCTGGAATTCAATTGGCCTTCACGGGTGGAGGAAACGGCTGCAGAAGGCGCGGCTGCACTGAGCGCCTTTGCGCCGGATTGGATTGTGGCGTTGGGAAGTACAACCATCGGCATGGCAAAGTTGATGTGGGTGCTTTATGAATACCCGGAGGCAGCCCTTGATGATTTGCGCATGCCTTACAGCCTGCCTGCACTGCGCCGCAAAGCACGCTTTGCAGCTGTGCCGACTTTGGGTAGCAATGCGCAGGAAGCGGCTGCATTTGCCGAGGTTGCAGGATCGGAAGAACATGCTGCCTGGGCGGTTGTGGATTATGGCCTTGTGCCAGACCTTGCGCTGATTGATCCGGAGTTTAGCGCAGCCGCATCGCCAGAAACAATCGCGCAGGCAGGGGTAGAGGCGCTTGCAAATGCGCTTGATGCGTATGCAGCTTGCATCGGTGCACATTTGGCTGAACCGGCTGCGCAGAAGGCTAGCGGGCTTATATTTGAGCATTTGCAGGCGGCCCGGATAGAAGACGGCTTCGCAAGGGAGCAGATTCAGTATGCGCAATGCCTTTCCGGCCTTGCATTTTCCAATGTAAATGCAGGACTTACACATGCGCTGGTGCGCCAGACAATCGCGCTGTTCCCGGCCTGCCGCGCACATGCGGGGACGGTATGCGGCATCTTTTTGCCGCATGTGATCCGTTTTAACCTGCGGGAAGCACGGGTATGCGCCCGCTATGCAACCCTTGCGCGTGCGCTCGGGTTGCGGGGCCGGCTGGATACGCAGGCAGCAGAGGCACTTGCAGAGGAGGTGGAAACGCTTTGCCGCGGGGCCGAGTTGCCGGGTAACCTGCAGGAAATCGGCCTTGCGAAAGAAGCGTTCGAACGGAATAAGCGCATGGCAGTAGCGCGCATTGTTTCCGATCCCTGCACGGCAGAAGGAGCAAGGAGCGTAACGGATGGCGATGTAGAGCGCTTGCTTGCGGCCGCGTTTGGGGAAACAGACGTTTTGGCATAGGATATGTTTGACATAACGTCTCCTAAAAGAGTAAAATATAAATATATTTTTTCTTTTATATGGAGTCATTCAAACATGGAACAAACACGATCTGAAAAGCGTATCCAACCCGCAAAAAGAAAGCGCCGCTGGGGCGATCGATACGATGGACGCCGGCTTCGCTCACTGGATGCATTTGCTCGCGTGTCGCCTTATATCATGGTGACGCGAAATTCCGCTTCGAACTATTTCATGGACACTGTGGACATCGATGAGATTGAGCGCTACATTCGGCACAAGCGCAACGATGATGGACTTGTCGGTTTTGGCATCATGCATGTGATCATTGCGGCTTATGTACGCAGCCTTTCGCAAAAGCCGGCCGTAAATCGCTTCATTTCCGGACAGAAAGTCTATGCACGCAACGGCGTGCAAATCAACCTTACGGTAAAGCGCGAAATGCGCGCCGACGCGCTTGAAACTGTCATTAAAATCTCTCCAGAATTGGATGCCACCGCATCTGAAATCTATGAGCTGGTCAAAAAGGAAGTTGAGTTTTCAAAAGAAAATAAGCAGAGCAATTTTGATAAAGCAGCCAAAGCCTTTGATTTTATTCCGGGACTTCTGCTGAAATTTGCGGTGTGGTTTTTTAAGCTGCTGGATTATTTTGGATTGCTTCCGAAAACGCTTGAGAAACTCAGCCCATTCCATGGTTCGATGTTTATTACTTCTATGGGTTCTCTGGGCGTGCCGCCGATCTTCCATCACCTGTATGATTTTGGAAATGTGCCTGTTTTTTGCTCCTTTGGCGCAAAACAGAAAAAATATGAAGTGCAGGCGGATGGATCTGTTGTGGAACGGCGCTTCATTACCTTGATGTGGGTCATGGATGAGCGTATTTGCGATGGGTTTTATTATTCTACTGCGATCAAATACATCCGAGGTGTTTTACGCAATCCGTTTGTGCTGGATGAGCGTCCCGAGCAGATCATTGAAGATGTTGATTGAACACGCAATATATGAAATAAAAAGCTGGCTGGAATGTTTCTGGCCAGCTTTTTTATGAAAAGCTGTGCCTTGCGCATATTGGAATGCGATTTTCAAGATTTTTTGCAGCTTTGTGCCTATGATTGTGCGCTTTAAAAACATGGTTGGCTTCCGTTCCAGAATAAAAGAAGTGGAACCGTGAAAGCAATTCTCACAGTACTTGTTGCGTGCAACAAGCTATCTTGCAATCCGTTTTAGGAAGCTTTTATGTGGGGTTACGCCTTAAATGCAAAAGGCTCCCAGCATTCTGCTAAGCGGGCAAAAGATTCGGGCGGAAGGGATTCTGCGCGCGCTGCCGGTGGAAGGCCACACGCTTCGAGAAGCGCTGTTGCTCCATCCTTGGAAAAGCCAGCTGCCCGCAGGTTGTTAAAAAGCGTTTTGCGGCGCATGGCAAATGTTGCTGCGAGCACGTTGGGCAAGGTAGGCAAGCGTAAAACGTCATCTTTTTGGGTAAATGTGAGTACAACGGAATCCACCTCCGGCTGTGGATAATAGCGCGCAGGTGGGAGCGCCATGCAGGGCGTGATGGAGAAATAGCGTTGGGCAAGCACTGCCAAAGGCCCGTATTGACGGCTACCGGGGAGGGCAGTGAACCGATCCGCAGCTTCTTTTTGCAACATCAACGCCATGCGAGCGATTGGAAGCGAGGAGGTCAGCAATTTCATGCAGATTGGCGTGGTAATATAATAAGGCAGGTTGGCAGCAACCACACATGCTGGATCAAGAAAAGGCGATAGCTGTTCTAGGTCTACCTTCAAAAAATCCGCATGCACAAGTGTAAAGCTGGGCGTGTCATCAAAGCGGCTTTTCAAAATACGCACCATTGCGGCATCAATTTCAACTGCGACGACACGCGTTGCATGCTGCAAAAGCACTTCCGTAAGTGCGCCAAGCCCGGGGCCAATTTCAAGAACGGGGAACTGGTTAGGGTTTACTGCGGCCACAATCGTTTGCGCCGCTGCTTCATCCGCAAGGAAATTTTGCCCAAGCGCGCGATTGGGCACGATGCCATGGGCCTGCAAAAGCGCTTTGATATCAGCGGTAGTCATAATGCTCCTTTGTTGATGAAAAACAGGAGCGGCAATCCAAAAGATGCACCGCTCCATATTGCCGGCTTGCCATACTCAGCCAAGTTTCACAAGCACGGTTACATTGCGTTTACGCCCCCAGCGCAGGCATTCCTTTTCCGTATTCATAAATAAGTCGAGCTGGTTTACGGGCGTTCCGTCCTCCCTTTTATAGTTGCGGAACGCGCCAGTATCCTGCGCTTTGCCGTAGCCATAACCTTTCACATAAATTTCCGTACCGTATGGAATATAGTAGGTATTTACGGCGATCGTACCAAGCCGCGGCTTTACTCCAGTAGAGGTTTGAGTATCCGCAGTGTAGGCAGTGATATAATCCATGGTCATTTCTACCCACCCGTTTTTGCCGGCTACCGGTGGGTCTTTATAAATTCGAAATTCACCGCTTAAACTGGTCTGATAATGAATTTTTGTGCCAACTTTTTTGATTTCCGGCGTAGCAGGCGTGATAACCAGCTGGTCCACGACTTCTTTGGATACGCAGACCCCGTTTTTATAGATCAAACGTTGCGTTACCTGTTTAGTGCCATCCTTACCTTCCTGGAGCAGGACAGGCTTTGTGTCGTTATAGACGGTATCATCTTTTACAACCTCTTCCTTATATTCGAGCGTCATATAGGAAGTGTCATATTCGGTTACTACATCCGTATGGATAATCTGCATGCCGGGCGCAAGATCCTCAAACGAGAGATGAGAGAGCTCGTCGTTCACGTCGTACTGCACATCCACGGCGCGCAGCGCGTCTCCTACAGTGCCGCCCGTTGTGTGCAACAACGCGACCCCATTTTCGGATTTGACCGCAACAGGAAATGCACGGGTAATGGAGATCTCCATCCCGTCCGTAAGCTGGTCCGTTAGCGCGCAGGAAAGGGAGTCCTCACTTGAGAGCGTAATGCCGCGATCCTTTAAAAATGTGCGAACGTCCGTGGGGAACACGAAGTGTTCATCCGTTACCCCATCTGCGGAAAAGTATACCGTGATGCGCGGATCTGGAGCGGTAGCAAGGGAAACGAACCACGCAGCGCCTGCAAGAACGGCAAGCGCAAGGAAAATATCGAGCGCAGTAAGCCACCATTTTCGCCCAGAAGGGATAGGGGCCTTTCCGGCCCAGCTGCTGGCGGGCGCCTTGGGTGCAGCTTCTGCACGCGCTGGAGCATGCTCCTTTGCGCGCTTCCACAATGCCGCAGGCGTATATTGCTTAATATTGTCGATTGCTTTCATAGTATGCATATTATAGCCTCCTAACGGGGAATGTGTCAAATCCGCGAATTTTATTGGATGGCATATCCGTGCGGTTTACAGAAGATTGTTGCCAGGTTATAATGAATCAATCCGTATCCGAAAGGATGGAATACCAAAAACAAGAAAGGGTGCGCGCGCGCTGGAACGGTAGCGAATTGAAACAGACACAAGAGAAAAAACATCGGGGTGCAATTAAGCGTATCCTGGCGGGGACAGTGCTCGTAGCGCTTATATTGCCCTATACCGCTGGTTGTGCGCAAGCGCAACAGCGTTCGGGTAAGGCAGCGATCGAAGCATTTCTGGACTGCATTTCCACAGAGGATTATGCTGGTGCATACGCCCTGCTTGCATCTTCTGTGCGCAACGATGGAGAGGAAACAAAAGAAAAACGCGTAACGGAACAGGAGTTTGTGAACCGTTATATCAATATTTTTGACGCGCTGGAAATCACGGCCGTGGAATACAAAAACCTCTCCGTCACAAGTGGGGAGATCCTTTGCAAAGCTACGTTTGATGGCGTATATTCCTCCGGGTTTGCTGGAGAGATGGAAAATAGCTTTAGTCTTCTTGCAACACGCGAGGGCGGCGAATGGCGTATTGAATGGTCACCTGCACTAATCTTTCCCGAGATGGAGTGGGGAGACACAGTGCGTGTGGCTACGCTTTCGGCTGAACGCGGTGAGATCCTTTCGGATGGCTCGCTTCTTGCGGCTACCGTTGGCACAATCAGCGTTTATGCGGCGCCTTCCAAAATTGAAGATATGCCGCTTTTCCTTGCGCAAGTTTCCCCTCTGCTCGGCATGACGCAAGAGGAGATTGAAAAAGCGCTTGAAAAGGAATACAACGATGTCGCTATTCTTAAACAGTATTACAGCGATGAGCTTTCCGAATCAACCGTGGAGCAGCTTCTTTTGATTACGGGAATCGGTATTGATTATGGTAATTATGGTGAGCACCGGGAATATCCATATGGCTCCCTGCTTGCGCATCTGATCGGTTATGTTGGTGCGGTGCCATCCTCGAGCAAAGAAGAACTCGAAGCAGAGCTTGCGGCGCTCAACGAAGGGCGCACGGAACGGGATGGCCTTTACACTTCAGACTCCATCGTGGGCCGCTTGGGCCTTGAAAAACAATACGAACAGGAACTGCGCGGGAAAGATGGGGAGATGATCTATATCTGCACGGAGGAAGGAACGAACCGTCGCACGCTGTACCGCTTAGATCCTGTGGATGGCTATGATTTGGAGCTCACCATTGATGTAGAGCTGCAGCAGCGCCTTGATGAGGTAATGGAACTCGTGCTATTTGGGGACACTACGGCGGGTGCTGTCATAGTGATGAATCCGCTTACAGGTGCGGTGCAGGCGATGAGCTCCTATCCAAGCTATGATCTTAACTTGTTTACGCGCGGCATCAGCCAAAAGGATTATAACGAATTGCTTAACGATCCTGCAAAACCTCTCATCAACCGCGTTACACAGGGCCTTTATCCCCCAGGTTCTACCATGAAGGTATTTACTGGGGCAGCCGCATTGGATCTTGGCGTGTTGGATCCAGATTATGCTTTTGATGAGAGCCAGATTGAGGACGATTATTGGACGCCTACAGAATATGGCGCGTGGATTTGGACGCCAATTAAGCGCACGCATGTGAATTACCCCATCAGCGGCCCGCTCAATATGCGTAAAGCATTTATCCATTCGGATAATATCTATTTTGCCAATGCAGCGCTTCTCATTGGATGGGAAGCGTTTGAGGATTATCTGGAGGGGATTGGATTTACAGAAAGCATTCCATTTGATATCGGCGTGGCACAGCCGCAGCTTGTCAATGAAGACACGGAGATGAGCTATAAGCTCCTGGCTGACAGCGGTTATGGCCAGGGCGAAATTTTGGTGACCCCGCTGCAACTTGCAGCCATGTTTGCTTCGTTTGCAAATGGGGGAGATATTGCAATACCCTATGTTGTTGAGGGCGTATATAAGGAAAACGGCGTAAAATATGAGGTAGTGACGCAGCATGAAACAAGCCTGTGGAAGGAGAACGTAATTTCGGAGGCTGCGATTGAAACGATCACTCCCATGCTCAAAGATGTTGTGGACAGAAGCATTAACGGAACCGGCCGAGAGCTTAAAGTAGAAAACTGCGTTGTTGCAGCAAAAACCGGTACCGCCGAAATCGGGGATGATAAGAGCCGAGAAATCTCCTGGTTTGCCGGGTACCGCACCGGCGTTTCCGAGGAGGATGCCCGCCTTGTGCTCGTCATGCTTGAAGTGCCAGCGGATACGAAATATTCATCGTTGAAATTTGATATTGCGCGTTCTATGCTTGAACTGGATGTATAGGTTGTCCCCACTGGGGGGTGCAGCCCAAAATCAGCCCAGTTTTCAGCGGAATCATTTGACATTGCCTGTTCTCTGGCGTAAAATAAAAGGGCGTGGGTGTAAACCATACGCCTTTCTTGCTGTGTGCTGTAAAAGCGGCGCAAGGTTCATTACTATACAGGAGGATTTCTATGAGAAACAAGATCATCACCGCACAGCAGGCCGTCGATCTCATTCCGGATGGAGCAACGATCATGATGGGCGGCTTTGTCGGCTGCGGCAGCGCATTGAGCGTGATCGATGCGCTTTCCAAGAGCGGAAAGGGCCATTTCCACACCATCCATAACGATTCGTCCAAGATGAATGGGCCGGATGGGGACGAATATTACAGCTGGGCCAAAATGATCCACAACGGCCAGATTGAAGGTTATATTGGCAGCCATCTTGGCACCAATCCGGAAGCGGTCGAAAAGTGGGCAAGCGGTGAGCTGAAGGTGGATCTTGTTCCGCAGGGCAGCCTCGCGGAGATGATCCGCGCGGGCGGCGCGGGCCTCGGCGGCGTAATTACGCCGACTGGTGTTGGCACCCTTGTGGAGGATAGCCCCCTTGTACGTGGCAAAGTCAATTATGATGGCAAGGATTATCTTGTAATGAAGCCCCTGCGTGCAGATGTGGCGCTCATCGGCGCTTATAAAGTGGATAAGCTGGGCAACGTTTGGTACAAAGGCTCTGCGCAAAACTTCAACCGTGTAATGGCAACGGCAGCGGACATCGTAATCGTGGAAGCGGAGCACCTTGTAGAAGTTGGCGAGATCGAGCCTGAAAACGTGATGACACCGGGCATCCTGGTCGATTATATCGTAGTAAGGGAGGGCAAATAAGATGGAAAAAAGCTTGATTAAACCATTTATTGCAAAGCGCGTCGCGCAGGAATTCACCGATGGCATGGTAGTCAACCTGGGCATTGGTCTGCCCGTGCTGTGCACTTCCTTCCTGCCGGAAGGCATCCATGTTACTGTGCACTCCGAGCTTGGCATCGTAGGCCAGGGCCCTGCGCCGGATGAAGCAAACGCGGATCCCATGCATATTGTGGATGCTGGCGGCTCTCCTTCTTCCATTGTAGCTGGCGGCGCATTCACCGATTCTGCCGAGAGCTTTGGCTTGATTCGCGGTGGCCATGTGGATGCGGTCGTCCTGGGCGGCCTTGAAGTGGATCAAGAAGGCGGCCTTGCCAACTGGATTATCCCCGGGAAGAGGATGCCGGGCATGGGTGGCGCTATGGACCTGCTCGTTGGTGCGAAGAAAGTCATCGTGGCGATGGAGCACACCGCAAAGGGGAACCCCAAAATCCTTAAGAAATGTCGCCTTCCCTATACGGCGATCAATTGCGTAAACATGATCGTTACCGAGATGGGTGTGATGGATGTTACGCCGGAAGGCATCGTGCTCCGCGAGTATAACCCCGAGTTTACTGTTGAGCAGATCCAAGCCGCAACCGAAGCGGAACTCATCATCAGCCCAGACTTGAAACCCATGGCTTAACCTTCGGCATTGGCCGATAAAAATATTGCAAGGAGAAACGACTATGGCAAAGGAAATCGTATTGGCTGGCGCATGCCGCACGGCACTTGGCAAATTCGGCGGCTCTTTAACGAACACACCTGCTGTTGAGCTTGGCGCAATTGTAATTAAGGAAGCGATGCGCCGCGCTGGTATCAAGCCGGAAGATGTAGATGAAGTCCTCATGGGCAACGTGCTGCAAGCCGGCCTTGGTCAGAGCCCTGCCCGCCAGGCTGCTGTGAAAGCGGGCATTCCGGTGGAAGTTCCTGCCCTTACCGTAAACAACGTTTGCGGTTCCGGCTTGAAGGTTGTCAACATGGCTGCTGCGATGATCGAGGCAGGCGAAGCGGATGTGATGGTCGTTGGCGGCATGGAAAACATGAGCGCGGCGCCCTATGCGCTGCCCCAGGCGCGCTTCGGCTACCGCATGAATGATGGCAAACTGGTCGATGTCATGATCAAGGATGGCCTTTGGGATGCGTTCAACGATTATCACATGGGTATCACTGCGGAGAATGTTGCGGAGAAATACGGGATCACCCGCGAAATGCAGGATGAATTCGCAGCATGGAGCCAGCAGAAGTGCGAAGCGGCACAGAAGAGCGGCAGGTTCGATGAAGAGATCGTCCCTGTGCCCGTAAAGGTTAAGAAGGAGATCGTTGAATTCAAGGTAGATGAATTCCCGCGCGCGGGCGTAACGGCAGAGAGCATCAGCAAGCTCAAGCCCGCCTTCAAGAAGGATGGCACCGTTACTGCTGCAAACGCATCCGGCATCAACGATGGCGCTGCTGCGCTCGTTATTATGACGGCTGAGAAGGCGAAAGAGTTGGGCGTCACCCCCATGGCGAAATTCATCGGCGGAGCAAGCGCGGGTGTTGATCCTTCCATCATGGGTGTCGGCCCGGTCTATGCGACCCGCAAGGCGCTCAAGAAGACCGGAATGACGCTGGATCAGATCGACCTCATCGAGGCCAACGAGGCGTTTGCAGCGCAGTCTGTTGCGGTTGCCAATGAGCTTGGCTTTGATAAATCCAAAGTCAACGTAAACGGCGGCGCAATTGCTCTCGGGCACCCCATTGGTGCTTCCGGTTGCCGCATCCTGGTTACGCTTCTCTACGAGCTCAAACATTCCGGCAAGAAGACCGGCCTTGCTACGCTGTGCATCGGCGGTGGCATGGGTGTTGCCACGATCGTAGAAGCGCTGTAAGAATTTGGGCTTTATGCGGGCGGCTCGGAAGGGCCGCTCCGCTTTTTTCTGGAGGAATTATGCTCAAAATCGGTTTGAAAAACGCAGCAACCCGCATTGTAGGGGAAGCGGATACGGCAGTTGCGCATGGAAGCGGAAGCCTTCCGGTGTTTGCTACGCCTGCGATGATCGCCTTTATGGAGAATACTGCGATGGAAAGCGTCCAACCTTTTCTTGCTGAAGGAGAGTGCACTGTTGGCACGCGCATTGATGTGAAACATATGGCCGCTATCCCTGTTGGCAGGGAGGTGCGTTGCGAAAGCGAGCTTGTGGAGATCGACCGGCGCCGACTTGTATTCGCAGTGCGCGCCTATGATGCGCGCGGTACAATAGGGGAAGGCATGCACGAACGCTTCATTGTAAACAACGAAAAGTTTATGGCAAAGCTTCAAGGATGAAGGCTGCCCGTTTTGCAGCTGCAGGTTGAGCGCGGCTTAGCGTTTGCTGCAAAAGGGGTAGACTGCTGAAGCATGAGGGAATATATGGGCCCGAAAATGGATCGCTGCCAGCATAATGGCGCTATACTTGCGAATTCAATGCGAAGTTGCCGAAGTACTGATTTGCCAGGCATCTGTTGGCGTGCGGCTCGCCCCGTGGGCAAATGTAAACTTGAATCGCCTGCAGGACAAAGAAAAAACCATAGCGTTTTAATGCTTGCAACACGCTGCAAGGCATGGCTGCAGTGCACTGCGCTCCGGCAGGACGTTTGTACCCGCAAAATTGCAAAAAACGAAAAATCAAAAACGCGATGGCATATGCCATCGCGTTTTTGATTGCCGCGCACCCGTTCCTTGGCAATGCGCTTCCAGGCGGAATATACGGCAGGTAGCTCCTGCCAGGCAAACCTGCGGCACATCGGCTGCTCCGCTTAATGCTGCTTCCGTCAAGACCTGACATGGTTCACAGACGCCGATTGCACAGGACCCGGCGATCGACACCCCTTGCCGATCCCAGACCCTACAAGTTCAAGCCTCAAAACGGGGATTGTACCCTGCTCTAGCGGATTGCAGGTATAGGGCACCGCTAACTCCCCGCCTAGCGCGGCATCAATATTCTACCCTGTATCGCGTTTGAATGCAAGTGCAAAACACAAAAAAGCGGCTCCTTTGAAAGGAGCCGCTTAAAAACGGTTGGTCTGAAAGGGGGAACTTCTTTCACTGCCTGTTTTCTCACTTGCAAGTTTATTATACACTAGTTGGCATAAGGATGTATCACAAAAGTGTTACAAATGTCTCAAAGAACTATTATTTTTTCATGAAAAGTAGCGTGAAACTGCCCATTCTGCAACTCTGCGGACGGCTGGAAAGGGTGTATTTTCCATTGCAGCTCGGATCTCCGCTTCATATACCCCAGCGCGCGCGGCAAAGCTGACCGCCTCTGCGGTGAGCTTGCCGTTTCCAGTGAAGTTCCTGCCTACGAGCGTGCGGGCAGCAGCGGAATCACCCGCGATTAAGCGAGGCAGGGAAAAGGCGGCACGCTCCTCCACGGTTGGCGTACCTCTGGCAAGCAAAGCATTTTTGGGGCAAGCCGCCTGGCAAAGCTCGCAGCCCATATGGGTAGGAAGCACTTCATAGACGAAGAATGGATATTCTGCTTTGTCCATAAAATAGCGCATGCAGCGGGTCGCATGGAGCCCATCCTTTTCGATTGCGCCCATGGGGCAGGCTTGCATGCAGGCGTTGCATCCCGGCGGGCAAGGCGTGGTTGCGGGTGCTGCAACGCTCGGTGCACAGCCAGTTAAGGCAAGCGTATAGAGCGCAAAACGCGACCCCAGTGCGCCAATGCGCAAAATCCCATTTTTGCCCGCGATGCCCACGCCGTTTGCCAGGGCGAGCGCGCGGGCAGGCACGGAGGCCATTTCGCAGCTGATGCCCAAGGCTTGAAGGCGATTTATAAGCGACTTCGTTGCGAAATACCCTCGCTGGCTTGCAAGATAATAAGCGCTCAAGCGCTCCTCGGCTGCAAAAGGCGCATAGGGATAAACCAGAAGCAGGATGCAGCCTGCATGAGGATATGTCATGGCAGGGTCAAAATGCAGCGAGGCGCCCACGCCCCATTTTTCAGCTTGGATACGCCAAAAATCAAGCTTGAGCGGGGCAAGGAAAAACGCTTCAGCGAAGCCGAACGCTGCGGCCGCTTTTTTAATCGTATCGTACATGCTATAATTATACCTGCAAAACCAAGGAAATAAAGAGAAAAATAAAATGGCGGTAAAGGCTTTTCTGCGCCTGCATGTTGGCGCGCAGAAAAGGGGGAATACCGCGCTATGAGGTGAAACGATGAAAGTGGTGATCGCCATGGATTCCTTTAAGGGAAGCCTTTCTTCCATGGCAGCGGGGCGCGCGGCGCGAGAAGGCGTGTTGCGCGCATGCCCCAATGCGGAAGTGATCGTTCGGCCGCTTGCGGATGGGGGAGAGGGCACCGTGGACGCGCTCGTAGAGGGCCTAAATGGGCAAATGGCCTCCGTGCAGGTAACGGGGCCGTTGGGTGCTCCCGTGGAGAGCCACTATGGGATTTTAGCGGATGGCGTTGCCGTTATGGAGATGGCAAGCGCGTGCGGGTTAACGCTTGTGCCGCTGGAACGGCGGGACCCGCGCCTTACGACGACTTATGGCCTTGGGGAGATGATCCTGGATGCGCTGGAACGCGGCTGCCGATCCTTTATAATTGGGATTGGTGGCAGTGCTACAAACGATGGTGGCATCGGCATGCTGAGCGCCTTGGGAGTGCGTTTCCTTACCGCTGCAGGAGCATGCGCGGGCATGGATGGAAAGGCGGCAGCGCGCGTGGAAAAAATCGATGTTTCCCACGCAGATCCGCGCTTGGCGCAGTGCAGCTTCCGCATTGCGTGCGATGTAGAGAGTCCCCTTTGTGGTCCAAGCGGTGCCTCGCATGTATATGGGATGCAAAAAGGTGCTACGCCAGAGATTGCAGCGGAGCTGGACGCGGGATTGGCGCATTTTGCGGCGGTGGTGCGCAAAACGCTTGGAAAGGATATGGCGGATCAAGCGGGCGCTGGAGCAGCAGGCGGCCTCGGCTACGGGTTCGCAAGCTTCTTGCCGGCAGAACTCGTGCCAGGCACGGCGCTGGTGCTGGATGCAATCCACCTTGAAGAGGACTTTGCAGGGGCGGACTTTGCCATAACGGGCGAAGGTTGCCTGGATTTCCAGACGGCGATGGGCAAAGCGCCCTCGGGCGTTGCCCGCCTTGCACGGCAATGCGGCGTAATAACGCTTGCTTTTGCAGGAACCGTGGGGCAAGGCGCTGCGGCAGTGCATCAAAGCGGGGTGGATGCATATTTCCCCATTCTGCAAGCCCCATCGACTCGGGCGGAGGCAATGGACACGAAGTGCGCCTATCAAAACCTTGCTGCAAGCGTGGAGCAGGTGTTCCGCTTGATTGCGGCAGAACGGGCAAGGTAATCAAACGGACGAACCTCGTGGCTGCCTTCCAAACGCTCGGCCGTAGCGTACGAATGCAAACATTTCGTTTATAAATGCAGCCTTTAATGGCAGGCATCGCACTTCATTTGAGCCGAAAATTGGTGGGAATTTCTGGAAATTAAGGTTGGAATGCTCGAGAAATAGCAGTGAAATGTTGTAGAAGAGAGGGGAGAATGCAAACAGAACAAAAATCAAGCCGGCTGTTTGTGCAACCCACAGGAAGCTTTGCTACACAAAGGCGAGCGACTCAAAAACTCGCCCAATTTCTTTTTAGACGCGCCAAAGGGGCTCCTGCTTTTGGAGCCATGAACCTTTAAATTGGGGAAACATGTGCTAGAAAGGGTACCCTTCAGACTTAGCCGTTGCGCGGGACGTTTTCCTTCGCAAAATGGCGTACGATTTTAAGATGCAAGAGGCTCCCTAAAAAGGAGCCTTTTGCTGAAAAACTTGGGGGGAACATGCAAACCCGGAAACCGCAAGCGGATTTGGCGGCATGTGCAAAGAAACACCAGGGTAATGCGCGGTAAGAGCTTTTATGTGGGGCCATCTGGACGCCAAAAAGCATGCAAAACTCGAAAAAGTGGCAAATGCCACTTTTTCGATAGGCCAAAGCTGCCTCGAAGGAGGCTTTTATTGGATTAAAGCGGATCAGCCGTTGACGTAAACCCGCGGCGGACGGGGGAGCAGGCGGGCCACGATTTCGTTTTTGTTCGTGCCAGCAAGCTCACAGGCTTCTTGAATGCTCATGGTATTATTCGTGCCATCGCCGTAAATGATTGCGATATCGCCTTCCACGGCATCCGGCACGCCGGTAAGGTCTACCATGCACTGATCCATACACAATACGCCGATGAGCGGGCACTTTACGCCACGGATCGTTACGTATCCTTTGTCGCGCATGTTGCGGGGATAGCCGTCGGCGTATCCGAAGGGCACGGTGCCGATGCGCGTGTCCTCCGGGGCGCGCCAAACGTAATTATAGCCCACACCTTCGCCTTTTTGGATTGTGCGGATCTGCGAGATGCGCGTCCGGAAAGAAATGGCCTGCTTTACTTCCACGTACCCTTTGTGGAATCCTCTAAGCCCGTAAACAAGCGCGCCCGGGCGCACCATGTTCATGCGATATTCGGGATAATCCACGGCAGCGATGCTGTCCGCAAGATGCTGGTAGCGGAAACGGACGCCGCGCGCTTCCAGGGCTTCCACAACGGCCATGAAGCGGTTATATTGCTTTGCGTCTTCCGCCTCGCCGGCAAGCGCAAGGTGGGAAAAAATCCCTTCCACTTCAACATTTGGTTCCTGGCAGACGGAAAACAATTCTTCAACATTCTCTGTGCCCAGCCGGTGGAACCCGGAATCTACCTTCAGATGCACGGTCGCTTTTCTGCCGAGTGCAGCAGCCGCTTCATTGAGCAGCTTCCCCTGCGCGGCAGTGAAAACGGTCTGCGTGATGCGTTCGCGCACTACGATGGGCAACAGCCTGTCCGGCGTATGGCCGAGGATAAACAATGGCGCATCCGGATAAGCTTCACGCAGCTCAAGCGCTTCGGTCAGCGTTGCAACGGCAAGATAGCATGCACCGTGCGCAAGCAAAGTTGGGGCGATGCCGACCGCGCCAAGGCCATAGCCGTTTGCCTTGACAACGGGCATCACAGCTACATCGGGGCCCACCATCGCGCGAATGGCGTCCATGTTGCCGGCAAGCGCGGCAAGGTCAACTTGAACATAAGTGTCGCGCAGCAGCGCGGCAGGATCGGTGTTGATTTGCATATGGCTCATTGATCCTCCTTTAAAAATGCAAGTGCACCCAGGACTTCAAGCAGCATGCCGGTCTTGATGCAGCTTTCGTCCGGGCAGAAGGTTTCGCTGTGCAGCATCTGCGGCTGCGGGTTTCCGGGGGTTGCGGTGCCAATGTTGAAATATGTGCCGGGCACTGCTGCGGTAAAATAGGCAAAATCGTCTGCGCCGAGGCTCGGCTCCTCCATAAACAGCACGTTTTCCGCACCGAGCGCTTCCCGCGCAAGCGCGGCAAGGCGCTCTGAGGTAGCGCGGTCGTTCACAAGGGGCGGATAACCATCCGACATCCGCACCGTTGCCGTTGCGCCAAAGGCGGCGGCCGTGCCTTCTGCGATCGCCTTTACCTTGGCTTTTACAAAATCGCGCGTTGCAAAATCCAGCGCGCGGATGGTGCCGCGCATTTCAACCGAGCCCGCGATGATGTTTTCCTTTGTTCCACCCTGGATGGTGCCCAGCGTGACGATCAAGGGGGTGGTTGGGGCGCTGAAACGGCTGGAGATGCTTTGGAGGGCCGTAATGACCTGCGCCGCTACGACGATGGAATCCACACCCTTTTCAGGATGCGCACCATGGCACGAAGTGCCGTTTACGGTGATTACGAGCTCAGTGGTGGAAGCGTTCATCTTTCCGTTGCAGATGAGCACCTTCCCGGCTTCACAGTTGGGATCAACGTGCAGGCTCATCACGCGGGTCACGCGTGGCTGGTTTAAACAGCCATGTTCGATCATTCCGCGCGCCCCGCCGGTTGTTTCCTCCGCAGGCTGGAAAAAGAGCTTTACCGCGCCAGGCAATTCGGATTCCATGCCCTTTAAGATTTCCGCTGTGCCAAGAAGGATTGCCGTGTGGATGTCGTGCCCACAGGCATGCATTACGCCGGGAACCTTGGAAGCATAGGGTATATCATTTTCCTCTTGAATGGGGAGCGCGTCAATATCGGCGCGGATGCCGACGGCATGCGTTGCATGCGGGTCTCCCACCGTGGCGACAATGCCATAGCCGGCAACGTTTGTTTCATGCGGGATTTTGAGCGCGGTAAGGCGTTCGCTGATCACGCGCATCGTGCGCTCTTCCTTCTGGGAAAGCTCGGGATGCATGTGGATATCGCGGCGCAACGCGACGACCCCGTCATAGATTTCATCAATTGCAGCGCGAACCTTGCAGGGATCCATTTTCGTACCTCCTAAATGGGATATGGTTTGAGATGAGTTCCTGTGGGTATTGTACAACAGCGCGGCGCGGGTTTCAATGGAAAAAACACAAGCTATGGTGTATACTGAAAGAAAAAAGCGAAGCATGCAGGAGGAAGTGCGATGCAGGTAATCGACCTAACGCAGACGATTGGTGAAACGATGCCGGTCTATCCAGGCACGGAGCGGCCCAAGCTGACGCAGACAAACACCATTGAAAAGGACGGCTTTAAGGAGACGCTCCTTAGGATGTATTCGCATACAGGGACCCATATGGATGCGCCCGCGCACATTTTCCCAGGTGCCCCGACGCTCGACGCCATCCCTGCGCAACGCTTTACGGGCAAGGCATGCGTGGTAGATTGTTCCGATGCAGGGGAAGGCGGAAAGGTTACGATGCGGCATATCGACGCCGTGCGCACCGCGGCGGATGCAGCAGAATTCCTCCTCTTCTATACGGGATGGAGTCAGTTTTGGAATGATGCGCGCTATTTTGGTGCATACCCCGCATTTGATGCAGACGTAATGCGCTATTGCGCAGCGGGGAAAAAAGGGATCGGCGTTGACGCCATCTCCATTGATCCGATCGACAGCTTCGAATTGCCCATGCATCGCATCGTGCTGGGAGCAGGGCTTGTGATCATTGAAAACCTTACGAATCTTGAACAGCTTGTTGGCCGTGCATTCCGCTTTGCAGCGCTTCCACTGAAGTATGAAGATGCGGATGGCGCTCCGGTGCGCGCAGTGGCTTTTATGGAGCAGGCCTAAGCGTGGTCCTGCCCGCCTGGCTTTTCATCGCGTTCCTGCTTCAAGGCGTTTCGGTAGGCGATATATGCGCTGACGCGGCCCGTCTGCCGAAAGGCCTCCCAAAGGGAACGGGCGCTGTTGGGTTTGTTGGTCTGATCCATGTGGCGCTCCTTTTTGGATGGGATGTAGCTATAGTATCTCCGCATACACGCTGGGAGCATGAACGGAAAATCTTTCCCATGGAGGCGCGATGGCATTAATTACCGTAAACGGGATCGTGACGCGCTATGCGAACTACCGCGACAACGATCGCATTTTGACGCTGTTCACGCGGGAGCGCGGGCTGATTTCCGCTGCCGCGCGGGGCTGCCGCCGGCCCAAAAGCCCATTGCTGCCCGCAAGCGAACTTTTTGTTTCCGGTGAGTTTGTGCTGTTTTTCAACCGGGAAAAATATACCTTACAGTCCTGCGATGTGCAGGAAGCGTTTTATCCGCTGCGGGAGGATGTGGAGCGTTTTGCTGCGGGCGCTTATATGCTTGCTTTGGCAAACGGTGGCGCCGTTACGGAGCAACCCAATGAAGCGCTTCTTTCGCTTTTGCTTTATGCGCTTAGCTTTACAGCGTATTCGGATTGCGCGCCGCTTGATCTCGCGCTTTGTTTTGCGGTGCGTTGCTTAAATATTCTCGGCTACAGTCCTGCAATTACACGCTGCGCAGCCTGCGGACGCGATCTGCGTGCTGCGCAGGAACTCCATTTTTCTTCGGCTGCAGGCGGCGCGCTCTGTGCAGCCTGCGTAAAGGGCTTTATGATGGATGCCGTTCCCGTTTCCGCCCTTTCACTCGAGGCAGTGCGGCGGATGCTGCTGCTCTCGGATCAAGAGATGGGAAAAGTGCGCTTGCCAGAGCAGGTGCGCAAGGAACTCAAGCATGCTATAAACGGCTATGCGGAACACGCATTGGAACGTCGGTTTCAAGCATTTTCCTGCCTTTGATGGTCGACGGCTTGGAGAGGTACAATAGTCAACCTTCCTTCCATAAGCGAGCGTTATAATCAAAACTTGCATCATAATATCTTTTCCGCAGGATTTCCTGCAGAATGGCTACAAATTCATTGCTTAATTTGAAGAAAAAGGATATAATAACAGGTGTGCGCGGAATTTTGCATAATGCGGTTCCGCTCTTAACTTGTTTTAAATTGATTATTATTATATGGAGGTAAATCAAACCGATGGCACACAAGTACGTATACCTTTTCAGTGAAGGTAACGCCACCATGCGGAATCTTCTCGGCGGCAAGGGCGCGAACCTTGCTGAGATGACTGGCCTTGGCATGCCGGTCCCGCAGGGCTTCACGATCACAACGGAAGCCTGCACCAAGTATTATGAAGATGGACAAAAGATCAACGATGAGATCATGGAGCAGATCTATGAATACATTGGCAAGCTGGAGCAGATCACCGGCAAGAAGTTCGGCGACCTTGAAAACCCGCTCCTTGTTTCCGTTCGCTCCGGCGCCCGCGCCTCCATGCCGGGCATGATGGACACCATCCTCAACCTTGGCTTGAACGAGGCGGTTGTGGATGTTATCTCCAAGAAGTCCAACAATCCCCGTTGGGCATGGGACTGCTACCGCCGCTTCATCCAGATGTATTCTGACGTCGTTATGGAAGTCGGCAAGAAGTACTTCGAGCAGCTCATCGATAAAATGAAGGAAGAGCGCGGCGTCACGCAGGATGTGGAACTGACCGCAGAAGACCTCAAAGAGCTTGCCAGCCAGTTCAAGGCGGAATATAAAGCCAAGATCGGCAAGGATTTCCCGACCGACCCGAAGGAACAGCTGATGGGCGCCATCAAGGCTGTGTTCCGCAGCTGGGACAACCCCCGCGCCAACGTGTACCGCCGCGACAACGATATCCCGTATTCCTGGGGTACCGCTGTAAACGTGCAGATGATGGCGTTTGGCAACATGGGCGATGACTGCGGCACCGGCGTTGCATTTACCCGCAACCCGGCTACCGGCGAAAAAGAGCTCATGGGCGAATTCTTGACCAACGCGCAGGGCGAAGACGTAGTCGCCGGCGTGCGCACGCCGATGCCCATTTCCCAGATGGCGGAGAAATTCCCTGTTGCGTTCCAGCAGTTCAAGGAAGTCTGCCAGATCCTTGAAAACCATTATCGCGATATGCAGGACATGGAGTTCACCGTTGAGAATAACAAGCTCTACATGCTCCAGACCCGCAACGGCAAGCGTACGGCGAAGGCCGCGCTCAAAATCGCATGCGACCTCGTAGATGAAGGCATGATCTCCGAGCAGGAGGCCGTGACCATGATCGATCCGCGCAACCTGGACACGCTGCTCCACCCGCAGTTTGACACCAAGGCGCTCAAGGAAGCGAAGCCTGTTGGCAAGGCGCTGCCCGCTTCCCCGGGTGCAGCCTGCGGCAAGATCGTGTTTACCGCAGAGGATGCTAAGGCTTGGGCTGCGCGCGGCGAGAAGGTCGTGCTGGTTCGCCTCGAAACTTCCCCTGAAGATATTGAAGGCATGAAAGCCGCCCAGGGCATTTTGACCGTGCGCGGCGGTATGACTTCCCATGCAGCCGTTGTGGCGCGCGGCATGGGTACGTGCTGCGTATCCGGTTGCTCCGCCATCAACATGGATGAAGAGAACAAGCAGTTTACGCTTTCCGGCAAAACGTACCATGAGGGTGACTGGCTGAGCATTGATGGCTCCACCGGCAACATCTATGATGGCGCTATGCCCACGATGGATGCTTCGATCAGCGGCGAGTTCGGCCGCATCATGGCTTGGGCGGACAAGTATCGTCGCCTGCATGTGCGCACCAATGCCGACACCCCGCGCGATGCCGCAAAGGCGCGCGAGCTGGGCGCAGAGGGTATCGGCCTTTGCCGCACGGAGCACATGTTCTTTGATGGCGACCGCATTGCGGCTATCCGCGAGATGATCTGCTCTGACACCGTGGAAGAGCGTGAGGCTGCACTGGCCAAGCTCTTGCCCATGCAGCAGAGCGATTTCGAGGAGATTTATGAGGCCATGGAGGGCCTTCCTGTTACGATCCGCTTCCTTGATCCACCGCTCCATGAGTTCGTTCCGACAGAAGAGGCGGACATCGAACTTCTTGCAAAGACCCAGGGCAAGACCGTTGCGCAGATCAAGGCAATCATCGCTTCCCTGCATGAGTTTAACCCCATGATGGGTCACCGTGGCTGCCGCCTTGCTGTAACTTTCCCGGAGATCGCAGCAATGCAGACTCGTGCTGTTATCCGCGCTGCCATCAATGTGCAGGCCAAGCATCCCGATTGGAACATAGTGCCTGAGATCATGATTCCACTCGTGGGCGAAGTCAAAGAGCTTGCCTATGTGAAAAATATTGTCGTCAAGACTGCAGACGAAGAGCTTGCCAAAGCCGGCGTACAGATGAAGTACAAGGTTGGCACGATGATCGAGATTCCGCGCGCAGCTTTGACTGCGGATCAGATTGCGACCGAAGCAGAGTTCTTCTCCTTTGGCACCAACGACTTGACGCAGATGACGTTCGGCTTCAGCCGTGACGATGCTGGCAAGTTCCTCGGCGCTTACTATGATAAGAAGATCTACGAGAACGACCCGTTCGCCAAGCTTGACCAGGTTGGCGTGGGTAAGCTGGTGAAGATGGCTGCTGAGCTGGGCCGCAAGACCCGCCCGGACATCCACCTTGGCATCTGCGGCGAACACGGCGGCGATCCTTCTTCCGTTGAGTTCTGCCACAACGTAGGGCTCGACTACGTTTCCTGCAGCCCGTTCCGCGTGCCGATCGCGCGCTTGGCAGCTGCGCAGGCCAATATTCGCAACAGCAAATAAGCATAGTAGAAAGACAAAGCAACAAAGCCGGCGTCCCTTGCAAGGGACGCCGGCTTTTCTGTTGTGGGCATGAAGTGCACGGTGCAATCAGCCTCAAAGCGAGACGTACTTGGAAAAATGCGAGGCACTTCAGAAATGCAATCGGCCACGGCGCTGCGCAGAAGATAAAAGTAAAAAGCAAGCCTTGTGCGTGCGATACTTTAAGGCTTAGTACACAAAAAGACAGCATTGAAACAACGATGCGGTCTTTTAAAATTGCCGATAAGCCGGATCTACCTGCTTTTAGATGTGCGGCAAAAGTATTAAAAAGCAGAAAAAAGGCATTTAGGTTGTGCACAAACGAGCGCACTTAAGAAAGAAGCCCCTGCATTGTGCGCCTTGATTATTTCATGTTTTTTCACAAATTGGACATAGATTGGGAAAGGATTTTTGCGATTTGTGCAGAAAAACAAATAAGGATCAATGTGGAGGATCGCCATGAAAGACAGCATCCAGAATGGAAGCCTGCGCGCATATGCTGAGGAGTTGGAGGCGAAAACGCTTTCACCTTATGCAATGCAATCCAAAAATACGCGCGGCAGGGAATATCCAATGGAGAAATGCCCGCTTCGCACAGAGTTTGTCCGGGATCGGGATCGCATTATCCATTGCAAATCCTTTCGGCGCCTTAAACATAAAACGCAGATGTTTCTTTCGCCGGTGGGCGACCATTATCGCACGCGCCTTACGCATACGCTTGAGGTTGCGCAGATTGCGCGCTCCATTGCCCGCGGACTTCGATTGAATGAGGACTTAACGGAAGCGATTGCGCTTGGGCATGATCTGGGGCATACGCCTTTTGGCCATGCGGGGGAAGATGTATTGGCGCATTTGGTGCCCGGTGGTTTTGAGCACAATGTGCAAAGCCTCCGCATCGTGGAAAAGCTGGAGAATGGCACGGGGCTGAATTTGACGTTTGAGGTGCGGGATGGCATCTTAAATCATAAAAAAAGCGGCAATCCCTGCACGCTGGAAGGCGCGGTAGTAAGCATTGCAGACCGCATCGCATATATCAACCACGACATTGATGATGCCATCCGCGCCGGTGTGCTGCATGAAGACGACCTACCCAAAAGCTGTGTTGCGGTGCTCGGGAATTCGCATGGCAACCGCATCAATACCATGATTCTGGATGTGATTGAACACAGTTATGACCGGCCGCAGGTGCGCATGTCCGAACGGATTGGGGAAGAATTTGAAAAGCTCCGGGGCTTCATGTTTGCCCATGTATATCGCGACAGCGATGCAAAGCAGGAAGAAGGCAAAGCAAAGCATGTCGTGGAGCAGCTTTACCTGTATTATCTTCAGCATTTGCATGAGCTGCCGGAGGAATTTACAAAAAACATTTCAGAAGACGGGGCAGAGCGTGTTGCAGCGGATTACATCGCCTGCATGACCGATCGCTATGCGATCACGGATTATGAACGCAAATTCATCCCCAAGGAATGGATGCAGACTTAATCCCGGTGGTTATGCATGCAGAAAAAGGAATCTGCTGGAGAAGCAGGAATTGCCGATTGAATGGAGAATAACGAGCGTGCAGAGAAACAAGAATAGGCGAAAGGGGTGACGTCACATGCCGATGTTTCCCGAAACATGGATGGACGAGCTCCTGCAGAAAACGGACTTGGTTTCTCTGGTTTCAGAATATGTTCCGCTTACACAAAAGAGCGGACGGCTTTGGGGCTGCTGCCCGTTTCACAACGAAAAAACGCCCTCATTCAGCGTCCAGCCGGAGAAGCAGATGTATTACTGCTTCGGCTGCCATGCGGGCGGCGGGCCGATCCAATTTGTGCAGGAAATAGAACGGCTCTCTTTTGTGGAGGCTGTGAAGTTACTGGCGCAACGGGCTGGATTGGAGCTGCCAAACGAGGTAAACGATGATGCGCTGCGCCGCGAACGAGCCCATAAGGACAGGCTCTATGCAGCTTGCAAGGAAGCCGCGCTGTTTTACCACAAACAGCTTTTCAGTGCACAGGGCAAGGCCGCGCAGGCTTACCTTACAAACCGTGGGGTGGATGGGAAACTTGCGACGCGCTTTGGCTTGGGGTTTGCACTTGAAAGTTGGGATAGCTTGACCGGCTATCTTATTGAAAAGGGTTTTAAAAAGGAAGAATTAATTGATGCAGGCCTTGCCATCCGCGGGAAACGCAGGGATGGGTGCTATGATGCCTTCCGTGGCCGTTTGATTTTTCCGATCATCGCAACCAATGGCCGGGTAATCGGATTTGGCGCGCGCACCATGAAAAAGGATGATCAGCCCAAATACATCAACACGGGGGATACGCCAATTTACAACAAGCGCAATAACCTATATGCCTTGAACATGCAAAGGGGAAAGCGCCCGGCGGATCTTGTGATGGTGGAAGGATACATGGATGTGATCAGCCTGCACGCAGCAGGGATCAACAATGCAGTCGCTTCGCTCGGCACAGCACTTACCCAACAGCAAGCACGGCTGATCAAACGCTATGTTGAGCGCGTGTATATTTCTTATGATGGCGATGCAGCCGGGCAGAACGCAACAATGCGCGGGTTGGACATCCTTGCGGCGGAAGGGCTGGATGTGAAAGTGATCACCATTCCCAACGGCATGGATCCGGATGATTATGTGCGCCGGAAGGGAAAAGATGCGTTCCTCAAGCTGAAGGATGAAGCAACTACGTTGAATGGGTTCAAGCTTTTGCATATTGCGGCACAGTTCGACCTTAACACGGCCGATGGGCGCGAGGGATATGCAAAACGGGCTTGTTCATTCGTGGGTACCCTTGAACCCGTTGAGCGCGAGCGCTATGCGCCCGTGATTGCCCGCAATACGGGGCTTTCTCTGAGTGCGGTGCAGGCACAATGCAGCCTTGCAAAGCCTGTTCAAGCGAATAACGCTGCCAAAAATCGGAATACTAGGAATAAAATTCGCGCGGCGAAAGAAAACGAACCCGATCGAATTGAGTGCGCGCTGCTCGCCTGCATGCAAACTTCGCGTGAAAACGCTGCTTATGCAGTGGAACAGATGGCGGAGGCCGGCTTATCGTTTGAAACAAAAGGGTTCGCAGGGTATGCGGATGCAATGCTTGTTGCGTATCTATCCAAAGAAGAGCCCGACCTGGCGCGTGTTATCGCAGAGCTTCCTGCAGAGCAGGCAGAAGCCGCTGCGCTTGCTACGGCAGTCCCGATTGAGGGTGAAACAACAGCAATGATCGATGGCTGCATTCGTAAGTTGCGCTATAGGAGAATTAATGCGCGCCTTCAAGAGCTTGCAGATGAAATGAATACCGGAAGCGATGACCGGGCTGAGCTTCAGCAAGAATATGCGGAGCTGATGGAGAAACTCAAAGAGTTTAAATAGACAAAGAACAGCAACAGTAAGGAGTGGGATGCGTTGGAAGCAAATAAACCTCGCGCAAACAGAATTGAAGAACTAATTGAACGCGGAAAGGCTAAGGGCGTTTTAACCTATCAAGAGGTGATGGATACCCTGTCTGAGCTGGAACTGAATTCCGAGCAGATCGAGCGGCTTTATGACCGTTTTGAGGCGCTGAATATTGATGTGGTGGAGGAGATCGAGGTTCCAGAGGATATTGGGGAAGAGATTGCAGAGATTGAATCGGTTGCTACCGGAACGGAAGGCGTTGCCATCAACGATCCTGTGCGCATGTACCTCAAAGAAATCGGCAAGGTGCCGCTTTTGAGCGCGAATGAGGAAATCGAGATCGCAAAGCGCATGGCCGATGGCGATCAAGAGGCGAAACGCCAGCTTGCGGAGGCAAACCTGCGCCTCGTAGTTTCCGTTGCAAAACGCTATGTTGGGCGCGGCATGCTCTTCCTGGATTTGATTCAAGAGGGCAACCTTGGCCTCATCAAAGCTGTGGAGAAGTTCGATTACCGCAAGGGCTATAAGTTTTCTACCTATGCCACCTGGTGGATCCGGCAGGCTATTACCCGCGCGATTGCAGACCAGGCCCGAACCATTCGGATCCCGGTGCACATGGTAGAAACCATCAACAAGCTGATCCGCGTAAACCGTCAGCTCCTTCAAGAATATGGCAGGGAGCCGCGGCCGGATGAGATCGCAGCAGAAATGGGGATTTCTGAAGAAAAAGTGCGTGAAATCATCAAGGTCGCGCAGGAACCGGTTTCGCTTGAAACGCCGATTGGCGAGGAAGAGGATAGCCACCTTGGCGATTTCATCCCGGATGATGATGCGCCAGCGCCTGCGGAGGTCGCAGCCTTCACGCTGCTCAAGGAGCAGCTGATGGAGGTGTTGGATACGCTTACCCCGCGGGAGGAAAAGGTGCTTCGCCTGCGTTTTGGACTCGATGATGGCAAGGCGCGCACGCTTGAAGAAGTTGGGAAGGAATTTAACGTTACGCGCGAGCGTATCCGGCAGATCGAAGCGAAGGCGTTGCGCAAGCTGCGCCACCCATCGCGCAGCAAAAAACTGAAGGATTTTCTGGAATGATTTAAGGCCCGGGGCGCTCATTTTGCCTCGGGCTGTGCCCTTTTGGATGGTGCGCTGCGTTAGGGGCGCACTTCATTTTGCACGCACGATAAAGGCGTATCCGTCTAAAACATTAGGGTGCGGCGGTACTGCAAGGCGGTGCGCCGTATGCCGAGGCGCGATGTGGATATGCATCCCCTCAAAGTGGCTAAGACCATTTTTCCCACGCGGTTAGGGAAACTGTTTAAGATAAATAGCCGCGTTTACAGTTTATTCAAAGCGCATACCGCGGGGATATGGTATAGTATAAAATTATAGAAGCTCATTCATTCGGAGGAAACTTATGAGAAAAGCAACCGCATGCGTGCTTGCCGTTATGATGTTGGCTGTAATGCTGATTCCAGGCGTATCAAGCGGCGCTACGGACAACAGCTGGGCGCGCGTGCTGCTGAGCACAGGCCAGCACCAAACGCTTACGCTTAACGCAATGGGAAGCTATTTCATTTACGAAAACGGGAAAACGTTTTGGGGCGGCACAATTACTATATCAATCAACGCTGCCGGCGAGATGGAAGTTGTGCATTCCATGCAGGGGCTGCTTTACACTGGGACGGACTTTATACTTGCACGGGAATATGTTTCCCCAACGGCCGGCGCGGTTGTGTTTACGGATTGCGATTCCAGCGTGCGCGGCAATTCCTATCTTGGGCATTTCCGCTTTTCCGTGAAATCGAATTCCAGCGGCACAAAATACATCCAGGCAATCAACGAAGTACCGCTGGATCAATACCTGTATGGCGTGATCGGGCACGAAATGAGCAACAGCTTCCCACTCGAAGCGCTCAAAGCGCAGGCTGTTGCATCCGCCTCCTATGCTGTAACGGAAATTGACACAAACTCCGAGTACCATTTTACGGATTCTTCTTCCAGCGACCAGGTTTACAGCGGGTATGATCCTTACGACACCAACGTCATCGCTGCAGTGGATGCCACGGTTGGCAAGGGAGAAATCTTAACGGTGGATGGGAAATTGCTGCGTGCCTTTTTCTGTTCCAGCAACGGTGGCGAAACCAGCCTGCCACTGTATGAATGGGGAAGCGAACTAAGCGGTAATGTGATTACGAGCAGTGGCTATGTGGTGAAGTTAGACCCCTATGATATTGAAAACACTTCCACTACGACGCAGGATGAGCATGAAACGGTTACTGTGCCCTATGGGCCGGTGAGCCGGGAAACGCTTGGTGCGGCGCTATATGATTTCCTCTGTGCGCAGGCGGGCAGTGCGCTCGGAACAAGCGGCGCTGCCATCACGGCAATCCATTCCGTTTCGCTGCATACGCCACCGACAAAGGATGGGCATACATGGGACGAATTTACCCGCAACATGACACAGTGCACCGTGGTATATGATGCAGTTGCAAACGGCATAAGCTATACGCAGCAAAGCGTAACGTTTGAGCCGAAGACGCTTAAGGAGGCAGGCGTATTCACCAGCAGCCGGAGCCTGCGCATCTATTGGGGCGAGGATGAGAAGGATGAAAACGGGAATGTGACGGGGCACATCATCCACCGGGGCCGCTGGGGCAGCGGCATTGGCCTTTCCCAGCGCGGCGCACAGTGGATGGCGAAAACATATGGCTGGAACTATAGGCAGATCCTGGAGTTCTATTATCCGAATGCCGAAATTGAAAACATCGTGCTCAACCCGCCGCTTGACCCACTCCCGCCGGGCGCGGATCCTGTGGTGTATGCAAAGGGATACATCAATGCTGGAGGCGTGAACCTTAGGGAAGGGCCTTCAACTTACTACGCGTCTTTAGGTACGCTTGATTATGGGACATCCGTGGATATTTACGGCGAGCTGGGGGCCTGGGATTATGTGATGGTGTATGTGGAAGGCCAGCCAATTGGCTTTGTGCATTCAACCTATGTAACGATTACGGAGCGGTTTGACCAAACGGAACTGCCGCTGCCGGACACCGATTATGACGATACGCAAGCCATCGCCCGTGGAAAGGTGATCAACGTAAATGAGGGAGTTAATTTCCGCAAGGAAGCTTCCAGCACTTCGGGCAAAATTGCTACGCTGCCGCTTGGAACCACGTTTGACATCTATGCGCGTTCGGATGCATGGTATTATGTTTATGTGGGCACGGATGCAAAGGGCAAGGCCGTAAACAGCTATGGCTATATCTATGGCCATTATGTGGGAATTACAGAATATATTACGCCCGATCCGGTAGATGTGCGGGATATTGACGGAGACGGGGCGATCACCGTGCTGGATGCGCTTGCGGTTGCCAAACATGCTGCCGGGATGGAGCTGCTCTCCTATTCCCAACAGCAGGCTGCCGATGCTGACCACGATAGCCGCATCACTGTAGCAGATGCCGTGCGCGTATGCGCAGCGCTGGAAAAATGACGAGAAGCATCCAACAAAGCTTGGCGCAGGGGAAAAGGGAACCAGCGCCGGGCTTTTTGCGTGTAACCAACCTTTTTTAAAGGCGCATGCTGCATATGGGGAGCGCTTTTCGGTTGAAGCGGATCAATATAAAAAATAGTATTTGATTTTCTGTGTCCATATAAGCGGAGCAGCCGCAACCCCCCATAAATGCTGTATTTACAGCAACTTACTGCGTGCTTTTCCAGTTAATTTTTTGACGCTTTGGTGCCCAAATGGTGCCCGGATTTCTCGCGCACCTGTAAAGAAATATGGGAAAATATAAGAAGAATACCATTATGTACAGTGTCTCTGTCTGACTGTTGTCACGCGTTAGAAATCTGTTTTAGAGGGTACGAATAGCAAATCATTACTCCTGCCGTTTTCACGTCCGAAAAGTCTTACCATATACGGCTTTCATAATCCTTACAGCGTGACCGTCCATCCATCATGGTTGAGGGAAAAAGCACTCCTTGCTTTGATCCTCTTGATTGCCAATGAACAGGGGCAGACGGGCTTGTCAACGACGGCGTAGCCGTTCCTTTCATCGTTGACAAGAGTGGCTGGCTCTGCTATCTATGCTATACGGATTAAGCTCATTTTGTGTTGTTGCTGTCACTTGAAAATTCGTGCTCTAGTATACTCATATAAATCTTATCGACATACTTTCCATCAATAAAAAGCACCTCAGGCAACCTTCCAACTTCAAGAAACCCTACTTTTTTATAGCAAGAGATACCTGCGAAATTGTCGGCATGGACTGTGAGATTTATGCTGTGCAGATTCATTGTTTTAAATCCGTAGTTGAGGACTAATCGAATAGCCTCGGCACCGTATCCTTTGCTTCTTTGCTCCTCGCCGCCGATAAAGATACCGATATAGGCGTTGCGGTTTAGATGATCTATGTTGTGAAGACTTATGCTTCCTATCAACATATCATTGTCAAGAAGTACTATCGCAAAACGACGCATGTTTTGGGGTGGTTCATAAAGCCAATTCAAATCACTTTTCGATGAAACCATCAGAGGATATTGACCAAATTCCACTGCGAGCGTTTTATCCTCATTCATCCATTTTAAATAGGTATTAACTTCATCTGCGTTGATAGGTGAAAGATATAGGCGCTCTCCGACAATTTTCTTATAGTATTTCATTTGTAACCTCCTGTTATTTAAATTTTCTTCGTGATGCTTTCTGAACGAATTATACTATATTTCCCTTAAAATAGATAGCTATTAATAATAAATGAAGAGGGTTTGGGGAATTCCCAACAAGCAGTTTTTACGGAAAGGGTACCCCTTTCCTATGCTTGCTACGGAACTTTTCACAAAGGCAGAGAAGGGAAAGGATAATCTGAACAGATAGCAACTTGCTTTGAAATGTTACGCAGTTAAAGAGCGTTTTTGAGAAAAAAGGTATAAACACCTTACCCCATCAGTTTTAGTGCTTATAATGCCTTTTCTGCAAGGAATATAAAAACTCTAATGCGTAAAATAAAGATGTAAACAAGATTGTCCTAAATTGCCTTTGTAGGCGTGATAACATCGCCCTATGCTTCTGTGTATTGCCTTATTTGTGGTGCTAAAATGGTGCCCAAATTTACAAAACCAACTTATACGGCGATATGAGAAGATACAAGCAAAAATGGGGAAACCGTTTATAATACTGGCTTTTTCTCGCTTCAATAAACACTTACAAGAAGTTACAAGACGATTTTCGTCTATAAAATCAATAAAAAATTGAATTAATTTCGGCCGAATAGGATAAATCTCTTGTTTGTATACGGGGGATTGTGGTAAGATAATATACGGTATTATGTATCATGGCGTTGCTGTGTGCGCGCGGTGGTAAGAAGATACGAGTAACAAAAAACCACATTGGAGGAATATTCCCTATGGCAATGATTATGGCAGGCGATTTTCGAAAGGGCGTAACGGTTGAGATCGACGGGCAGGTTTGGTCCATTGCGGACTTCCAGCATGTAAAGCCCGGAAAAGGCGCAGCCTTTGTGCGCACGCGGCTTAAGAACGTCATGACGGGCGCGGTGCTCGAGCGCACCTTCAGCCCAACGGACAAGTATCCCACTGCGCACATTGAAACCAAGGAGATGCAGTATCTTTACAACGATGGAGAGCTGTATTACTTCATGGATACCGAAACATTTGAGCAGCTCCCGCTCAACCATGAACAGGTTGAAGACGCCATTGACTTCATCGTAGAAAACCAGAATGTCACCATTCGTTTCTACAAAGGAAATCCTTTCTCGGTAGCCGCCCCCAATTTTGTTGAACTGACCGTAACGGAAACGGAGCCTGGCTTCCGCGGCGATACTGCAACGGGCACTACAAAGCCTGCAACGCTTGAGACCGGTTATAAGATTAACGTTCCGCTGTTTGTAAATGAAGGGGATCGCATTCGTGTAGATACCCGCACCGGCGAATATATGGAGCGTGTATAAGGAATTCTAACACTATAACCGAACGGAGGTTTTACCTATGGGCTATATGAAAGAAAAAGTGGCATATCTGCGCGGCCTTGCCGATGGCATGGAGATCGGTGGCGATGCGCAGAGCAAGCTGCTGCTTGCGATGATTGAAACGATGGATGAAATGGCGGGCACCATTGACGAAAACGAGGAAGCGATCATCGAATTGGATGAATGCATCGATGATATTTGCGATGAGCTTTCCGACATCGACGAATGCCTGGATGCGCTGGTTGACGATGAAGGTTGCGATTGCTGCGGAGAGGATTTCGAAGACGATTTTGTTGAAGTGGAATGCCCGCATTGCGGTGAAACCGTTTATTTTGACCAGGGCATGCTGGAGTCCGACGAGGCGTTGATTTGCCCAAACTGCAATGAGCCTGTAATTCCCAAAGCCGGTGACGAGGAATAATTGCTAGCAACTATCAAAATAAAAGCTGCCGCTCATGCGGCAGTTTTTATTTTGTGCAGTACCTTGCAAGAAAAAACTTGGCGTGCTAGAATTGAGAATACCCCATTCCAAGGCTAGAATTATCACATACTAAAAACCAGATGTTTGGAGCAAAGGTACTAAGATGAATAACAAAAGAAGACGGTTTTTGTTTCAAAGTGGTGGGCATTATCATCTCTATTACCGGGACACAAAGATCAGCGATTATGAGCAACCGCATATGCACACATTTTACCAATGTGTATTCGTAAAAAAAGGACGTATTACACAAATACAAAACGGAGAAAAATATCAACAAGTACAGGGGGAAGTATTTCTAACGCCGCCAGGGTGCGAACATAGCCTTTATGTTTTTGCAAGTGATAGCGTGTATTACTGCCTTTCTTTTTCTGAAGAACTTGCCGCAGAAGTGCTGGCTCTTTATCCTGGGATCAAGGATGATTTTTCAAATATACGCCCGATTTATACGATCTCCGAAAAATCATACCGGATGTTAGATGGAATTCTTGCAATTTTGATGGAAGAACCGGAAAGCATAAGCCCTAACACAAAAACCGGAGGGTATCATCTTGCTTGCGCAGCAATGATTGCAGCGCTTGCGGATGCTTTAACAGACCGGCAAACTGAAGGCCGCGAGAATTATGATGCGGAAGATGCAATGGACGAAGCAATACGGTATATTGAGCAGTTTTATAATCAAGACCTAACGATTGAGGAGATTGCGGAACGCTTTAAGTTTAAAAAAGCGAGCTTTTGCAGAAAGTTTATTCAAAAAACAGGGATTTCACCCAAACGGTATATTACTGAAAAGAGAATTCATGAAGCCCTGCGTTTAATGGGAATTGGAAGCATTCCGCTCAACAAAATTGCCGAAGAAGTTGGGTACAATGATTTTTCTACATTTTACCGCAATTTCTGCAAGATGATGGAAAAACCGCCTTCCGAATATAGGGCGCAAGCGGAAAAACAGGCTGTGATTGAATTTATGCAGAGATTCTAAATCAACATTGCGATTTTTTATATTATTATTGCATTTTTAAATATCAGAAATATAGCATACATATCTATGCAAGGAAAGAATCTGTAAAAATGCAATGAAAATAGGGGATAATATGCAAAAAATGCAATTGCGCTAAGAACGTTTTAACGGTATAATCTAAAACTAAGCGGAATGATTGCATTATTGGAATTGATAATTGCAATTATTGCAAAATGTTATTGCATAATATATTCAAACGAAAAATTGTTAGAAGCCAGAAGTAACCTGTTATTGATATGGCGCATAAGCAAATTTAATGCAAAAAGCGCAGCGTTATTGATCAAAAGTGAAAGTAGAGATAGGGCGAATTCATAATTAATCTCTACAGGTTATAACGATATATCATAGAGATGAATTGCATATTTTATGGTTGCCACCGGAGTTACCGGAAAAATAGAGGCAATAAAAGGATAAGGAGGAAAAAATGAAAAGATTGCTCGCACTGTTGCTTGCATCCGTGATGGCGCTCGCGGTTTTCGCGGGCTGCACGGCGGATACAAATGTCGATGATCAACCGGATGGAACCCAAACTGAGGCTCCATCAAACGAGGAACCGGCAACGACCCCTTCTGGCGATGAAGGCGATGCGCAGGAAGGAAGCCTTTGCACGGTTTCTGAAGATTCGGACATCGTTGTTCTGAATTATGCGGATATTTCGACCTTCTTCCCGGCGAATATCACACAGTCTACGGAGTATCTCCTTGCTTCATTTGCATATGAGAGCCTCTGCGATTTCAACGAAGATATGAGCATCAAATATGTGCTCGCTACCGGGTCTGAAGTGAGCGAAGATGGGTTGGAATACACCTTTACCCTCCGTGAAGGCGTTTATTTCAGCGATGGTGCTCCCTGGAATGCAGAAGCCTGCAAAGCCAACTTTGATCTGGTTTTGGATGAAAGCAATGCTTTTATGGGCGTATGGATGCTGAGCGGGGCTATTGAGAGCTGCGAAGTGGTAGATGAATACACCATCAAACTGCATCTCTATGCGCCATATGCTCCGCTGCTGAATGTGCTTGCATCATACAATGGATTTGTAAGCCCGAACCTCATTGAAAAAGGTGAGGATGCCTGGAAAAACGAAGTCGTTGGAACGGGTCAATACACGCTTGCTTCTTACACCAGCGGCGAATCTGCAGTGTATGAGCTTAATCGTAATTACTGGGGCTATGATGCGGAAATCGCGGGCGAAAATGCGATTGCCTCTGATGCTGGGTTTAACTCTATCACCGTGCGCCCTGTTGCCGAAGAATCCACCCGTATTGCAATGGTGCTCAGCGGCGAAGCGGATATCATCAACTCGGTGACTGCAACCAATATCCCCAACATTGAAGCAGGCGGCGCTACTGTGATTCAGCAGCCCGGCTCCACGATCGGTTATCTCTATTTTAACTGCCAGAAAGGCGCGCTCACGGATGCCCGCGTGCGCAAAGCGATCGCGATGGCAATCGATGTAGATTCCCTTATCAACGTCGTATACGGCGGCGCGAATCAGCCGTGCGATTCTGTTCTTGTGCCTTCCATTACAAGCTACAAGAGCATGGGCAGGATCGAATACGATGTAGAAGCTGCAAAGGCGCTTCTTGCAGAGGCCGGCTATTCAGATGGTTTAACGTTGGTAGCCTGGGAAGAAAATGACACGACCGATATTCAGCGCGGAGAATTCATTCAACAGCAGCTGGAGCAGATCGGCATTACGCTTGAGATCTACCCGATGGAAAGCGGTATCCTTGCAACGCGGGTTGGCGCATTCGATGGCGATCCGGCAGAGCAGGAATACGATCTGTATATCCGCGGCTATGGCACGGATACCTATGACCCGGATGAAATGCTCGGCCGGTACTCCACCGCTGCGTTTACGCCGGCAGGCTCCAACTACAGCTTTTACAGCAACCCTGAATACGATGCATTGATCGAGCAAGGGGCCAGCGCAACGGATCAGGCAGAGCGCGATGAGATCTATGCGCAGGCGCAGGAGATTCTCTGGGAAGAAATGCCTGTGTTCCCGCTTCATGTGAACACCTGGATTGCAGCGCATGGTTCCCGCATCGAGAACCTTACCTATACTTCAGTTGGTGATTTCAACTTCAATGGAGCACGCTTCGTGGGCTGATTTAGCCTAAACTTTGCGGCCTTCTCTGCTCATGGGGAAGAGAAGGCCGCAAAAATCTTATGAAAAACGGGTGATACGATGCTATTATATATCATCAAGCGTTTGCTCAGCGTGATCGGTACGATGCTGCTCGTATCCGTTGTAGCGTTTCTTTTTATCCACTTAATCCCAGGCGAGCCGGCCAGACTGCTTGCGGGTGAGAAAGCGCCGCAGGAGACCGTGGATCGCATTACGGAAAAGCTTGGACTCAACCAGCCGCTCCCCGTTCAGTATTTTAAATGGATGGGTGGCATCCTTCAAGGGGATTTTGGCGAATCCTATCGTACAGGAAGGCCTGTAACGGAAGAAATTTTTGAATCAAGATATGGAAATACCGTCCGGCTGGCGCTGGTTACGTTGGTTTGGAGCACGCTCGTCGGGCTTGTCATAGGCGTATGGGCAGGAACGCATGCCGGGAAATGGCAGGATTATTCTAGCGTTACGATCGCTGTCGCCGGGCAGGCAGTCCCTTCATTCTGGATCGGTTTGATGTTGATTTTTTTCTTGGGCGTGAAGCTGAAGTGGCTTCCAATCTCCAGCATGAGCGGGGACTGGAAATCGCTCATCATGCCGACGATTACCATGGGTGGCGGCCTTATGGCTACTGTTGCACGCTATACACGCTCTGCCATGCTGGAAACGCTGCGGGAGGATTATACGCGAACAGCCCGTGCAAAAGGGCTCGCAGAAAACACTGTTGTGTGGAAGCACGCGTTCCGCAACTCCATGATTACTGTAATTACAATCGTAGGCGTATCCTTTGGTGACCTGCTGGGCGGCTCTGTGCTCGTGGAAGAGGTGTTTGCATATCCAGGCATTGGAAAATACCTGGTGGATTCCATCAACTTGCGTGATTATACGGCCGTGCAGGCGCTGATTCTGTTGATTTCGGCGCATTATGTGATCATCAATCTCCTGGTAGACGTGCTTTATGCTGTAATCAACCCAGAGATTAAGTACAATTGATGAGGCGGTGTTGAGATGAAAAAAGATGATAAGATAAAAGCTGAACGCGCCGAGATCATAACGCCATTCCAGGATTTCTGGAGAAAGTTCCGCAAGCAGAAAACGGCGGTTGCTGCTGCGATCTTCTTCGTGATTCTCGTGCTCATAGCAATCTTTTGCTATGAAATCGTCCCCTATGGAATCAATGAATATGATTATTCCGTGCCAGTGCAGGGCCCATCCGCGGAGCACTGGTTCGGCACGGATGAATTTGGCCGCGATCTGTTTTCACGCATCCTTTGCGGAACGCGCATCTCGCTTACAGTGGCGTTCTCTGCTGTTACGATTGCGGCGGTGATCGGCAGCTTAATCGGCTTGATTTCCGGCTATATCGGGGGCACGTTCGATACGGTCGTAATGAGCCTGCTTGATGTGCTTTATGCATTCCCGGGCCTAATCCTTGCGATTGCGATCGTGGCCATCCTTGGGCCAGGCTTGACCAACGTGGTAATTGCGGTTGTCATTTTCCGCATCCCGATTTTTGCACGGGTTGTGCGCAGCAATACGCTGCAGTTGAAGAATACGGTTTACGTCCGCGCGGCAAAGGGGTTGGGTGCATCCAAATGGCGCATCCTGCTCAAGCATATTTTGCCTGGTGCGATCCCGAGCGTGATTGTGCAGTATTCGCTTTCCATAAGCGGCTCGATTATGACCTGCGCGAGTTTGAGCTTTCTTGGCATGGGCGCCATGCCGCCGACTCCTGAATGGGGCCTTTTGCTGAGCAATTCCCGGCAATATTTCTTCACCAGCCTTCACTATGCGGTTTTCCCGGGGTTGGCGATTTTGCTCACGGTGCTGTGCTTCAACCTGTTGGGGGACGGCCTGCGCAGTGCGCTTGACCCGCGGCTGAGCGAACAATAAGGAGGCGCAGGATGAAATCGAATAATATCCTTGAAGTAAATGGATTAAAAACGTATTTCTTTACGGATAACGGCACGATCAAGGCTGTGGATGATTTGAGCTTTGCGTTGAAGGAAGGGTCTACCCTTGGCATCGTAGGCGAATCCGGAAGTGGGAAAAGCGTTACATCGCTTTCCATCATGGGCTTGTTCCGCGGGACGACCGGTCGGATCGTGGAGGGGGAAATCCTTTTTGACGGCAAGGACCTTACCAAGCTTTCGGAAGAGGAACGCAGGAAGATTCGGGGCAAGGATATCTCCATGATTTTCCAGGAACCCATGACCAGCCTTAACCCTGTGCTGAAGATCGGCGAGCAGGTTGCGGAAGCGATTCGGCTGCACCAGGGCGTATCCAGGGCAGAAGCACGCGAACAGACCATCCGCATCCTCAAAGAGACAGGCCTTCCACGCGTGGAAAGCATGGTGAACGAATATCCGTTCCAGCTTTCAGGCGGCCAACGCCAACGCGTAATGATTGCAATGGCGCTTTCCTGCCACCCGAAAATCCTCATTGCGGATGAGCCGACCACGGCGCTTGACGTTACAATCCAGGCTCAGATTCTGGATTTGATTATGCGCCTAAAAGAAAAAATCGGCATGTCGATCATCTTTATTACACATAGCCTTGGCGTAGTGGCGGAAATCTGTGATGAGGTGATCGTCATGTATTGCAGCAGGGCAATGGAAACCGGCTCTACCGTGGATATCTTTAAAAACCCGAAGCATCCGTATACGAAAGGGCTTATGGCGTCCATTCCAAAGCTCGGCGAGCATTTGGATATGCTGTACACAATTCCAGGCAACGTGCCAAACCCGCGGCATATGCCGGCAGGCTGCAAATTCCAGCCGCGCTGCCAGGAGGCCATCCCCATTTGTTCCGAGCAGGAGCCTCCGTTTTTCGATTATGGAAACGGGCATACGAGCCGCTGCTGGCTGTGCAGCAGGAAATATGGAGGTGAGCTGTAATGGGCAAAACGCTTCTTAAGGTAGAAAGCTTAAAGGAATATTACCCGGTACGCAAAGGCTTTTTTGGGAAAACCGGCTACGTTAAGGCACTGGATGGTGTTTCCTTTGAGGTGAATGATGGCGAAGTGTTTGGCATCGTTGGCGAATCGGGTTGCGGAAAATCTACGCTTGGGCTTGCAATTACCAAGCTGATCGAGCCCACGGGCGGGCAAATCATCTTAAATGGAGAGGACATAACGCACTTTAACGCCCAGCGGATGCGTCCAATCCGCCGCCAGATGCAGATGGTGTTCCAAGATCCTTATGCGTCGCTTAACCCGCGCATGAGCGTGCGTGACATCATCAAGGAACCGATGATCATTCATCATCTGGCATCATCACAAAAAGAGATGAACGAGCGAGTTGTGGAGCTGCTCCGCCAGGTAGGGCTGGATGACTACCACGCAAATCGCTATCCGCACCAGTTTTCAGGCGGCCAGCGGCAACGCATCGGCATCGCACGTGCGCTGGCGGTAGATCCCAAGCTTATCATCGCTGACGAGCCTGTTTCAGCACTGGATGTTTCCATCCAGTCGCAGGTTTTAAATTTGATGGTAGAACTCAAACGTGCCCGCAACCTTACCTATATTTTCATCGCGCATGATCTGAGCGTTGTAGAACATATCAGCGACCGGGTGGGCGTCATGTATCTTGGGAATTTCGCGGAAGTTGCAAGCAAGGAAGAGCTCTATGCTAACCCCTTGCATCCCTATACGCAGGCATTGCTTTCCGCAGTGCCGGTTCCGGATCCAGAAGTAAAGCGTCAGCGCATTATCCTGCCCGGCAATATTCCATCGCCAATTAATGCGCCCAAAGGCTGCAAATTTCATCCGCGTTGCTTTAAATGCATGGATATTTGCAAAGAAGTGGCACCGCCGCGCATCCAGGTTGGGGAAAATCATTACCTTTATTGCCATTTGTATGCATAAAGGGAACCCAACTGCATTGCGTGGGAGAACAATTCACCGGCGGGCGGAAAGCCCGCCGGTTTTTGCATACTGCCTTTCTATTCAATGCAGAAAAACGCATAATTATGGGAAATCCCTTTGGCTATGAAAAAGCAGGGTTGAAGATTAGGGGCCAAAAGCGTTGCGGGAAGGAGATACGGAGGAAGATCTGGATAAATCCTCAAAACGAAAGCCACATTGAAAAATGCAGAGGAATGGGGGATGCTCGGCGCGTGTGCTGCCGTGCTCCTGGGAGGCATTCTTATGGCGCTTTTCTATAGAAAGCGAGTATAACAATTAGGAGCGTAGGGAGAGATGCGAGCATCTCTCCCTTTTTGTAATGGAGCGCGGGGCATCGGAACTGCCAGTTCCCCAAACGGCTGCATATGGCAAAAGCTTTAAAGCTGCTCGCGCCTTTCGTGCTAGAAAAACCTTTGCGCTCTGCGGCTTTACCGGGCATTTTCGGATGGCTGAGGATCCCAAAGCGGAGGGCGCTTTTTGATGCAGGGTACGCATATGCGCCGCGCTTTGCGGCATGCTAATGAGGAAAGTTAAAACGCACGGATTTTGAAAATTGCGAAGCAATTGTGAAAACATGCCGTTAACGCTTGAAATTCCTGCGCACATGCAGTATCATACTATCGTGCTTAGCACTCAGAGAATGAGAGTGCTAACAAAACTTCGAACGCAATGCATTCAGATATTCTAAGGAGGTTGCAAGTATTATGACACTCAAACCCTTACTCGACCGCGTTGTCATCAAGAGCGTGGCGGCGGAAGAAACCACTAAAAGCGGCATTATTTTGACTGGAAGCGCCAAGGAAAAGCCCCAGATGAGCGAAGTCATCGCAGTAGGCCCTGGCGGCATGGTAGATGGCAAGGAAGTCACCATGTATGTCAAACCCGGAGATAAGGTGATCTATTCCAAATATGCAGGCACGGAAGTGAAGCTGGACGGCGAAGAATATACCATCGTCCGCCAGAGCGACATCCTCGCGGTCGTAGAATAATTGAATTCATAGAAACAGGAGGAAATCTATCATGGCAAAACAGTTGAAATATGGTGAAGAAGCACGTCGTGCCCTTGAAGCCGGCATGAATGCACTAGCAGATACCGTTAAGATTACCCTTGGGCCTAAAGGCCGCAATGTTGTGCTTGATAAAAAGTACGGAGCGCCCCTTATTACCAATGATGGCGTCACCATCGCAAAAGAGATCGAGCTGGAAGACCCATTTGAAAATATGGGCGCACAGCTTGTAAAGGAAGTTGCCACCAAGACCAACGACGTAGCTGGCGATGGTACTACCACCGCTACGCTGCTTGCCCAGGCAATCATCCATGAGGGCATGAAGAATGTTGCTGCTGGTGCAAACCCCATGGGTATCAAGCGCGGCATTGAAGCGGCTGTGGAGGAAGCAGTCGCTGGGTTGAAAGCCATCTCCAAGCCGGTTGAGAACAAACAGGCTATCGCACAGGTAGCATCTATCTCTGCAGGCGATGAGAATATTGGTGCGCTCATCAGCGATGCGATGGAAAAGGTCGGGAATGACGGCGTAATCACTGTGGAAGAATCCAAAACCATGAAGACCGAGCTCAACATCGTGGAAGGTATGCAGTTCGATCGTGGCTATGCATCTGCTTATATGGTAACGGATACGGACAAGATGGAAGCTGTGCTCGATAACCCGTATATTCTGATTACCGATAAGAAGATCAGCAATATTCAAGAGATCCTGCCCGTGCTTGAAGCGGTTGTGCAGCAGGGACGCAAACTGCTCATCATCGCGGAGGACGTGGAAGGCGAAGCGCTTGCAACGCTTGTTGTCAATAAGCTGCGCGGTACGTTCACCTGTGTTGCCGTTAAGGCGCCGGGCTTTGGCGACAGGCGCAAGGCAATGCTGCAGGATATCGCGATCCTCACCGGTGGCCAGGTGATTTCCGAAGAGCTTGGCCTCGAACTGAAGGAGACCACCGTAGCTCAGCTCGGCACGGCGCGTCAGGTCAAGGTTGACAAGGAGAACACCACCATCGTGGAAGGCGCAGGCGATCCTTCTGAGATCAAGGCGCGCATCAGCTCCATCCGCGCGCAGATCGAGGAGACCACTTCCGATTATGATAAGGAGAAGCTGCAGGAGCGCTTGGCGAAACTCGCTGGTGGCGTTGCGGTGGTTGCGGTTGGCGCTGCGACGGAAGTTGAAATGAAGGAAGCAAAGCTGCGCATTGAGGACGCACTCAATGCAACGCGTGCAGCTGTGGAAGAAGGCATCGTGCCTGGTGGCGGCGTTGCGCTTATCAACGTGATTGACCGCGTGAAGGCGCTTGCTGCTACCCGTGAAGGCGACGAGAAGACCGGCGTAAACATCATCGTTCGCGCGCTGGAGGAACCTGTTCGCCAGATCGCTGCAAACGCAGGCCTGGAAGGTTCTGTGATCGTGGAAAACATCAAGAAAGCTGCAAAGCCGGGCTATGGCTATGATGCAAAAGCCGATGAATATGGCATGATGGCCGATAAGGGCATCATTGACCCGACGAAGGTCACCCGCAGCGCACTGCAGAATGCGGCTTCGATCGCCGCGATGGTTCTTACGACGGAGAGCCTTGTTTGCGATATCCCCACGCCCGAACCGGCACCGGCTGCAGGCGGCATGGGCGGCGCACCCGGGATGTATTAATCTTCCGAACTTGCTTGAATTTAAACGTCCAAGTAGGCGTTGAACGGGTACGGGCAGCAGATATTTCTGCTGCCCGTACTTGTTTTTTGCTTTACTTGAACGAAATGAGCCCTTGGCCGAGCTGGAACGGGAAAAAGCTTAGGCGTCAAACAAGAACGAGGAGTAAACAGAAATTCTGCCATGACAAAAAAGCATTCCTGTGCTTAGGATGCATGGTTATAAATCGCAGCGAACGATATAGGTTTGGGCATCCTGCACGCGAGGCCTTTCGCAACCCCATAGCGCTGGCAGAATAGAATGAAACGGCTACAAAAACAGGGTAGTGGTCTCTGAAGCATGCCAAAAGCATTGCGAGAAGCGTATGCCAAAGGGGTGCTGATTCCGATTTTGCGGGCAAACTTATGCATGTTGCACGCGGGAAGGCTTTGAATGCTGTGCCATTGCCCGAATGCACTTACCCATGCTATAGTAATAGCAACGATGAAAGTGAAATAGCATGGGGAAGCAAATGATTTTAGAAACACAACGCTTGATTTTAAGGGAAATGAAGCAGGAAGATTTTGAGGATCTGGCTGAAATTTTGCAGGACCCGGACGTTATGTATGCCTATGAGCATGATTTCTCGCAAAGCGATGTGCAAACCTGGCTTGACCGCCAGCGTGCAAGGTATACACAATATGGCTTTGGGTTGTGGGCAGTTGTATTAAAAGCAACGGGCGAAATGATCGGGCAGGCAGGTTTAACCATGCAACCCTATCAAGACACGCAAGTGCTGGAAATCGGATACTTGCTTAAAAAGGCGTTCTGGCATTGCGGCTATGCAAGTGAAGCGGCTGCCGGATGCAAAAAATATGCCTTTGAAAATCTCAAAGCAGATAAGGTATATGCGATCATTAAAACGGACAATTTCCCTTCCATGAAAGTAGCAGAAGGCATTGGTTTGGCCAAGGAAGCTATCTTTACCGCGCGCTATTATCATGGCGACATGCTACATTATCTTTATGCAGCAAAAAACGACCTGCACGAGGCGCGCTAGCCTCCGGCGCAGAGGAAAAAACGCGGATCATGCAGGCGGTTTTGCCGGTGTTACAATTGCCTCCAAATAGGGCGCAAAAGCAGCTGGTTTACAATTTCTTAACGCACAAACGCGCGAGATGAACGAAATCTTAACGCCGTATTTTATATAATGAAATTATACGCAGCGCAGAGGTTGCGTTTCTGCAGGCGGGATGAGGATGAAAGATATGGCCCCCAAATGTGCAATCCGAATGGAGCAATCTGATCAGCGAGCAGATCAGAGCATGCTTAACTCCAGCATGCTGACACCAGAACCGCAGGAGGAGCGGCACTGGAGAAAATTTAAGCTGGAATGGCGGCCCATGTTGAAAACCATCGGCGTGCTTGCGCTTGCCACTGGGGTGGCGGCGCTGTTGGACAGCTCTTTCATTGAAAATAACAATGTTTCAATTATTTATACATTGGCGGTCGTGATTATCTCCAGCATGACGCCCGGCTATATTTACGGAATTATCGCATCTGTTCTCAGCGTGATTGGGGTAAATTATTTTTTTGCATCTCCGCAGTTTGCTTTTAACTTTACGCAAACGGGCTATCCGATTACGTTCGCTTCCCTGCTGGTGGTATCGATCATCATGAGCACGCTCATGACCCGCTATCGGGAGGCTGCGCACGTTGCGCGCTTGCGGGAAATGCGGACAAAGACGCTCTATGAATTGACCAACGAATTCCTTGCAGCCGATAATGCGGATGATTTTGTGCGGATTGCATGCGAATACATTACGCGAGTGTGTGGAGCCGCTGCTTATTATGTGCCGGGGGAAGAATCCAAGCAGGATATATCAATCTGCATTGCACTGCCGGTGATGGTGCGCGAAAATAGATTTGGCACGGTATACATTCCGGGAGAGACATGCGCAGCAGTGAAAAGCGAAAGCCTGCTTGCACTGATGCGGATGATCACAGCGCAGCTTGCACTTGCGCTGGAGCGCAACCGGTTGATTCAAGCCCATAGAAACGCCAGGTTGCAGGCTGAAGCGGAGGAGATGCGTGGCAATCTGCTGCGTGCAATTTCCCATGATCTACGCACGCCGCTCACGAGCATTCAAGGGGCCAGCGCGACCATCCTGGAAAGCGGAAAACAGCTGGAAGCTGCAGTAAACTATCAGCTTGTAGCGGACATCCATGAAAATGCACAGTGGCTCATCCGCATGGTGGAAAACCTTCTTTCTGTAACGCGCATCAGTGATGGCACAGCAGCCATAAAAAAAGAACCCGAGGTTGTGGAAGAAGTGGTTGCCCAAGCGGTTGGACAACTGCGCAAGCGTTTCCCGGGGAAGGGAATCCAGGTGCGCGTGCCGGATGATGTGCTAATGATCCCCATGGACGCGATGCTGATTGAACAGGTATTGATTAACCTGGTTGAAAATGCTTTTTTCCATGCAGGATCCTCTGAAGATGTGGAGATTATGGTTCAAGATGCGGATGATGCAGTTGCATTTCAAGTGCGCGATCATGGCGTGGGTATCCCGCAGAAGGAGCTTGAGACCATTTTTGAAGGCACGGCAAAGGCGGCGCGCTCGGAACGCGGCGATTCACATCGCGGAATGGGAATTGGCCTGTCTATTTGCCGGGCAATCGTTCGGGCGCACCGTGGAACGATCCGCGCCTTGAATATGCCGGATGGCGGTGCAGCATTTGAATTTACTTTGCCAAAGGAGGAAAGGACGCATGAATAACAAAACGACCTTGTTGATCGTGGAGGATGATAAGGCCATCGTTCACTTTATTTCATCGATTCTTAGCGTCAACGAGTATAGAACCCTGTATGCAGGAACCGGGCGTGAGGCGATTGCTTTGATTGCATCGTACCGGCCGGATGTGGTCCTGCTGGATCTTGGCCTGCCAGACCTCGACGGGCTTGAGGTGCTCAAAACCGTCCGCCAATGGTCAGAGGTACCCATTATTGTGGTTTCCGCGCGCGGCCGCGAACAGGAAAAGGTGCAGGCGCTCGATCTCGGAGCAGACGATTATATTACAAAACCGTTTGGCACGGCCGAGCTACTTGCGCGCATTCGCACGGCGCTGCGCCACAGTGCGCGTCCGGAATCTGCCAGCATGCCGACCGGACGTTTTAAAACAGGCGATCTGGAGATTGATTTTGACCGCCGCCTTGTGATGGTAGAAGGCAGGGATGTGCACCTTACGCAGATCGAATATAAAATTGTAACGTTGATCGCACAGCATATTGGGCGCGTTTTGACCTATGATTACATCATTCAGCAGATATGGGGCGTACATCACACAAAAGATAACCAGATTCTGCGCGTAAATATGGCGAACATCCGCCGTAAACTGGAAAAGAACCCGGCGGAGCCACGCTATATCCTAACGGAAGTAGGGGTAGGCTATCGCATGGTAGACGATGCAGGCTGAGCGCCTAGGGCTTGGTTTAAGTATAAAACGATTCAAAAAGCGGGCAACAAGCACCCTCAATTCTCATGGAATTGAAGGATGGATTGAATCTGTGTTCTCAATCAAAAGAAATGTTTCCAATCATGGCATTTCACCTACGGGAATTCCTGTAGGTGAAATGCTTTTTACTGAACTGAATGTTTGGGGGACAGAGTCTGTTTGTGGCTGGATTATGCTATAAAGCGCGCAATACGGCTTCCATGCGATGCGCGAGTCCGTTTTGCCTGCTGCAACAGGAATGGAGCATGACTGCTGGGAACCTGGAATCAAGAACGCTGCGTTTTATGGCTACGGTACTGGAGAAATGCACCCAGAACGCATGCTGCCGCAAACACAATAAGGAAAATCAGCCAGCCATAATGCAGGTATTTCGGTGGAACATCCGCCTGGAATCCTCCCAGCAGTTCGCCCAATACAAGGCCGAGCGGATATCCTGCGAAAGCTGCTATGCTAAAACGGTATTTTCCAAACACGCTGGGTAGTACGATGATAAGCGCACAGCCCCAGAATACCCGCCTTGCGGCCCATTCGGGCGTATAGAACTGCGGAAGACCATAGCGCGTGAGAAAAAACAAGCCGAGCAATGCAGCGGAAAGAGCCAATGGGATGAGCACTTTTTTGTTCATAAGACCTCCTTTAAGCCCTTAAAAAGAGGGCGTCCACGGTTGTGCCGAGCTCATCTGCAAGGCGAAAAGCCAGCGAGAGCGTCGGGTCATATTTGTTGTTTTCAATTGCGTTCACGGTTTGCCGCGTTACGCCACAGCGCCGTGCCAGTTCCTCTTGAGAAAGTCCCTTTTCCGTGCGAAGCACGCGGATGCGGTTTTCCATAAGCTCAGCCTCCATATTTGCGCTTAAAAACCGCAAGCGCAACGGCGAAAACCAGCGCGATGATGGTAAGCAGCACAAACGGATGGAGTGTGTTGGATTCCATGCCGTCTACATAAACCAAAATGGCGCTGCGCAGCGTATCTGCGATAAGAACCCCAAGCGAAATATAGAATGTGCAAATGCACGCCCTGTCACGGATCATGCGCCTGCGCTCATCGCCCTGCCTGGCAAGCGAAACGAGCAGGAGCACAATCATCACAATTGCCCCTAAAAGTACAGCTGGGATAAGAATGGAACAAATTGAAACGAGCAAGGGATTCGCCTCCACGCAAGTAAAATTCTTTTTACATAAAGAAGTATAACAAAAACCGGACGGCATGTCAAATCCTTTTTACAGAAACAATGAGCGGTTTACGGCACGTTTGAAGTGTCGCAAAACTCCAATACGCGCTCATTCTGCCGCATGGCTTTCTAAAAACGAGTGCGCCAACATTATGGCGGCTTATTCGATGGCGTTTTTAAAAATACAAGGAAACAAGCGCTTTTCTGATGCCAGCAAGGCATATGAGAGCATTGCTTAACGGTGATGCCAATGTATATGCGCATAGAAACTGAGCATGCACTGTTTAAGCTGGATTCAAATTGTGGGTTTAACCTATGTATGGGTAACAGCGCAGCATAAACTCGCATATGAATGAGTATGGCATGGGACGCGCCATGCAAACCTTACATGTTTAGGAGGAATCGCAGTGTATAGAAATCTCAATGCCCCTTGCACAACGTGCGCGAGCATGGTGGCGGGCAACAGAAAAACATATGATACGGTTGCAGCGGGAACCGTATGCAGCAGCGAGGTATGCGGACCCAACATTCTGTTAGGCGGCCAGCAGCTTGCGCTGATTCAGTTTCCCGTTCAACAATACGGGGAAGGTTTTTGCCCGTGCGAGGCGCTGGAACAGGGAACCATGTTCCCCGAACTGGTGCTCTAAAGGATGGAGGAGGGAACAACATGGAAACTACGCAATGCGCTTTATTAAACCAGATCAGCGAATATCAGTTTGTATGTGTTGAGCTGAACCTGTATCTTGACACGCATCCTACGGATGAAGCGGCACGCGCCGATTATCTGTGCTATGGCAAAATGCTGCAGCAGCTCATAGCGCAATATGAGGAGCAATATGGCCCGCTGCAGAATTTTGGGCATTCGCCCACGGAAACCGGCTGCTACGTTTGCTCAAAATGGCCCTGGGAATAAGGAGGAACATCTATGTGGATTTATCAGAAGAAACTTGAATATCCTGTCAACATTACTACCCCCGATCCGCGTATGGCAAAAGCGCTTATGGCGCAATATGGCGGCCCGGACTCCGAGCTTGGGGCATCCATGCGCTATCTGACACAGCGCTTCTCCATGCCGGATAATCGCGTTCGCGCAACTTGCAATGACATCGGCACCGAAGAGCTCGCGCATTGGGAAATGATTGGAACGATGATCTATCAATGCATGCGCGGAGCAAGTCTTGCTGAAATTGAAGCGGCGGGGCTGCTCGGCTATTATACCATGCACGACCACGGCGTATACCCTGCGGATCCAAACGGCGTGCCTTTCACGGCAAGCTACATTCAATGCACAGGCGATCCAGTGGCAGACCTAGTTGAAGACCTTGCTGCAGAACAAAAGGCGCGGGCAACTTATGAGCACTTGATGACGCTCACTGAAAACCCGCAGCTATTAGGGCCGCTCCACTTCCTGCGTGAGCGTGAAATCGTCCATTTCCAGAGGTTCGGCGAGTGCCTGGAAATCGTTCAGGCGCTGCAGAGCGGGGAAACGCGGGCGTACTACCCCAGCGTAACGGTGGAGAGCAGCGGCAACTGCATGCGCAGATAAAATAGATGGGAACATCCCGAGCAAGGGCGATACACGCAATGTGTACCGCCTTTTTCTGTACGGCTAAATGTAATTAGGAGATTTCGGTGCTTATGGTGCTGAAGCAGCCCGGCAAAGAAAGAGTTCGCCATGAGGGGGCTTTCCCAACCAACGGAGGAAAAGCGATTCGGCGGAACGCTATTTTAGCATGAAACGCGATGCATGGAACGTATGCCCGCCTTTTCACAGAACGGAGGTTCGGTTGCCCGCAACAATTCTACGCACGCGCATTTTTACTCTAAAGAGGAACATGTTGGAAAAAAGCAGTGGGAGAGGCTCACAAATCACTGGGCGATTTTGAGATGTGAAGCGCGCGTTATGCGGATGCAACAGGCGAAAATTGCACAAGCTCTGCGCTGTAAATTCGGTTATGCTGATGGGGGAAACATGCCGTATACCGATTAAGTCGGTTTAGGATGAGCGCTTCCCGTGCGCTGGGTCCCGTTATGCCCACCTTTTCATGCATGCGAAAAGTTCATGTTTTTTTCAATTGCTGGATGGCGCAAGATGCGGTACAATCGGAGTGAAAAAACAGGGCGGCTGGAGGGCGCCAACAACTGCACAATGGAGGATTACAAGCATGAAAGTACTCGTATTGGGCGGCGCAGGGTATATCGGTTCGCATACGGTTTATGCGCTTCTGGAGCAGGGATATGACGTGGCAGTGGTGGATAACCTTTTGACGGGGCACCGCGCGGCCGTTCATCCAGATGTGCGCTTTTATCAAGGCGATGTGCGCGACCGCACATTTTTGATGGAAACGCTTCAGCGCGAGGCGCCGGATGCAGCGATCCATTTTGCTGCAAATTCGCTTGTTGGAGAAAGCATGCAGCACCCCATGAAGTATTATGATAACAATGTCGGCGGCACCTGCACGCTGCTTTCTGCCCTTGTAGAGCAGGGCCTAAAGAGAATCGTTTTCTCATCGTCGGCGGCTGTATATGGGGAGCCGGAGCGCATCCCGATCCGTGAAACCGATCGCACCATGCCAACCAATCCCTATGGCGAAACCAAGCTTGCAATGGAGCGCATGTTCCATTGGGCGGATGTGGCACATGGGGTAAAATATGTTTCATTGCGCTACTTCAATGCTTGCGGCGCGCATGCGAGCGGCTGCATCGGAGAAGCGCATGCGCCGGAGACGCATTTGATTCCGCTTGTTTTGCAGGTTCCTAACGGACAGCGCCCGATGGTGCGTATATTTGGCACGGATTATGACACGCGGGATGGCACCTGCGTGCGGGATTATATCCATGTAACAGATCTTGCGCAGGCGCATATCCTTGCGGTGGATTATCTTGCTGCAGGAGGCAAAAGCGATGTGCTGAACTTAGGCAACGGAGTTGGCTTTACTGTGCGGGAGATCATCCATGCAGCAGAGCGCGTGACGGGGGAAACGATTGCAACCGAAAATGCACCGCGGCGCGCTGGGGATCCAGCGCAGCTCGTTGCTTCCGGCAGCCGGGCCCGAGAGGTGCTTGGATGGGAGCCGCAGTATACGGAGGTTGAAGAGATCATTGCTTCCGCATGGCGCTGGCACAGCACACATCCGGATGGTTTTGGGGACGCGTAAATATGGGTGATGAAGGCGCACAACCGGCGTTTCTTTAAGAAATTTGCGTAAAAAATGCCGCATGGCCTTGCACGAACGCCATGCGGTATTTATAATGAAATCAATAAATATGGAACATTTTGGGAACATCCCCCATAAATAAAATCACGGCCGCCGCGCACTCCACAGCATGCGGTGCGGCACGAAAGAAAAGGAGGCTTTAAACAAACCCGAGCAGCTCGCGGTGCGGCAGTGTGGAGACCTGCCGTAAAGCATGGCACAGCAAGCCTGTGCATGCGAGGCGGTTGAAGCGGAGGCTTTGCCGCCAGAGCTGGAAACATGGCGAAGGTAACGCTTAAAAACATCCAAAAGGTTTATGACAAGGACGTAGTGGCGGTGCAGGATTTTAATCTTGAAATCGCGGACAAGGAGTTTATCGTGCTGGTTGGCCCTTCCGGGTGCGGAAAATCTACGACGCTGCGCATGGTGGCAGGGCTTGAAGAGATCAGCGCAGGGGAACTCTATATCGGCGATAAGCTTATGAACGACATCCCGCCAAAGGACCGCGATATTGCGATGGTGTTCCAAAACTATGCGCTCTACCCCCATATGACGGTCTATGAGAACATGGCGTTTGCGCTCAAGCTGCGCAAGGAGAAAAAAGAAGTCATCGATCAAAAAGTGCGCGAAGCTGCTGAGATCCTGGATATTACGCAGTACTTGGATCGCAAACCTAAGGCGCTTTCTGGCGGCCAGCGTCAGCGTGTTGCCATCGGCAGGGCTATCGTGCGGGATCCGCAGGTGTTCTTGATGGATGAGCCGCTTTCCAACCTGGATGCAAAGCTGCGCAACCAGATGCGCGCGGAGATCATCAAATTGCGCCAGCGCATCAATACTACATTTATCTACGTTACCCACGACCAAACTGAAGCCATGACGCTGGGCGACCGCATCGTGATTATGAAGGATGGATACATCCAGCAGATCGGCACCCCGCAGGAAGTGTTTAACCACCCGGCAAACATTTTTGTTGCTGGTTTTATTGGCTCTCCGCAGATGAACTTCTTTGAAGCAAGGCTGGAGAAAGAGGCGGAAGGCTATTATGTTGCGCTTAGCACAGCACGTGTACATCTGCCGGAGGATAAGCAGCAGGCGTTGCGCGCAAAGGATGCACAACCGCAGACCATTACGCTGGGGATTCGGCCGGAACATGTTATGCTTTGTGCAGATGATGCTGCCGCGCATATCTCCGCTACAGTGGATGTTTCAGAGATGATGGGGAGCTCTGTGCATTTGCATGTGAATGCAAATGGTAAGGATGTTGTGGTAATCATCCCCACGCTGGATCTGCAGGGAATGCCGCAACAGGATTTCACCTATGGCGCAAAAGTTAACTTCACATTTGGTGGGAATGTGATCCATATGTTTAATCCAGAAACGGGAGAAAATCTCATCTAAACGCGTTTATAAGTTAAAAAGCGGGCGGCCGATGGCGGCCCGCTTTTACGTAAAACGCCCGCTTAAAGAGAAGCAATACAGGAAAACGTTGGCTATTTTTGGCCTTGCGGTGCCCTAATGGATTTTGGAAGAGGATGCCTTGTGCTAGAACAAATGGACGAAAGCGGTTTTAAGCTCCTGTAAAGGGCAGAGTTCAAAGCGGAATGGAGATAGCGGCTCAGTAGGAAACACGCAGCTGCCTTATTATACTGCATCTTAAGGGCATAGAGACTGTATGCCCTTAGAAAATTACCCAGGGCCTGTTTCAAACTTTTTAAAACATCAAGCCTCGGCACGCTCAAACTGAATCGACTTTTGGATGGCCATTCGCAGATCGCATACTGAAAATCCGCTTCTAATTTCACAATCCCGTCATTTTGGTTCACATTTTACCGCGAATAGGCCTTTTTTCTTACGCAAGCGGGCAGTATAATTAATAAAAACAAAAGATGGTTCGGGATGGAGGAGCAAAATGGGCAACATGAAAGAGCATAAACCGTCGAAAAAGCCCCTAGTGTATTATTGTATTGTAGTAGCAGTCATCATGCTATTGCTGAATTCCACCGTTTTTCCCATGCTTATGGAAGCGCAGGTCATTGAGGTTGGCTACAATGAATTCCTGCAGATGGTGGATGCTGGAAAAGTGAAACAGGTCGCTCGCAGCGAGGGGGAAGGGATGATTACCTTCCTTGCGCTGGATGATGCCGGGCGTGAGCGCGTTTTTAAAACGGGCATCTGGCCGGATGAAACGTTAATGGAGCGGCTTACTAATGCAGATGTTGAATTTGCTGAAGCGATTCCAACCCAAAGTTCTCCGTTGCTTACATTCCTATTGACTTGGATTCTACCGATTTTGATTTTTGCTGCCCTGGGCCAGTTTATGATGCGGAGGTTGCAAAACGGAGGCATCGGGCCCAACGCGATGAGCTTTGGAAAGGCAAATGCCAAGATTTATGTGGAAGCGCAAACGGGCAAAACATTTGCGGACGTGGCTGGGGAAGATGAGGCCAAGGAAGCGCTGACAGAGATCGTGGACTTTTTGCACAAGCCAAGCAAATATACGAGGATCGGCGCACGGCTTCCGAAAGGCGCACTGCTCGTGGGCCCTCCGGGTACAGGGAAGACGCTGCTTGCAAAAGCTGTAGCAGGTGAAGCACAGGTGCCCTTTTTCTCCATTTCGGGTTCCGAATTTGTAGAGATGTTCGTGGGCATGGGCGCTGCGAAGGTGCGCGACCTGTTCAAGCAGGCGAATGAAAAGGCACCGTGCATTGTATTTATTGATGAAATTGATACCATCGGCAAAAAACGGGAGAATGGCCTTGGGGGAAATGACGAGCGGGAACAGACGCTTAACCAGCTTTTGACGGAGATGGATGGATTCGATGGAAAAAACGGCGTGGTAATTCTTGCAGCAACAAACCGGCCGGATTCGCTGGATCCTGCATTGCTCCGCCCCGGACGGTTCGATCGGCGCATCCCCGTGGAGCTTCCGGATCTTAAAGGCCGGGAAGAGATCCTTAAGGTGCATGCAAAAGATGTGCATATGGCGGAAAACATTGACTATAATGCGATTGCTAGGGCAACGAGTGGAGCTTCTGGCGCAGAGCTTGCAAATATCGTTAACGAAGCAGCATTGCGTGCAGTGCGCATGGGGCGTAGCGTTGTGGAACAGGCGGACCTGGAAGAAAGCGTAGAAGTGGTGATCGCAGGATACCAGCGCAAGAATGCCGTGATTTCCGAAAAAGAAAAGAAGATTGTTGCATACCATGAGATTGGCCATGCATTGGTTGCCGCAAAGCAAAGCGATTCTGCGCCGGTACACAAGATTACGATTGTGCCGCGGACCTCGGGTGCGCTCGGCTATACAATGCAGGTAGAGGAGGGGGAACATTTCCTCATGAGCCGCGAGGAGGCATTCAACAAGCTCGCAACGCTTACAGGGGGCCGCGTGGCGGAAGAATTGATTTTTGAGAGCGCAACTACAGGCGCATCTAACGACATTGAACAGGCCACACGCCTTGCACGCGCAATGGTCACGCGCTATGGCATGAGCGACCGTTTCGGAATGGTTGCGCTGGAAACCGTTGAAAACGCATACCTGGGCGGCGATACTTCGCTTGCATGTTCACAGGAAACCGCAGCGATTGTTGACCACGAAGTCGTCGAAATGGTGAAAGAAGCGCAGAAAAAGGCGCGCAAGATCCTTTCGGAGAACATGGAAGCGCTGCACCGCCTTTCCAAGTATCTTTTGGAAAAAGAAACCATTACAGGAGAAGAGTTCATGCAGATGCTCAACCAGCAAGCATAAGGCTTTTAATTGAGGGAAACGGTACATAAGCGAATACCATGCTGCGCACGGAGTCGAGTTTCTCTAAAAACTAAAAACATAGAAAAGGCCTAAATCTCGATTTTAGGCCTTTTTCTATCGGCATGGAGAACCTCAAATCCCATGGGTCAGCTGGTGATTTTTGTTTGGCCAAGCGGTTGCCCTTTGATGGGGATAGCATTGAACACTCTCAAATACAGTGGAATTTTTGTTGCAGACATACTAAAAGCAGAGAGTGCGTTTTTCAGCTATACGAAAAGCGGAAGGAAAAGCCATTCCTTCCGCTTCCTAACCAATGCGTGAATGCGCGCTTATCCAATATGGATGCCGCTTCCGCCACTGCTACTGCCTTCATGGATGAGGTCGTCTTCCGTTTCACCCTCCGGTGCGATGAAGATGGGATCCGTTGCGCCCGAAGGGATGGCGCCGGTACCGCCTAAGCTAGCCCAGATAGAATCCGCAAGCGAGCGCACTTCCGGCGTGTATAGGTCCAGGAGCCCTTTGCTCTCTTTACGTAGCGCAGTGCTTAGGTGCGACATGGCGCTCTGCAGAGCGGAACGGTCGGCTGAACTGATGCTGCTTGAATAGTTGGTTAAAAGATATTGCGCATCCGCATAAGCACGGTTGCCTGCTGCAAGCTCTGCAGCAATCGCAACCCGGTTCGTTTCCACATAAAGCTTGATCGCCTCTACGTCTGCGTTCGGATCTACGGTAACATCTATGCCGAATATCGTTCGGATCATCTTTTCTAGCTCCGATGTATGCAAACACCAGCAGTCCCGGGCATAGAAGGTCATGAATTCTCCGGGGACCATATGCCGATTGAGGGCATCCGTATCCATCCGAACGGCTACGAGCGCAAGGGCGCAGATCTGCTCGAAACTGAGGTTCGTTTCAATATTGCTTTGCACTGCCGTATAGATTTTTGGGATGTTTGCAATCTGCCCCGTGCTCTTCATCTGCTGGAAAATCGCAAGAAGCATGCGCTGCTGGCGGTCTGCACGCGCTACATCGGAACTCCCTTTGCGCTGACGGCAATAGTCCAGCACTGCCTGGCCGTCAAGGTGCTGTAACCCTGGGTGCAGCGTGCGCCCGTTCATGGTGACTTCGATATCTACATCGTAATCCACGCCGCCCATGGCATCAACTACTTCCTTTACTGCATTCATATCCACGCTTGCGTAGTATTGGACGGGGATGCCGCCAAAAAGGGCGCTTACCGTGTTCATCGCACTTTGATAGCCGCCATGGCTGATACCACCGCCCAACGAAAATGCGCTGTTGACCTTGCCGTAAGGATCGAGCGGATCGATCAAGCTGCCGGACTGATTGTAGAGCAAAACATAGCTGTCACGCGGAATGGAGATCATGTCAACCGCGTTTGTTTTAAAGTTGATCGTCACAAGGATCATCGTATCCGTGCGGAAAGAGCCGGACGCTTCGCGTTCCTCGCTTTTATCGATGCCGAAAAGCATAATATTTACCCGATCCTTCATGAAGCTTAAGTCCGAAAGCGATTCTAATGTCGCTTCAGTCATGGGCGTTTCAGATGGTTCTGGCGTAAGGGAAGGTATAGGCGATGCAGAGGCGGCGCCATCCGGTGTTTCTTGCAGAGTAGGGGTTGGGGTAGCTGGATTTTGTATCGGAGTTTGCGTTGCAACTGGCGCAAACAACGTAGCGGGCGAACTGATCCGCAGTAAAAAGATACCCACAACTGCCAGCAGCAGAAAAAGCACTGCAGCTAGCAAGAACAAAACAATTTTCCGTTTCGACATTTTTCGTATCACCTTCTTGAAGGCATTATACCCTGTTTGCTGCAGCGATACAAATGGTATTGCCGCGAAAGAACGTGAACAATACATGAACAAAAACGGATGCATATGAAACTATGCAAAATATGGGAACCTTGGCATACGGTTGTACAACATAAAGCAGCATACCTCGCCGGCAGCTTTTCTTTGGGCAAATAGGCAATAAGCGCAGAAAGGGCACCTTCTTGCATGGGACACATTCCGGATTTCCAGAGAAATAGCTTTGCTGCATTTTTCCATTTTTATTGTGCTGTTGAACACAGGATTGCTTTTATTAAATGAACACCTAAAAAGCTCTAGCAGACGGCAAGGAGCGATCCTGCTCCCCCTGTATTACACAGGTTCAGCGCACCATTGATTGTGTAGTAAACGGAAAATTCTTTTGCAAGAATAGGGCACATATCTTGCAAGATACAGCTTAAAAGCCTATAAGCCACGGGGCGCCACTTTGCAAAGAGAAACATGCATCCAGGACAGTCCCTTTGCCGCATGCTCGACTTCGGAAGCATTTTGGTTCATTTGAGCGGAAAAATTTTGCATTTCAGCGAATACTGCATTGCAGATATAAACTATATAGTATAAAATAGAAAAAGTAAAACCCGCGGAGAACGGTGCGGGTGGATCAATGCATGCAGAGTTTTTAAGGAGATATTCTCGATGGCAAACACAATTATCCCCAAGGGTTACCGCTCCACGATGACGTTGTATGAAACGCAGGATGCAATTAGCTTCATCAAGCGTTCCTTCCAAGATGGGCTTGCGCGCGCATTGCGCTTGAAGCGCGTAACAGCTCCGCTGTTCGTGCAGCCGCAGAGCGGGCTTAACGATGACCTAAACGGCGTAGAGCGTCCGGTAAGCTTTGATATCCCATGTGTTGGCACCGATGCACAGGTGGTGCATTCGCTTGCAAAATGGAAGCGGATGGCGCTTTACCGGTATGATTTCCACCCGGGCAAGGGGCTGTACACGGACATGAACGCCATCCGGCGAGATGAAACGCTTGATAACCTGCACTCGGTTTACGTTGACCAGTGGGATTGGGAAAAAGTGCTTACGCGTGAAACGCGCAATTTGGAAACGTTGCAAAACACGGTGCGCTCTATTGTGGGGTGCGTATGCGATACGCTGGATGCGCTCAAAGCACGCTATCCGCATATCCCTACCGAGCTTTCCCGCGAGGTGAAATTCATTACGACCCAGGAGCTGTTGGATCGTTATCCAGGCCTTTCGCCCAAGGAGCGGGAAAATGCAGCCGTTCGGGAGTACAAAACCGTGTTTTTAATGCAGATCGGCGGAAAGCTGAGCGACGGCAAACCACATGATGGACGCGCGCCGGACTATGACGATTGGTCGCTCAACGGCGATATCCTGTTCTATTTCCCGCTGCTGGATTGCGCAATGGAAATTTCATCCATGGGCATCCGCGTGGACGCGGAAACGCTAGACCGCCAGCTTTCAGAGGCTGGCTGCGACGCGCGCCGCTCGCTGCCGTTCCACCGCATGCTGCTTGCCGATAAACTCCCGCTTACCATAGGCGGCGGCATTGGGCAATCCCGCATTTGCATGCTGCTGATGAACAAAGCACACATTGGTGAGGTGCAATGCTCGATTTGGGATCAAGAGACCATTGACGCCTGCGAAACGGCAGGGATTGTTTTGCTTTAAGACGCAAAAACTCCATCCTGCAAAAATGCGGATGGAACGATGCATATATGCCGGGAAGTAGCGCATTCGCTGCTTCCCATTTTTGCTAGAGGTATGCGCTTGAAACGGGAAAGAAGATTCGCGCTATGCCAAATCAAGGCAAAATAGCATAGAAAACAACGTAAAGACTGGCTGAAAACCTAATATGCATCTGCGTTACGGCATATGCAATGCGGCAGGCCAACGTGCGATGTGCCTGGAAGCACTGGGGCAGGACCTGTTTCCCTGGACGGCATCCGCCCAGGGAAACAGATGCTACGAGCGATCGAAGGTGCGGCTCAAGGCAGATGCCTAAGGAACCGGCCGCAACGCACATGGACTGCCACGCGCAAAGCACTGTTGGAAACCGAGTGACAGTTAGATGCCCCTGGCGTTAAAACGGAAACAACCAAATGCACTCAGAGCTGCTGGATTACGGAAAAAAGACGTTGCTGCTGCTCCGGGGTCAGCATTGGCGCAAGCCGCGCGGCAACATCCTGGAGCGCACGGTCATCAAAAGCACCGGCAGCGCGGTACTGCCGCAGCTCTTCCATCAATTCCGTGTCATTTTTCCCGCTGTAATGCTCTACAGCATTTTGCATGGATCCGACCGCATCGGGGTCCATTTGCCCAAGCATTTCTTCATAACCGGCGGCTTCGGGGGGCATTTGCTGCGCTGCCTGTTTTTTTTGCGCATTATTATAATTTCGTATGCTGCGTTTCATATTGATTTCAGCTCCCTTCATGCCATATATATGCATGCCGTCCGGTTTGAGACACGCCGGGTTCAAAAAGCACGCTCCCTGCATATAGTATCATAAGTGGGAAACCCTGAAGGGAGAGACGCGCATGCAGAGAACGCCGCAAAACACAATGCCGCCACGAGGCAGGCAGCCGCAGAACCAGAATGCGATCCGGCAGGGCAACAACCAGAACAGCGGGCAGAGCATCCCTGCTTCGCCTGCGCTTGCCATGGCGCGGCGCATCCGCAACGAACAGGGATTGGATCGTGCGCGGCAGTATCTGGTGGCAATGGAGCCTTTCCTTGCGCCAGCCGAACGCGCGCACATTGCCCAGCAGATCGGCGTAACCCTTCCAACTCCTTCCGCCCAGCAATCAGCACCGCCGTTTACCCAGAAGCAGTCACCGTTTAACGCAGGACAACAGCCGCCCTTTAGCGGAATGCCATTCGGCCAGGCCGGCGGAATGCCGTTTATGGGAAAGGGCGGTTCCATGAATCCATGGCAGATGATGCAGATGCTTTCCGGTTTGGGCGGCATGGGCAAGAAGGGAGGAACACAGGGGAAAAATAACATGGGGGACCCCATGATGCTCGCCCAAATGCTTGGTGCTATGATGGGGAAAAAGTAATTGACATCATAAAATAAATATGATACCGTTGATAAGCTCACGAAACAATTCCAAACGATTTCCCATGTTGTATGCGCTTTGACGGCGCAAATACTGATTTTGCAGGTAGGCGGGCGAATGCTTCCGCATGCTTTGCGACGCATTTCTTATGGACGAGCTGTATGCATAGAGGAGGGGGAATATGATCGAACTGAGCCACATCAACAAAACGTTCCGCGTGGCGCGGCGCAATGCAGGGCTTTCCGCCGCGTTCCGGGCTCTGCTGCACAAAGAATATACTCAGGTGCAGGCGTTGCAGGATGTATCTTTCAAGATCGCGGATGGGGAAATGGTTGGATACATTGGCCCAAACGGCGCAGGGAAGAGCAGCACCATCAAGGTAATGAGCGGCATCTTGACGCCGGACAGCGGAACTTGCCTCATCAATGGTCGCACCCCCTGGAAGGAACGAAAGGCACATGTGCGGGAGATCGGCGTGGTATTTGGCCAGCGCTCTCAACTTTGGTGGGATGTTCCAGTGATCGATTCCTTTGAACTGCTCCGCGATATTTATGGCGTTGAAGATGCAGCTTACCGGCAAAACCTGGAGGAAATGACGGAACTGCTGAACCTTTCGGAGCTTTTGCGCACGCCGGCACGCCAACTGAGCCTTGGACAGCGGATGCGCTGCGAGCTTGCGGCATCTCTGCTGCATGCGCCGAAGATCCTTTTTTTGGACGAACCCACAATCGGCCTGGATGCGGTATCCAAGGTTGCCGTGCGCGATTTTATTCGCAGGATCAATGCAGAGCGTGGAACTACCGTGCTTTTAACTACGCATGATATGCAGGATATCGAGGCGCTTGCGGGACGGATCCTGCTGATTGGGCACGGACGCATCCTGCTGGATGGCGCGCTTTCCGAGCTGCAAAAGCGCCATTCCCGCGTAAAGCGGATTGCGGTAGAGTATGCAAGCGGACGCTTTATGCCGTACCCGGGCCTTACGCTTCAGAGCGACGAGGCGGGGCATGCCATTTTCACAGCGGATACATCGCTCCTTTCCGTTTCAGAGGCAATCGCCCATCTTGCGCGGGAAGCAGAAATTCTAGACCTTTCCGTATCTGGCGCAACGGCGGAAGAGCTGGTGCTCTCCCTGTATGAGGAGTTTCATATATGAAAAAGTACTGGAGCTTTTTTCGCATGCGCTTCCTGGGCGGTCTGCAATACCGCGCCGCAGCTTGGGCGGGGATCGCTACGCAGTTTGCGTGGGGCTTTATGAGCCTGCTTATGTACCGCGCGTTTTATGATGCGGATCCCGCGGCATTCCCCATGGAATTTCCGCAGCTAGCTACTTATATTTGGTTGCAGCAATCCTTTTTGGCGCTCTTTAACATGTGGCGCTACGATGACAACGTTTTTGAAAGCATAACGACAGGCGGCGTTGCCTATGAGCTTGCACGGCCGATTCCACTGTATGCAATGTGGTTCACAAGCGGTATCGCTTCCCGCGCGGCCAGTGCGGCACTGCGTTGCGTTCCAGTGCTTGCTGTGGCGTTTTTCCTGCCAGAACCCTTCCGCATGCACTTGCCCAGCAACGTTGGTGTATTTTTAATCTTCGCGGCTTCGCTTATCGCAGGGACATGCCTTACAGTGGCGCTACAGATGCTCGTTTATGTCTCAACGTTTTATACTCTTTCATCGATGGGGGTGCGCATTGTTATGATGGTGCTTTCGGATTTCCTAATGGGGCAGCTGATTCCGCTACCGTTTTTTCCGGAAAGCCTGCGCAGGTTCGCTGAGCTTACGCCGTTTGCCGGGATGCAGAATCTGCCGCTGCAGATTTACTGTGGCACGGTCTCGGGCAGCGCAATGACGCAAGCCCTTGCATTACAAATGTTTTGGCTTGGAACGCTCGTAGCCTGCGGTGCGCTTTGGATGCGCCGTTCGCTTCGGCGGGTGATTGTGCAGGGAGGTTGATCCAATGAAAAATCTTTGGAAGCTATATGGAAAGTACTTTTCGATTCACCTGCGCAGTCAGATGGAATACAAAACATCGTTCCTTCTTACAACGCTTGGCCAGTTCCTCGTTTCGTTTTCTGCGCTACTAACCGTTCGCTTTATGTTCCTGCGCTTTTATGAAGTGGACGGTTTTACCTACCCGGAGGTGCTCCTGTGTTTTGCGGTGGTGCTGATGGCCTTTGCGCTGGCGGAATGCTTTGCGCGCGGATTTGACACGTTTGCTTCCATGCTGGGCAACGGCACGTTCGACCGCATCCTTGTGCGCCCGCGCGGCACGGTGTTCCAGGTGATTTCCATGCGGATTGAGCTCTCGCGCCTTGGGCGTGTTTTGCAGGCCATATTCGTGCTGTGCATTGTGCTCCCCCAGAGCGGCGTGCATTGGACAGCGGATAAAATTTTTACGCTCGTGCTGATGGTTGCAGTGGGCGTGGTGGTATTTTCCTGCCTGTTTGTGGTTTATGCTTCAATTTGTTTCTTCACAACAGAGGGGCTGGAGTTTATGAACATTTTTACGGATGGCGGCCGCGAGTTTGGCATGTATCCGTTTTCCATTTATGGAAAAGAAGTGCTGCGCTTTTTTACCTATTGCGTTCCGCTTGCCTTGTTTCAATATTACCCATTGCTGTATTTAACAGGGCGTACCGAAAATCGGTTTTATATGTTTGTGCCGCTATTGGGATTGCTGTTTATGGTGCCTGCCGCTTTGCTTTGGCGCGTGGGACTCAAGCATTATAAGTCTACCGGGTCGTAACGGCTTGCGCCGGTATGGCAGCGCGTATTATAATGAATAAACAGGAAATGATGTGCGGAGGTGCAATATGCGCGAAAGCAAGGCAAAAAAGGTAGAACGGATCAGCGCGGTGCTGCGGCTTTTGCAGGAAACTTACCCGGAGGCGAAACCGGAGCTGGATTTTACCACGCCATTTGAGCTGCTCGTAGCTACCATGCTTTCGGCGCAATGCACGGATAAGCAGGTCAATAAGACAACAGCAGTATTGTTCCCCAAATATGGCACGCCGGAAGCTTTCGCAGCATTGACGGAGGAAGAGCTTGCACCTTATATCAAAGGCTGCGGGCTGTATAAAACCAAAGGAAAAAACATCATTGCTGCAAGCAAAATTCTGCTTGCAGAATATGGCGGGGCTGTGCCGAATGACCGCGATGCGTTGATGAAGCTTCCTGGCGTGGGGCGTAAGACGGCGAATGTTGTGGTCTCAAATGCTTTCGGCACGCCGGCGATCGCAGTGGATACGCATGTATTCCGCGTTGCAAACCGAATCGGCCTTGCCGATGCAAAGGATGTGCTGCATACGGAGGAACAGCTCATGCAGAATATCCCCAAGGAGCAATGGTCCATTGCGCACCACTGGTTAATCTTTCACGGCCGGCGCTGCTGCAGCGCGCGCAACCCAAAGTGTGAAACGTGCAGCGTGCGGGAATACTGCCTGGAGAATCTAAAAAAAGGAAATAGCAAGGAAAAATGCAATTTGTAGATAAAGCGAAGATCGTAATCAAAGCCGGTGACGGCGGGGATGGATGCGCGTCCTTCCATCGGGAAAAATATGTGATGCGCGGCGGGCCGGATGGCGGCGATGGCGGGCGCGGTGGCAGCGTAGTGTTCCTCGCTGACCCAAATATGAATACGCTGCTCGATTTCCGTTTTGCGCGGCATTACCGTGCTGAGCGCGGGGAGAATGGCCGGGCGCGCATGGCGAGCGGTAAAAACGGGGAGGATCTCGTTATCCGCGTGCCCGTGGGCACACTCGTGCGCGATGTGGCGACGGGCCGTATTGTTGCAGACATGAACAAGCCAGAGCGCCGGCGCGTGGTGCTGCACGGCGGGCGCGGCGGGCGCGGGAATGCGCGCTTTGCAACGCCCACGCGGCAGGCGCCGCGCTTTGCGCAGCCTGGGCAGAAGACCGTGGAACATGAGGTGGAGCTTGAGCTGAAAACCATTGCGGATGTGGGGCTCGTTGGCCTTCCCAACGTTGGAAAGTCCACGATCCTTTCCGTGCTCACGAGCGCAAAGCCAAAGATCGCAAACTATCATTTTACAACCCTTACCCCCAACCTGGGCGTGGTGAAACGGTACGATAAAACCTTTGTTCTGGCAGACATCCCTGGCTTAATTGAGGGGGCGGCAGAAGGTGCAGGGCTTGGGCACGATTTTCTTAGGCATGTGGAACGCACGCGCATGCTGGTGCATGTGGTGGATATTTCCGGCTGCGAAGGGCGCGATCCCATGGAGGATTATTTGACCATTCGCTCCGAACTGCGGCAGTACAGCGAGCGCCTTGCGGAAATCCCACAGCTGATTGCAGCCAATAAGATGGATCTTACCGGCGCTGAAGATAACCTCGAGCTGTTCCGCGAAGAGCTTGCTGAGGATGGCAATGACGCGCAGGTATTCCCCGTTTCCGCTGCAACGGTGCATGGATTTGATGCGCTTTTGGATGCAATTGTCAATACGCTTGGAACGCTTCCGCCCGCCTATGAATTCGAGGAGGAGGAGATGCAGGAAACGCACCGTTATACTCCTGGCTTTTCCATTGAGCGGGATGGCGATGTGTTTGTGGTTACAGGCGGCAGCGTAGAATATCTGCTTGATACCACCTATGCGGAAGATGAAGGCTCCATGCGCCGCTTCCAGCAATTCCTTGTGAAAGAAGGCATCATCGATGCGCTGCGCGCTGCAGGCGCGACAGAAGAAAGCACCATACGCATGGGCGAATGGGAATTCGACTTTGTAGAATAACAGAATCGGAGATAAAGTGGACGAAATGATTACGAGCAAACAACGCGCAGCGCTGCGCGCCATGGCGAACACCATGCAGCCGCTCTACCAGATTGGCAAGGAGGGCGTCACGCCCGCTGTGACAGCACAGCTCAACGATGCGCTTGATGCGCGCGAGCTGATCAAAATTACCGTGCTGGAAACGGCGGACGTGAGCGCAAGGGAGGCCATTGAGATTCTCTCAGAACGCTTGCACGCAGAGCCGGTGCAGTGCATTGGCCGCAAAATCGTGCTATATCGCCGCGCAAAGGAAGAACCTAAAATCGAACTTTAAACGGTGCTGCTGCCGGGATCACCTGCCGGGGCGAGGTTATTGAGCCACCATGCAAGTGCGCCGAAACTGAGGCAGGCTGCGGAAAGCAATCGATAATATAGCGTATACTTTACGAAAAATGAAAGCGCGAACAGCGCGAGCGCAACAAGAATGTAGCGGCGCATCCGGCCCGCTGCGAAGGGTGCAGAGGCGTTCTTTTTCCGGCGTGCTTTTTCTGCACGCGCGGCGGCGAGGATCGCTGCATCCACGGCTTTTTCATCTGGCAAAAAGCGCGCTGCAGAAGCATTTGCAATGAGGTTGTCCGGCGTAACAAAGGAAATGGTTACGCCATCGTAACGATGCACGAGCGCTGCTGCTTCGGCTGAAACGTGCGCGGCAGAAAAAATCACGGCTGCTGTTAGGCCACGCCGCTCCGCCGCACGGTGCGCACGCAGCACGGTATCCGCGCTGACAGGCTCGGCGGACTGCACCGTATAAACGAGACAGTCATCCGCAAATTTTTCTCGCTGATCTTCGAGATATGCTTTCACGACCGCGAGAAAATCCTCCTTTGGAAGGATTAGGAGCCGTTCTCGAAACAGGCGTTCTGCAATGCGTTTGCGTTCTTTCTGAATGAAACGCTCGAGGCGCAGGCTCTTGGCAAGTTCTACGGCAACGCTGATGGTTGTAAGGGCCGTGATGGAGAGCGCAGCCGCCATTATGGTATTGTCAATTAAGGTGGTAAACCATAAATAACAGGCTGCGAGCGTGATAATGCGCAGCGCCAGAAAATCTACCGCGCGCGCAAGAAATCCACGGCCATGATAAAATTTGTGTTTATAATACCGCATCAGAATTGCTTGATCTTTCACGGGACTTACCTCACTTTCCTTTTCGTGCAGCAGATTCTGCCGCACAGGGATAGTTTTGCACAATTGTATGGAAAATATACGCAGCAGCACCAGCATGTGGGAAGCACGCTGAGAAAGGAAAGGGAAACGGATTGCAACTGGGGTTGTTTGGGGGAAGCTTTAACCCTATCCACAACGGGCATGTCGATATGGCGCGCCGCGCCAAAAGCCAATTTGATTTGGATGGCGTTGTGTTTATGGTCGCGGGCGACCCGCCGCATAAAACGCTTTCTGGCAATGTTCCGGCAGAAGCGCGCTTTGCAATGGTGCAGGCTGCACTTTTGGGCGAAGAAGGCCTTTCCGCTTCGCGCCTGGAGCTCGCACGCCCAGGCAAAAGCTATACGGTAGACACGGTACGCACAGTACTTGCTGAGATGCCGGGAGTGGAACTGAGCCTCATCATTGGGGAAGATATGTTGCTGAACCTGCCTTCCTGGAGAGAAGTAGAAACGCTGCTTAAGCTGGTTCGGGTATTGGTCATTGCCCGCCCGGGTATATCTGGCGATCCAGAGGATGCCGCGCAGGTATTGCGCAAACGCTATAATGCACGCATCGAGGTTGCGCCATTTTTAGGGAAGGACATTTCTTCTACGCACGTGCGCACTTGCGTGCACGAGGCAAGGCCGATCTCTGGGCTTGTACCGCCTGGGGTGGAGCGTCTGGTGTATGAAAACGCCTTTTATCAAGAAGAAGCGTTCGCACAAAAGCAGGAGAAATTGCGCGCTTTGTTGAATAAAAAACGATACGAGCACAGCGTTGGAACCATGCGCTGCGCAATCTCTCTTGCAGCGCGCTGGGGCGTAGATGGTAAAGCGGCTAGACTTGCCGGACTGTTGCATGATTGCGCGAAGTTGCCGCCGGAGCGCTTGGTTCAGCTTGCTGCGCAGTATGGCTTGGAGCCGGATGCTTATGAGAAAGAAAACCCAGGGCTCATGCATGACCGGCTTGGCGCATGCCTTGCGCGGGATGTATACGGTGTGCAGGAAGAAGCCGTGCTGGAAGCCATCCGCAGCCATACCTATGGAAAACCCGACATGACGGCGCTCGATGAGATTATCTTTTTGGCGGATAAAATCGAACCAACGCGGGATTACCCGGGTGTAGACACGTTACGGGTGCTTGCGGAGGCGGACTTGGAAAGCGCGGTGCTTGCCTGCATGGAGCGCGTGCATGCACATCTTCTGGAAGAGAAGCGCCCAATTAAGCCGGAAGGGGAGGCTGCAAGAGCGGCTTTTCGGAATAGAATTGAAGCACAAAAACGGGCTGGCGCCCGAACTGACATTGAACCAGATCAAAAAATGGAGGTAGAAAGTTGAACCAAGCGGAGATCAAGGCGCAGGCGCTCGCCCTGTGCGAGGTGCTCGATAACAAAAAGGCGCTGGACATTCTGGCGGTAAATGTGGCGGATAAAACAATCATTGCGGATTGGTTTGTAATCGCCAGCGGGCATTCTACAACGCAGGTAAAGGCGCTGTGCGATGAACTCGAGGAGAAAGCGGCGGAGCGCGGCTTGATTGCACGCCGCAAGGAAGGCTATCAAGAGGGACGATGGATTGTGGTGGATTTTGGCACGATCCTGGTACATTTGTTCCATCCGGAAGAGCGCGAATATTATAAGCTTGAACGGCTTTGGGTGGACGATCCGCAGCATTGCATCAACTATTCCAAAGAACATGCGGAATAACCGGCTGAAAGTTGAAGCCGGACCGCCTGCGCTGAAAGCATGGCAAATGGCCTGCTTTAAAGCCCAGAATATGGAGGATTATAAATGCTTTACCGTGTGGCAACGCTCGAGGATTGCGCTGTTTTAACATCGCTTCGGATGGAGATGCGCGCGGAAAGGGATCCGGGCTTTTGCAAAGAAGACCTAATCGAAATTACACATGCCTTTTTTCAAAGGAACATCCAAAATGGAAGCCACGTTGCGTTCTTATGCGAACATGAAGGTATCGTAATTGCGACGGCAGGCTTGTCGCTTTTCGAGATGCCCCCAACGGGAAAACAACCCAATGGGAAAGTTGGAAAGCTGATGAACATGTATACGGTTCCGCAACAGCGTAGGCGAGGGGTTGCCACAGGTATGCTGGCATTCGTGCTTGCATATGCGCAGCGAAATGCCTTGGGAAGGATTATGCTGAATGCATCGCCCATGGGAAAATCGTTATATGAAAAAGCCGGATTTAAGCTAATTTCCAATGAATATATGCTGGATTTAAACTGAATGGATAACGCAATGCTGCATGCGCGAACAGAAAACGCCCTGCCGGAAAAACGAGCAGGGCGTTTTTCAGCAGGGCGGAGTAGCAGCTTACCGACGTATATTCCTAGAACGATATGCCCTGCGCTTGCGGGCAATCCGCCTGCGCCTGCGGCGGGAAGCGATGATCTTGGCTGCAACCACGAGCAGAAGCAGAACAACAACAAGGATGATCCAGAACACAAGAGAACTGCCGCCTTCTGTCTCGGGATTATGATCTTCCCCCTCTATTCCTGTAATGAGCGGACTGGCGCTGGGATTTGCAAGAATGTTGGTAGCGGCTATAGAAATCGACTGCGTTGCGATGAGATCCACGGAAAGGATGGTAGCGCTTTCATATTGATAGGCAACAGTGCCGATCACTTCGCCTTCTGCAATTGGCGCTTCTAGCTTACGGGTGAGCGCTGTCTGCGCAGAAACACCGGCAAGGTTAGCTTGAATAGCGGCAATCTTGTCCTTTGTGTCGGTAATAAATGCACCAGAAAGCTCTGCGCGCGCGGTAATTTCAGTTGCATCCGACCCGGTTACAGGGAAAGTGAATTCCGCAGTAAGGCCAAGGGTAGAAGCATCCAGTGCAGCGTAATTTTCAAATCCCCAATCAAAAAGTTTGGCGGAGTTGGTAAAGCGCGGGTTGCGACCTGCGCTGCCCTGCGGATCGCCAAAAAGCACTGCAATGAGCTTAACGCCATCCTTTTCAGCAGAGGCGACAAGGCAACGACCGGCTTGATCCGTATCGCCAGTTTTTACGCCCGTGGCATATTCGTATTCAAAGCTTTCCTCATCCGGTTTTGTATAGAGAAGCTTATTGGAGTTCCCAAGCTGATATCCGTCAGAATCCTTATTTGTTGGGGGAACTTCGTAATAAGGGGTGGAAACGATTTTGCAGAACTCTTCGTTTTGCATCGCATAACGGGTTAAGAGCGCCATGTCATAAGCAGTAGAATAATGATCCTCCTCGTGCAGGCCGTTTGGCTTTATAAAGTGCGTCCCGGTCATGCCAAGAGAGGCAGCCTTTTGATTCATAAGTTCTGCAAAAGCGCTCTCACTGCCAGAAATATATTCGGCAATTGTCTTTGCTGCATCGTTTCCAGAAACCAGCATCATACCATAGAGCAAGGAACGCATGGATAGTTCTTCTCGGCGAACAATCCCCATTGTCGAACCCTTGGTTTCTACATCATCACCAACGGTAACCATAACATCAAGGTCCGGACAATTCTCAAGTGCGAGAATGCAGGTCATGATTTTGGTGGTACTTGCGGGGAATGCGCGTTCGCGTGCGCCCTTTTCATAGAGGACCGCCCCGGAAGAAGCATCCATCAGAATAACGTGCGGCGTAGAAATATCATCTGGGTTAAAGGTTTCCGCAAAGACCATAGGCCGTATAGAGAATGCAGCGACAAACGCTAGCAGACAGGCAACGAATTTTTTCAACGCAACAAGTCCTTTCCGAAAGAATCGCAAAATGCATATATAGCATTTTGCGTAAATCATATTTAGTATAACAAAAATCGGGGGGATTTGTACAGTATTCACCGCCCGTTTTTTCGTTAATCTGCTGTACCATGCCGATTTTTTCCCAAAAGGTTTAAAAACCAGGTGCACAAACGCGGTTTCAAACGGGAAGAAATATGGTATAATCAAAATATATATTATAAATTGGGACTTAAAATGCGAATGTACTGCTTATTAGGAAGGAGAACACAATGGCAAAACGGATTTTGCTCGTTGATGACGAACCTCTAATTCTCAAGGGCTTAAAGTTTTCGTTGGAGCAGGATGGCTATGAAACGGATACGGCGGCGGATGGAGAAGAGGCGCTTGCAAAGATGCAGGCGGGCGGATACGATATTGTTTTGCTGGATGTGATGCTTCCTAAGCTTTCTGGCATTGAAGTATGCCAAACCATCCGAGAAACAAGCAACGTACCGATTATTATGCTTACAGCAAAAGGCGAGGATATGGACAAGATCCTTGGCTTAGAATACGGTGCGGATGACTATATGACAAAACCATTCAATATTTTGGAGGTAAAAGCTCGAATTAAAAGCATCCTGCGGCGCACGAGCACTGTGCCAGAGACTCCAAAGCTTGAGCTCACTGCACGGGATATTACAATTAATATTGGCAATCGCAGTGTGACTGCGCACGGCGAACCTGTTAACTTAACCGTAAAAGAGTTTGATCTTCTTCAGCTTTTCATGAAAAACCCAGGCAGAGTATACAGCCGGGACGAGCTACTGGAAACCATCTGGGGATTCGATTACCTTGGCGATGTGCGCACGGTAGATGTACATGTTCGCCGGTTGCGCGAATAGATTGAGCAAGATTGAACAAAGCCTTTC
>CALVWJ010000013.1 GCA_944366945.1 uncultured Clostridia bacterium
ATGCGCTTTCGCTGGCCGATCAGTGCATTTCCTTCTGCGGCGGGAACGTTTCGGCCGAAGACGTTTATGGTGTGCTCGGCAGCATGGAAAGCGATTTCCTGTTCAGCGTGGCCGATGCGCTCCTTTCGGACGACCGTGACCGTGCGCTGCGCCTTCTTGAACGCGTGGTAAACGAAGGACGGGATCTGCCCGTGTTTACGCAGGATCTTGTCCGCCACTTCAGAGCGTTGTTGCTTGCAAAGCTCTGCGGCTCCTGCAGCGACATTCTGGATTGCACGGAAGACGCCATGCGCCGCTATGAGCAGCAGGCTGCGCATGCCAGCGAAAAACGAATCATGCGTGCGATTGACGTGCTGCTTAACGCTGCTTCCAATCTGCGCTATTTGGCGCTGCCCCGCGTGCAGCTGGAATGCGCTTTCGTGCGCATCACAGCACCGGAGGAGGAACCGCAAACCTTAGCGTTGCTCATGGAACGCATAGAGCAACTCGAGATGAAAATGCAACAGGGCCTTGTTCAGACGCGGCCGGTTGCACCAGCGCGGGAAGAAGCTGAAACAAAAGAATCCGCTGCAGAAGCTGACGATGTGCCGCCTTGGGAAGATGCGCCGGAGCATGCATATGAGGCGGAGTATGTCCCGCCTTCAGATGCTGATGCACCACCTGCGCCACAGACGGAAGAATGCAGGCAAGAACAGGTGTCAAAAGTGCAAGCGCCTGCTATGGACGCAAAAGCATATTGGGATGCTGCGCGCAAGGTGCTTCAGAAAAAGAACCCAACGCTTGCTGTGCTTGCGCTCAAGGCTTCAGATTGGCGGTGTGAAGGGGATTCGCTGGTTGTTTCCTTTGATAAAAAACCGTTTTACGATGCGTTCTCTACGCCACAGAATTTCAAACTGGCAGCAGAATCCGTTTCAAACGTTGCAAACGGATTGCAGTTGCGCCTTGCGCTTGCAGGCCCAAAGGCAGAAAATGCGGCTTCAATTGAAGATGCTGCGCGCAAAGCATTTGGCGATATGCTGGAAATTGTGGATTGAAGGGGACGCCGTTGCGCAACATATTGTGGAACGCTGGAACACATGGTATAATAACATGTTCACATATACTTTGGCGCAGGCCATCGCTTAGGAGGTTTTTATGGCACGAGGCGGGTTCCCCGGCATGGGTGGCAATATGCAGCAATTGATGAGACAGGCGCAGAAGATGCAGCAGGATGTGCAGCGCCTGCAGCAGGAGATCTCCGAACGCGAGTTTTCAGCGGCTGCGGGCGGCGGCGTGGTAAAAGCCACGGTGCTGGGGAGCAAGGTTGTAAAAGCGATTGAGATTGACCCCGCGTGCGTGGATCCAGACGATGTGGAAATGTTGCAGGATCTCGTGCTGGCAGCTGTTAACGAGGCGCTGCGCATGGCGGATGAAACCATGGCAAGTGAGATGAACCGCGTCACAGGCGGTATGAACCTCGGCTTCTAAGCAGGACGGAATGAGCATCGAGGCAATCAATACACTGACGGCGCAGCTTGCGCGGCTGCCCGGAATTGGTGCGAAAAGCGCGCAGCGGTTGGCATATCATATTCTGGATATGCCGGAGGCAAATGCACGGGAGCTTGCCGCTGCGATTACACGCGCCCGTGATACGGTGCGTTATTGCCCCATCTGTGGCAACTATACCGACACGGAGCCTTGCGCGATCTGCGCAGATGCAACGCGCAAGAGCGATGTGCTCTGCGTGGTGCGGGATGCGCGCGATGTTTTTTCCATGGAGAAACTTCGGGAATTCCGCGGTAAATACCACGTGCTGCACGGGACGATTTCTCCAATGGATGGCGTAGGGCCGGATGACATCCGCATCAAGGAACTGCTGGCACGCGTTAAGAACGAGGGCGTAAAGGAAGTAATCCTTGCTACGAACCCGGACGTGGAAGGGGAAGCGACTGCCTCCTACATCGCGCGGCTAATAAAGCCCATGGGCGTGCGGGTTACGCGGATTGCGCATGGCATCCCCATTGGTGGAAACTTGGAGTATGTGGATGAAATGACGCTGCTTAAGGCTGTGGAGGGCAGGCGCGAGATGTGATGCCCAGACATTTCGGAATTAAAACGAGAATTTAAGGCGAAATTAATAATAAGTTTACTTTTATGCAACCTTTTGGGATGCAGAATCGTTTATGATAAGAGTAATGAACAAAGTGTGAATTTATCGGGAGGAGGCACGGCATGAAATCGTTGTGGAAACTGATTGCAATCACGCTGGCGATTGGCTTTTTTGCATGCGCCTGTGCCGCTCCGGTAACCGCGCCGCTTTCCAGCGCGCGCGCCCTCTCCGATGTGCAACGCATCTATAAGAATGCAACGCTTGTGGTGATGGGAAAATGCATGCAGGCACACATTAACAGCGATGGTGATACCTGCTACGACCTTTGCATTGAAGAGGTGATTGCGGGCACTGCAGAAGTTGGGGATGTGATTCACTGCACGCAGGGCACCATGAAGGATGGCGAAACGTATTTGCTCTATTTAGCTGAAGGCGAGGATGCATATCACACGGAAGACATGCCGCATTACAATTTGCTTTCCGATGAGCCATTGCTGGTTTCGGAAAATGGGACGGTAGCGTTTTCCGGCATGCAGCTTTCGCTTTCCGAGATTCGAAGCGATATGGAGCGGATGAACGCTGTGGTTACCGCGCCTGCATCGACTTATTATTACAAGGCGCTTGAAAACTTGATTGATGCTGCGGATGAGATTTTTATTGGCCGTGTAAAATCTGTTCCCGAAATCCAAGATATGGCGTTTCGTGCCCAAAAAGATGGAACCATTGTGGAAAACACACTGCCCGCGGCTATTGCGCAGGTTGAGGCATATGGCGTGTTGAAGGGGGCGCTCAATTACGGAGATGTTGTAAAGCTTGTATATTCGCCAGCAATGAGTGCCAATATCGTGGATGCAACAACGCTCCAGGCACTTTCCTATGGCGAGCAGAACGCGCCGGCGTTGGAGGAAGAAGCGGTGTACCTTTTCTTCTTAACGCAGAGCCCGGATGCAAAGCAGGACTATCGTTTTTCCATCAACCCGATGCAAGGCTATGTGCGCGTGGACCAGGAGGATAGAGTGCAGGTTTCTTATGTAAACCGGGCGCTTTTGGGATATAAAACGCTCGATTCACTCGTGGAAGCGATTAGGGCCTTTATGGAAAGCTGATTTATTGCAAACAATGCTGTTTTTAAGGAAGCGAATGCTTCCTTTTTTATATTGATGAATATATTTTTCAATTCGGAGGCTTGACAAAAAAGCAAAATAAGCGTATAACAAAGGTCGGCTCTATGAATAGGGAGGAGATCGAGCATGCAGCTGCTGTATTTTATTACGAATCAAGCAGATCAGATCCCGGCTGTTCTTGCACGGCTTGCGAAAGCAGGCGTGAATGGCGCAACAGTGGTAAACTGCGAAGGCATGGCGCACATGCTGGCAACGAGCGCGGAAGCACCGGCATTTTTTGGTTCACTGCGCAGCCTGTTCAACACGGAAGAAACGGGCGAAGGCAAGATGGTGCTTGCTGTAATGAAGGATGAAACCATCCTTTCGGCAAAAGAAGCCATCCAATCCGTCTGCGGCAGCTTTGATGAGCCGAACACCGGCGTAATGTTTTCAGTGCCAGTCATGCATTTTGAAGGAGTAACAAAGAATAAAGCATGAATATGTTGCTGAGTATGGCGGCAGCGATCGCCTTAGGGCTTTTGCTGACGCGCATCGCAAAAAAGATAAACCTGCCAAATGTAACGGCATACCTGGTTGCGGGCCTCGCTGTAGGCCCGTATTGTTTGAATTTGTTTGACCAAGACGCGCTTGCGGGAGTCGCGCAGATTACAAGCGTTGCACTTGGCTTTATCGCTTTTTCCATCGGCGGAGAATTTAAATGGGAGAGCTTGAAACGCGTAGGTACAAAAGCGGTGATTATCACGCTATTCCAAGCGCTTGCTGCCCTTGCGCTGGTGGATATTGTGCTGCTGGTGTTTGGATTTGATGTTCCGCTTTCCATTACGCTTGGAGCGATCGCCACCGCAACTGCGCCTGCTGCTACGCTGATGGTCGTGCGGCAATATCGCGCGCAAGGTACCATGACCAATACGTTGCTTTCCGTTGTGGCGATGGATGACGCCGTCGGACTTGCCGCATTTTCAATCTCCCTTGCAATCGCACAATCGTTAACGAGTGGCGCAGCGCCTACTTTATATAATATGCTCATCTCCCCTCTGCTCGAGATTATACTTTCCCTTGTAGTGGGAGGGCTTCTTGGCGCGCTGCTTTCATTTTTAATGCGCTTTTTCCGCTCACGGGCAAACCGCCTTTCGCTGATGCTCGCTGCGGTGCTTGCCGGTGTAGCGCTTGCGGACGGCTATGGCTTGAGTTCCCTTCTGACCTGCATGGCCATTGGTGCGGCGATGGTGAACCTTCGGGATGATTCTGAAATGCTGGTAGAAATCATAGACCGTTGGACACCGCCGCTGTTTACGCTGTTCTTCGTAATCTCCGGGGCGGAGCTTGATTTGCACGTATTGAGCACGGTGGGCATTTTGGGGCTGCTGTATATCCTTGCGCGGTCGTTTGGAAAGTATTTTGGCGCTCGTGCTGGCGCCAGCGTGGTGAAGAGCGAGCCTAAAATTCGAAAATACCTTGGTTTAACGTTGCTCCCGCAGGCCGGTGTGGCGATTGGCATGGCGCAGGTGGTGATTACAAAGCTGCCGGAGTATGGCGCTGAAATCCGCGCAGTGGTGCTATGCGCAACGCTGGTTTATGAATTGATCGGCCCCGTGATTACGCGCATCGCACTGGAACGCTCCGGCGAGATTCCGGGATCGGTGCTGGCAGAGCAAAAGCATAGGAAAAACAAAGCGTCCGCGCATTAGGCGATTTGCGGACGCGCCGAATACGAACGGAGAAAGAACGGGTTCTTTGAACCCGTTCTTTTAAACCGCCAAACGATTTACCTTTTATGAATAAACCATCTCTCATGAAGCGCTTGCATTGAATCGCACAAGATGGCATGGCATATTGGAACACGTTAGACCGTTGCTCCGGTTATAAGCCCATTTCCTTTATTGGATGAATTTGCGCAAAGAGGATAACAGGGCCGCAAAAAAGAGCGGGCTCAAAGATCCCGCTCTTTTGCTTTGTTGCTTTAAAAGAAGTTCTGCCGATCAGACAAGGCCCTGTGCCATCATGGCATCCGCAACCTTCTTGAAGCCTGCAATGTTCGCGCCGGCTACAAGGTTGTAACCCAAACCACACTCTTCCGCAGCTTTTACGGAGGAAGCATAGATGTTCTTCATGATGCCGCGCAGCTTCGCATCCACTTCTTCAGCAGTCCAAGCAAGACGCTCGGAGTTCTGGCTCATTTCGAGGCCGGAAACCGCCACGCCGCCAGCGTTGACCGCCTTGGAAGGCGCAACGATGAGGCCCTGCTTCATGAGGTAATAGAGCGCATCGTTGGTGGTGGGCATGTTCGCAACTTCGATGTAATACTTAATGCCGTTTGCGACGATCTTCTCCGCGGAATCCATATGGACGTCGTTCTGCATCGCGCAGGGCATCACGATATCAACCTTGCGGCCGAAGGGCTTCTCGCCGGGGAAGAATTCGACGCCAAACTTGTCGGCATAATCCTGCACGCGGTTGCGGCGGCTTGCATTCATCTCGAGCATGTAGTTGATCTTCTCTTCGGTGACAACGCCGTCGGGATCATAGATGTAACCATCCGGACCGGACAGGGTGACAACTTTGCCGCCCAGCTCAGCAATCTTCTTGGTTACGCCCCAAGCAACGTTGCCGAAGCCGGAAACCGCAACGGTTTTACCCTGGATGGTATCGTTCTCATGGTTGAGGACTTCGCAGAGGTAATAAACAGCACCGAAACCGGTTGCTTCCGGACGGATCAAGGAGCCGCCGAAGGAGAGGCCCTTGCCGGTCAACACGCCGTTTTCATATGCGCCTACGAGACGCTTATACTGGCCGAACATATAGCCAATCTCACGGCCGCCTACGCCCAAGTCACCAGCCGGAACGTCCACGCTGGGGCCAATGTGGCGATAGAGCTCGCTCATGAACGCCTGGCAGAAACGCATGATTTCCATATCGCTCTTGCCGGTGGGATCGAAATCGGAACCGCCTTTGCCGCCGCCCATGGGCAGGGAAGTGAGGCTGTCTTTGAAGGTCTGCTCAAAGCCGAGGAACTTCACGATGGAAAGGTTCAAGTTGCGCGCAAAACGCAGGCCGCCCTTATAAGGCCCGATAGCGCTGTTGAACTGGACGCGATAGCCGCGGTTTACCTGCACGTTGCCGGCATCATCGACCCAGGTTACGCGGAATTCAATGGTGCGCTCCGGCTCAACCAGGCGCTCCAGCAAACGCATCTTCTGGTATTCCGGATGCTGTTCAATAACGGGTTCAAGGGAGGTGAGAACCTCTTCTACCGTCTGGATGAATTCTGGTTCATGAGAATCACGCGCTTTTACCTTGTCAAGTACTTCCTGGATGTAGGCGTTCATGGTTTGTCCTCCATATTAATGTTTCGGGAATTGGATAGCGGGGCGGTCAAGGGCGCGTCCAGCTACCATGCTTATCATAAATCCGTTGCGTTGATATGTCAATATCAATTGCATACTTTGTGTGTGAAATTCTGCTTGGAAGCAACAAAAACGGAAAAATGAGTTAAGAAAGTTAAGAAAAATCCCGGCTTTTTAGGATGCGGCATGGGTGCATGAATGAAGAAAATATTGAATAAAAATTCAAAAATACTTTATAAATACAATGATAAATATGAAGAATGCAGGAAAACAAAATGCAGGATTCCCTGCATACTGCACCGGGTGAGTACGCGGGGAAGAGAATGGCTTAAAATGGGCAAAAAACCTAAGAAAACAGAGAACAAAGATGCAGGATTTCAAACGCAGCTTGCAGAAAAAACGTATTTAAAATGAAATTTTTGATGCATAAGCTTTTGCGGAGGAAATTTGGGTGGGATGGATGCAAAACGCCCCATTCAAAACGGCATGCCGTGAGAAAAACGCGGACTGTTTCAGCAAAGCAAAGAGGTTTTGCTACCCCGCGGCATTGCGGCATTAAGGGGTTGACAAGCACGGGGACAGGATATAACATAATGCGTGGAAATAGAATATCGTTTCATAGCGTGGCAGTAAAGTGTTTGATCGCTTGATCGGCTCTTTTAATAGGGAATACGGTGCAAATCCGTAACAGCCCCCGCTACTGTAATACGGACGGCCGCAGCTGCATGCCACTGGGTCCTTACCTGGGAAGGCTTTGCGTGCCGGATGATGTTAAGTCAGGAGACCTGCTGCCTTGCTTTGCAATCACTTTCGGTGGGAAAGTAAGAAACAGTTGCTGCTTGAACGCTTTTTGCGCTTTTTACCGACAGTGGAAACAATTCCCTGTCGATTTTTTTATAAAGAGCTTCAATTCTGCAAAATGCTTTCCCTTTATGCTGAACGGCGTGCGTGCCTTCGGGAGAACCATGCTGCATATGATTGGTGAACGAGCGGGTTTTCCAAACACATGGAGTAGAAAGGGGAAAGAATCGGCCATGAAAACCACGAACAAACGAATCCTTGCAACGCTGCTTGCGCTTCTTTTAGCGCTGGGGCTTACCGCGTGCGCAAAGCAGACGCCCACCCAGAACGAGCCTACACAAGCACCAACCGAAACGCCCAATGAAACACCCGAGGCGCTGGAGCCTACTCCGGATTCAGCTGAGGAAGACGTGGACGGAGAACTGATCCTGGATCATGAAGAGGAACTGCAATATGCCAATCAGTTTACTTTGACCCATTATAAGGGCGGGTATAAGAAATTCACTGTCGCAAGCGCTGCGGATAAGGAATTCCTGCTGGTGCCGGAAGGAAAGAGCGTGCCAGAAGGCCTTGCGGAAAACGTGGTGGTTTTGCAGCAGCCTCTCACCAAAATCTGCATGTGCAGCACGGGCATGGTTTCCCTTGTGGACGCGATCGGCGGCCTTGACAGCGTAGCGACTGTTGGTACGGAAGCAAGTGGGTGGTATATCGAAAACGTTGTAGAGCGAATGGAGTCCGGTGCGATTCAGTTTTCCGGGAAATACAGCGAGCCGGATTATGAGATGCTTACCGCGGCGGGAATCCAGCTTGAAGTAGATACAACCATGCTCAACAATTGCCCCGAAGTAATGGAAAAATACGATGAGTTGGGCATCCCTTATTTTGTGGAATCCTCTTCGAAGGAAGGGCATCCGCTTGGGCGCGTGGAATGGGTGAAGCTCTTTGGCGCGATCCTTGGCCTTGAGGACGAGGCAAACGCGTATTTCGCTGCGCAGGCTGAAAAGGTTGAGGCGGTTGTGGCATCGGAAAAAGCGGGCAAAACGGTTGCCATGTGCTATATCAGCTCCAGTTCGGACAAGGTTTATGCACGTAACGGCGGTGACTATATGGCTGCCATGATCGGCATGGCGGGTGGCGACTATATCATGGCGGATGTCGAACCGGAAAAAACCGGCAACAGCGCAATTACATTTGAAGAGTTTTATGCGCGCTGCATCGATGCGGATTACATTTTCTATGTAAACTTTGCGCTGAAGTTTTCTTCCATTGAGGAACTCATAGCCTATAACCCGCTCTTTGGGGACTTCCAAGCAGTTCAAAACGGGAACTTTTATATCACCGCGCCAGATTTCACCCAATCCACTGCGGCCATTGGCGGCATCATCGAGGATATGCACACCGTGCTGAACGATGCTTCCATTGAAACGACGGATAGCCTCATCAAGCTCAAATAAAACAGATGGGACAATAAAACGTTTCGGATTCCTCAAATGCCGCTGAACATTGGCGGGCGGCGCGCAAGCGCCGCCCGATGGAGTAAAGGATGGAGAAAAAAAGGTTCGCAATTCGGCTGCGGTATCAGCTGGTATTCCTGGCATTGCTGGCGCTTGTTGCGCTTGGAATCGTGCTCAATGTAAACACGGGCTCGGTCAATATCCCGGTGGTAAAAATATTTAAGATTATCTTCCTGCGCATAGAAGAGGGCAGCGTAGACAGCAAGATCATTTGGAGCATTCGCCTGCCGCGCCTTTTAACGGCAGCGGTGCTGGGGGGCGCGCTCGCGGTTTCCGGTTTCCTGCTGCAAACGTTTTTCCGCAACCCCATCGCAGGCCCGTTTGTGCTGGGCATTTCCTCGGGCGCAAAGATGTGCGTTGGCTTTGTTATCATATTTATTATAGGTTCTTATGGAAATATACCGCCCTATCTTCTGGTCCTTGCTGCGTTTGTAGGTTCGCTGATCATCATGGGGTTCGTGCTGCTGTTTTCCCAAAGGGCAAAGAATATGTCCATGCTGCTTGTGATCGGCATTATGATCGGCTATATCTGCTCCGCGATTACGGATTTTTGCATCGCGTTTGCCAAGGATAGCGATATTGCGCATCTCACATCCTGGTCCATGGGGAGCTTTTCCGGCGCCGCATGGGATACGCTTGGCATTATCTGCGCAATCGTAGGATCTGCGCTTGTGCTTTCTATGCTCATTTCAAAGCCAATGGACGCTTATCAGCTTGGCGAAGGCTATGCAAAAAGCATGGGCATCAACATACGCCTGTTCCGCGTAGTGCTCATCGCGCTTTCAAGCATCCTTTCCGCATGTGTTACAGCGTTTGCGGGGCCGATTTCATTCGTCGGCATCGCGGTGCCGCAGATCGCAAAGTTTTTGATGAAAACCGCAAAGCCTATCGTGATCATCCCAACGTCGTTCCTTTGCGGGGCGGTCTTCTGCATGTTCTGCGATTTGATCGCGCGCACCGCGTTTGCGCCTACTGAGCTTGCGATCGGAACGGTCACGGCCTTTTTTGGAGCTCCGGTGGTGATCAGCCTCATGATTCAGCGCCGCAGCCGCCAGCAATGAGAGGAGCACAGCATGTATTTTGAAACGCATGAACTTTCCGTGGGCTATGCCGGCCGCCCGTTGATCGAGGGGATCAACCTTTCCGTGGAAAAGGGAAGCATTTTGACACTGATCGGCCCCAATGGGTCCGGCAAATCCACGATCCTTAAAACCATTACAAAGCATCTGGAAAAGGTTGCCGGTGTAGTGGAGATTGAAAACAGCAACATTTTTAAATGGAGCAATCGGGAACTTGCCAAGCGCCTTTCCGTAATGCTCACCGAGCGCATTGACCCGGAGCTGATGACCTGCGAGCAGGTGGTCGCAATGGGGCGCTATCCCTATACCAACCATTTTGGCGCGCTTACGCCACAGGACCGCGCCGTTGTAAAGGAATCGCTCTGCCTCGTGCGGGCGGAAGAACTGGCCGAACGGCCGTTTACGGATATCAGCGACGGGCAGCGCCAGCGCATCATGCTTGCGCGGGCAATCTGCCAGCAGCCGGAGATCATTGTGCTGGATGAGCCCACTTCCTATCTGGATATTCGGCATAAAATTGAACTGCTCGACATCCTGCGCAAAATGGCGGCGGAAAAAAATGTTGCAGTGGTAATGTCCCTGCATGAGATTGACCTTGCAGCAAAGGTATCGGATCAGATCATTTGCGTCAAGGGGGATCGCATCCGCCTGTTCGGCCCGCCGGAAACGGTGTTTACGGATGAAAAAATCAAGGCGTTGTACGAACTGGAGAGCGGTTCGTTTAATACGCTGTTTGGCAGCGTTGAGTTGATGGCGCCGCAGGGGCAGCCGGAAGCGTTTGTGCTGGCGGGCGGGGGAAAGGGCATCCCGGTTTACAGGCTGCTGCAAAAACACAAACGCGCGTTTTCCACGGGTATTCTTTTTGAAAACGATGTTGATTATGCGGTGGCAACCGCGCTTGCGGCGCATGTGGTCACTGCGCCCGCTTTCAGCGCACTCTGCGATGCACAGATCGCAGAAGCCAAGCGGCAAATCGACCGCGTGCCCTGCATCATCGATGCGGGAACGCCCGTTGGCGTGCAGAACCAGCGCAGCCAAGAGCTGCTCAATTATGCAAAGGCACAGGGAAAACGGGTTTTAACAGGCACGGAAGCTGCGGAGCAAATGGCATGATGGCTGCATGCGGCGAAGGGCTGCTTCCTGCGCATGCAAGGCATGGATCTAGGAGAAACGAAAAATGGAGCTTAATACCGATTTTGGGCGCGGTGCGCCTCAAACTGAAACAAAAGAAGCGGTTGTGCCGCGCATCCTTTTCGCCGGCACTGCAAGCGGGTGCGGCAAAACCACGGTTACCTGCGCCGTGCTGCAGGCGCTTGCAAACAGGGGGATGCGGCTGCATGCGTTCAAGTGCGGGCCAGACTATATTGACCCTATGTTCCATGAGCGCGCCATTGGCGCAAAGGGGTCAAACCTCGATCTGTTCTTTTATTCACCCAATACGGCACGCTATCTGCTTGCAAAAAACGCGGAGGATGCGGATGTTTCCATTCTGGAAGGCGTGATGGGATATTATGATGGCCTTGGTATTCGCTCGCTTGAAAAAAGCACATATGAAGTGGCGCGTGAAACCGGAACCCCCGCCGTACTGGTCATAAACGGCCATGGCATGGCATTTTCAGTTACGGCGTTGCTGCGCGGATTCCGGGATGCCGTAGCGGAAAGCGGCATCCGGGGTGTGATTTTAAATAATGTGAGCTGGAAGACGTATCCTCTTTTAAAAGAAGCAATCCTAGAGGAGCTTGGAGGTACGGTAAAACCGCTTGGATATTTGCCGCCCATGCGCGACTGCGCGTTTGAAAGCAGGCACCTTGGGCTCGTAACGGCAGAGGAGATCGTGGACATCCGCGCAAAGCTCAACCGCCTTGCAGCGCAGGCCGAACAAAGCATTGACCTCGATGGGATCCTCGACCTTGCGAGGAAAAGCGCGCCGATCCGCTATGCGCCGGTTCCCGTGCGGAGATTTGAAAGGCAAGCGCGCATTGCGGTAGCAATGGATCGGGCATTCTGCTTTTATTATCGCGACAATCTCGAATTGCTGCGCGAAATGGGCGCAACGCTTTGCCCATTCAGCCCGCTTTCCGATGCGGCGCTTCCCGCATGCGATGCGCTCTATTTGGGGGGCGGATATCCGGAATTATACCTGGATGCGCTTTCTGAGAACGCCTCCATGCGCACGCATATCCGCACGGCGCTTGCAAACGGCATGCCATGCATTGCAGAATGCGGCGGCTTTATGTACTTGACCGAGGCGATCGAAGGGCATCCCATGGTGGGAGCGCTGCCGGGCGATTGCACCAACCAGGGCAGGCTTACCCGCTTTGGTTACATAACGCTTACTGCAAGGCACAACTCGCTGCTTTGCAATGCGGGAGAGCGGATCAACGCCCATGAATTTCACCATTACGACGCAACCCACCTGGGGAATGGATTCGAGGCGCGCAAAAGCAACGGTGCGGCATGGGATTGCGGCTTTGCAACGGAGCGGCTGTATGCGGGTTACCCGCATCTGCCGTTTTATGCAAACCCGCGCTTTGCAGAGCGCTTTTATGAAGCTGCGCTTGCATATCAGTCGGAAAACAAGGAGGGATAAGCATGGTTCATTTTGTAGGAGCAGGAAGCGGCGCGGTGGACTTGATTACCGTGCGCGGGGCAAGGCTTCTTGGGGAAGCGGATGTGATTATTTACGCGGGTTCCCTTGTAAATCCCGGGCTGCTTGCTTACGCAAACAAGGACGCCGAACTTTATAACAGCGCAACCATGACGCTTGAAGAGGTCATGGCGATAATCCGCGCTGCGGAGGCTGAAGGAAAAACCACCGTGCGCCTGCATACGGGCGATTCCAGCATCTATGGCGCGGTGCGCGAACAATTCGACCTTCTGGAAGCTGCGGGGATCGCATATGACGTATGCCCCGGCGTAAGCTCCTTCTGCGGGGCTGCGGCAGCTTTGAAAGCGGAATATACGCTGCCCGGCGTTTCGCAGACGGTGATCATCTCCCGCATGGCCGGAAAAACGCAGATGCCGGAGCGCGAATCCATCCGCGCGCTTGCCGGCCATAACGCCACGATGATCCTTTTTTTAAGCATGGGGGTAATCGGAAAGCTTCAAGCGGAGCTTCTTGCAGGCGGTGTCGCTCAAGATACGCCCGCCGCCATCGTTTATAAAGCCACATGGCCAGATGAGCAGGTTTATCGCTGCACAGTGGGGACGCTTGCAGAAACCGCTCAGCAAAACGGAATCACGCGGCTTGCGCTCGTGCTCGTGGGCGGATTCCTCGGGCATTCCTACAGCCGCTCCAGGCTGTACAGCCCGGATTTTTCCACGGCATTCCGGGGCGCTGAACCATGATGCGTGCTGCGGTGTTCTATTTCAGCCAGCAGGGCGGAAACACGGCGCGGCGTATTGCATCATGCTTGCGCGAAACGTATACGTGTCGCTTGTTTGCGCCGGCAAAATATGCTGGAGCAGGGGCGACACCCATCACGGGCGGGTTAAGCGCATGCACGGGGCCACTGATGCAAACGGAAGATGCGCTGATTTTCGTGGGCGCCTGCGGCATTGCCGTGCGGGCGGTTGCGCCGCATCTGCGCAGCAAGGCGGAAGACCCTGCGGTTCTCTGCATAGATGAATGCGGCAGGTTTGTAATCGCGCTCGTTTCCGGGCATATCGGCGGTGCGAACCGCTTGGCGAACGCTTTGGCGGCTGCAATTGGCGCAACGCCGGTCATCACGACGGCAACGGATGTAAACGGCAGGTTTTCGGTGGATGCGTGGGCGGCGGAGCATGGGTTTGCGCTGGGAAGCCTGGCGGCTGCAAAGAAGGTTTCTGCTGCGATCCTTGTGCGGGATATCCCAATCTGCGCGGATGCCCCTATCCGCGGTCCGCTTCCGGCTGGCCTTTATCCAGGGCAGGAAGGCGCGCTTGGGATTTCCGTTTCCGTGCATACGAAAAAACCGTTTCAAGAAACGCTCTCGCTTATTCCCCGCGCTTTAACGCTGGGGCTTGGGTGCAGGCGCGGCACCTCGCAGGAGGCGATTGAGCAGGCCGTGCAGCTGGTGTTTGCAGCGCATGCACTCGACCTGCGCGCCGTGCGCTGCGCGGCATCCATCCGCCTAAAGGCGGATGAAACGGGCTTGCTGGCATTCTGCACGGCACACGGGTATCCGGCCAAGTTCTATGCACCGGAAACGCTTGCTGCACTTGCGGGTGAATTTACTCCGTCCGCTTTCGTGCAAAAAACAACCGGCGTAGACAATGTGTGCGAGCGCAGTGCGGTGGCGGATGGCGGGATGCTGATTGTGAAAAAAACGGCGTGCAACGGCGTGACTGTAGCGGTTGCAGAAACCCCGTGGGAGGTGCAATTTGGATAAAAAGCTCTATGTTGTGGGCATTGGGCCTGGCGGCTATGAAGAGATGACCCTGCGCGCCGCAAAGGTGTTGCAGGAGTGCGAACAAATTGTGGGCTATAGCGTATATCTTGACTTAATTCGGCAGTATTTCCCGGGAAAAGCGTTTTACGCAACGCCGATGCGGGAGGAAGTGCAGCGCTGCCAGCATGCGCTTGCGATGGCGGGCGCGGGAAAGCGCACGGCAATCCTGTGCAGCGGCGATGCAGGAGTATACGGCATGGCAGGGCTTGTGTATGCATTGCGCGGGGAGGCAAAAACGCCCGAGATCGAAGTGGTGGGTGGCTTGACTGCAGCTCTGAGCGGCGCAGCGCTGCTGGGCGCGCCGTTGACGCACGATTTCGCCGTGATCAGCCTCAGCGACCTGCTTACGGAATGGGAAACGATTGCGGCGCGGCTGGATCACGCTGCCCAAGCAGGGCTTTCCATCGTGCTGTATAACCCGGCCAGCAAAAAACGGCGCGATCATCTGCGCCGCGCCTGTGAGATCGTGCTACGGCACGCGGAACCGGGGCGCGTTTGCGGTGTAACGCGCAACATCGGCCGGGCGGGCGAGCATTTTGAAGTGATGACGCTTTTAGAGCTATGCGATTATGAAGCGGATATGTTTACCACGGTTTTCATCGGCAACCCGCAAACGCAGGTGATCGGCGGGAAAATGGTTACGCCTCGGGGGTATCGCAATGTTTAGAATTTGCCTGTTCGCAGGGACAACCGAAGGAAGAAGGCTCGTGGAATTCTTGCGCAAAACGCAGCTTTCGGTTTACGTTTCGGTTGCAACGGAATATGGGGAAACGCTTGTCCCAAAGGGCGAAAACATCGAGGTGCATGCGGGACGGCTGAACCAGGCTGAGATGGAAGCGCTGTTTGCGGGCGCTCGCTTCTCCCTTGTGGTGGATGCTACGCATCCTTTTGCAAAGGAAGTAACGCAGAATATCGCAGCGGCGGCCCGTGCAACCGGAACGGAGATGGTGCGGCTTGTGCGGGAGGCGGAGGACATGGCGCAGGACGCCACATATGTCGCATCCATTTTAGAGGCGGCGGAATGCTTGAAAGGCACGGCCGGAAACATCCTTTTGACGACGGGAAGCAAGGAACTTCTGCCTTTTACGGGCATTCCAAATTATCAAGAACGAGTCTATGCCCGCGTGCTTCCGATGAAAAGCTCCCTCGATGCATGTGCAGCGGCGGGGATACCGCCTGCGCACATCATCGCAATGCAGGGGCCGTTCACCGAAGAAATGAACCGCGCGATTTTGCGCATGGCGGAAGCAAAGTACCTCGTTACAAAGGATGCGGGCCCGAGCGGGGGGTTCGCGGAAAAGCTTGAAGCTGCGCGCAAAGAGCGCGTTAAACTCATCATTATCGGCCGCCCGCAGGAACAGGGTGGCATAGGGTTTGCAGCGCTTGTGCAGCTTTTGCAAGCGCGCTTTGGTGTGGCGGTGCAGCAGCGCGTGAGCGTGATCGGAATCGGCATGGGGGCGCCTAACCAGCTTACCGGCGCAGCGCAGCAGGCTCTGGCTGAGGCCGAATGCGTCATCGGCGCAAAGCGGATGGTGGAGGCTTTTGCCGGGAATCGGCCATCCTTTGCTTCTATGGAAAACGCGAAGATCGCGGCGTTTATCCGCGCGCATCCAGAATACCAAAACATCGCCGTGCTCATGTCGGGAGATGTGGGCTTTTACAGCGGCGCCAAAAAGCTCCTGCCGATGCTTTCGGAGTTTGCGCCCTGCGTGTATCCCGGCATCAGCTCCCTGCAATATTTTTGCGCAAAGCTTCAAACGGCATGGGATGATGCGTTTGTCCTTTCCCTGCATGGGCGGGACGGGAGCGCAGTGCCGGCGGTCCTGGAGCATCGGAAGGTGTTTGCGCTCGTGGGCGGCGCGGGCGGCGCACGGCGCGTATGCGAAGAGCTCATGCGAGCTGGCCTGGGGCAGGTTGCGGTTGCAGTAGGCGAGCAGCTTTCCTATCCGGATGAAAGGATTACGGAAGGCACGGCAGAAACGCTCAGCGCACAACCGTTTTCTCCGCTTTGCGTGCTATTGATCCAAAACAAAAACGCCCGGCCGCGGCGCCGCTGTGCATGTCTGCCGGATGAGGCATTCCTTCGCCGAACGGGCGTGGACGGGAATGTTCCGATGACAAAAGCCGAGGTGCGCGCAGTTTCCATCGCAAAGCTGGGGCTTGAAGCGGATTCCATCGTTTATGACATCGGCGCGGGTACGGGATCCGTTTCGGTGGAGATGGCGGGCATCTGCACGCAGGGGCATGTTTATGCCATCGAATGCAAAGCGGAAGCGGCTGCGCTGGTGGAGCGGAATAAGCAGCGCTTCGGCCTTGCCAACCTCACGGTCATAAAAGGCGCTGCACCGGAAGCATGCGCCCCGCTGCCGCCGCCTACACATGCGTTTATCGGGGGCACATCCGGGAATTTATCCGAGGTGCTGGAACTGCTGCTTGCAAAGAACCCTTCTGTGCGTATCGTTATGAACTTGATTGCCCTTGAGTCCATTGCAGAGGCGGTGCGCTGCGTTGAAGCGTTCGGGTTTGAACATGTGGAGATGGTGCAGGTAAGCATAGCAAAGGCGAAAAAACTGGGGCGGTATCATCTGATGAATGGGCAGAATCCCATTCTGGTTCTCACCTGTGAGAAGCATACCGCAAACCGAGAATAACAAGGAGGATTGAAAGCATGAAAACGGAATTGGAACGCGTAGCGCCCATGGACATTGAGCGGCGCAGCTTTGAGATCATTGCATCGGAGCTGCAGCATCCAGTCGATGCGCGGCTTGCGCCGATTATCCTGCGCGTAATCCATGCCACGGCGGATTTTGACTTTGCGGACACCCTCTGCTTTTCAAACGATGCCCTGGAAAAAGGGCTTGCGGCCATACGCGATGGCGCAACGATTATAACGGATACCACCATGGCGCAGGCAGGCATCAACAAGCGCTTGCTGGCAAAGCACGGCGGCAGTGCGCGTTGCTTTGTTGCGGATGAGGATGTCGCCGAAGCGGCAAGGCGCAATGGGACAACGCGCTCTGTAGAGGCGATGAAAAAAGCGGCTACACTCCCGGGAAAAAAGATTTTTGCAATTGGAAATGCCCCTACCGCACTTGTGCAGCTTTATGATATGATGCAGGAAGGCCGCGTCCAACCGGAGCTCGTGATCGGCGTTCCTGTGGGATTTGTGAACGTGGTGCAGGCAAAGGAACTCATCTTGCAGACGGACGCGCCGTATATCGTGGCGCGGGGGCGCAAGGGCGGGAGCAACGTTGCGGCAGCAATCTGCAACGCTTTGATTTATCTGCTTGGGCGTGCATGATGCTGGAACGCTATGTGGAAAAAGGCGGGAAACGCCTGCGCTGCGGCTATACAACAGGTGCCTGCGCCGCAGCTGCCGCAAAAGCGGCGGCAACGCTGCTACTTTGTGGCGATGCGCCTAAAACGGTTGCAATCGATACGCCCAAAGGTGTGCCGCTTACGCTTGATGTGCTTGCGCCAAGGCTTGAGGAAGGGCGTGCGTGCTGCGCTGTGCAGAAGGATAGCGGCGACGACCCGGATGTAACCAACGGGGTGCTTGTGTATGCCACCGTTGCGCGGTGCAGCACGGGCATCGAAATCGAAGGCGGCGAAGGCGTGGGGAGGGTGACCCAGCCTGGGCTTGATCAGCCCGTTGGCGCTGCTGCAATCAACACGGTGCCGCGCAACATGATTCGTTCGGCATGCCGGGATGTTGCGCAAAAATATGGCTATTCGGGTGGATTTTCCGTTTTGATTTCCATCCCGGAAGGCGTGGCGCTTGCAAAGCGCACATTTAATCCACGCCTTGGAATCGAAGGCGGCATTTCGGTGATCGGCACCACGGGGATCGTGGAACCGATGAGCAATGCAGCGCTTGTGGATACCATTCAGCTTGAATTGAGCGTGCGCGCCGCAGCAGGGGATAAGGCTGCACTTCTTGCCCCGGGAAACTATGGCGAAGCGTTTTCCCGCGAAGTGCTGGGGCTCGATACAACAAAGCAGGTATGTTGCAGCAATTTCATTGGCGACGCGCTTGATGCAGCGGTGCGCAGCGGGTTTGTAAAGATCCTGCTCATCGGGCATGTCGGAAAGCTGGTCAAGCTCGGCATCGGCATGCTGAATACGCACTCGGCGTATGGGGACGGCCGCGCGGAAACGCTGGCCGCCTGTGCGGTTTCAGCGGGTGCAGGTCTAAGCGCCGTCAAGGCGGTGCTCTCCTGCATTTCTACGGATGCGGCGCTTGCGGCGCTGCAAAAGGAGGGCATCCTTGCGGAGACGATGGCTGTGTTGGGCGAACGCATTGGCGCTACCCTTAGCCGGCATGTGCCGGAAGGGATTCAAGTGGGCTTCGTATGCTTTACCAATGCGCCGGGCTTGTGCGGTGTGCTCACAAAAAGCGCGAATGCAGAAGAATTGATGGAGCTTTGGAAATGATGAAGGAATGGGTGTTATTTGCAACGGGCGCGCTCGTGATGGGATTTGTTGTGGATCTCATCGTGGGCGATCCGCACGGCTGGCCACATTTGATCTGCGGTTTCGGGCGCTTGATTGCAGCGCTTGAGCATGCGCTTTATCCCATGCAAAACAAGCGCTTCGCGGGCACGCTGCTTGTGATGTTTGTGCTACTTGTTGCCTTTGGGGTGCCGGCGCTGCTGCTTTTGCTTGCATGGCGGATTTCCCCCTGGCTTTATTTTGCGTTTGAAACGCTTTTGTGTTGGCAACTCTTGGCTACGAAAAGCCTTCGGGTGGAAAGCCGCGTGGTATACGACGCGCTTGCAGAAGGCAATCTTTCGGGCGCGCGGCGAGCGGTATCCATGATCGTTGGCCGTGACACTGCGGCGCTCGATGCGGCTGGCGTAACGCGCGCTGCAGTCGAGACCGTTGCAGAAAACACATCCGATGGTATAGCTGCTCCGCTGTTTTATATGATGCTAGGCGGCGCGGCGCTTGGCTGCTTTTATAAGGCGGCAAACACCATGGATTCCATGGTGGGTTATAAAAACGAACGGTATCTGGAATTTGGCCGCGCAGCTGCAAAGCTGGATGATGTGCTGAATTATATCCCGGCGCGCCTCTGCGCGGCGTTCATGCTTTGTGCTACATGGCTCTGCGGCTTGGACGTTGGGAACGCCTGGCGCATTTATCGAAGGGATCGGCGCAAGCATGCAAGCCCGAACTCGGCGCATACTGAGGCCGTGATGGCGGGCGCGCTCCGCGTGCGCCTGGCGGGCGATGCATATTATTTCGGTGTGCTGTGCAAAAAGCCATACATTGGCGACGCCCTGCGTCCTATTGAAACGGAAGATATCCTGCGCGCCCACAAGGTCCTTTATGCAACGGCATATTTGTTGCTTTTGCTTGCGCTTTTGCTTCGGGGGGTTCTCTATGTTGCGTTATGAACATGGCGGCGATGTGTATGGTAACCCGCATATTGCGCTCGATTTTTCCGTGAATGTGAATCCGCTCGGCATGCCGGATGGCGTAAAGCGCGCGCTCGTTTCCCATCTTGAGGAATACACGCGCTATCCGGATCCGCAATGCCGTGCGCTGCGCGCCGCGCTTGCCGCGCGCTACGGCCTTGCACCGGAGCAGGTGCTTTGCGGCAATGGGGCGGCGGATCTTATCTTTCGGATTGCGGCCTGCTTGAAGCCCCGCCGTGCGCTTGCGCCGGCGCCCACGTTTTCCGAATATGAGCGCGCGGTGCGCGCATTCGGCGGCGCAATGGAGATGCATCCGCTTTCCGCAGAGAACGAATTCATCCTTGGCGAGGATTTTTCCGCCTCGATTGCGCCCGGAATCGAGCTGGTATTTCTTTGCACGCCCAACAATCCTACGGGGCAGATCATTCCTTTTCAGCGCATCTGCCACATCGTGGAAGCCTGCCGGGCGCAGGGGACTTTTGTCGTTCTGGATGAATGTTTCCTCGGGTTTACGGAAGGAGCTTCCATGGCAGGAATGCTGCAGGCATATCCAAACTTGATCATCCTTTCAGCGTTTACCAAGCTGTATGCAATGGCGGGGCTCCGGCTCGGGTACCTGCTTGCAGGCGACCCAAACCTTTGCACGCGCATTGCGGGCTTCGGGGCGCCCTGGAGCGTTTCCGGCCCAGCCCAGGCGGCGGGATGCGCCGCGCTCGCGGAGGTGGGCTGGGAAGAGCGATCGAGAGCGCTTATAAAAAAGGAGCGGGCTTATTTGCAGGCAGAACTTGCAGCGCTCGGGATCCGGGTATTTAAGAGCGATGCGAACTTTTTGCTGCTGCAATGCGATGCACCGCTTTTCGCTTTGCTGCGCGCGCAGGGGATCCTTGTGCGGGATTGCAGCAATTTTATCGGGCTGGATACCCGCTTTATCCGCATTGGGGTGAAAACGCATGCGGAGAATCAAATGCTGATTAACGCGATTACGGAGGTGCTTCATGGCTAAGGCGATCATGGTACAGGGGACGATGTCCAACGCGGGAAAAAGCTTGCTCTGCGCAGGGCTTTGCCGCATATTCCGGCAGGATGGATATCGTGTCGCCCCGTTTAAAAGCCAGAATATGGCGCTGAACTCTTTTATTACGCGCGATGGCCTTGAAATGGGCCGCGCCCAGGTGGTGCAGGCGGAAGCCGCAGGCGTTGAACCGGATGTGCGCATGAACCCGATCCTGCTCAAACCGGTCACCAACGAGGGCTCCCAGGTAATCGTAAACGGGGAAGTGCGCGGCAATATGCATGCAGCAGAGTATTTTTCCATCAAGCGCACGCTGATCCCGGATATCCTCCGCGCGTATGAATCCCTTTCCGAGGAAAACGACATTATCGTGCTTGAAGGGGCGGGGAGCCCGGCGGAAATCAATCTGCGCGAGAACGATATTGTGAATATGGGTATGGCCCGGCTCGCAAAGGCGCCCGTGCTGCTTGTGGGGGATATCGACCGCGGCGGCGTCTTTGCCCAGCTTTACGGGACGATCGCGCTTTTAACGGAAGAGGAACGCGCCCTTGTGCGGGCGACGGTCATCAACAAATTCCGGGGGGATGTGAGCTTGCTCAAAAACGGCATTTCCATGCTCGAATCGCTTACCGGCAAGCCCGTTGCAGGCGTACTGCCCATGCTTGCGGTGGACATTGAAGATGAGGACAGCCTATCCAGCCGTTTCAGCCGGAAAAAAGCGGATTCCGTGCTGGATATTGCGGTGATCCGCCTGCCGCGCATCTCCAATTTCACGGATTTTGCTGCGCTTGAGGCAACGCCCGGCGTAGGGGTACGCTATGTGGATTGGGTGGATTCCCTCGGCACGCCGGACCTTGTGATTTTGCCGGGAACGAAAAGCACGATCAGCGACTTACAATGGCTGCGGCAAAGCGGGCTTGAGGCGGCGGTGAAAAAATGTGCTGCATCCGGCGTGGCCATCATGGGCATTTGCGGCGGATATCAGATGCTCGGCCTGCGCATTTCGGACCCAAGCGGCGTGGAAGGCGGCGGCGAGATCAGTGGGCTTGGCCTTTTGCCTGTGGAGACTGAATTTGCAAGCGAAAAGCACCGCACGCGCATGCGTGGCACCGTGCTGCAAGCCGGCGGGGTGCTTGCGCCGCTTTCTGGGGCAGAGCTTGAAGGCTACGAGATCCACATGGGGCGGACGGAGCGCGCAAACGGCGCAAAACCGCTTGTGCGTTTGGAAAACGGGCTCTTGGACGGCTGCCAGCAGGGGAACGTTTATGGAAGCTATCTCCATGGATTTTTTGATACGGAAGCCTGCAGGCAGGCTGTGCTTGCAGCACTCGCGGCGCAAAAGGGCGTTTCGCTCACAGCCGATGTGCCGGACCGCCGGGCATACAAGGAGTCGCAATACGATTTGCTTGCCAAGGCAGTGCGCGAGAACCTTGATATGCAGAGGATCTACCGAATTCTGGAAGAAGGCGTGTCATAAGAATGGATACGGATTGAAACGCAAAGCGGAATAACGGAGATGGGAGACTGCCTTACGCATCCTGTTCTCAAAACGGAACGAAGCGATACGCAATGCAGCGTGGCATGCCTTTTCCCTCTAGCTGGCCCGTTTTGCATGAAACCGCATCTTGCATGTGTGCACGCAGAAAAGGCCTCGTTTGGGCAGCCCAGATCTGCCAATGCCAGCAATCGGTGCTGTCGGTTAAGCGCCTTTTGATGCCCAAAATGTTCTTGCGGCTTTGGATGAGCCCCTCTGCTTCGCGCAGCATGAATGCATGGGGCTGACCGGGGCAAAAGCATCGGCTTGTTTGATTGGATTCGACGGAAGCGATACGCATTAAGGGAAAACGAAAACCGGGAAGCAGAAACACGGCGCAAATGCGCAGAAAAACCAATCGCGCCTTAACGAAAACTGAGAAAACGGCTTTTGATAGAACCCTATCCATGGCGCCTGTGCAGTTTTAAAAAAGCATATCCGAGTGTCTCCCCAAGGCGTTGGTTACTCCAATATACGCCGCCCCAAAAGCATGAAATCGCATAGTGGAGCGCTTTTGCGTTAGCGCAAATCTGTCCTGTTTCACAAAAATGCATATGGCAGTGCCTTAAAGGCTGAGAAAGGCAAAGGATAAGGATAAGGATAAGAAAAGCAGCTCATCCATGCTGCTCTCATAACGTCCATCCCAAATCAAACGCTGCAATTGCAGTTTTTTTCATATGGGAACAGGAAAACGTTTAAAAGAGCAGAAATAGATAATTCCAGGCAAAAAGAACAGAAAAGCGGCGCTGCATTTTATAAAAATAGCAGCGCTTGGATTCTTTTTGCCGCAAATCAAACTTACAGATCAAAAAGGAGGGCCCCTGCAATGCAACAAAGCATAAAGACTGGCAAACTTGTGGTTGGCTTGTTAAAAAAGCACTGGATTATCCTCGTTGGGCTGTTCGCGTCGATTGTATTAAGCTCTGCGCTTTCCGCCATTACCCCGATGATCTTCCAAAAGGTCATCGACGGCATTGCAACATTGGATTTTCAAGTACTGCTCCTTTATGTGCTTGCGATCGTAGCAATTCCATTTTTGGTTACGCTGCTGGATGTTGGAAAAACCAAGCTTTCCTTCACGCTTACCAACCATGTGAGCAGACGCTTGCGCAGGGATCTGTATGAGCACATGCTCAACATAAAGATGCGGGAATTCTCGCGGGATAGCGTGCAGGGCTTCCTGTACAGCATCACGCGGTATGTGGGCAAACTCTGCGATGTGTTCCTCGGCGGGGATGTGCTCAATTTCCTTGCCAACACCGTGCAGATTTTGACCGCATTTGCTTTTTTGCTGCTGCTGGATTGGATGGTGGCGATCGGGTGCATCGTGGTGATTCCACTGCTGTTTTTGCTGATTAAATCCCAGCGCAGCAGGGTAGACAAAAAGGAATCCGCGTTCAATGATGTGATGCGAGAAGGGGAGAACACCATCTCGGAAACGCTTCGAAACATGAAGATCGTGCGGATGTTTGGCGGAAAGGAATATGAACAGGAACGTTTTGCATCCTGGCAGCAGCGCAACATAAGCGCCGGCTGGAGCGTGCGCTTCACCCACGCTTTGGCGGTGAAGATCCTGCCAAACTCTGTGGAACAGATGATGTATGGCGTGGTATTTGTGTTCTGTATTGTTTCGGTGCTGCGCGGCACGATGACAGCGGGAACGCTTGTGGCGGTGCTTTCTTATGTGCCGCTGTTTTATCGATCCATGAGCGGGCTCCTTTCCGTGCAAATTGGGCTGAGCGCTGTAGCAAAGCCGGTGCGCGAGCTGGATAAGATTTTTGCAATGGAGCGGGAAACGGGTGTGGAAACCCTGGAAGCGGATGAAGCAGCGCGCTTCAAAGACCCGGTGTTGCTGCGCTTTTCCCAGGTATTCTTTACGTATGGGCGCGTTGCATGCAACGTTGCAATTCCGGAACTTTCCATCCGGCGCGGCGAATTGATTGCGATTGTGGGCGAAAGCGGAGGGGGAAAAACAACGATTTTCGATTTGATCTGCAAATTCTTCGATCCGAATGAAGGGGAGCTATACTTTATGGGCAGAAGGATCCGATCTATAGCTCCAGATGCATTGCGCCGCTACATCACTTTGATGCCGCAGGAATCGCTTTTATGGAACGGGGACCTGGCGTGCAACATTGCCTATCCGGAGCAGGCAGCGGATGAAGAAAAACTGGAAAGGACAATGCATGCTGCCGCGCTCTGCGAGCTGCATAAACGCCTTGCCGCATCGGATGATACGGCGATAGGGGAATATGGCAACCGCATTTCTGGCGGGGAAAAGCAGAGGCTTTCTTTGGCACGGGCGTTGTATAAGGATGCTTTGCTGTACCTGTTGGATGAGCCGACGTCCCTTATGGACAGCATTACAGCAGAACGGGTATTCCAAAACATTCGGACGCTTACAAAAGAAAACAAAACCGTTCTTATGGTGACCCACAACCTATCCCACGCAAGATATGCGGACAGGGTGCTCGTGTGCAAGGACAGCAGGATTGAAGGATTTGATACGTATGAAAACCTTATGGCATCCTGCGAATACTTCGCATCGCTCGTAAAAAGCTATTCAAGCGGGGACGGCAAGATGGAAGCTGTTCAAAGTGAGAAGGCTGGTTTTTCGAGCGATGGTAAGGCGTAAACAAATAATGCTTGCAGAATAATGCAATAAGGACAAAGCATGCAGGCGTGTGCTGCATGGAACTTTAAATGCAGATTCCTGCCAGCTGAAAAGCAATTCCGCTTTAGCCGCAAAACGCCAGTGCTTATTTTGTGGCAAACCGGAGCCGACGCTATGGCGGAAAGAGCCATCGCAGCCGGGAGACGAAACGCGCAACATATCCTCTGTGGCGGCGTTGCCTGCAAACCAAGAAAACAGGCATTGCGGTTTAAAGGGCTTTCGCTGGCATGCTTGCTTTAGGCATTCGGTGGTTCCTTTATCCCTGCGCGTTCCGTGGCGCAAAGCGTTTTGACCTGCATGGAACTTGAGAAAGTGGATGCTGCAAAAGCCGGAGCAAGGGCGTGCCCTTGCTCCGGAACTATATTGGGTAACGGCATCAAACGCTTTTAGGCGCAATCTGCCGCATCTGAGGGGGATCACGCGGCTGTGCGCGATGACCAAAGGCCCGCTGCGCATTTTATTGCGCCAGCTTGGCCTTTACCAGATAGTTCCCTCCGGTCACGCCGCCGAAGAGATATTTTCCAGCATCGTTGGTCTTGGTTACAGCCACTAGATTTTCCTGCGTAATGCCGGCCACCGTGGTTACCTGGTAAAGCCCCACGAAGCATCCGGCGACTGCCTGCCCTGCGCTGTTGCGGATAATGCCGCTGACCGTACCGTTGTACGTCCGGGAATCCGCTACCATGGACATAGCGATGTTGACGATGGCTCCGTTTGCGACTACAACCGTCATGCTGGAGGTGGACAGGTACCCATCCGCCGAAGAGAGCAGCATATACATGCCGTCCGCCAGGTCGTAAAATGCGAACTCACCGTCATCGGCAGTATAAGTAACGGCGAGAATATCGCCAGTAAGGTTCTTTAGGGTAATTTTCCCGCCGCCCAAAGGCACGGGAAGGCCCTGCGGATCGTTAACCGTCAAAACGCCCGCGATCGTGCCCAAAGCCAGTGCAGCATCCGCGACGCAGACGAGGTCTGCCTGCATTGTCGTGCCGGGCGATAGCGTTACACCGGCGGCTGGACTCAAACGATAACCATCCGCAACGGCGGCCAAACTGTAGGTTCCTGCGGGGATGTCGGTCAGCGAGAATGCACCCGTGCTGTCGGTGAGCACATGCTTGTAGGGCATGCCCGTGCTATCGAAGAGCTTTACGGTTGCATTGGGGATGGGGGCCGTGCCATCACTTACAACGCCATAGACCGTTGCAGTAGCCACCGGGGCGGGGGGAGCACAAGGTCAACATTTGCCTCCTGGATCCCTTGAATTTCGAAATTTTGGCTATATTGCAGGCTCAAAAGGTCCTGTATCATATTGCAAGAATAGAATTTAAAAGCATTTAGGCGGCAGGTGAGAAGCAGAATGGTTCATAAACATGCCCGGCAACTTGAAGCTTTATAATGATCCTGGCAATGTCCGCTCGCCGTAGCAAGAAGGTTTGTATGCCAGCATCAACAGGTGCTCCGGTACTGCGGACGGCGGTAAGAGCCTCTCGCAATCCGGCATAAATGGCAGATTCTGCGGCGGCGTCGGAACCATTCCGTGGCCGTAGTCCACCCGCTTCTATAATATCCAGATGGGTGTGGGAAGGTGCATGTCCAGCGCGAAAACTGTTTTAAGATGAACTTGAAAGCAAAGAAAGCCCCTATGCTGGAATGGAGTACCCTTGCGGCTACATGGCAAAACAGAAGATTGCTTCTGTTGAAAGGCTGTGCATTCTGCAAAAAACCGGTCGCAAGCTTGAATAAAACGCAAAGCATTTTGTAGAGAGTAAAATTATATAGGATGGTCTTAAGAATCCTCGAATACTCTCACCAGCAAAGTCGATGGAAGAAAGTTTCAGCATGCATTTTTATAAACGCGCCTCTGTGAAGGAGGAAAAACCATCTTTTATGCTCGAAGAAGGGCAGACGGAAAGCCGTTGGGGCTTTAACTAGTTGAGCAAGGAGCGCCTTAAAAAGAGGAGCGGCATTTCATGGAAGGGTTTCATAGTGATGGGATGCGAATTAGAAAAACGGAGGATTATAGGAAGCATTTTGTGCAATCCGCATGTGAAATGGCTGTATGCTGGCTTAAAAAATGGAAGTATTTTCCGCTGCCCCTGCGGCAAGGTGGAACGGCAAGCAAAAAACATCCGTGCGGCTGAAGCTGCATGGGTACCGCAGCCTGCTAAACGCCAAAAAGCCGCTTCTTTAAAGTCTCTATGGGCTCCTTATCCCTTTGGAACGGTTAGAAAACCATGCGAAGGCATAGTTGGCGGGATGCGGTGCATCCCCAAAGCCATCCCTTGTCTCTTGGAAGCAATGCGCGATACACAGCTAAAATTGAAACCTTCGTCCGCGCCTTGGATTTCCCAAGGCTTTTTCGATAAAACAAAACAACCGTGCAGCTGTGGCCGCACGGTTGCCGCCCGCCGATTGCTTCGGCAGGTGCTTTGTTATCAATTACAGCGTTGTCATCCACAAGCCGTGGAGATTGCAATACGCATATACAGCCACGGGCTTGTCCTCCCCTACGCAGAAGGTAGCGATGGGTTTATCGCCGGGCTTGAGCGCTCTGCGCATGCCGCCGTTTTCCGTTTCCACATAGATCCATTGAATGAAGTGTTCCGGCAGCATGGGGTGCTCTACAGAACCTACGTTTACGGTCAGAACACCGTTTTCCAGCGTTGCCACTGGCAGATGCTTTTCGCCGCTTGCTTCCACCGTGTTGGGCACAAGCGCTTCCATTTTTTCGCCACAGCAGATCATGGGAACGCCGGAATTGTGGACCATGCCCACGAGGTTGCCGCAATGGCGGCAAATGTAGAATTTTGCGTTCATTTGAAAGACCTCCTTAATAGTTTTCTTTTCGAACTTCAAAGAATGCTTGCGGGTGTTTGCAAACGGGGCAAACTTCGGGCGCTGCGGTACCCATTACCAGATGGCCACAGTTGCGGCATTCCCACATCGTCACGCCGCTCTTTTCAAATACGGCTTTCGTTTCCACGTTCTTAAGCAGTGCGCGGTAACGCTCCTCATGGGATTTTTCAATGGCAGCTACGCCGCGGAACTGTTCGGCAAGCTCGTGGAACCCTTCTTCGTCAGCTTCTTTGGCCATGCGGTCATACATATCCGTCCATTCGTAGTTTTCGCCCTGCGCTGCATGCAGCAGATTCTCGGCGGTGTCGCCAAGCTCTCCAAGCGCCTTGAACCACAGTTTGGCGTGCTCTTTTTCGTTTTCGGCAGTCTGAAGGAAGAGCGCTGCGATCTGCTCAAAGCCGGCTTTCTTTGCAACGGAAGCAAAATACGTATATTTATTGCGCGCCTGGGATTCGCCAGCAAAAGCTTCCCACAGGTTTTTTTCGGTTTTGGTGCCGGCATAAGGATTTTTGGCAGGGGCGGCAGGTGCTTCCTCGATTTTCACAAACACGGAAGCGGGCTGCTTGCAGACAGGGCACTTGAAATCCTGCGGCAGGGGGCCCTCATGAATGTAGCCGCAGACAGAGCATTTCCATTTTTCCATTTTGCTTTCCTCCTTTTTTTCGTTGAATTGGATCGTGTTGCACAATTGTTCCACAACCTCCGCCGGAATGCCGGGGTAGGTGCGGATTGTTTCTAAAAACCGTTGGGCGTTGCCGCTTTGCGGAAGCATAAACCCTGCCTCGCGGCACAGATCTTCAGCCATCAAGCGGGAAGACTTTTCTACCGCTGCGCCTAAAGCGCCGGGAAGTTGCGCGGCGATCTGCTCCGCGCGAGCCTTGCTTTGAATCAGCCCCCGCAGAGCATCTACCACAGCGGCTTGCTTGAGCTGCTGCGGCGGATACGCCTTGGGCACCATGGAAATGGCAGCAGAGGGGCAGGCGTTTGCGCATGCGCCGCAGCCGATGCACTTTGCAACGTCAATGATGCTATCCTCTGTATCGGTCGCGCCAGTGGGGCAGACATACAGGCACAGGCAATCCTTGGTGCATAGCCGCAGGTTTCGTACCGCATATGTTTCAGCCATCATTTTGCCCTCCCTTCCATTTTTTCAAACTTCCAAGCCGGAACCTTGCATACGGGGCAAAGTGCCGGCAAGCTTTCCCCTACATAAATAAACCCGCAAATGGTACAGACGTAGACTCCAGTGTTTTCGAGCATCTGCTCGCCTTCCTTCAAGTAACGGTTGACGAGGGATTGCAGCATCCGGGTCACCTTTTCGCTCCAGACCAGGCAGCGCAGGGCGCCACGGTCTTGATATTGCGCAGCAACAGAGCTTCCATAAGGAAAACCGGAGGATAGGTCCTTCTCAATCAGCTCCAGAAGCTGCTCCATGCCGGATTGCGCAACAGGCTCCGCTTTCTGCTTGAAAAACGCAGCAAGCTTTTCAAACGCTGCTGCCTGCTCCGGCAGATACTGCTTTTCGCATCCTCGAGCCAGGTTGGAGCAGACGATGCTCATTTCCATGGGAGACATTTCCCGCTCCACATGTGGCTTTTCCGCCACAGCGGCAGCCGCGGCGCCTTTTTCCTTGAATGCTTCTTTGCCTGCTCCGCACCAGGGACATTTCCAATCGGATGGGAGGTCTTCCCACTTGGTGCCCGGGGCAATGCCGGCTTCCGGGATCCCTTTGCTCTCATCGTATGTATAAGAACAAACCGAACATACATACTGTTTCATGGTGCCTATCGCCTCCTTTATGCGTAGTATATCAAATTGGGAAAAAAGTTCTGTGATATTATCACGCTTGCTCTCGGTTTCAAACCATGCATATAAAATAGCGTTCTTGCTCTGGACTATAAACTATTTTATACTATAAATGGCTGGAGGTAAATCTATGGAATTCTCTTTTTATTTTCCAATTTGGAATCAATTAGATGATGCGCAGAAAAAGCTTTTGCAGCAAAGTGCCGTTTTCCGCCAAGTCCGCAAAGGGACGGTGATCCACAACGGAAGCGAAAACTGCACCGGGCTTTTGCTATTGGGGAGCGGCCAGCTGCGCGCCTATATCCTTTCGGATGAAGGCCGGGAAATTACGATCTACCGCCTGCTTGCGCATGACATCTGCTTGTTTTCCGCGTCCTGCATGATGAACAGCATCCAGTTTGAGATCAGCGTTGAAGCGGAAAAAGATACCGCGTTTTGGATTATTCCTGCGGATATCTATAAAAAGCTCATGTTGGAGTCCGCAGCCGTTTCCAATTACACGAACGAGGTTATGGCTACGCGGTTTTCGGATGTGATGTGGCTGATGGAGCAGGTTTTGTGGAAAAGCTTTGACAAGCGGCTTGCGGAATTTCTGTTGGAGGAAAGCAACCTCGAAGGAAGCCTTGTTTTGAAAACGACGCATGAAGCTATCGGCAATCATCTCGGAAATCCTAGGGAGGTCGTAACGCGGATGCTGCGTTATTTCCAAAGCGAAGGCATGGTGCGCCTTGCACGCGGCACCATCGAGATCACGGATAAAGGAAAACTGGAAAGCCTTGTTTAAATGCAAAGCGGGATGGTAACATCCCGCTTATGTTTATGTATGTGGCTGCTTATAGCTTGAACCTCCGATGCAGACGCGCTGCACATGGCCAATACAGATAGAAAAGCCATGCACCGCAGCATCTGCTTTTCATGCACGATGGTATGCCGACGAACATGAAAAGTCTGCGGCAAAGGGAACGGCATGGGAAGCGCTGCACTTATATGTTTTGGCGTTGCGCCGGAGCCGCCCATTATCCATTCCGGGGCCGCACCGCTATTTGCTTCGCTTTGCCTATGCGGATAAGATCATGCGATATCGCTGGTGCCGCAGCAAATAAGGCTTAAATGATTGCTTCTAGCTTGAACAGCCTAACGAGATGTCCCCTTTTCCATCCCGCAGGGATAGCTTTGCTGCGCGGTTAAAACCTCTTCCGCCTGGGCGCGATAGAACCCATACCCGCCGGAGAAATTGTAGCATGTAAAGCCGTTTTGCGTTAGAATGCGGCAGGCCAAATAGCTCCGTATCCCGCTTTGGCAGATCACATAAACCGGTTTGCCCTTTGCAAGTTCACTGATATGCTGCCGCAGCTCATCCACAGGAATGTTGGAAAAACCGTTAATGTGCCCCATTTCGAACTCTTCCGGCGTGCGGACGTCAAGCAGGGTTACGCTTCCATCCTTTGGGAGCCCTGCCACATCCTCGTAGAAAAACTGTTTCAAAAGCCCATGAAGCACGTTTTCGATTAAGAACCCCGCCATGTTCACGGGATCTTTTGCGGAGGAATAGGGCGGCGCGTAGGCCAGATCGAGCTCCTTTAAGTCAAATGCGGTCATGCGGGCGTGGATGGCCGTAGCAAGAACATCAATCCGCTTATCCACCCCGGCATAACCCACGATCTGCGCCCCCAGGATGCGTCCACTGCCTTTTTCAAACACGACTTTGATGACCATGTTCTGCGCGCCGGGGTAGTAGCCGGCGTGGTTCGCGGGGGAAAGATAAACCTTATCGCAAGCGATACCTGCTTTTTCTGCGGTCTGCTCGTTGATGCCCGTGGTGGCGGCAGTCATATCGAACACTTTGATGATCGAGCTTCCCTGCCCTCCATGATAGCGGCTGTCTCCGCCACAGATGTTGTCTGCGGCAATACGCCCTTGCTTGTTTGCAGGCCCCGCAAGAGCCAGGAGGGTATCGAGCCCCGTGACGCTATGCTTGATCTGCACGGCATCCCCGACTGCATAGATATCCGGCATAGAGGTCTCCATCCGCTCATTGACCACGATGCTGCCTTTGAGCCCCAATTGCAGCCCGGCGGATTTTGCAAGCTCCGATTCAGGCGTAACGCCGATTGCGAGAACTACCATATCGGCCTCCAAAGCGGGGTTACCTTCCAGAAGAACGCTCACACTTCCAGCGGTTGCCTCAAACCCTTCTACGGAATATCCCAGCATGAGTTTGACGCCCTTTTCCCGCATTTTAGCGTGAATGAATACCGCCATGTCCGGGTCAAAAGGATTCATCAGCTGCTTGAGCCGCTGCACGATGGTTACATCCATTCCAAGCTCGCGCAGGTTCTCCGCAAGCTCTAGGCCTATAAAGCCGCCCCCCGCCAACACTACGGATTTAGGGTGTTCCCGGTCGATGAATTCCCGAATTTTGAACGTGTCTTCTACAGTGCGCAGGGTAAATAGCCTGTCGATGCCCGCTCCGGGGAGGTTTGGCTGGGTTGGCTTTGCGCCGGGGGAAAGGAGCAGCTTGTCATAACTTTCCTCAAATTCTTCGAGCGTCTCCAGATTCTTTACCGAAACGGTTTTTCGCTCGGGATGAATGGCTGTGACCGCATGGTGCACCTTCATGGTGATGCGGAACCGTTCCAGAAAGCTTTCCGGGGTTTGCAGAGTCAAGTCTTCCGGATCCTCGATCACTCCGCCAATATAATAAGGCAACCCGCAATTGGCATAGGAAACATAGCCGCTGCGCTCAAATACAACGATCTCTGCCTTCTCATCCAGCCTGCGAATGCGTGCGGCGGCGGATGCACCGCCTGCAACGCCACCTACGATCACAACTTTCATTTATTGTTCCACCTTTCCATGCCATGCGGCAATGCCGCCAATGTTCTTTGCATTTCGATACCCCATCCTCTGCAAGACCCGCACGGCCTGCTGGCTGCGTGCGCCGCTATAACAGTAAACATACAGGGGTGTATCTTGATTGTCCGCCACTTCTCGGATTTTGTCAATGGAAGGGAGCGGAATGTTCTTGCTGCCCGGAATGTGGCCGGCTTGATATTCCTCCGGCATACGTACATCCACAAGCACGCTTCCTTTTTGCGCTGCCTGTTCTTCTACGCCCTGTTGGATGCTAGGGGTGCGCAGAAAATCGAAAAACCCCATGGCGCCACCTCACAGCATTGCAAGAATCTGGCTCTTAGGCCTTGCACCAACAGCCGAGCTGGTGACCTTGCCGTTCTTGATTACCATAAGGGTGGGGATGCTCATAATGCGGAACTCAGCGGCAAGCTCCTGCTCTTCGTCCACGTTGATTTTAGCCACCTTGATGTCGGAACGTTCCTCTGCGATCTCTTCTATAAGCGGAACTACGCGGCGGCAGGGGCCGCACCAAGGCGCCCAGAAATCCAAGAGAACGGGCTTGTCAGACTGGAGTACTTCCTTTTGAAAATTGTTTTTATTCACATGAACAGCAGACATCTTTCGGTCCTCCTTGCTTTTCTTTTGTACCCTTATCATATCAGATGGAAAACGTATGTTCCGTGACATTGTTACATAGAAAAAATAGCCATCTGCAGCGCGCTGCTATGCTAGAAGGTGAAAAGCTGGCGAAAACATGCGGAGGATAATGTGCTCAGCATTTCGACCTGCGCGAAACTGCAAGGATGCGCTGCTTCATGGATAGCCTATATGCGGATGCAAACGCAAACGGTTTGAAGCAATGCATGGTTTATCCATCTCGCAACAAGGATGTGTGCTTGATTGCTGCACTGCATGTTTCGGCTTTTTTCTGCGGCAAACGCCTGTGCTGTAGCCGTTCGGCACTTTGTTTACCCCTTTTACAGCCTGCATAGGCGCAAAGGATAAACGGATGAGCTGGATCTGACTGGTTGCTGCTTGAGGAGAAGAGAGGAAACGCTGATCGATTTTAGCATATTCATGCGCCTAAGGTACACTCCGAAAAATAGCCTCGTTTTTCTATGTGGCGCTCGGCCCGTTTGCGGCATGCTCCCTCCTTTTGCTTTGCATGAGCTGCTGCCGCTGCTATGGTGAAATTTACTGCTGCAGTGCCGGATGCGGGGGGATTACAGAAAATACGGCAAAAACCGAATGGGATGATGCGAAACAAACCTAAGAAAACCCTATTTGTTTAAATGAAAAGCATTGGGCGCAGCCGTTTGCCGAAGGGGAGAGGGCCTTCGCTAAGAACGTGCACCGCATCGCGAGAAAGCTGAGGCAACCGCTCTTAAAGCTTGCAGTGTTGACACAGGCTGATTCCGATTGTATACTAAATTTTGTGAGCGGATGGATGCTTCCTACCGCGAACGGTTTCCCGTTTTCTGACGGCCAAGAGATTGTCTAAGCCGCAAGTGCAGCAAGGTGCAAGCGTATCCTGCTCTATGCTTATGCGGCATAGAGCTTTTTTATTGGGAAACTACCTAGCGGAACCGGATGGCCGCGGTGCTTGATTATCTGCGAAAGGAGCGCGGGGACTGCGCAGGGTTTGCCATGCTGGTTCCCAGGTGGATTGCATATGCAGGATGTATATGGGCTGATTGATAAATTGCAGGAAACGCACGCGCTGTCCAAAGAGGAGTGGGTGCAGGTGCTGGAAAGTCGGAATGCGGCAGCTGCTTCCTATTTATTCGAAAAAGCCAGGAAGATTCGGGAAACGATTTATGGCAAGGATGTCTATATCCGCGGGCTCATTGAAATTTCCAGCTATTGCAAAAATAATTGCTATTACTGCGGCATCCGGCGGGATAACCGGAATGCGGAGCGCTATCGGCTGATGCCGGAGGATATCCTTGACTGCACCGATGAAGGGTGGCGCCTTGGCTTTCGAACCTTTGTGCTGCAGGGAGGCGAGGATGGATATTATACCGATGACCTCCTGTGCGATTTGCTTGGCAAGATTAAGAGCCGGCATCCCCGCTGTGCCGTTACGCTGTCCCTAGGAGAACGGGGGGAAGCCAGCTTCCGCCGCCTGTTCGAGGCCGGGGCAGATCGCTATCTGCTGCGGCATGAAACGGCAAATTCGGAACATTATGCGGAGCTGCACCCATCTGAACAGCAGCTGGAAACCCGAAAGGCGTGTTTGGCTGCGCTAAAACGCATTGGCTACCAGGTAGGAAGCGGATTTATGGTGGGTTCTCCGGGCCAAACCACCTCCCATTTGGCGGAAGACTTGCTGTATTTAAAGCAGTTGGATCCCCAGATGGTGGGCATCGGCCCCTTTATCCCGCACCATGAGACTCCATTTGGCACTTATCCTGCGGGCAGCGTGGAGCTGACGGTGTATCTCTTGGGGCTTATTCGCTTGATGTTGCCCCACGTGCTTCTGCCGGCAACCACGGCGCTTAGCACGCTGGATCCTCAAGGGCGGGAGAAGGGAATTCTAGCCGGCGCCAATGTGGTGATGCCCAATCTGTCCCCAGCCGCAGTGCGGGAAAAATACAGTTTATACGATAACAAGCTTTGCACGGGCGAGGAGGCCGCAGAAAGCTTGCAGGCTCTGCGTGAACGCGTTGAGCGCATTGGATATACCGTCGTGGTAGACCGCGGCGATTATCGATAAACCTAACGGGGAAGGCAGCGGTCGGCCGCTGCGCTTACCCGAAAGAAAAAAGAAAGGACTTTTGCTATGCAGACTACGTATTCGTATGACCCGAAATCCTTGTGCGCGGATGAATTCATCAACCATGAGGAGATCCTGGAAACCCTGCGCTATGCAGATGAAAACAAAAACAACGCTGCGCTGATTGATGCGATCCTGGAAAAAGCGCGGCCCCGCGTCACGGACAAGGGAACCTTTTGCTCCGGTTTGACCCACCGGGAGGCCTCGGTGCTGCTGGCTTGCGATATGCCGGAAAAAATTGAGAAGATGTATGCGCTCGCGGAGGAAATCAAAAAAGCGTTTTACGGCAACCGGATCGTGATTTTTGCACCGCTGTACCTTTCCAACTACTGCGTCAACGGCTGCGTATATTGCCCTTACCACCAGAAGAACAAGCATATCCCACGCAAGAAACTGACGCAAGAAGAGGTAGCTAAGGAGGTCATCGCGCTCCAGGACATGGGCCACAAGCGGCTTGCCATCGAATCGGGTGAGGATCCGGTGATGAACCCCATCGAGTACATACTCGAATGCATCCACACCATCTATTCCATCAAGCACAAAAATGGGGCGATCCGCCGCGTTAACGTCAATATCGCCGCAACCACGGTGGAAAATTACCGCAAGCTCAAGGAGGCCGGGATCGGCACCTATATCCTGTTCCAGGAAACCTATCACAAGGAGAGCTATCTGAAGCTTCATCCCACCGGGCCCAAGCACGATTATAATTACCACACCGAGGCTATGGACCGCGCTATGGAAGGCGGAATCGACGATGTTGGGCTGGGGGTTCTGTTTGGGCTTGAACTGTACCGATATGAATTCGCTGGGCTTTTGATGCACGCGGAGCACCTGGAAGCGGTGCACGGTGTCGGGCCGCACACCATCAGCGTTCCCCGCATCAAGCATGCCGACGATATCGACCCGAGCGCGTTCGACAATGGCATCAGCGATGACATCTTCGCTAAGATCTGCGCGCTGATTCGCATTGCAGTGCCATACACGGGCATGATCATCTCCACGCGGGAAAGCCAGGCAGTCCGTGAGAAAGTGATCCGCCTCGGCGTGTCCCAGATAAGCGGAGGTTCCCGCACGTCGGTGGGCGGCTATGCGGAAGAGGAACGTCCCACCGATACGGAGCAGTTTGACGTTTCGGATCAGCGCACGCTGGATGAGGTGGTGCGCTGGCTGATGGAGATGGGATATATTCCATCGTTCTGCACCGCATGCTATCGCGAAGGGCGCACGGGGGATCGGTTTATGTCCTTGTGCAAGTCCGGGCAAATTCAAAACTGCTGCCATCCCAACGCCCTCATGACCCTTAAGGAGTATCTGATGGACTATGCCAGCGAGGAAACCAAAGCCGTCGGCGAGGCGCTGATTCAAGCGGAGCTCCAGAATATTCCCAAGGAAAAAGTGCGTGAAATCTGCAGCGATCATCTGGAAAAGATCGAACAGGGAATCCGCGATTTCCGCTTCTAAGGCAAGGAAAAAGGCAGGCTATGGCGCTCTGCGCTGTGGCCTGCTACTTTAAAGAAAGGAAAGATACCGCATGGGACTCAACGAAACCCCTTCGGCCAACCGGTTGCATATTGGCTTTTTTGGTGGACGCAACGCGGGCAAATCCAGCCTTGTCAATGCTGTGACGGGGCAGGATCTTGCAGTAGTGTCCGACACAAAAGGGACCACGACCGATCCGGTATACAAGGCTATGGAACTATTACCCCTGGGGCCGGTGATGATCATCGATACGCCGGGCTTTGACGACGAGGGCGAACTCGGCGCGCTGCGCGTACGCAAGGCGCAGCAGGTGCTAAATAAAACAGACATCGCTGTTCTTGTAATCGACGCCGAAGTGGGGCAAACCGCGGCTGACGAGGACCTATATGCCCGCATCCTCCAAAAAGAGATCCCCTGCCTCAAGGTGTACAACAAGGCGGACAGCCCTGCGGCCCGCATTCCGGAGAATGCCTTTGCCGTCAGTGCAAAAACAGGGCAGGGAATCGAAGCGCTCAAGGAAAGGCTTGGCGCCTTTGCCAAGCAAGCCGGGCAGTCCCGCTGCTTGATACGGGATCTTCTGCAACCGCAAGATGTGGTGGTGCTGGTGACCCCCATCGACGAATCTGCACCCAAGGGCAGGCTGATTTTGCCGCAGCAGCAGACGATTCGAGATATTCTTGATGCCGGCGCCATCGCAGTTGTGGCCAAGGAGACTGAGCTGAAAACGGCGTTGGAAAAATTAAGAATACCTCCGGCAATGGTCGTTACGGATAGCCAAGTGTTCGCAAAGGCCGCGGCGGACACCCCGCCGGAGGTGCCGCTAACTTCGTTTTCCATTCTTATGGCGCGCTACAAAGGCTTTTTGGAAACTGCCGTTCACGGTGTAAGCTGCATCGATGCGCTGAAGGACGGCGATACTGTGCTGATCGCGGAAGGGTGCACCCATCACCGGCAATGCAACGATATCGGTACTGTGAAGATCCCGCGCTGGCTTAAGCAGTATACGCGAAAAGAGCTGCGGATAGAAACTGTTTCGGGAACGGAATTCCCCGAGGACCTCTCACGCTATGCCCTAATCCTTCACTGTGGCGGCTGCATGCTCAATGAACGGGAGGTCCGTTTCCGCATGAAGTGCGCGGTAGAAAGCGGGATCCCGTTTACCAACTATGGAATTACCATCGCCTATATGCAGGGGATTCTCCGCCGGAGCCTCGCGGTGTTTCCCGCGTTATTGGCTATGCTTGATGCGGGAAGAAAGGAGTAACGCGTTATGGAAACAAGGGTGGCAGTTGCGGCTATTATCGTAGAAGATCCGGCATCGGTAACGCCTTTAAACGATCTGCTGCACCAATACAGCGCCTATATTATCGGGCGCATGGGCATCCCCTATAAGGAGAAAGATATCGCCATAATCAGCATTGCAATGGACGCGCCCCAAGACGTGATCAGCGCTTTAACCGGGAAAATCGGACGCCTTAAAGGGGTAACGGTCAAAACGACCTATTCCAGCTTTTAAAATCGCTTGAGCCTAAGCAGCGTTCCTAAATTACGAAAATAGGTGCGGAAAAAGAACGGACTCCAGTCGCAACGGATGCCCGTTCTTTTTCTATCACTAGGAGACGATGGATAAAGTCACAAAATGCCATCGCGTCTCTTAACTTAGAAAAAAGCTCTGAATTCAGTACTCTAGGAGAATCTGGAACAGAAAAGACGATAGCAGAAGCCAGTTGCAGAGATAACACTTGCAGCCAAACAAAAAGAAAGCACAAAAAGGGCATACATTCTGCCTTTTATGAAAATTTGGAGCAAGCGATAGGACACCTGCTCCAAATTGCCCTTCGCATTTGAGCTTGAATTCACGCAAAAGCATTCATTAGATCAAATGAAGCTTTACTACCTGTTCTACCAGTAATGGCTGGATCAGCGGGTAAGTCCAATCTGTGGGAAGTTGATCGAAAAATTCGATTTTTTCTATTTCGTGGGGAGGCAATTTTTCAAATTCTAGTATATCTGCAAAATATAACATTCCATAGGTTTCTCCCATTTCATTTTTAACAGAGTAGGCACAAACCGGCTCCAAACGGTATTTTTTAGCACCGGTTTCTTCCCAAAGCTCTCTTTTTGCTGTTTCAAGGATCGCTTCACCTGGTTCTCTATGGCCGCCCGGGCATTCATATGTGCTGCGATTCCTATGTTTACAAAACACCCATTTCCCGTTATGTACCGCAACAATTACCGCGAATTTGAACAATTCGTCATGTGCGAATTCGTAAAAATTAACTTTCAGAATGCATGCCCCCTTCATTTGTCCGTAGTATTATGCAAAATGAAAGCACAATACTAAGTATCACGCCCTACATAGTGTGCTTTCTTATAACCAAGGACTAAAAAGATACTTTGCCCTTTTTCCGTTGGGCTTGAACCCGCACCGGCAATCGGGTTCAAGGGTTTAAGGAATAAATCACATTTTTCTTGCCCAGATTATAGCCCTATTTGTCGTTTCGCGAATAGGGTTTCTGCGATAATCACCATATTCTTCTTCTACGATGAAGCCGGCATCTTCAAGCCATTGATGGATTTGCTCAAGCGTTGCAAAGTGCTTAGTAGAAGGTATATCTTGCCTTATTTCAGTGCCGTCGGATAATAATAATTCAAACCTGCGGATAAACTTGTTTAGCCCCGTCTTAGAGTCGAAGGAGCTGTCCAACAAAGCCATTTTCCCTGTATTACCATTGCTGTCAGTTCCTTGCCAAACAACAGTTTCATTCGCATTCGCAAACCAATTTTCGGGGTGTAATGTGTATCCATAATCAATATAAATATGGCCGCCAGAAACCAGAGCATCAGACGATTTTTTAATTACAAGCATCTGCGCTTTTTCATAATCAATATCTGCGATAATATTAAACAGGAAATTGGCCGCCAGCATTACAACATCATATTCTTTGCCCCAATCATCTTTTATAACATCGGATTTCTGCCAAGCAATATTTTTCATCCCTTTAGCTTTTGCAGGTATTTTTTCAAGCATATACGCATCAAAATCAAGACCTTTTACAGTATGCCCAGCTTTTCCAAATGGCACAAGAATGCGGCCACTGCCGCAGGCGACTTCAAGAACACGTTTTGGCTTTTCTCCGACAATCGACAACGCAAATTCTACATCGCTCATATCCGTTTGATCCATGTCATACATATCAGAAACCCATTTTGAAAGAATGATTTCTTCATTAAACAATGCGTTATCCTCCTTTTGTTATTAGAAAGGTTAAACTATAGTTGCCTCTCCGGTGTATACTTGGATGAAAACTACAATAAATTTCATAAAAATCATTCCTTTCTATAAAATATTTAATATTACGATGACGCTTAAACAACATAAACAAGATGGCATGAACAAATTCAATCCAAGCATACCATATCAAAAGAAAAGAATATAGTCCCAAAAAGTTCTTAACCAATGCTTTTTCTGCTAAAGGCTAGGCTAGAATGCTTTTAACGTTTCAGCAAAGGAATTTGAACGCTTTTGCAAAACAAGACAGCTAAAGGACAAGAGGGACAACATCCGCAATCAAGCGCTTTGGAGAATATCTGAAATTAGACAAAGGGGGTTCAGACAGCGGAGTTTTTGTTTTTGATTTCCGTTTTCTGCTATTTTGATTTTCCTAGCCAGTTTGAATTTAAAACCGAATAGCCTGAGAATCCAAATGAAATACTGGGCTATAACAAAAACACCATTGTTATCTAAACCTTAGGGTTTAAAATTTCAATAGTGTTTTCTTATGGTACGAGTGCCGATACAGAACTTTTTGAAAAGCACAGTAATATCAAGGACTTGCAGGCATCCGAACAGAAAAATATCTTGTATATCCCCCCCACATTAGGGCGACTGTTTTGAAGCAGCCGTCCTTTTTCTGTTCCTAAATCCAGTGTGCGTTTTAGGGTGGGCCCCTCTGCTTTTTCGCCTGTGGGCGGCAAAAGCGAAACCTCCCATATCCTTTCCCCCATGGGAGGCGGGGCGGTGATACAGAGGCAAAAATCCGCCGAAACGAACACTTTTCAAAACCGAAGGAAGGAGGTATCCAACATGGCGGTATTCCGCATTGAGAAAACCCGCGACTATACGGTGATGTCCAACTATCACCTGCGGGACAAGTCGCTCTCGCTTAAAGCGAAGGACCTTCTCTCCCTGCCGGAGAAATGGAACTATACCACCAAGGGGCTGGCCTGGATCTGCAAGGATGGCGTTGACAGCATCTACGCCGGAGTGCGGGAGCTGGAGGAACACGGCTATGTGATCAGCCAGTGGGTCCGCAATCCTAACGGTCAGCTCGGTGCCAAGGGTTTTGAGGCGAGTAAATCGCTCTTGGTCCGGCGCTCTGGCAGAAATATACTTTACTGGAGGACACAGGGATCAGCTGGTCAATGGAGGCAAGGGCCTTCGTCATCTCATTGGTGTGGATGGTGTCCACCTGGATGATATATCCGTCAATCGCCATCTTGCGCAGATACGCCCCATACCTCTTTGCGGAGAGCTGGCTTATCTTCTCATCAATTTTTGATTTGCCATTCTTAGGAATAGGGGTTCCGCTAAACACAAAATCCGCCAGGGGTACTGGCTGGCTGTGCTTGCTATCGTAACCCTTCCATCGTTTCCTCCCTCAGCTAATACTACAATTTTGGAGGTTGAAAATGGCCCGATTGATAATAAAAAAGCGGTGCCATACACATCTAATATTGTGTTTTTCAGTATTCCGTCGGCAACACACGTGCCGCATACTTGAGTGCTTTAGAGAAGTTTTCCTTGGTCGCATATCCCGCTTAGGCGACAAAGTCGGCGCCGGTGCGTCATTTCTCTGGTAATCTGCATGCTATCTCAAGAAAGAAAATGATGTAAGCTGTTTTTGCTGAAGACGATTTAGAATTTGCGAAGCTGTAAAAAAGGATACTGTTTCCCAGAGCCGTTGACCTAATGAATTCACAAGCGGTGTTCATCAGAGATCATCTCCCGAACGGCTTGAAGGAAACGCCCCGCAGCCTTGGAAAAGATCTGGTATTTTTTCCAGACGATATAGCCCGGCGCCTCCAGCGGCGGGGAGAACGGGCGGAAGCACAGGTTGGTCCCCTCTGTGTGGATCAGCTTGTCAAAGCACAGGGCATAGCCCAGACCCTCGTCCACCAAGAGGGAGGCGTTGAACACCAGATTATAGGTTGCCACTACATTCAGCTCGGTGATCTCCCGTCCCATCCACTGGGCCAGACGGTGGTCATCCCCCTTCTGATGGGAGATAATGAGCGGCAGCTCCCACAGGTCCTCGGGGTACACGGCGGTGTGCCCGGCCAGTGGGACGTCCCTTCGCATCAGTACGCCCCAGACATCTCCTGCGGGCAGGGCCAGCCACTCATATTTCTTTGCGTCGGGCTCCCTAAACAGCAGGCCGAAATCGATCAGCCCCTTATCCAGATATTCCAACACGTACTCCGCGTTGCCGCTGGAGATGTGGTAGTGAATATCTGGATATTGTTTCTGCAGGCCCTTTGCGGCCTGGGCCAGCAGGCGCACGTTGTCAGTCTCCCCAGCGCCAATCACCACATCGCCCACGATGGTCTCGTCAGAACGGGTGATTTCCTCCTCTGCCTTTTGAACCAGGGAGAGGATCTCCTCTGCTCGGCGGCGCAAAATCATGCCCTCCTCTGTGAGCACAACTTTCCGGGAACCCTTGGTCCCACGGATCAGCAGTTGTTTCCCCAGTTCTTCTTCCATCGCTTTTAGTTGGGTGGACAAGGCAGGCTGGGAGATGTGCAGGGACTCTGCCGCTGCGGAGATGCTCTGTTCCCGGGCTACGGTAAGAAAATAGTGCAAGGTGCGCAGTTCCATAGACCACCCCTCCTTGAAGACAGTATATTGTCTTATTCCATAACTGTCAATTATGGAATTACATTGTATATAAGTATTTGCCAACTGTAGAAATTGGACCTACACTATAGACAGAAAAAGATGGCAGATAACCATTCAGAAAAGGAGTTTGGAACATGGAACAACAGATGCTGAAAGACAAAGTTGCCATCATCACCGGAGCCAGCTACGGCATGGGCCGTACTATGGCGGAGCTCTTCGCCGACGAGGGTGCGGCGGTGGTCATCACTGCGCGCCACGCCGAGCAGCTCAATGAAGTGGTAGACGGCATCCGCGCCAAAGGCGAAAAAGCTGTTGGGGTTGTGGCCGATGTTTGCTCCACTGAGGACACCAAAAAGGTCTTTGAGACCGCCATGAAGGAGTTCGGTGACGTGGACATCCTCATCAACAACGCTGGCATAGGGGAACAGAAGATGATCGACGAGACCGACGACGAGTGGATGATGTATGTGATGAACACCAACCTGGGCGGTCCCATGCGGTACATCCGGGAGGCATTGAAGATCTTCCTGCCCAAAAACGACGGCGTGATCATCAACATTTCCTCGGTGAACGGCACCCGCCCCTTCTGCGGAGCCACCTACGCCTCCACCAAGGGGGCGATAAACACTCTCACCAAGAATGTAGCCATGCGGCTAATCGACACCAATATCCGCTGCAACGCCGTGGCTCCCGGAGCCACCGTCACCCCGGCGCATCTGGCCAACAAAGCCGGGGAGCAGCCTGGCGGAGCTGAGATGCTGAAATACAGCGGCCACTTCGTCTACTTCCCCGGCCCGGAGTGCTACCCCATGGATCAGGCTTACGCCTGCCTGTACCTGGCCAGCAAGATGGGCAGGGCGGTTCGGGGCCAGGTCATCCAGGTGTGCAACGGTGCTTTTCTGTAAGCAAAAGGCCATGAAACGACAGGAGATACTGGCAGTGCCTTTGACAGCCCCGGCCCTGCTGGAGAATTTAGAGGATGCGGGCTGTGATTCCAAATTTGCGGAGCTTTTTATGGCGCTGGAACAATCCGGTCAATATCGTGAGCAGTTACGGCTGCTGTCTGACCACCGGCGGCAGCTTCTGGACCGCCTGCACCGGGAGGAAAGGCGGATCGACTGCTTAGACTATCTGGCATATCAGATTGAGAAGCACCACGCAGGGGAACACTGAAACCCCATAGACATTGGAGGACTTACCATGACCACAATTCAGAATCAGACCTTTGACCAGGAGCGGGCCCTATACGGCAGCCGGGATCTGCTGGTACGGAACTGCTCCTTCAACGGCCCCGCCGACGGAGAGAGCGCCTTTAAGGAATGTGTTGCCATCCAGGTGGAGCACTGCTTTTTCAACCTGCGCTACCCCTTCTGGCACGACCACGGCCTTGTGATCCGTAATAGCGAGATGACGGACAAATGCCGGGCGGCCCTGTGGTACTCGGACGGCATCACCATCGAGGACACCAAACTCCACGGCATCAAGGCTCTGCGGGAGTGCTCCGATACGATGCTAAAGAACTGCTGCATTATTTCCCCGGAGTTCGGCTGGAACTCCCACAACGTGACCATGGAGTGCTGCGCCGCACAGAGTGAGTACTTCATGATGCGAGGGACAGACCTGCGCTTCCGTAATGTCACCTTCCAGGGGAAATATTCCTTCCAATACATTGAGGACTCGGTGTTTGAGCACTGCTCCTTCGACACCAAGGATGCCTTCTGGCACGCGAAAAATGTGGTGGTACGCAACTGCATCGTGAAGGGAGAGTACCTCGCTTGGTACTGCGAGAACGTGACCTTTGACCACTGTACCATCATCGGTACTCAGCCTCTTTGTTACTGCAAGGGGCTGAAGCTCATCGACTGCCGAATGGTGGACTGCGATTTGGCCTTTGAACGCAGCGAAGTGCAGGCCACCGTCACCACTCCTGTGGTGAGTATCAAGAATCCCCTTGCCGGCAGCCACATCACCTTGCCGGAGGTTGGAACGGTCATCCGGGACATCCCGGAGGCCGTCGGGGAGATCGTGATGGCAGCCCAAAATCAAGTGATCTGTGCGCAAACGAATGCACGGGAAAGCAGAGGCGGTGATGCGGTTGAGTAAAAAGACGATATTTTTTTTGCTGTGTTGCCTGTTGGCCTTGGCGCTGTTGCCCGGGTGCGGCAGCGGACAGCAGGCAGCTGGACACTCTTCTGATGGCTTAGAGGTCAGCCCACCTAAGCAATTCATGGAAGAAGCGCATCAGGGGGAAGAGCCGATACAGAGGGAAGTTCCGGCTCAGAAACCGAATGATTATGACAGCGGTGAAGCAGACCTCGTTCCAGTGGTTCCGCAGCTGCCCAGCATGTCTGTGGGGCAAACGGAGGAAACCATTCAACCGGAAAACGAGACGACAAGACCAAACATTGAACCCGCTGCGCCGCCGGTGCCGAAAACACCCAGCGGGGCTTCAGAACCCACGGAGCCGGCACCCGGAAATACGGCAGAGGAAAACACCGGGAGTGAGGAGGAAATCACAGAGATGAAGATGACTGTGCAAGTCGGAACCAGTACCTTTACCGCCACCCTGGAGGACAACGCCGCCGTGGGGGCGCTGGTGGAGATGATGGAAAATGGGCCGGTGACCATCCAGATGAGCGACTATGCCGGCTTTGAAAAGGTTGGGGCCCTGGGAACCAACCTGCCCACCAGCAACAGCCAGATCACCACCCAGGCGGGGGACATCGTTCTCTACCAGGGCAACCAGATCGTCATGTTCTATGGCTCCAACAGCTGGAGTTATACCCGGCTGGGTAGGATAGACGACCTTACCGGCTGGACAGAGGCCTTGGGCGGTGGGGACATGTCGGTGACCTTTTCCTTGGGAGGGTGAGCGATGCAGATTCTTGTGCTAAACGGTAGCCCCCGCCCCCACGGCAACACCGCCGCCATGGTGGAAGCATTTCGGAGAGGTGCGGCGGAGAATGGTCACACCGTCGCAGTGGTGAACGTCTGCAAGAAGATTGCCGGATGCCTGGCCTGTGAGTACTGCCATCAGAAGGGTAGTGGCCATGAGCGGCAGTGCGTCCAAAAAGATGATATGCAGGAGATCTACCCTCTGCTGGACGAGGCGGAGATGATCGTCTTGGCCTCTCCTGTTTATTATCACGGCTTTTCCGGCCAGCTCCAGTGCGCCATCAACCGCATCTATGCCCTAGACAAGCCCCAAAAGCTCAAAAAGGCAGCATTGATCCTATCCTCCGGCAGCGACCATGTGTATAGTGGTGCTATCTACGAGTATCAGAATTCCTTCCTCAACTACCTCCGCCTGGAGGATATGGGCATTTTTACAGCCTATGACAAGCAGAACAAGTCACCGGAGAAGCTGGAGGAACTCTATCAGTTTGGAAAGAGTTTGGCATTAGGTGTGCCGGCCAAGGTAGTTCGCACTTTATAAATTAAGAAATTGCAGCGGAAAATCTCATCGATTTAAAGTAGCATTGTTGCGAAAAATATTGAAATCTGGAGGTAATGAAACATGTTGAAACCGGAAGAACTCCGTATGACCCAAGAGTGGGACAAAACCTTTTCCAAGAGTGACCGTGTGAACCACAAAAAGGTCACCTTTATCAACCGATATGGCATCACTCTGGCCGCGGACCAGTACACGCCGAAGCGCGCCCAGGGCAGGCTGCCCGCCGTGGCCGTCTGCGGACCCTTTGGGGCGGTGAAGGAGCAGTGCTCCGGCCTGTACGCCCAGACGCTGGCTGAGCGGGGTTTCGTAACCGTCGCCTTCGACCCCTCCTTTACCGGCGAGAGCGGTGGAAATCCCCGGTACACTGCTTCCCCGGACATCAATACCGAGGACTTCCAAGCGGCGGTTGATTTTCTCTCCGTTCAAGACAATGTGGACCCAGGGCGCATCGGTATCCTGGGTATCTGCGGCTGGGGTGGTCTGGCCCTAAACACGGCGGCCATCGACACCCGGATCAAGGCCACCGTGGTCTCCACCATGTACGACATGAGCCGCGTTGCTGCCAAAGGCTACTTTGACGAGGCGGACAGCGAGGAGGCCCGTCATCAAGCTCGGGAGGCTTACAATGCCGCTCGAACCACCATCTACCGCAGCGGCGACTATGGCCGGGTGGGCGGATGTATGCCCCTGCCTGTGCCGGAGGATGCTCCCTTCTTCGTGAAAGACTACAGCGAGTACTACAAGGGCCGGGCCTATCACGCCCGCTCTCTCAACTCCAACGAGGGCTGGAACACTATTGGCACTATGTCCTTCCTAAACCAGCCAATCCTCCAGTACACCAACGAGATCCGCTCCGCTGTGCTCATCATTCACGGGGAGAAGGCCCATTCCTGCTACATGGGCCGGGATGCTTATGCCCACATGATGGAGGGAAACTCGAACCCGGAGAACAAGGAGCTGATGATCATCGCTGGTGCCGTGCATACGGATCTGTACGACAATCTGGAGGTCATCCCCTTCGATAAGATCCAGAACTTTTTCCGGACCTATCTGAAGTGATCCTGCAAAGAGCAAGCTGACAAGGAGGAAGAACAGCCGTGAAGAAACCCTATATCGTCTGCCACATGATGACCTCCCTGGACGGACGCATCGACTGCGCCATGACAGAGCAGCTGCCTGGGGTGCAGGAGTACTACCAGACCCTTGAGGCGCTGCAAGCGCCTACCACCATTAGCGGCCGGGTGACCGCCCAGTTGGAGATGGCCCTGCCTGGAGAATTCCAGACCAGCGATCCCACCCCGGTGAGCAAGGAAGCCTTCTCCAAGAAAGCTGATGCACCCGGCTATGAGGTGGTGGTGGATACCCACGGCAAGCTCCTGTGGCCAGGTGACGGAGAGCAGGAAAAACCTCTCCTAATCCTCACCAGTGAGCAGGTGCCTCAAGAGTATCTGTCCTACCTGGACGGCCGGAATATCTCCTGGATCGTCACGGGAAAAGAACAGATCGATCTGGCTCGCGCCGTTGAGATCCTGGCGGCGGAGTTCGGGGTGGAGCGCATGGCAATTGTGGGCGGCTCCGCCATCAATACCAGCTTCCTGGACGCCGGCCTGCTGGATGAGGTCAGCATCCTCATCGGCGCCGGCATCGACGGTCGGGACGGCATGCCGGCGGTGTTCGACGGCCTGCCCAAGGCCCATTCGGTAATCCCCCTGCGTCTGACCGACGTCCAAAAATTTGACAGCGGCGCCGTATGGATCAAGTACCGCATTCAGCAATAACGCCGAATATAACAAAACATATCAGAAATAGGTGACGATATTGATGAGAGCTCCAACACAAAAAAGGCTAGGATAAGGCGGGTTTTACCGCTTGTGCGGCGGACGCCCATGTCACTAAAAATGTTCCAACAACGCAGCAGCGAGCCATGCTCACAGAAGTGAGTTATGGCTCGCTTTTAATTGGATTCATATCCCGTAAAGCCCGTTCTCTTGAACGCCCCGTTTCGTTCCGACTTGCTGCCAACCCGAACGAAACGAAAGGAGCCAATTATGAACGGCAAATTATATTTTCATATAGCCACTGAAAGCCGGCCAGACCGAACCATTAGTGAACGAGCGGTGAGCGAAAGGGGAAGAAAAGAACTGCTCTCTGGTACGCAAATACACCCGCGCCCGCAAGCTCACGCCCCGGATGCTCAACGAGTTGGTTGAGAAGATCGAGGTTTACCATGCGGAGAAAATTGATGGAGTGTGGGAGCAGAGGCTTCTCATCCATTATAACTGCGTGGGAGAGATCACAATCCCCTAAACGCTGCCCCTGCCAATTCTTGATGTGACCGTCAATACCCGAAAGGGCGTGTTCGTCAACTACGCCCCAGCAGAGACGCCGGGTGAAAGCAAAAAGAGACGAGTGTTCTTACAGCTTTTCAAATGCTATAAGAACACTCGTCATGGGATATCGCAACACTATAGATGTGCTCAACATTAGGATTCACATCCAAGACCAGACCGAATCCCGGCGAAGCGGAGCCAATTTGGAAAAGGGGGGATCATAGCAGGGGGATGTTGCCTCCAAAATGTAAAAAATGCCGAAGAAAGGATAGCTCAATATGCCGTTATTGTCCATGCTTTCCTGTAATTAGAATAGGCTCGATTTTTACAACAGATAATCCGGATGTTTTTGGATCGCATTTTTCAAATCCGGCATTTATCATTTCTGGTGCCAGACCTCTCATAAAAAACATCATTGCTTCCAGCTTTTCTTTTTCGGATTCCACTATTGTAGCAGTCCCAAAAACAATTACGCTTTCATAGTTGCATGCCAGATTTTTTGGATCTAATTGGTGTTGGGAAACAACCGTAAAGCATACTTTGTTACATCTTCGAATGCCATCCAATTTATGACTCGTGGCTGATGAACAATGCAAATAAAGTGCTCCTGCCCAATACGCATAATTAATTGGTACTCCGTACGGAAAACCATCATCTCCGCATACAGATAAGACTCCCCAGTTTTCTGATGCCAATACTTGCTTGACGGCAATGTCTGTCATTTGACGTTCGCTTCGACGCATATTTCTTAGCATATTCTTTCCTCCTCTATGTCCAAATTATATCCACACAAATTATAAATGATAGATGCCACTGGTAAAACACCAGTGGCATCTACACCGTTTTGCTATTATGGTGCCGAAGGTGGGACTCGAACCCACACGGTATCGCTACCAACGGATTTTGAGTTTTTGCCTCCGCTATGCATCTATTGGTTTGCATAGGTATCGAGTGGAATCAAAAGTCCATCATCAAATCGCAAAACCGCCCGACTTTAGGGCGTTTCCTCCGAAAATCCGAGACGTTATCGGGCGTTTTCGTTCCAATGTACTGCGCCACATTTTGTAAGCGTTTTTAGCATGTTGGAGGGATATTGGAGGGATGTCGGAGAAGTCCATCGAGGAAGTAAACGTAGTGAATAACCACTAGATTATGAATCTAGCAAGGAGGCAGACAAGAAAACACATGCCAAGCAAGCCAAATCATCCGTTGTTGACAATAAAACATTTGTCTGCTGAGTGGATGCAAATCAGTATCATCCAGTTGGAAGAATACAGGAGGGATGCTCTTTGGCAAGCAAGAGAGATTATTACAATAAGCTGTTTGAGAATTACCCAGACGTTGTGAACACAAAACAATTTAGAGAGATGCTTGGCGGCATCAATGAGAAGACAGCCGTAGGCCTTTTACGCCAAGATCATGTCAAACACTTTCGTATACGGAATGCCTATATAATCCCAAAGGTTTGGGTTATAGACTATGTGCTGAGCGAGCATTATGCGAAATATAAAAATGAGCTGTCAGTGAAGATTTAACACGATAAGAGCCACACAAGTTGGCTCTTTCCTTTCAAGTATATTTCACAAAGGAGGACAACCACATGACCAAAGTAATCGCCCTGGCCAACCAGAAGGGAGGAGTGGGTAAAACGACAACAGCCGTCAATCTCGGCATCGGGCTTGCAAGGCAAGGAAAGAAGGTATTGCTCATTGACGCAGACGCACAGGGCAATCTTACAGATTCTCTCGGTTGGAACGAGCCGGATAAGCTTCCGGTTTCCCTGGCTACCATTATGAGCAAGGTTATCATGGAGGAGTCTATCGTGCCGGATGAAGGGATCTTGCACCATGCAGAGGGCGTTGATCTTATGCCCGCAAATATCGAGCTTTCCGCTTTGGAGGTATCGCTCGTAAACGCCATGAGCCGAGAAAGCGTACTGCGGAACTATCTGAAAGAGGTAAAGGGCAAGTATGATTATGTTCTCATTGACTGTATGCCCTCCCTTGGTATGATAACCGTCAATGCCCTTGCGGCGGCGGATAGCATCATTATTCCAGTACAAAGCCACTATCTCCCCGCGAAGGGGATGAGCCAGCTTTTGCAGACCATCAACCGGGTCAAAAAGAACATCAATCCCAACCTCAAAATCGAGGGCGTTTTGCTCACAATGGTAGATAACCGCACGAACTTTGCAAAGGATATCGCATATATGCTCCGAAACAATTATGGCGATAAACTCCATGTATTCAAAACGGAGATACCCCTTGCTATCAAAGCAGCGGAAACCAGCGCGGAGGGCAAGAGTATCTATATCCACGATGCTCACGGCAAAGCGGCGACAGCATACGAGGCTTTGACAAAGGAGGTTTTAAGCGATGGCAGAAAACAGAAGAAACATAAAGCTGACCTCGCTCGATGACCTGTTTTCCACGGAGGAAAGCCGTGCCGAAGAGGAAAAGGAGCGCATACAGGAGATTCCTATAGCGGAGATAGACGGGTTCCCCGAGCATCCCTTCCATGTGGATGTGGACGACGCTATGCGCGAGATGGTGGAGAGTATCAAGCGATTTGGTGTGCTATCACCCGCTGTGGCACGGCAAAAGGAGGACGGGCGATATGAGCTGATCAGCGGGCATCGGCGCAAAAAGGCGTGCGAGCTTGCGGGCATTGAGAAAATGCCTGTCATCGTCCGCAATATGGATCGAGATGAAGCCATCATCTTTATGGTTGATTCCAACCTGCAACGGGAACGCCTTCTTCCGAGCGAGAAGGCGTTTTCATATAAAATGAAACTCGACGCAATGAAGCGAAAACAAGGTGAAAGAACGGATTTAACCTCTGCACCAATGGTGCAGAAGTTGACTTCCCGTGAAGTGCTTGCAGAAAAAAGCGGGGATAGCCATGAGCAAGTGCGCCGCTATATTCGCCTCACCGAGCTTACGTCCGACCTGCTGCAAATGGTGGATGAAGGCAAAATTGCGTTTCGGCCTGCTGTGGAGTTGTCGTATCTGTCCAAAGAGGAGCAGGCTTCCCTGCTCATGACGATGGAAAGCGAAATCTGCACTCCGTCGCTTGCGCAAGCTATCAAAATCAAGAAGTTCAGTCAAGAGGGCAGGCTGAACGACGATGTAATACTCTCTATACTTTCCGAGGAAAAACCGAATCAAAAGGAGGTCTACAAGCTGCCGAAGGAGCGCCTCGATAAATACTTTCCAAGGGGGACGCCGCCCGAAAAAATAGAAGAAATCATATTCAAGGCGCTGGAGCTTTACCGAAAACGGGAGCGCAGCAGAGAAAAGGAACGCTGAGCGTCCGTGCTGACGAGCATGGACGCTTTTTCTGTGTACTGAAGTAAAAGGAGGTGCGTGTATGCTGTTCACCGAGGGCAAAGACAGAAACTACGAGCGCATGATGCAGGGAAAACCGGGCTTTCAGCGCAACAGGCGCAGAACGGTTTTACCAAATGCTAAGCAGAGGGATTGCCCCCATTGCCTTTACTACAATGAAACGCTGAAAAAGTGCAATCTTGAAACGTGCATTGTGTTCCCAAAATGAATCTTATGCCAAGGGGGTGGTCTGTCCATTTACCGGAATTGCATCGGCTGTGCCTGGAACAAGTCCCTTCCCCCGTACCCCCAACCCTTGATACTCCCCGGTAAACTTACTAACCGAAAAGAGAAATGCAGAAGGCTTATTCGAGTTTAAGCCAATATTCAAGCGCCATAAGGTGCTTTTTATATACACAAAATACTATTTGGAGGCAATCAACATGACAACCAAACGCATCATGGCGTTGCTTATGTGTCTGCTGACCATCACCGGGCTAATACCCGGCGCAGCCTTTGCAGCGCAAAGCACCGTCACCATCGAATCCCAGACCAACAGCGCCTTTGACTATCTGGAATATTACAAAGACGGAGCATGGAAAGACCTAAACACGCCCCGCCATTGGATCGAGCAGACCGGCGAGGTTGTCTACTGTGTGGAACACGCGGCGGACAACCCCCATGGCGACACCTACACAGCAACCTTACCCTCGTCCGTCTTTTCGGCCAGTACCCTCTCGGGATTGAACTCCATTCTCATGTACGGCTACCCCAACAACCGTCCCTCCGGTTTCACCGATGACGAAGCGCGGCAGGCCACCGCCAATGCCATCCGTTTCTGGCTATCGGAACAAGGCGAAGTCGAATCCTACAGTTTTACCAACCGAAAAACCAATCCTAACGCCATCCGAGCCAAGAAGGGATATGAACACGTCCTGGAATACGCCGACGAGCTGCTGGCAAAGGCCCGGGCAAGGCAGGAGCTACCCCACAGTATTGACTTCTCACCCTCCACTGTGCAGCTTACCGCAAGCGGCAGTAACTTTTCCGGGCAGGTTTCTGTGCGGCTTACAAACATCAACAGCGGGTATACCCTCGATACTTCTGCTCTGCCTGCAGGCGCGAGTGTGTCCGGATATACTGGTAGCAGGAGTGAAACGCTGACTGTTACCGTCCCTGCATCTGCAGCAGGACGGAGCTTTTCCATCTCTGCCGAGGGCAAGGACACGAGAAGCGTGGATAACATCACGGCGTATATTCCCGCAAATGGTAGCTTGCAAAAAGTTTTCCTTTGCGCAACCACTGCACAGGTCGTTGCAACCGCCACCTTCAACGTGGGGGTTCCCGCTTACGGTAAGGTGCAGGTGGTCAAGACCGATGAGAGTAGTACGGCGCTTGCGGGCGTAAAGTTCGGTGTTTACTCCGATTCCGACTGTAAGAACAAGATGGAAGAGGTTACCACGGGCGAGGACGGCATGGGGATCTCCGGCGATATTCCCGTAGGTACGGTGTATTTGAAAGAACTTTCCACCGTAAGCCCGTATATCATCTCTGCGGAGGTCAAAAGCGCGACAATCACCGCGAATACCGTGACAAAGGTTCCATTCACCAATGTGGCGGCAAAGGGTAAAATCCGCATTGAAAAGGTTGGCAATGTGCTTACGAGCAGCAAGTCTGAGGAAACCGAGCACGGCAATGTCACCGTTCCCTCCTATACACAGAAAGGGCTGAAAGGTGTTGTATATGAGGTTAGGGACAGCGTGGGCAAGGTTGTGGCAACACTGACCACCAATGACTCCGGCATTGCTGAGACGGAGCTGCTGCCGCTTGGCAGCTATGCTGTGCAGGAAAAGAGCGCGCCTGCGGCGTATGTCGTGGACGAGACAATCCATGAAGTGACGCTTGCTTACAGGGATCAGAATACGCCCGTCGTGACCGCTACCGTCAAGGCAGATAACGGGCTTCGCACAGGCGGCGTAAAAATTCGTAAGCTCACTCAAGACTTTGATCTTGAAAAGCTCAACTTCTACAACAAACTTGCGGAGGGCTATGTGTTCGGGCTTTACACCGCTGAAGACATTGGCGATGTCCCCGCTGATGTGCTCCTCGAGGTGCTGACTACGGACGCTCAAGGCGTTGCCCAGACCACCGTAGCACTTCCTTACGGCAATTATTATCTTAAAGAGCTTGCCGTTCCTTTGGAAACCATTGAAATGCAGACGGACAAGCTGCCGCTGATCATCGACAGTGAACTGAACGTGCAGCATTACGACAGCCCTATCTACAACAACATGTTTAAGGCGAAAATCGGCGTATATAAGCTGGATGCAGCTGACAGAGAGCGCGGACTTGCGGGCGCGGTATTCGAGGTGCGGGATGTTTCCGGCAGGCTGTTTGATACCATTACAACCAATGAGGACGGCTATGCGGAAACCATCGATATGCCCGTAGGTGCCTACAAGGTAAAGGAAGTCGTGCCACCTGCGGGCTTTATTCTCTCCAATGAGGTCAAGACCGTGACGCTCACTACCGAGGACAAGGAAACAGCCGTGTTTGAGCGGATGAACAAAGCGAACGAGGTCGTGCTGACAAAGACCGACTTCACAACAGGAAAGCCCGTATCTGGGGCGACCGTGGAAATTTACGATAAAGAGGGCAAGCTGTTTTACGAAGACGTGACGGATGAAAACGGAAAAATCACCGTAAAAGAACTTCCTGCCGGGGCGTATACCTTTAGGGAAACGATCTCTCCTAACGGCTATGCCGTTAATGCCAATACCTTCTCCTTTGAGATGGACACATACGGCAAGGTGACGGGAACAACGGCATTTACGAACGAGCCCATCACGCTGACCGTCAAGAAGATGGATAGCTTTTCGGGCAAACCCATGGCGGATATTCCCTTTACCTTGAAGGACAGCGCAGGAAATACCGTAAAGACCAGGATGACCGATCAAGGATACCGCATTGCGGCCGTGGATGGTGAGGAAACCTTTCAAGTGGATGATAATGGTTATGCGGAGTTCCGTTATCTGAAAACGGGCAAATACACCCTCGTTGAAACCGTTCCAACGGGCTATATTGCGGAGGATAGCGTTCCTTTCGAACTTACTTCATCCCATTCCATCAGTGAACCCTTTGAACTCACCGTGAACAACTGCCCTACGGGAGTAAAGATCATTAAGCTGGACGCATCTACGAATCAGCCTCTTTCGGATGCGGGTTTTCGTATTAAGGTCAAGGACGGAACGGACTTTGCAACGCTATCCTTCACTAAACAGGAGGACGGAAAGTATTTCTTTGATGGGAACGGCAAAGAAACGGATCTGATGGTAGACAAGAATGGTGAGGTGGTCATACTCGGATTGCCTATGGGCGCTGTATGGATCGAAGAATCCGTCGTGCCGAAGGGATATTTCCCTGTTACTGCCCGAAAAGCGGAAGTCACAAAGGAGGCCTCAGCGTTGTCGCCCATAGTAATCAAAGTGCCAAACAGTAAGAGCGTCAAGTTGGGGCTGGATAACGACTGGTGGGAAATCCCTGCCATGATCGCGAGTACGGCGATGCTGCTTTGCGGGGCGGCATTTTTCATTATCAAACGCAAAAAGAAAAGATTGGAGAATTAATCGATGGAGTTGAACACCATTCTGGCAAGTGCTGCGCCTCGCCGCTGTAGGGGATGCAAGGTTTTTGTATGTGCGGAGAAAGAATAAATAGAAAATAGCAAAAACACGCAGGAGGGCGGGAAACGCCCTCCTATCCATGAATATCGGTTTACTTTGTTGGTGAATATGATACAATAATTTTAGAAATGCGAGGTGCGAAACGATGGTAAAGAGCGAAAAAATCACGAAACAAATTGCCGGGACAATGGATACCGAGGGTATGCGGCTTAATAATAAGGAGCTTACTCCGATACGAGAATGTGCCAGCGGCAAAAAATCATCATCGGTCGCAATTAAAGAGATTGTGAATCAATACCCCGTAAAGTAGGTGGTGTTTTGTCCGACTTGAGGCGGAAAGAAGTATAACGGCTCTGCGGATATTGGAGCTGAAACAATCCTTTCCTAATGGCAAGCTGGATTTTTCTTACTTTAAGCACTTGCATTTTCATATTTTCCAAGACATATACGAGTGGGCAGGCAAACCGCGTACTGTCAATATTTCGAAAGGCAGCCAGTTTTGTTTGTGTCAGTTTATAGACGATTAGGCGATTAAGCTGTTTCACATGCTTGAAAGGGAAAACTATATTATGTGGACTGGAAATATAGCGGAAAGGCTTTCATTTTGCCTGCCTAAATTGAATGCAATTCACCCATTTAGAGAGGGCAATGGCAGAACGCAACGCATGTTTATAGAAATACTTGCAGACAGAGCCGGATATGAAGTGAATTTTTCCGAAGTTACTGCTGAAAAAATGATAGAAGCAAGGCATCAGTCTTTTAACAAGAATTATGAACCTATGAACGTTATCATGCGGCGTATTACAACACCAAAGGCATAGCGGTTATTTCAGTACCATGCTGCATAATGGCGAAAACACAGGAGCGCATGAAAAGTCATGCGTTCTTTTGCCATATACAAATACAGGAAAAGGGGAATGCTAATATGGCGGATAAACTGATAAATACCATCATAGAACGGTTTACCATAGGCGAACAGGGCTTTGCGCTTGCACATGTTCGGATGGCACACCAAAGCCGCAGATCCAAGCAGCTATGATGAGAATGGACAACCGAAGCTCGTGGAAAAGTGCGACGGATTGGAACGATAATATGGTATAATACTAAAAACTACCCTGGAGAGTACACATGAAACCAAATCGTATTATTTATGGGAAACTTAGAATCAAAGACACCGTATATCCATTCTTCATGCAAGACCAATTAGTAACTATTACGCAAACGCCTTACGAACATAATAACGATTTTTCTGATCTTACAGTCGTAGAAAAGATTGTTGGCTTAACGAACGGAAATAAGATTATTGCGCTTATGAATTGCCGTTTTCCAAACCATCCATGGAGAGTTCTATGCTCAAGTATAACGTTTTCGGTTTCTTGGTTCGTTGAATATGATACAGAGGAACAATCTTTTGATAAAATATGCTTTAAATCAACTGCCCTAAACGCCTTTTTCCCAACTGTCCGAGCAATAGACGGCAGTTCGTTTGATAATCAAGCTGCTGCAGATGGTTCATACAGGTTCAGCATAAGGCCTATTAAAGATCGGACACGAAAATTCGTAAGTACTATTGGCGATGATAGTGTCACCGTGTTATTGACTGTAGCGTGGAGCATCAGTGCGAGACTTGAAGATCCTCAAATCGGTCAGAAATTTACGGAATGTAGCTTTATATTTGATTCCGAAAGAAATGCTGACTGCTTAGGAAAGTATTATTTATGGCTTTATAATTTTTTGGTATTTGTAACGTTCCGTCAATGTGTCGATATTGATGAAGTTGATTTGCTGAAAAATGATAGCAGTGGGAGAAACCATAAGATAGGCTCTGCATATTTTTTCGCACCTTACCGAGGTTTTGTGGCGGATGCTCGAAAAACAATCACCTTTGAAGATATAGGAGAAGATAGGGTTGGAACGCTATTTTCAAATGTAGCAATGCGCAGGAATGACCATCGGTTTAATCCACTTTATATACCTGAGAATGATGAAGATGCTAGAACTGTTGACATCGTAAAATGGATTAGCGCGGCGCTCGCCTTTGAAGGGGAATTTAATGCAAACTATCCAAACTATAAATACCAAAGCGATGAAGACTTCCGAAATGCAAAAAATAAACTTATGGAAACTATCGAAGAGCAGATCAAACTTTCCGGTAGGGGCAAAAATAACAAAGTCAATTCCGGGTATAAGCGTTTTAGAGATTTAATTGATAAGGCAGATACAACTTTAGAAGAAAAAATCATTTTCATGTTCGACCAGTACGCAACTGTTATCGACGCTGTACAGCAACGATATATGGAGGCCAATAATGTGGAGGCTACTAATAGAGAGCTTGCATTCAGATGGGCAGCGTATCGAAACAGTATTGCGCATGGCTCGTTAGAGCCGATTAAAGGAATGGACATTGTTAACTATGCTATTACTAAAATGTTTATTTATGTATTGGTGTTAGAATCATCGGGCATTAGCAAAGAAGCACAACAGTCAATAATTGAAAAGATGTTTTGATTGGCAATTAGGATAGTGTACTTAGCAGCTTCGGCTGCTTTTTCTCTTGCCAAAAATCAAAGAAGGAGGGTCAGAATGGCAACAAGACTGCAAGTTATATCCGAGCTTGCGGCGCAGGCGATGGAACAGCTCACGCGGTCCGTTGACAGCTGGAGGAGCTTTCTCAACTCCGCCGCATGGCTTTATAAGTACCCGTTCCATGAACAGGTCTTGATCTATGCCCAGAGACCGGATGCAAAAGCCTGTGCTCCCATCGAGCTTTGGAACAGTAGATTTAAGCGTTGGGTGAACAGGGGCGCAAGGGGCATCGCGCTAATCGATGATAGCGGGCAGAAGCCCGCACTGCGGTATGTATTCGATGTTTCTGACACCAACACCCGCTACGATATTCCCTTCCGGCTCTGGCAGGCAAAGCCTGAATACGAGATTCAGATTATTGAGGAGTTGGAGAATCAATTCGGAGAAACGGGCACTGATGGCTCGGATCTCACTACTACCGTGCTGGGCATATCTATTAATGTCGTATCAGACAACTACCGCGATTATTATGAGGAGCTTCTCAAAACGGCAGATGACAGCGCACTTGCTGATTTGAGTAAAGAGGAGATAAGCGCTACCTTTATGCTTCAGCTAATGACCAGCGTTTCCCATACAGTCCTGGTGCGTCTGGGCATCGATCCAGCCGAAGTATTTCACGACGATGAATACGAGGGCATAACGCTGTTCAACTCGCCGGATACCATAGCCCAATTTGGCGCGGCGACCAGCGACATTTCAGAAATGATCCTGCGGCAGATAGAACAGAGCGTCAGAAACAGGGAACGGCAGGAGCGCGGCACGCTTGCAAACGTAGAGCTGGTATTGCAGAATAAAGACAGAAACAGCGAAAGGGGCGATGAATATGGAACTCAGCTACAGGCAGAGTGGGGACTACTTGATTCCCAATATCAAAATGGACGATCAGCCGGCGGGAATGATCGGGAAATACGGGAGAATGCGGAAGACGTTTCTAAAGGAGCAGCGGAGCGGGACTTACAACTCCCTGCTGCTTCAGAACAGGCTGACAGAGCATCTGTTGGAGATCGACAGGACGGCACGGGAACAGGTCGAACAGATCGTGGAACGCATGGCGAAAGCCGAGGGCGTGACAGAGGAACTGAAAGCTCGCGATCAGATGAAATGGGTGGGGCTGATGAACAATCTGCTGCACACGGCGGAGGAGATCGTTCTCCAAGAGGTGATCTACAGCTAACCCCGCGCTTTCCCACAGAAAAAGAACAGCTTTCCCTTCTTGAACAGGCGGAGGACGAAATATCCTCCGTCTTTTCTGTCTCTCAAGCGGATTTTGATAACGAATTGTGCTCAGGGAGTGGGATTTTTCATGGCAAGTATCGTATCTATGCTTTCTATCAAACGCAGCCGAGCAAAGAGAGCGCCATTCAATTTTTGAAAAAAGAATACGGAATCGGTGGTCATTCCCATACCTATCTGGACGGCAGCAGCGGTTTTGTTGGTCACGACGGAAAAGGGATTGAGTTTTCGGATAGTGGATTTCATCATAAAAAGCTGTTTCGGTGGAACGCCGTACACTCCCGCCTTTCAGAACTGATTGCACTTGACCGTTACTTGTCCGAAAAAGAAAAGGCAGATTTGCCCGCTTATGAACAGGAAGAAGCGCAGCGCCGTACTGTCATGCGCGAGGAAGCAGCAGCACGGGAAGCCTTGCAGTCTGCCGCCGCTGCCATGGACGAGAAGCGCAAAGACGCGCAATACCGCTATTCCCTTGGCGACGAAGTGCAGCTTGGCACACAAAGTTATACCGTACTCGGATACGACGAGAATATCGTCACGCTATCCGACCCGAAATACCCCCTGCTGTCGGAGAATATACCGCGGGACGTGTTCGAGCGTCGTTTGCGGGAAAATCCACAGAACGACCATCTGATCGTGGAAAGCGGCGAAGCTGCCCGGGAAAGTCAAGAAGGCGCTCCCCAATATCAAGTGGTGGTCTATCATCATATCGAAAATGGTTTTGATGAAAAACTGGAGTATGCGACGCTTGAAGAAGCGAATCATGTGGCGCAGGGCTATGTGGACGGCACGATGGAACCGGACGGTTTTGCCTACGATGGCGCGGCTGTCTATGACTTGCAGGAGCACCGGTATCTCAGCATTTTCGGAAAGTACCCGGACGAAGAAGCACAGGAACAGGTAAAAGCGCAGGACGAATCCCCATATATCTATGACGTGGGCGACGTCGTATATATCGACGATATCGCGTTTCGCATTACAGAAATACGGGAATCTTCGGTAGAGCTTTTAGACCCCACGCTTGTCTATCCCATTTTCCGCGCTGAGAACAGAGATACCTTCCATCATCTCTTAGAGCAGGACGAGCGCAACGCATCGTACCTGCCTTCCATGACCCATCGAACCGTTACAGAGGCAAATGTAAGAGAGGATGTTCCCGCGGAGCGTTCAGAACAGCCGTTTGCGATTGAACCCACAGCTTTTTACCCCGCCGAAAGGAACAAGATTCCTGTTGATATTGAAGTTAGAAAACTGAAGCCGGTGGCTGAGCAGGAAAAACCAATCAAACACGATTTCCATATCACGGACGACAACCTCGGTCACGGCGGCGCAAAAGCCAAGTTCCGCATGAACATGGACGCCATCAACACCTTGCAGACCATTGAACTGGAAAACCGCCTTGCCACCCTTGAGGAACAGGAGGTTTTATCCCGCTATGTGGGCTGGGGCGGCATTCCCCAGGCCTTTGAAGAAGGAAATGACGCGTGGGCGTCTGAGTTTGCGGAGCTATACACAGCGCTATCCCCAGAAGAATACGAAGCAGCAAGAGCTTCCACGCTCAACGCGCATTATACCAGTCCCACGGTCATCAAGGCGATTTACAGGTGCATTGAGAATATGGGCTTCACCACGGGCAATGTGCTGGAGCCGTCCTGCGGGATCGGCAATTTCTTTGGCTTACTGCCCGAAAGCATGAAGAACAGTAAGCTCTACGGTGTGGAACTCGACCCCATCACGGGCAGAATCGCAAGGCAGCTTTATCAGACGGCAAACATTGCAATTGAAGGTTTTGAAAAAACCAGCCTGCCCGACAGCTTTTTCGATATCGCCATCGGCAATGTTCCGTTCGGAGATTATGGCGTCGCAGACAAACGATATGACAAACACCACTTCCTGATCCACGATTATTTCTTTGGTGCGACTCGTTCCTAAGTGAAAAGCTTAGGTGCAAATTTGAAAGTGAGGTGAGACAGAATATTTGCAAACTAACAATTCGATTGGTGGAATGATGGAGTAACGCCCTGAAACGCCAACCTTAATACTCCGACTGGCTCTGCTCAAAAAGCAGATGTTCAGAAGCTCGGTGAAGTCGGCAGAGAGCTACCGTCTTACAGTCATGAAAACAACTGTAACGAAAGCTGTCCAGAGGTGGATGGTGTAGCCTATATGCCGGAGGTCTACAAAGTATCTATGGTGAGAATGACTGTAAAAGGTCTGACGAATCCTCGAATGTAAGGGTCTATAAGTAGGCTGTATAGAAATGTGCAGTTATCCAAACGGATAGTATGTGGGGAAAAGTAAGAATCGAAGATATGAAATTCCCTATGCCGTAACAGGCGGTATCAAGCATACAGGCTCAGAGAGGACACCTACGGGTATATGTACAGATAGAATTGTTGGAACGAGGAAAGCAGAAAGGCTAACCAAAGGTTAGTTAGCGCAGGAAATCATAACTGCGTGAGTTTTCTGTGAGAGCGATGGCACGACCGTTGATGTTCCTGTAATGGGAACGGAGGAACAGCCATTAGCCGTTTATGATTTTCAAATAATAACAAAGTAAACATTCACAGCTTCGAGTATGACAAAGAAAATCAAATCCGAAAGGAGGAGATGCCTGTGACAACTACGAAGCAGAAAAAGAACTCAAAAATACGCCATTTGGAGTATTATGACTTGCAAAATATGTTAAGCACAAAAATCCAATGTGGAAGAAAAAATCGGTATGCAAATACACGCCAGAGGGCAGACGAGAAATTCATAAAAATCTTGGCATAGAGACCAGAACAATGCTTCTCCTTATGAGAGCAAAGGAAGTTGGTCGAAGTGTTGAGTATATGGACAACCGAATTTCTCTCTATGTGGCACAGTATGGGAAATGTGCAATTACAGGGCAAATACTGGAATTACACGAAATTCATTGTCACCACAAAAAGCCTGTCAGTCAAGGTGGAAACGATAGATACGAAAACTTGATTATTTTGCACAAGGATATACACCGATTGCTACACGCAACAAAAGAAGAAACAATCAAGGCTTACCTCTCACAACTACAGCTCACCTACAAACAGAAGACGAAGCTGAACAAGCTACGCCAACTGGCAAATATGCAAGCCATCTAATATTAAAATGAGTTTCTTTACTGCTCGAAAATTGTAAGTTTACTTTAGTTAATACCGAATCATAAACGGTGGAACGCCGTGTGCGGTGAAAGTCGCACGCACGGTGTGGAGCGGGGGAAAATCCGAAGATAACTTCAAAGGATTACCTATCGCTATCCAAAACTCTGGACAAAGTGCGTCCCGGCGGCGTGGTGGCGTTCATTACCTCGTCGGGTACGATGGACAAAAAGAATCCTGCGGTTCGCAAGTACATTGCAGAACGGGCGGAGCTCCTGGGGGCAATCCGCCTGCCGAACAATGCCTTTCTTGCCAACGCGGGTACGGGCGTGGTCACCGACATTCTGTTTCTGCAAAAGCGCGACCGTCCCGTTGCTATCGAGCCTGCATGGGTACACCTTGGGAAAACGGAGCAGGGATACACCATCAACCAATATTTTGTTGATAATCCCGACATGGTGCTGGGTGAACTGACCGAGGAAAGCACGCAGTACGGCAAACAGGAATGTACTGTGAAACCTCTTGCCGGCGCAGAACTTTCCGACCAGCTTGCGGACGCCATTTCCAATATACATGGCAGCATCACGGAATACGACCGTGACCAGCAGGAAGAATTCGCCGAAGAAACGGAAGAAAGCATCCCCGCCGATCCGTCTGTGCGGAACTTTTCCTTTACGCTTGTGGACGGCAATATCTATTACCGAGAAAACAGCCGCATGAAAAGGATAGAAATGTCGCTCACTGCCGAGAACCGTGTGAAAGGCATGATGGAGATCCGCGACTGTACAAGGCGCTTGATCGAATACCAGCTGGAAGGCTTTCCCGATGAATTGATAGAACGCGAACAGCAAAAATTAAACGCGCTATATGACGAGTATACGAGCAAGTATGGGCTTCTTAACTCCCGCGCTAACAGGCTGGCTTTTTCAGACGACAGCAGCTATCCGCTGCTCTGTTCTCTCGAGGAACTGGACGAGTATGGCAATCTGAAGCGCAAAGCGGATATGTTTACAAAGCGCACGATCCGGCAGCAAAGCAGCATTACATCGGTCGATACGGCTTCGGAAGCACTTGCCCTGTCCATTGGTGAAAAGGCTAAAGTGGATATGGCATATATGATTGAGCTTACCGGAAAGACGGAAAAACAGCTTTTCGATGAGTTAAAAGGCATTATTTTCTTAAATCCCATGCATGGGTACGGCAATAACGAGCAGGAGAAATATCTGCCAGCAGATGAATACCTTTCGGGCAATGTCCGCGAAAAGCTGGAATGGGCAAAGCGCAGTATGGCGCTAAACCCAGAAGATTACACCGCCAATGTGGAAGCCCTTACAAGCGTGCAGCCGAAAGACCTTAGCGCCAGCGAGATCGACGTGCGGCTTGGCGCAACCTGGCTTCCCGTGGAGACGGTTCAGCAATTTATATTTAATCTCCTGTCTCCCTCTTATTACGCCAGAAACAAGATCAAAGTACATTATTCCAAACCGACGGCAATCTGGAATATCGAGAACAAAAACGCCGACTACGAAAATGTCGCGGTCAATATCACCTATGCGACAAAACGGGTAAATGCCTACAAGATCATCGAAGAAACGCTGAACCTCAAAGACGTTCGTGTGTTTGATACCGTTCAGGATATCAACGGCAATGAGCAGCGGGTGCTGAACAAAAAGGAAACGATCCTTGCACAGCAAAAGCAACAGGCAATCAAGGATCAGTTTGCCGAATGGATCTGGAAGGACGCAGCGAGGCGCGATTTGCTCACCAAACTGTATAACGAGGAATTTAACTCCATGCGTCCCCGGGAATACGACGGCAGCCATATTCGGTTTGTGGGCATGAACCCCGAAATTGCGCTGCGGCAGCACCAGACAAACGCCGTGGCGAGGATACTGTACGGCGGCAACACCCTGTTAGGTCATGTGGTAGGCGCAGGCAAAAGTGCGACACGTTCGTAACTGAAAAGGTTACGCACAAGTCAGCTAACAATAGAATTGGGAATTTGAAAGGAGTCCCTGAAAAGACTTGGAGAACTAATATTCCGATAGGTGGAATGATGGGGTAACGCCCTGAAACGCCTACCTTATAAACTGCGATATGCGGCAGCTCTCTGTAACAAGGGCTACGGTATAACGCTCGCTAAAGTCGGCGGAAATGCACCCAAACGGATTATGCCGTGGAAAGTGTCCCGGAGGTGGGATATGTGCATGATACGCCGGAGGTCTATAAACTGCCTATGGTCAGAATGTCATGGATGACTGACGAAATCCCGAATGTACGGGTCTAAAAGGCGCAGGAGCAGAAATGCTCCTTTCCGATTACGGAAGTATGTGAGGATGAGTGAGAATTTTTACTATGAAAGTCCTTGCGGTGTTACAGGCACCGCCCAGCATACAGGCTCAGAGGGACACCTAAGGGCAGAAATGTACAGATAGGAATATTGGAACGTGGAAAGACTGGAACACGGAGCCGGTTACAGGCTATGAGGTGTTGGATTGGAAATCGCCTTGCGTATAACAATCCTTTATCCGGTTGAGAGAGATGGCACAGTACTGATGAAGCCGTGGAAACACGGTGGAGGGATGGCCATTAGTCGTCAGCAATCAATAAATTGAAAACTATACAGACACAAAGGTTCGAGTATGACTAAGAAAAGCGAAATCCTCTCATAAGGAGGAAAGTACCTGACTTTGGCAAACAAGAAGAAACCCTTAAAGAAACAGAAAATCCGCAACTCCGAATACTACGATATGCAGCTCATTTTTGATGAACTGTATGCCGCAAGTGTCAAGGGACAGCGGTTCTGCAACCTTGTAGAACTGATAAAACGCCCCGAAAACATCAAATTGGCATATAGAAATATCCGAAAGAACGGCGGCAGTCGGACGGCGGGTGTGGATAACAAAACAATAAGCGATTTGAACAAGTGGAACGAAAATGCTTTAGTTGCCCATGTTCAGCGCAAGCTGGACTGGTATATTCCTAATGCTGTCCGCAGAGCGGAAATACCAAAGGATAACGGGAAAACCCGTCCCCTTGGAATACCCACGATTATGGACAGGCTGATTCAGCAATGTATTCTGCAAGTATTAGAACCTATCTGTGAAGCAAAATTCTTCAAGCGAAGCAATGGTTTCAGACCAAACCACAGTGCGGAAAATGCCATTGCCCAAGCGGAGAGAATGATACAGAACGTCGGTTGCCACTATGTCATTGATATAGATATCAAGTCTTTCTTTGACAATGTGAACCACGGAAAACTGCTGAAGCAGATGTGGACACTCGGAATTAGGGATAAAAAGCTGCTGTCTATCATTTCTGCCATGCTAAAGGCAGAAGTGGCTGGAATCGGTTTTCCCGAAAAGGGTACGCCACAGGGCGGTATCATTTCCCCACTGTTGTCAAACATCGTCCTGAATGAACTGGATTGGTGGATTGTCAGCCAGTGGGAGGAAATGCCCACCCAAAGGAATTATGTACACAGAATATATGCGAATGGAACTCCCGACAAAAGCAGTACCATCCGTACTCTGCGCAACTACACGAATCTGAAAGAGTGCTATGTTGTCCGCTATGCAGATGATTTCAAAATCTTTTGCAAAAAGCGGTCAGATGCAGTCAAGCTGTTCGAGGCTACGAAACAATGGCTTTTAGATCGTCTGGGACTGGAAATCAGCCCGGAGAAATCGAAGATCGTAAATCTGAAACGCCATTACTCTGAATTTCTGGGCTTTAAGCTAAAAGTCCGAACAAAGGGAAAGAAGCCAGACGGACAGTCAAGGTATGTAGTAGAAGCACATATCAAGGATAAAGCATTGCTGAAAATTCGGGAGAAAAGCAAGGAAATCATCGGGCAGATACGGCAGACCTATGACCCGGGAATGGAATACCGTCTGATACAAAAATACAACTCCTATGTCATAGGTGTTCACAACTATTACAGCATAGCAACCCATGTAAATCTGGATTTCCAGAAAATCGCTTTCGATGTCAAAAAGAGCCTTTACAACAGATTGAAGCACAGACTGCAGAATAAAGGTCAAATCACAAACAGGTATATCAAGGAGAAATACGGCACAAGCCGGGAGGTACGCTACCTCAATGGTCACGCTATCGTCCCGATTGCCTATGTTCAGCATAGAGTACCCATGGACAAGAAAAGTCGGGTAAATAAGTACACGCCAGAGGGTCGAATTGAGATTCATAAGAATCTTGCCGGTATCAACATGGCAGTCTTCTATTATCTGATGAATAATCCGTGCGGTAAACAGAGCGTGGAGTATAACGACAACCGCATTGCGCTCTATGTTGCGCAGAAAGGGAAATGTGCCGTTTCCGGTGCGGAACTGGAAGCAAATCAAGTGGACTGTCACCGCAAAAAGCCGTTGGCGTTTGGGGGCAATGACAGCTACCAAAACCTGATTATTGTTTCCGATGTGGTTCACATTCTCATTCATTCCAATAATGAGCGCACCATCGAAAAGTATCTGAAAGTGCTGAACCCGGATAAAAAGCAGTTGGCAAAGCTCAATAAACTTCGTGTGATGGCAGAAATGCCGGAACTCGTTTTCTAAGGGGAAAATCTGTTTGATGTATAGATTGTCATAAAAATTGCTGACGATGGAAAGCCGTGTGATGGGAAACTGTCACGCACGGTTTGGAGCGGGGGAAAATCTGGAGGAACGGATATGCAGCATTCGGCTGCATATCCCGACCAAAGGATTACCTATCGCTATCCTTTGAAATGACCGCTGCCGCGATGGAGAGCAAACGGCTTGGTCTTTGTGAGAAAAGCCTGTTCGTTGTTCCCAATCATTTAACCGAACAATGGGCAAGCGAATTTTTACAGCTTTATCCGGCGGCAAATATCCTGGTTGCGACGAAAAGGGACTTTGAAACGCACAATCGCAAGCGGTTCTGCTCCCGAATCGCCACGGGCGACTATGACGCCGTTATCATTGGTCACTCGCAGTTTGAAAAAATCCCGCTGAGCAGGGAGAAACAGGCGGCAATATTGCAGGAGCAGATCGACGAAATCACGCAGGGAATCGTCCAGGCGAAACAGGAGCGGGCGGAGCGATTCACCATCAAGCAAATGGAGAAGCTGAAAAAGAATTTGAAACTGAAGCTGGAAAAACTGAACGACCAGAGCCGCAAAGACGACGTTATTACCTTTGAGGAACTCGGCGTAGACAGGTTGTTTGTAGACGAGGCACATTTCTACAAGAACCTGTTTCTCGTCACCAAAATGCGCAACGTAGCAGGACTGTCTCAGACCGAAGCGCAAAAAAGCAGCGATCTGTTTATGAAATGCAGGTACATGGACGAACTGACGGGCAGCAAAGGCGTTGTGTTCGCAACGGGGACGCCGATCAGCAATTCTATGACGGAAATGTATACCATGCAGCGCTATTTGCAGTACGACCTCTTAAAGAACAAAGACATGACGCATTTTGATGCATGGGCTTCCACGTTCGGAGAAACGGTCACAGCCATCGAGCTTGCGCCAGAGGGCTATAATTTTTGAGGATGATGAAATCGTACTTTTCTAAATGAAAAGAGACGGTCAAAGGC
>CALVWJ010000014.1 GCA_944366945.1 uncultured Clostridia bacterium
CCCGCTGCGCCAACGCATTGCACAAAGCCGCGGGAAGGAACGCCCTTCGCTCCCCTCCCGCCGCTTCTTCCAGCCTGTTTGCAGCCGGTTCTCTTGACCGGCTGCTTTTTCGTTTGTTTGGTTTTGCCCTATTCATGGGCGCGCTGCACCTTGGGCTGCATGCTTGATGCGCTAACCGCGCCAAGGCGCTGCTTTATTTATGCCTTTGCGCTTAGGTTTTCCACGATGCGCGCCACTGCGGCATCCACGAGTTCGCGCGACGTTGCAAGGTTCATGCGCACGCATGCGCCGAAACGCTCGCCGCCGAACCAATCGCCATAATCAAAGGCAAGGCGGCATTTTTTCTGCATGAAGTCCTTTACCTCGCCGGGCGCAAGGTAAGCGCCGAAATCGAGCCAGAGCAGGTATGTGCCCTCAAGGGGCGCAACCGCCACCTTGGGCAGGCGCTCGGAGAGCGTTTCGCGCACGGCGCGGGCGTTCCCCTCGATGATCGCAAGCACTTCCTCCAGCCAGGGCAGCCCATGCCGGTAAGCCGCTTCGGCTGCAATGTAGCCGAACGGGTTGCCGGAACGCACGCACAGCTTGGAGGTATAATCGTCAAACCGGCGGCGGATCTCCGCATCCGGGATGATCACAAAGGAATTCTGGCAGGCGGCCAGGTTGAACGTTTTGCTCGGCGCCGTGAGCGTAACGAGGTTTGCATCATACGCGCCCACCGTGGCGCTCGGGATGTGCTTTGCCGGGGCAAACACGATGTCGTGGTGGATCTCATCGGAAATCACGAACACGCCCAGCTCCTTGCAGATGTCGAGCATCCCCTTGAGCTCTTCCCGCGTCCAGACGCGGCCAACCGGGTTGTGCGGCGAGGAAAGGATAAACGCGCGCACGCTGTTTTCCACAATATCGCGGCGAAATGCTGCAAGATCCACCGTATAGCGGCCGTTGCGCTTGATTAGGTCGCACATCACCAGCTTGCGGCCGTTGTCCTTGACGGCGTTTAGGAACGGGTAATAGACGGGCGTGAGCACAATCACCGCGTCGCCCGGCGCCGTCATGAGCTGCACGAACCAGTTGAGTGCCGCCACCACGCCGGGTGAAAACCGGATATGCTCCCGGGATACCGCATAGCCATGCCGCTCCGCCTCCCAGGCGATAAACGCATCATAATAACCTTCGGGCACCTTGTAGTACCCCTGGGCGCCCATTGCAACATAAGCCTGCTGCGCCTGCAGCACGCATTGCGGCGCCTTGAAGTCCATATCAGCCACCCACATGGCCTGCAGATCCCCTTCGCCAAACATGGCTTCGAGGTTGTCCCATTTGGCACAATCCGTGTTGCGCCGGTCTATGAATACGACCTGTTCTTCGCTCATCTTTTACGCTCCTATGTAAAATTTTGCCTCCACGTTGGGTGGCGCCGTGCTTTTAAAAAAGGCGGTGGGGTTGCTGCCCTCCGCCTTTTCCCAAAGGATTCCTTTTTTAAATGAAACGAATACGCTTTCTTGTTTTCCCGCCTGCTCCGCTTTCTCGCGCTCCATGCGGAGATGCCATGCGGGATGGATCTTGTTTTACTTTTTCCCGGGCTGCACAGCCTGCGCCGCTTCCTGCTGCGCCGGAAGGACCTTCCCGTTCCGCGCGCCAGCAAGGCAAATAAAGGCAAGCACCTGCAATCCCTTTCCCTTTTATTCAACGCAACGCGTTTTAACCTACGGGATTGCGCAACCAAAGCGCGATGCGCTGCACTTCCGGGCACAATTGTATTGCTTTCTATGCGTTTTTGAAAGAATCGAAAGAATGGCCCAATGGAAACACCCCTTTCCAATTCATCGCAGAAATCATGCTCAAAACCGGCTGATATGACGTAAATGCCGAGAGATTCCAGAATCGTGGATCCACATCGCCTTCTTTGTTAATAGGATAACACACGAAGGGCAGTTTGTAAAGTGGTATTTCCAGATTTTATCCAAGCAGCCTTCCGCCCAGCTTTTCTTCGAGAAACGCCACCATCGCCTTGAAATCCCCGCGGCGGTAGGGCGTAATGTCCGCGCCCGTACCGTTTTCCAAGTAGTCGGTAATCAGAAAGCCGGAAAGCCCCAGTTCAAGGGAGGAAAGGTCATCCACGGGATTGTTGCCCACCATGATGCATTCGCCGGGTGCCTTCCCAATCGCGGCAAGCGTTTCCCTGTAGTATCCAAGGTTTGGCTTGCAGAAATGCGCCGTTTCATAGGTGGTCACATACGAAAAATCCGCAAAGGAAAGGCCGATCCAGGAAAGCCGCGTTTCTACGGCCACGCGCGGGAAGACCGGGTTTGTGGCAAGGCAGAGCGTTAGGCCGCGCTCGCGCAGCGCCTGGAGCAGCGCCCCCACAGGCTGCACCTCTCCCACCACGCTGCGCGCAACGTTGAATTCGTTTTCGTAAAACCCAACGAGTTCCGTTTCGAGCGCGCGCGCTTCTTCTCCCCATATGGCCGCAAATGCATCCCAAAACGCTTCGCGGTTGGTGCGCGTTCCATCGTTTTTGAGCATTGCGCCCGTCCCCTTCCACATCGATGCGAGAAAGGGCTCCTGCGCAAACCCAAGCGGCGCAACTTTTTTTGCAAGCGCAGCGAAATATGTGCGTACAAATGCGTCCTGCTCCATGGGCAAAAGCGTGCCATCCAAGTCAAATAAAATGGCGGTAATCGGTTGTTGGTTCATCCTGTCCCTCGTTCTTATGTTTGAAAATACCTGCTCATCATACCATGTTTTAAGCGGGAACGCAAAGCCCAGCGCCTTGCATCCCACTGCACCGCCCCGTCGGCGCGTTCCAAGCGCATTTTTGCGCGCACAAAGCGCCATTTTGCATCGGCTGCCTTCCCTTCGCAGCTTAGGCGTGCATTCTCCTGCGCATTTCCATCCTGCGCGCATCCTCGCCTAAGGAAGAAATTCAGCGAGCGCCTACGCAAAAAGCTTTTTGCGCTTTCTTCACAAGCGCGCAGGGGCAGCCCGCCGCGGAAGTGCCGCAAAGGCCCAAGTGCCCCCGGCTTTGGAAATCCGGCCATGTGCTCCCTTGGGCCGAAAAAAGCGCGGGCGCAGATCGCTGCCCCGCGTTGGGATTTCAGAAAGGGGCGCAAATTGCACCCCTTTCCTGTTGAATTCTTGATGCGGTTGCCGCTATTGTTCCACAGGTGCGCCGCACTGCGTGCAGAAGCGCGCTTTGGGATCGAGCTTTGCGCCGCATTTTGCGCAAAACGCAGGTCTCGGCGGCTGCGATGTGGCCGATTCGGGCTTCTTTGCCCCGCACTGCGGGCAAAACCGCATGCTTGCCGGGTTCTTCGCACCGCATGCGCACGTCCATTCGGCCTCAGCCTTCGGCTCGGGCTTGGGTTCGGGCTTTTTCGCTCCGCACTGCGGGCAGAAACGCATGCCTTCCGGGTTCTTCGCGCCGCATGCGCACGTCCATTCGGCCTCAGCCTTCGGCTCGGGCTTGGGTTCGGGCTTTTTCGCTCCGCACATGCCGCAGAACCGCATGCTCTCCGGGTTCTTCGCGCCGCATGCGCACGTCCAGCCTGCCGCTTGCTGCTGCATCTGCTGCATCTGCTGCTGGTTGGCCTGGGAAAACGCGCCCGCCATGCCTGCGCCTGCGTTCATCCCGATGCCCACGCCCATAAACGCCTGCGCGGCACCCGCGCTGTTGCTGCCCGCCGCTTCCACGCCGCGCGCCATTGCGCCCTGCACATATCCTTCGCGCACGGAAGGATCGGAAAGCATTGCGCCCTGGTTGCGCATGTTGATCAGCTTCTGGGATTCCTCATCATAGGAAATGCTCCCAATGCCAACAGCCTGGATCTCCATGCCGCGCATCTGCCGCCAATCCGCATCGAGCGTAGTGGCCATATATTTGGAAAGCTCGCGCCCCTTGGATGGCAGGAAGCTGATACGCTCGCCCTCCGCGGAGAGCTGGTTGATGGCTGCCTGCAGCGCCTCGAGGAATTCGTTCAAATACTGCTCGTTGATATCCTGGATGTCCACGCGCTTCGCATCGCGCGGCACAGCCTCCGCATAGAATTTCAGCGGGTCCGTGATCTTGATGGAATAGCTGCCATAGGCACGCAGGAACAGCTCGGAATTGTAAAAGTTATCATAGTATTGCAGCGGGTTGCGTGTGCCGAATTTGATGCCCTTGATCTCCTGCAGGTTGATGAAAAACACCTTTTGCTTGCCGGAGGGCACGCCGCCATATTTCACGCGGGAAAATGTTTCCTTCACCGATGCTCCCAGCTGGCCGTTGAAAAGCGACGGCATGCTGGAATCATCCACCTTGTAATACCCGGGTTCCGCCGTGTAATCCACCACTTTGCCGCCATCTACGAGCAGCATGCACTGGTTATCATAAACGTGAATGATGGAACCATTGGACACGGTATCCTCCGTGCCCTTCGTATTGGAACTGCGCGCATCGCCCTTTCGGACCTTCACGCCCGTGGTAAACACGGTCGCATCATGCATGGAATCGGACTCATATACCTCAAGCCACGAATCCGCCAGCCCGCCGCCGATTGCGCCTGCGATTGCTTTGATAATGCCCATGTGCTGTTACCTCCACGCCTTAATTTCATGAAGCTGGTTTGCATTCCAGTCCAGGCATTTTTATTGTACCCCAAAGCGGCGCGCCCTTCAATCAATAATTCAGCCCGCAAATATGGAATTTCCGTGACTTTCCTGCCTTGAAACTCAGCTGTTTTTCATGATGACGCTTTCGATTACGTCGCTCGCGTGCTCGCAGGCGTCAAAGCAGTTTTCAAGGCCCTCATAAAGGTGCGTCCAGCTCAGCACAGTGATCGGGTCTCGCTCGGTTGTGTAAAGGAGGCGCATGGCTTTAAGGTACAGCGCGTCCGCCTCGCTCTCAAGGGAGTTCACATCTACAATCGCCGGGCGGATGGTTTCGGATTTCCGAAAGTTTCCAAGCTCGCCCACCGCCCTGCACAGCGCCGCCACGCAGCGCACGAGCAGCGCCGTAAATTCCCCAACATCGTCGCGCATGGCCGTGATATTGTGGATGTAAACGCGCTGCATGACATCATCGATGCAATCCACCACATTATCGAGCTCCTGGGAAAGCGCAACCAGGTCCTCAAGCTCAATCGGCGTCATGAATTCGCGCCCCAGCCGCTCCATCATATCATGCTTGAGCATATCCGCCTCGTGCTCAATGGCATGCACATCCTCCATCCTGCTGCCCAGCGTTATCACCTCAAATGTGGCGAGCGCGGCCTGAAGATGCTTCGCCGCATCCAGCCCAAACTGCGCGCAGCGCGCCATGGTTTCAAAATAATACTGATCCTTGGATTGTTTCATGTTTTATTTGCTCCTTTGCTTCAAGCCGGTTCCGGCATGAATTTAAAATATCCACATAAACAGCTTGGCCATAATGAAGCCCAGCAGCCCGCAGCCTGGGAAAGTGAGCACCCAGGCGAGCGCCATTTCACCCACGATCTTCCAGTTTACGGCGGAAAGCCTGCGCGATGCGCCCACGCCCATGATGGCGGTGGTTTTCGTGTGCGTTGTGCTTACGGGGATGCCCGTGAGCGAGGAGAGCAGCAGGCAGAACGAAGCGGCGGCATCCGCCGCGAAGCCCTGGTACGGCCTAAGCTTGACCATATCCATGCCCACGGATTTGATGATGCGGTAACCGCCGATGCTCGTGCCGAGCGCCATCACCACGGAGCAGAGCACCATGAGCCAGACCGGCACGCTGAACTCCGTTGCCGTTTGCCCGTTCACAAGGAAAATGCCAAGCAGAAATACGCCCATGAACTTCTGCCCATCCTGCGCGCCATGCATGAAGGCCATGCCCGCGCCGCCGGCGATCTGCGCCTTTTTGAAAAACGATGTGGTTTTGCGCCGGTTCATATCCCGGCAGCAGAATTCCGTGAGCCGCGTTGCAAAAAAGCCCATGCCAAAGCCGAGCAGCGTGGAAAGGCCAAGGCCGTAGAGCACCTTGACCCATTCCTGGAAATTGATGCCTTCAAGGCTGGAATGCAGCGCGATGGCCGCACCGGAAAGCCCGGCGATGAGCGCGTGGCTTTCGCTTGTGGGAATGCCGAACGCCCACGCCGCCGTGGCCCATACCACAATGGCAAAGAGCGCCGCACAGAGCGCCACAATGGCCTCATGCGTGTTGCCGCCAAAATCAACCATGTTGTAAATGGTCATTGCAACCCGGGAATTGATGAACGTCATCACAAGAACGCCGAGGAAGTTGAACACTGCCGCCATGATGATCGCGGTGGGCGCGCGCATGGCGCGCGTGGAAACACAGGTGGCAATTGCGTTTGGCGCGTCCGTCCAGCCGTTCACCAGGATAACGCCCAGCGTGAGCGCTACGGTCACGGCGAGCAGGGGATTGCTGAACACCTGGGACAAGAAGTCTCTCAAAGGGATGGTCATGCTTTACTCCATTCTTACGGTCTTTTTATACATTCCTGCTTTTTATTCATTATAACATCCGAAAAAAAGCTCTGAAACAGAATTTTTCAAATTGCGTCGTTAAGAATGCGTAAATGCAGCGCGTGGACTTTTGGGCGCGCATGTGCTTTAATGGAAGCAAGATTACGCGCGATTGGAGGCATTATGCGCCCTATCCTGGAAATGGCACCTGCGGAAGCGGCCAGCATCCGCACGGTACTTTTTGATATCGACGATACCATAACCACATCCGGCAAGCTAACCGCCGGGGCTTACAGCGCCATGTGGTCGCTTGCGGGGGCAGGGCTTCGGCTGATCCCGGTCACCGGGCGCCCTGCCGGCTGGTGCGATCTCATTATCCGTGAATGGCCGGTTTGCGCGGTCATCGGGGAAAACGGGGCGTTTGCGCTGCACGCCCTAAACGGCGGGAAGCCGCGCCTTTTCCTCCACCCAGAGGCACCGCACGATGCGCAGCTGCGCCTTGCGGCCGTGCGGGAAGCTGTGCTTGCCGCCGTGCCGGGCAGCCGCGTTGCGCAGGATCAGTTTTGCCGCAAATACGACCTTGCCATCGACTTCTCTGAGGATGCGCCGCGCCTGCCCCTTTCCGCCGCAGAGGAGATCCGGCGCGTCTGCATCGCCCATGGCGCGCATGCAAAAATAAGCTCCATCCATGTAAACGCCTGGTTTGGCGATTACGATAAGCGCTCCATGGCGGAGCTGCTGTTCCGGGAAGTTTTCCGCGAGGTTCCGTTTGCAGGGAGCATCTTTTTCGGCGATTCCCCCAACGATGCGCCCATGTTCGAAGCGTTCCCGCTTGCGTGCGCGGTAGCCAATATCGCCCCCTTTGCGGACTCCATGCCCTGTTTGCCGCCCTATGTCACCTCCCTGCCCGGCGGCGCCGGTTTTGCGGAGGCAGCTGCGCACATCCTTGCCCAAAGGGGGCGCGCATGAGCAGCTTTTCCGAATTTCCGTTCCGCGCGCTCCCGGAGGCGCTCCTGCCCTGGTATGCCGCTTGTGCGCGGCCGCTCCCCTGGCGCGAAAGCAGGGACCCTTACCGCGTTTGGATTTCCGAAATCATGCTGCAGCAGACCCGCGTTGCTGCAGTGCTCGAATATTACGCGCGCTTCCTCGCGGCGCTGCCGGATGTGTTTGCCCTCGCCTCGGTGGACGAAGCGCGCCTGCTCAAGCTCTGGGAAGGGCTTGGGTATTACCGCCGCGCGCGCAACCTAAAGCGCGCAGCGGAAGTCATCGTTGCAGAATATGGCGGCGTGTTCCCGGAAGCCTATGCGGCGCTGCGTGCGCTGCCCGGCATTGGCGATTATACAGCCGGCGCAATCGCCTCCATCTGTTTTGATGCCCCCACCCCTGCCATCGACGGCAACGTGCTGCGCATTGCCGCGCGCCTTGCGGACTGCGCCGACTGCGTGGATGCGCCTTCCACCAAGCGCGCGCTGCACGAAGCGCTTGCGGCAGCCTATCCGCCCGGGCAATGCGGTGCGTTTACCCAGGCGCTCATGGAGCTTGGCGCAACCGTATGCCTGCCGGGCGGCGCGCCGCGCTGCGCCGTTTGCCCTGCCGCATCGCTCTGCCGCAGCCGCATGCACGGCACGGCAAGGGAGCTCCCCGTGCGCGCAAAAAAGCAGCAACGCCGCATCGAAGCCTATACGGCGCTGCTGCTCGTTGACCCGGACGGCCGCATCGCGCTTTGCAAGCGCCCGGAAAGCGGCCTGCTCGGCGGGCTCTGGGCGCTGCCCAACGCGCCCGGCGCACGGGGGCCGCAAGAGGCGCTCGCGCTCGCCGAAGCGTTCGGCGCAAAGCCGCTCTCCCTTGCCGCCTCCGCCGAGTATACGCATGTTTTCACGCACGTGGAATGGCGTATAACCTGCTACCGCATTGCATGTGCCGCACCGGAGGGCAAAAGCGCGTGCATCTGGGCGGATGCTGATGCGCGTGCGGCGCACTATGCCTTGCCCACAGCCTTTGCAAAGGCGCTCGAGCACCTTCACCTGGAGCAGCGCTGAGCATGCCGTCCCCTAAGGAGTCGGGGCCGCAGCCGCCGAAAGCTATAACTGAGTTCGGCAGTCAAGGCATTTTGCCCCGAAGGAGCAAGGGAGCACCCTTTGCGCTCTCTAGCGATGCGACAAATCCGCAAAGCCCTTGCGCAGCCACGGATTCCGCCTGTGGTTCACCGGCCCTAAGCTCAAAAAAGCGGCTCCGGCCGCTTAGCCTTTTTTCAGCTCGCAATGCCCGCCATGCGCCGCCGCAGGAGCGGCTTCCCCTGCACGCCGGGCTTCCGTCCCGTTCCTTTCTCCATTTGCGGCGCTCAGCTCCACCCCCGGACGCGAAGCGCGCTGCAAGCCCTTTTTGCGGCATGCAAAAGCGGCGGGGGATCCCCGCCGCTTTGATTTGCACAAGGTTCTTATTCGCCGAAGTACCGCTTGAGCAAGCCCTCAAACGCTTTGCCATGGCGGGCTTCGTCGCGGGCCATTTCATGCACGGTGTCATGGATGGCGTCGAGGTTCTGCGCCTTGGCCATTTTCGCAAGCTCGAACTTGCCTGCGGTTGCGCCGTTTTCGGCCTCAACGCGCATTTCGAGGTTCTTCTTGGTGGAATCGGTGACCACCTCGCCCAGCAGCTCCGCGAACTTCGCCGCATGCTCCGCTTCTTCATAAGCCGCCTTCTCCCAGTAAAGGCCGATCTCCGGGTAGCCTTCGCGATGCGCAACGCGCGCCATCGCAAGGTACATGCCCACTTCGGTGCACTCGCCGGTGAAGTTGGCGCGCAGGCCTTCGATGATTGCGGGGTCAACGCCCTTGGCTACGCCAACCACATGCTCTGCCGCCCAATCCAGCTTCTTCTCATCCACGGGGACGAATTTGGACGCGGGCGCTTTGCACTGGGGGCAAGCTGCCGGGGGCTCGGAACCTTCGTGTACATAACCGCAAACTGTGCAACGGAATTTCATAATCAAGTTCTCCTTCCATTTATTCTCGGCTTTCGCCGTACTGTACTTTTGATTGGCCTTATGATACCATGGGATTTCAGAAAAGTCTATTGCAATTGCAACAGTTTGGAGGAAATTTTATGCAGCTTTCGAATACGGCGCTTTTTCAAGGCATCACGCAGGAAGAAATCGCGCGCATGCTGGCCTGCTTCCATGCGCGCACGGAGCGCTGCGCTGCGGGCGATACCGTGCGCACCTATGGCCATGGGCCCGAGGCTGTGGGCATCCTCAAAAGCGGCGCGCTTTCCATTGAGCGCATGGAGCTCGACGGCGGCAGGACTCTGCTTGAATCCCTTGCGCCCGGCGGCATCTTCGGCGAAGTGCTCGCTTTTTCAAGCCTTGCGCACGAAAGCATGCTCGTGGTGGCCCACGCGCCTTCCGAGATCCTTTTCATCGATTATGCGCACATCCTCAAGCGCTGCGAGAAGGCCTGTGCCCATCACAGCCTGTTGGTAAGGAACGTGTTGCGGCTCGTTTCGGATAAAACCGTGCGCCTAAGCGAGCGCATCGAAGTGCTCAGCTGCCGCACCATCCGTGAAAAGCTCCTCTGCTACTTCGGCCTTTGCGCAGCGCAGGCGGGCGCGCGCTCGTTTACGCTACCCACCTCCTTAAGCGGCCTTGCCGAATACATCTGCGCGGACCGCAGCGCCATGATGCGCGAGCTGGGCCGCATGCGCGAAGCCGGCCTGGTGCAGACGGAAGGCCGGCGCATCACGCTGCCCGAAAAGCCTTTTTAGCGCCCAAAGAGGCGGGAAAGCGGCTCCAGGATCGCGGAAAGCGAAGCGATGCTCTCATTGAGGCTTTCAAGATCGATGCCCTCGAGCACTTGAAGCGCGCGATCCAGGTCTGCAAGCCCGGTTTCGAGCCCGCGCATGGCCTCATCCATGCTATCGCTGCCCTTTTGCACGAGCGCGTCCACCCGCTCCGCCATCCCAACCACATCCACCGAAGCGAGCGCCCCGGCCGCCGCCTCCATCTCCGCAAGCGCGGCCGCCGCCTTCGGCAGCACAAAAAGCGCAAGCAGCGTCACCACTGCGGCCATGGCCGTAAGCGCGATCATCTGGATCTTCGCATACCGCCGCCGCGCCTCGCAGCTCTCCCGAATCGCCCGCAGCTCCTCCGCCGTGCTCATGCCAAGCATCTGTTCCATTGTTCCCCTTCCCCTTTCCGTCTTTTTTCCGTTTCCATTTTTATCCGATTTGCGCCCGCACATGCGCGACAAACAGCTTTGCCGCGCTCGAAAGCCGCGCATGCCGCGCCGTGGCAATGCCGATATCCCGGTGCTGCTGCAGGTCAAAGCGTTTCCATACCACGCGGTACCGGTTCATATCTGCAAGCAGCGAATGCATCACGCTGATGCCAAGCCCGCTTTCCACCATGGAAAGGATCATATGGTCGCTGTTTACCTCATAGCGCACCTTCGGCGGGCTGGAAAGATGCGCAAGGAAATTCGAAAGCTCGTTGTCCGTATCTTCCTTGAGCTTGATAAACGGCTCATCCTGCAGGCGCGCAATGGGAAAAACGCTGCTGCCTGCAAGCGGATGATCCGGCGGGAGTACCGCAACGAGCGTATCGCGCTTCAAAAAATGCGCCTGCAGATCCGTCATCGCCGGCAGGCTCACAAACCCGCAATCCACCTGCCCATGCTGGATCCAATCCTCGATTTCCGAATAATTCTCGCTGTTCATGAGCGTGAATTCGATGCCGGGGTACAGCTTTTGAAACGACACGAGCAGCGATGGAATCCACATGTTCGCCACACTCGTAAACGTGCCCACGCGGATGAGCCCCGTGTGCAGGCCGTGCAGCTCGTTCACGGTGAACTCCAGCTCCGCGCAGTCCGCCACGATGGAACGCACCAGCGGCAGCAGGCGCAGCCCCTCCGAGCTGGCCGTTACGCCCGCGCGGCTGCGGTAAAGCAGCTCCACGCCCCATTCCTTTTCCAGATCCAGGATCATGCGGCTCACGGCGGATTGGGTGTACCCCATCTGTTCCGCTGCAAGGCTGATGCTGCCAAGCTCCACGGTCTTAAGCAGCGCGGCATATTTTTGCAGGCTCATTCATGCACCATTCCATTCTGTTTTTTCATGTATAATATAAAAAACATTCGTTTGCGTAATATTATTGTGTATTATAAAATAAGGGAAAGAATTATGCAATGCCATTTTTTCTAGCACAGCAAACGAAATCGAATGGAAAGCGGAGGAACCAAGCATGGAAAACATCAAAGTAGCAATCTGGGGCTTTGGCGCAATGGGCAGCGGCGTTGCCAAAGTGCTTCTCGGAAAAAAGGGCGTGGATATCACGGGCGTGTGCGACATCCACCCGGCGCGCGTGGGCAAGAGCATTTTTGAAGTGCTCGGCGTGGAGCGCGGCGCGCGGGCGGATGTATTCGTTTCGCCGGACATCGAAACCGTCGTCGGGAAGGATAAGTGCGATCTTTGCATCATCGCAACGGACTCCTTCACGGCCAAAGTATTCCCGAAGATCAAGCTCGTTGTGGAAAAGGGCGTGAACGTCATCACCTCCGCGGAGGAAATGAGCTACCCCCGCGCGCAGCAGCCCGAGCTTGCTGCCGAAATGGACCGCCTTGCCAAGGAAAACGGCGTATCCATCTTGGGCACAGGCATCAACCCGGGCCTCATGATGGACCTGCTTGCGATCTGCCTTTCCGGCTGCATGACGGATGTGGAATCCGTGCAGTGCCGCCGCGTGAACAGCCTCTCCCCCTTCGGCCCCGCCGTTATGGAGGAGCAGGGCGTTGGCCTTACGGTAGAAGCGTTTGAAAAGGGCGTTGCGGATGGCACGCTCGCAGGCCATGTTGGCTTTGCGGAATCCGTTGGCATGATCGCGGAAGCGCTCGGCTGGAAGATCGACAAATTCGAGCAGCAGATGAAGCCCATCGTCACCACGGTGGACCGCAAGTCCCCCTATGGGTTCGCCAAGGCGGGCGACGTTGCGGGCGTCAACATGACCGGCCAGGGCTACGTGGACGGCGAGGTGAAGATCGACATGATCCACCCGCAGCAGATCGAGCCCGAAATGGAAGGCACGCACACCGGCGACTACATCGTGCTCAAGGGCAGCCCCAACGTGAACATGGCCATCAATCCCGAGGTGGATGGCGGCATCGGCACCATTGCGATGATCGTGAACATGATCCCGCATGTGATCAATGCGCGCCCCGGCCTCAAGACCATGCTCGACCTGCCTGTGCCGCGCGCCATCATGGGCGACTTTAGGGATTATATTGAAAAATAAGGGCGCTGCATTTTACGCAAACAGCACGCAATAAGGATGGAAAGGAATTGCCATGGCTAAGAAAAACGACTGGGTCCGCATCCACAGGAATGTGCTCGAACCCGAACAGCGCACCGGCAAGCTGCCGGAGGATACCAAAAAGGTGCCGCTTGAAATGTGGGTCAAGGGCCGCCTTCAGAATGAAACCGCCGAGCTGGGCGACGAGGTGACGGTGATTACCGCCGTGGGCCGCACGGAGCACGGGAAGCTGATCGAGGTAAACCCCTGCTATGCGCTTAATTACGGCGCGTTCGTCCCCGAAATCCTCGAGATGGATGCATCGCTGCGCAATGCGCTCTTTGGAGGTGAAGCAAATGATTAACGGCATGATCGTGGATCGGAGCTATGCGGCCGTCACCGGGCGCAAAAATGCGATTATTGAAAAGGCCATGGGCGTGGATTACAGCCGTTATGAATCCGGCTCCATCGCGTTCGACTATGAGGCCATGATGAACGGCACGGGCTACTCGCTCGAGGACCACATCCGCATCCAGCGGGAATACAACGTGGGCAACACGCCCATCTTCGAGCTGCACAACCTCACCGCGCTCGCCCGCAAATATGCAAAGCCCGGCAAGGGCGCGCGCATCTTCGTGAAGGATGAAGCCTCCAACCCGGCGGGCAGCTTTAAGGAGCGCCGCGCCGCAACGAGCGTCTACCATGCGAAAAAGCTCGGCTACAAGGGCGTGATCGCCGCAACGAGCGGCAACTACGGCGCAGCCGTAGCCTCCCAGGCCGCCATGCAGGGCTTGAAATGCATCATCGTGCAGGAATGCTACGATTCCAAGGCCAGCGGCCAGCCCGAAATCATCGAGAAGGCGCGCAAGTGCGAGGCGCTCGGCGCGGAGGTGCTTCAGCTCTCCGTTGGCCCCGAGCTGTTCTATGAAGTGCTGATGATGCTGGAGGACACAGGCTATTTCAACGCTTCGCTCTATTCCGCGTTCGGCGTGGGCGGCGTGGAGACGCTCGGCTTTGAGCTCGGCCATCAGTTCAAGGAACGCTATGGCCGCAACCCGGACGTAGTGGTCTGCGCAAATGCGGGCGGCGGCAACCTAACCGGCACCGCACGCGGCCTCAAGAAAGCCGGCTGCAACGCGCAGGTCGTGGCTGCATCGGTGGACCTTTCCGGCCTCAGCATGGCAAGCGACACGCAGTTCAACCGCAAATCCTTCACCACGGCGCACACCGGCTTCGGCGTGCCCTATGCGACCGACCCGGATCACAGCGATGTGCCGCGCAGCGCGGCGCGCCCGCTCCGCTATATGGACCGCTATGTCACCGTCAAGCAGGGCGAAGTGTTCTACATCACCGAAGCGCTCGCCACGCTTGAGGGCATGGAAAAAGGCCCCGCAGGCAACACGAGCCTTGCCGCGGCGTTCTCCCTCGCCCAGGAGCTGGACAAAGACGCGATCATCGTTGCCCAGGAAACCGAGTATACCGGCGCGGGCAAGCACATCCAGCCGCAGCTCGCGTTCGCGCGGCAGAACGGCATCGAGCTCTGCTTCGGCGATCCGGCCACGGAAATCCCGGGCACGAACATCGTGTTCCCGGCGGATCCTTCGCTCCTGCGCGCGCGCGATGCGGACCTTGACCACATGCGCGCTTCGCTGATCCGGCGCCAGGCGTCCCACGCAAAAGGGCCCATCACTGAAGCGGACATCGCATATTTAATGGAGGAAACGCGCGCCTCCCGCGCTTTTGTGGAGGAAGTGCTCCAAAAGCTCAACCAGAAGAACTGACTTTATCTAAGCCGCACGGGGGAAGGCGCAGCTTTTCCCCGCCCGGTGCAAACGGACACGAAAAACCAGGAGGGATCGAATCAACATGAAACGGGCAGACGATTACCAGGAAAGGCGCGCGCATCTTGCAAACCTTTCCGATGCAGAGCTCGAGCAGCGCTTCTGGGCGCTGGCAGAGCAGATTACCGAGCCGCTTCTCAAGATGGGCTACGAATATACTTCCCCTTCCATTGAGCGCAGCGTGCTGCTGCGCATGGGCTTCTCGTCCATCGAAGCGAAGCACATCGTGGATGGCTGCGTGGAGCGGCATTTGATCGCCCACGGGGCAGGCAACGTGGTTTACCGCCTTGCCAAGGCGCAGGGCACGGATGTGCGCACGGCAGGGCTTGCGCTCTGCGAGGACCGGCTTTGGGATGAAGCCGCGGCGCAGTTTTAACGGAGGTGCAGCATGAGCGATTATAAGCTTGACCCAAATCAGAACATCGACATTTCCGAGATCCTCAAGGACCTTGAACATTACCGCCCGCGCAGGCGCGGCTGGACCTGGCGCGAACCCGCCCCCGGCATCAAGATGGGGCCGTTTGAATACCAAGATTGCTCCAAGCCGCTCAAGAATTCCGTTCCCCTGCCGCCGGCGCATTACTTTGACGACATTGACCCCCAGCCGATGCCCGTGATCACCACGGAGATCGCCTCCGGCCGCTTTGAGGATGATATCCGCCGCATGCGCATGGCCGCGCACCATGGCGCGGACCACATCATGGTCATCCGCACTGCCGGGCAGAGCCACTTTGACGGCCTCATCGAAGGCACGCCCCAGGGCATGGGCGGCGTCCCCATCACGCGCAAGCAGGTGCGCGCGCAGCGCAAAGCGCTCGACATGATCGAGGATGAAGTCGGAAGGCCCATCAATTACCACAGCTATGTTTCCGGCGTTGCCGGGCCGGATATCGCCGTGATGTTCGCCGAAGAGGGCGTAAACGGCGTGCACCAGGATCCGCAGTATAACGTGCTTTACCGCAACATCAACATGGCGCGCTCCTTTGTGGACGCCTGCGAATCCAAAAAGCTCATCGCCTGGGCGGGCATGGCGCAGATCGACGGCGCGCACAACGCCAACGCCACCGCGCGCGAGGCCTGGAAGGTCATGCCGGAGCTGATGGTGCAGCACGGCATCAACGCCATCTTCTCCTCCAAGGTCGGCATCAACAAAAAGAACATCTGCCTTTCCACCGTGCCGCCCACGGCGACGCCCGCGCCCTGCGTGCACATGGACCTTCCCTATGCGGTGGCGCTGCGCGATCTGTTCCATGAATACCGCATGCGCGCGCAGATGAACACCAAATACATCGAATCCTCCACCCGCGAGGCTACGGTGACCCACGTGCTCAACATGCTCATCTCCAAGCTCACGAGCGCGGACATTCAATCCACCATCACGCCGGACGAAGGCCGCAACGTGCCCTGGCACATCTACAACATCGAGGCCTGCGACACGGCCAAGCAGGCGCTTGTGGGCATGGATGGCCTCATGGATATGGTGGAGCTCAAAAAGGGTGGCTACCTGCGCGAAAAGGCCCGCGAGCTCAAGGAGCGCGCGATCCTCTTCATGGAAGAGATGGTTGAGGCAGGCGGTTACTTTGCGGCGGTGGAAGCTGGCATGTTCGTGGACAGCGGCCTTTACCCCGAGCGCAACGGGGACGGCATCGCGCGCAAGCTGGCAGGCGGCATCGGCGCAGGCACGATCTATAAGCGCGAGGCCGATTACATGGCGCCCGTTACCGCGCATTACGGCTACAACAACATCGCCCAATACGGCGCTGCCAACCCATCCGACCTCATTGGCGGCTGCACGCTCGAATGCCCGGAGAAGATCGTCTACATCGACGAGCTGGACGAAGAGGACAACTGCAACGTGCGCATGGCCGAGGTGAAGGAATTCGCGCAGCCGGGCGCCAAGATGATCCGCCCCGAAATGGAGTGGCTCGCGGATGGAACGGTGATGCTCACGATGTTCTTCCCTGCGGAAAAGCACATCGCGGAAGCCGCAGCGCTCGAATGCGCAAAGCGCATGAACCTTACGGACTGCGAAGTGATTTCCAAGGAAATCATGCACGGCGCGGAAGGCACGCGCATCGAACTCAAGGGCAAGGTTCCCTTCGCCATCGAGATCGACAAGCTCGTGATCCCCGAAGAGCCGGACGTGATGAGCGATGATGAGATCCGCGCGGACATCGAGCGCAAGCCCATGCGCGTGGTATGCGGCACGGTCGGCGAGGATGAGCACTCCGTCGGCCTGCGCGAAATCATCGATATCAAGCACGGCGGCATCGAAAAATACGGCATCGAGGTGCATTACCTTGGCACCTCCGTCCCGCCGGAGAAGCTGGTCAACGCTGCCATCGAGCTCAACGCGGACGCCATGCTGGCCTCCACCATCATCAGCCATGACGATATCCATTATAAGAATATCGCCAAGATCAACCGCATCGCCACCGAAATGGGCGTGCGGGATAAGCTGATCTTCGTGGCGGGCGGCACGCAGGTTGCCTCCGCGCAGGCGCGCGCCAACGGCGCGGATGAAGGCTTTGGCCGCGGCAGCCGCGGGCACCACGTTGCCACCTTCCTGGTGAAGCGCCGCCGCGAACTCGAAGCGGAAGGCAAAATGTAAAACCTAAAGCGGAACGCTTCCCGCCGCTGCGCACCTAAGGCGGCGGGAAACGTTTGTTCCGCAGCAAATCGAACGATTTCGAAGGGAAACAAACCATATGTTCATTGACGTCCTTGTGGCCGAAATCGGCTCCACCACCACGCTGGTCAATGCCTTCACGGGCATCGCCTCCGGCGCACCGCGCCTCGTTGCCCAGGGGCAGGCGCCCACGAGCGTCCTTGAGGGGGATGTGCGCGTGGGCCTGCGCGGCGCAATCGCCGATCTTGAGGCGCGCAGCGGCTATGGCAGCATCGAATACGGCGAAATGTTCGCCACAAGCTCCGCGGCAGGCGGCCTGCGCATGTGCGTCTGCGGCCTTGTTTACGATATGACGGTGAAGGCTGCGGAGGCTGCGGCGCTCGGCGCCGGCGCTATCGTAAAGCTTGCAACGGCCGGCAAGCTCTCCGAATTCGATCTGATGGACCTGCAGGAGGCAAAGCCCAACCTCATTCTGCTTGCGGGCGGCACGGATTACGGCGAGCGCGAAACCGCGCTTTTCAATGCGGAGCGCATTGCGGAATCCGGCCTGCGCGCGCCCGTGATCTATGCGGGCAACGTGCAGAACCAAACGCACATCCAGGCCATTTTTGACCGGGCGGGCATCCCCTGCACGGTAACGGAAAATGTATACCCCAAGCTCGATATGCTCAACATCGAGCCCGCGAGGCGCATCATCCACAAGGTGTTTGAGGAGCACATCGTCCGTGCGCCGGGCATGGAGCATATCCGCGATATGGTAACAGGCGCAATCCTGCCCACCCCCGGCGCCGTGATGGAAGCTGCACAGCTGCTTTATAACGAAATCGGCGACCTCGTTGTGGTGGACATCGGCGGCGCGACCACGGACGTGCATTCCGTAACCGCCGGTTCGGATGAGATCGCCTCCATCCAGACGCAGCCGGAGCCGTTTGCCAAGCGCACCGTAGAGGGCGATCTGGGCCTTTATGTGAACGCCAAAAACCTCGTGGCCATGCTGGGCGAAGAGGCCCTTTCCCGCGAGCTTTCGCTCGATGTGCCCGCCGTGATGGCGCACTATAAGCCCATCCCGGATACGGAGGAGCAGTTCCGCCTGACGGAGCGCCTCTGCCGTGAAGCCGGCATCCGCGCGCTCACGCGCCATGCGGGCGCGCTGCGCTATATCTACACCCCTTCCGGGCGCAAAACCGTTGCGGAGGGCAAGGATTTGACGCAGGTGAAGTTCATCGTGGGCACGGGCGGCGCGCTCACGCGGCTCCCCCACCGCGAAGCGCTGTTGCGCGCGCTTGCAGACTGCAATACCACAAAAATGATGCTTTTCCCGCGGGAAGGCGAGCTGGCGCTGCTCTTTGATGATGATTACATCATGGCGTCGCTCGGCGTGCTTTCCAAGCGCTATCCCGAAGCGGCACTGGCGCTCATGCGCCATTCCCTTTCGATTTGATTTGCCAAATGCAAGGAGAAGGGGTATTATAATAGAATTCGGACAAATTGCCTAAGAGCGCGCAGCGCACGGTCGGGCTTGGCCGCTTTTCCAGGCCTTCGATTGGGTTTGCCAGCGCAGAAAGAAGGTTTACCATGTACCCAAGGATCATCGCCAATCTGGATAAATTGCAGGAAAACGCGCAGCATACGGTTGCGGCCGGCCGTTCCCGCGGGATTTCCATCGGCCTCGTCAGCAAATGCGTCTGCGCGGATGCGCGCATCGCAGCAGCGATCGCGGAAACGGACGTGGCGTTCATCGCGGATTCCCGCGTGCGCAACCTTGCAAAGCTGCCCGTTTCCAAGCCCCGTTACCTGCTGCGCATTGCACAGCCCTCTGAGGTGCAGGACGTCATCCGCTTCAGCGAGATCAGCCAGCAGAGCGAGCCCTATACCATCCGCCTTCTGGGCGAAGAAGCTGCCCGGCAGGGCAAGCGCCACAAGGTGGTGCTCATGATCGATATGGGCGATTTGCGCGAAGGCGTGTTTTTCCAGGACAAGGAAGGCATTTATGCCCTTGCGGACGCTGTGCTCGCCTGCCCAGCGCTCGAGCTTTACGGCGTTGGCGTGAATCTTACCTGCTTTGGCGGTGTGCTCCCGAGCGAAGAAAACCTTTCCGGCCTAGTGCAGGTTGCAACGCTCTTGCGCGACCGCTACGGCGTGCCGCTCCCGTTTGTTTCCGGCGGCAACACCAGCTCTTTGAACCTGCTGTTCCACGATGCGATCCCCAAGGGCATCACCAACCTGCGCATTGGCGAAGGGTTCCTCCTTGCAAACGATACCGCCAACCTTGCGCCCATCTCCGGCTCCTTCCACCGCGATTGCTTTACGCTGGAGGCGCAGCTGGTCGAGGTCAAGCGCAAGCCCTCCAAGCCCATCGGGCGCACCGGCGCAAACGCCTTCGGCGAAATCGTGGAATTCCCGGATCGCGGGGAAATGCTCCGCGGCATCTGCGCCATCGGCCGGCAGGACGTTTCGCCGGAAGGCTTAACGCCTTGTGACCCGCGCGTTGAGCTCCTCGGCGCAAGCTCGGATCACCTTCTTGTGAACCTAAACGATTCCCCGGAATACAAGGTAGGCGATGTGCTCTCCTTTATCCCGGATTATGGCGCGCTGCTGCGCGTTTACACGAGCGAATATGTGTATAAAGCATACCGGACTTCCGCCCCGTTCATGGGCTGAATGCCGCGTGCTTTTCATCGAAATTCTATCCCCACCAACCATCAATATTATGCAAAGGAGATCGACACACACCATGCCCGTAAATTTGAAAGGACGTTCCCTGTTGACCTTGAAGGATTTCACCCCGGCCGAGATCCGTTACCTGCTGGATCTTGCGCGCGACCTCAAGGCAAAGAAGCGTGCAGGCATCAAGAACAACCTGCTTGAAGGCAAAAACATCGTGCTGCTTTTTGAAAAAACCTCAACCCGCACCCGCTGCGCTTTCGAGGTGGCCGCGTTTGACGAAGGCGCAAACGTAACCTTCCTTTCCAACAGCCAGATGGGCAAAAAGGAATCGCTGGAGGATACCGCAAAGGTGCTCGGCCGCTTCTATGACGGCATTGAATACCGCGGCTTCAAGCAACACGATGTGGAGATGCTCGCCAAGCACAGCGGTGTGCCGGTGTGGAACGGCTTGACGGACCTTTATCACCCCACGCAGATTCTTGCGGACTTTTTGACCATCGAAGAGCATGTCCATAAGCCGCTCAACAAGTGCAAGCTGGTTTATGTGGGCGATGCGCGCAACAATATGGGCAATTCCCTCATGATCGGCGCCGCCAAAATGGGCATGGCCTTCATGGGCATTGCGCCCAAGTCCCTCTTCCCGGATGAAAAGCTCGTAGCGGAAATGCGCGCGGTCGCAGCCGAGACCGGCGCCACGATCGAGTTCTCCGAAAACGTTGCGGATGTGAAGGGCGCGGATGCCATCTATACCGACGTTTGGGTATCCATGGGTGAGGAAGCGCAGTTTGCAGAGCGCATCAAGCTTTTAACCCCCTACCGCGTCACCATGGACATGATGCAGGCCACCGGCAACCCGGATTGCATCTTCCTCCACTGCCTGCCCTCGTTCCACGATCTTGAAACCAGCGTAGGCCGTGAAATCTATGAGAAGTTCGGCATCACCGAAATGGAAGTGACCGATGAGGTGTTCCGCTGCCCGCAATCCAAGGTATTCGACGAGGCGGAAAACCGCATGCATACGATCAAGGCCGTCATGGTGGCAACCATCGGCCGGCAATAAGCCAGAGTTTTTCAAAATTAACGGAGCGTGCCAGGCGGCGCGCTCCGTTTTTATATGCAATACGGCCTTCGGCGCTTCCGCTGCGCTTTCTTGGGCGACACGGAGGGTGATCCCGGCAGAAACAGGAAAAGCCGCGTTTAAAAGAGTTCCTGTTGGCTTGTGCGGCAGGGATTTTTCCATGCGCCGCGCAGGAGGGCATGCTTGTTGTGCAAGTGCCGCAACGCAGCTGTCAGCTTTCCCCTGCTTTTCTGCTGCCCGGTTCTGTTTGAAAGGATGCGGCTCTGTCTGCACAGTTGCGGCATCTGCATCCTTCTTTTTTGCTTCACGCTTCCTCCCCCACTGCATATCATGAACCAGAAGTTGAAATTATGGGGGATTGCGTATGGCTACCATCAGCCTGTGTATGATCGTCAAAAACGAGGAAGCCGTGCTTGCGCGGTGCCTGGACAGCATCCGCGCAGGTGTGGACGAAATCATCATCGCCGATACGGGCAGCAGCGATAACACCAAGGAAATTGCGGCGCACTACACCGACAAAATCTACGATTTTGCATGGATTGACGATTTTTCCGCCGCGCGGAATTTCGCCTTTTCCAAGGCCACGATGGACTTCGTTATGTGGCTCGATGCAGACGATGTGTTCCTGCCGGAAGACCTTTCCGCCTTTTTGGCTCTCAAGGAAACGCTCACGGAGGCTGTGGACGCCGTGGCCCTCCCCTACCACACCGCGTTTGACGAAGCCGGGAACCCCGTGTTTTCGTTTTACCGCACGCGTTTGGTCCGCAGGCATGCCGACCATTTCTGGCAGGGGCGCGTCCATGAAGCGCTTGTGCATGGCGGGCGTACGATCTATGCCACCCCTGCCGTAACCCATCGCTCCATCAAAACCGGATATTCCGACAGGAACCTGCGCATTTACGAAAAACAGCGCGCGGACGGCGAGCCGTTTTGCCCGCGCGATCTTTTTTATTACGGCCGGGAGCTCTATTACCACAGGAAATACGGCCGCGCGAAGGAAGAGCTCGAAGCGTTCCTCTCGGAAGGCAAGGGATGGAACGAAAATAACATCGAGGCCTGCAAGATCCTTTCCTATTGCTACCGGGACACGGGCGACCTTCCTGCTGCCTTCCAGGCGCTCACGCGCTCGTTCTGCTATGATACCCCGCGCGCGGAAATATGCTGCGAGCTCGGCGCGCTGTGGATGCGCCTAAAAAAATATCAAACCGCTGTGTTCTGGTATGAGCTGGCGCTGCAAATCCCGCAAAACGAAACGAGCGGCGCCTTCGTTTCCAAGGATTGCTATGGATACCTCCCCTGCATCCAGCTCTGCGTATGCTATGACAAGCTGGGCGAACATGAGAAGGCTGAAGCATACAACCGCAAGGCCGGCATTTACCGGCCTTCTTCGCCCGCTTACCAGCACAACCTTGCATATTTTGCCGCGCGCGCTGCTGCGGCGCACACGCAGGACAGCACGGGAATATAATGAAACAGGCAGGGCAGGCATTTTCCCCTGCCCGGTATTACACAGTTAAGGAGTATGAAAAATATGAGTCCTGGCGCATATGACAATAATAACAACAGCCGAAGGAACATCTGCCCGCGGTGCGGGAAGCCGGTGAATTGCTGCACCTGCTGTTGCTGCGGCCCTACTGGGCCTACGGGCCCCACGGGCCCTATGGGCTTTCCCGGCATTCCTGGTCCCACTGGCCCCACGGGCGCAATGGGCCCAACCGGCGCAACCGGCCCTCAAGGCATAATGGGTGCAACCGGCGCAACCGGCCTCTCCGGCCCTACCGGCGCAACCGGCCCTACGGGTGCAACGGGTGCAACCGGCCCTACTGGTCCTGCGGGTGGCCCCACTGGGCCTACCGGTGCAACTGGCGCAACCGGCCTTGCAGGCCCCACCGGTGCAACCGGCGCGACGGGTGCAACCGGCCCCACTGGCCCTACCGGTGCTGCCGGAACAAATGGCCGCATGGGACCTACCGGCCCTACCGGCCCTACCGGCGCTGATGGCACAAACGGCCAGATGGGACCCACCGGTCCTACCGGTCTTGCAGGCGATACCGGCGCGACAGGCCCTACCGGTCCTACCGGACCCACTGGCCCGACTGGACATACCGGCGACACCGGCCCTACTGGTCCTACTGGCCCGACTGGCCCCACCGGACCCACTGGTCCCACTGGTCCCACCGGTGATGCAGGCCCTGCCGGTCGAGATGGCACCAACGGCACGGATGGCACAGATGGCGCAACCGGTCCTACCGGACCCACTGGCCCGACTGGGCCCACCGGCGACACCGGACCCACCGGCGATGCAGGCCCCGCAGGTGCACAAGGCCCAGAAGGCCCGCAGGGTCCTGAAGGTCCTGCTGGTGCGCAAGGCCCTGCCGGTGCAGACGGCGCAACCGGTGCAACCGGCCCCACTGGCCCCACTGGGCCCACCGGCGACGCTGGCCCCGCCGGCGCACAAGGCCCAGAAGGCCCGCAGGGTCCTGAAGGTCCGCAGGGTCCTGAAGGTCCTGCTGGTGCGCAAGGCCCTGCCGGTGCAGACGGCGCAACCGGCCCTACCGGCCCCACTGGCCCCACCGGGCCGACCGGCGACGCAGCCGTAATCACGCCTGCTGCTGCGGTGAATGATGCAACCGATACGGCCGATATTGTAACGCAGTTCAACGAGCTGCTGGCAAACATGCGGGCTGCCGGCCTTCTGAGCTCCTAATTTCCCCCGTGGCGCCTGTGCCACGAGCGCCCGCTTCCTATAACTGGAGTGAGGGCGGCGCAATGCGCTGCCCTCACAGGTCCAAAATTCAAATGAGGGCGTTATGCAGCGTCTATCCCACCGCATAACGCCCTTTTATGCATTTCCTTACAGCACAAAGCTGAAGAATTTGAGCACTTCCCACCAGTCGTTATGCTCAAAAAGCACCGTGCGCGTATCCACCTGCTGTGCGCCGGGGTAGAACCCGCCGCGGGTCGCGCGCGTATGCTCTTTAAAATTGATTTCCGCCACGAAGCGCTCCGGCATGGGGAACATGCACGCTTCCGGCTTATGCGCACGCATGGCATCTTCCACCGTTTTCTTGATGGTCCTCACCGCAACTTCCGGGTGCATGCCGAGCGTGCCGTTGCCAAAGCCTTCGCTCGTGGGCACGGCAGCAATGTTGGGGTTCATGCGCTGCATCCATTCGCAAAGGCCGCGATCGCCCGTGACGCAATACACCGGAACGCCCACATAGGACGCCGTAAGCGAATTGATCATCAGCTCGCTCGCAAGCTCGCCGTTGATTTTGACATAGTTGTTGCCCGTGTTCATGGTATGGGAAAGCGGGTTGCAGTTCATCTGCGCCGCGCTGTGATAGCCTGTGAAGATGACGCCGTCAAAGCTCTTGTCCAGCCCGAACATCATGGAATATGGGTGGCAGGCCCAGCCGCGGAACACCCGCGCATATTCGGGCAGCTTTGCCGGGTTCAAGTTGCGCCCGCTGTCATGCGCATCCTTTACGAGGATTTCCTCCGCGCCAGCAGCATGTGCGCCTTCGCAGGCCGCCGCGACCTCGCGGGTCATCTGCGCTGCGAAATAATCGTATTCGTGGGGCATGGTGCGCTCTGTCTCGTTCCAGTGCGCAATGCCGGATGTGCCTTCAATGTCCGCGCTGATAAAGATCTTCTTCATGATTTCCTCCTCTAACATGATTGTATCGTTCATGCGGGCCCACCCGCAAATTCATCGAGAAAAGCATACAGAGTCCGGGTGTATTCTGCGCGTGCGCATACGATGCTGCGGGCATGCCCTGCACCTTTTACCAGCAGCAGCGCCTTTTTTCCGTTTTTTGCAGCATAGAGTTTCTCGCTGGCCGAAAACGGGATAAGCGCATCCTCTGTGCCGTGCACAAAAAGGATCGGAACCTCCGGAAGGCCGCCGCGCGCCCGGATCTCGCCCAGCGGGGAAACCTCCGAGAAAAAGAACCCGCCGCATGCGCGCATCAGAAGGCTCGCAAGCGGGATAAACGGCCAGGGCGGAAGCCGGAAAAGCGCATGCAGGTCATACTCCGCCTCCTCCGTAAGATCTGCATAAGGGCAATCCGCCACCACGAAATCCGGCGGATGCTCCATGCAGGCCGCAAGCAGCACCGTTGCGCCACCCATGGACTCCCCATGCACGCCAATGAGCGCCCCTTCCCCCTTATCCGCACGCGCAAGCGCCACCATCTGCATGAGGTCATGCCGCTCCAAATAGCCCATAGTGGTGCGGCGCCCCTCGCTTTCACCGCAGTGCCGGTGGTCAAAAAGCAGCGCATCATAGCCGCGCGCCGTGTACAGCTTGGCGTATTTGAGCACATGCTCATACCGGCTGCCGAAGCCATGCACAAGCACGACTGCGCGCCGGGTCTCCTGCCCTGAGCGCAGCCAGGCGCAGCGCAGGGAAAGCCCATCGAAACTCTTGACCGTAAACTCTGCAAGCGGCATTGCCGCAAGCTCGCCGGGCACAAGGTTTCCGCGCTCGATCTCCTTAGCCTCAGCGTTTGCGCGGGTATCCCGCGGCTGATGCAGCAGATATTGCACAACGGAAACGGACACCGCGCATATACCAAGGAGGGCAAGCAATGCCGCGCCCAGCACAAACCACAGCCAAACGGGCATAGGCCTCCCTCCTTTCTAATTTCGCATTGGATCAGTCTTCGTTCAAATAGATGCGCTTTGTGCGCGCCGTGACCAAGCAGGTCAGCTCATAGTTGATCGTGCCAACCTTCTCTGCGGCCTCCTCCCAGGTGATGGAATCCCCGCCGATAAGCGTAACTTCATCCCCGCGCGCAATATCCTCCGCGCCGGTGATGTTCGCCATGCACATATCCATGCAAATGCGGCCTACCTGGGGGTAACGCTTGCCGTGGATGGTGACGGTGGTGTTATTGGAAAGCCTGCGCGGATAGCCATCCGCATAGCCTGCCAACATGACGGCCGTCTGGAAGGGCGCATCGCTGCGATAGGTGCGGCCATAGCTCACGGTTGTGCCGGCCGGCAGCGCGCGCACCTGGGAGACGCGGGTCTTGAGCGTCATCACCGGGCGCAGCTCGCCCTTCTGGGGCACGCTGTCCGGGTACATGCCATAGAGGATGATGCCCTCGCGCACCATGTCAATCTGCGTTTCCGGGTGCGCCAGGATGCAGGCGCTGTTGCTGGTGTGGCAGGTTTCGGGCCGAAGGCCTTTTTCCGAAAGATAGCGGTAGACCCGCATATAGTTTTCCAGCTGCCACGCGGTGTACGCATCTTCTGCAGGCGTATCGGCCACGGAGAAGTGCGTATACATGCCCGTTACATGCAGGTTGGGCAGATGGCAGATGCGCTCGGCCGCCCGCGCGGCCTCCATGCCGTTTTCCTCGCCCTGCGCCAGCAGCCCTGCGCGGGACATGCCCGTATCCAGCTTGATGTGCACATCCACCGTGACGCCCGCCGCCCGCGCGGCAGCGTCAAGCTCGTTGGCGGCGGATTCGTCCACCACCGTCTGCGTAATGGTATTGGCTGCAAGCAGCGCCGCATATTCCGCGCTCGTATGCCCCAAAATAAGCACGGGCCGGGTGATGCCGCCGGCGCGCAAATCCAGCGCCTCCTGCAGGCAGGCTACGGCGAATGCATCCGCGCCATGGCGCTCAAGGAAGCGGCCGCAGCGCACGGCGCCATGGCCATACGCATCCGCTTTGATCACGCACATGACTTTTTTGCCGGTGCGCCTTGCGATGTTAAAATTGTGCAGCAGTGCATTGCAATCGATTTCCGCCCAGGTGCGGGCGGCTGGAGAAAGCGTTTCCATTCTGCCTCCCTAAAATCTTTGGGTATAAGCCCATATTTTCAACGATATATTATAGCACTTTGACGCATGCGTTACAATTCACAGCACAGCTTCACGCGCGGTTTTTGGCAAATAAATATCCCCCGGCAAAGCTCCGGGGGATAAGCTGTTAAAAAAGCCTATTGGTTTTTGCAATCCGCTTGGGCCGAGGCCGTGTTGTGCTGGCGCAGCGGGGCCTTTCGAGGCTCCTTGTTTACGGGAGTTCCAGCCTCCCGTTTGCATCATGGGGCACAGCTTCATGCACCATTGGTTTTCAGCACGCTTTGGGATGCGGCAGCATGCCGCACGAACCCGCAAATGCTTTGGAAAACAAGGGTTGCCCGCTGCGCGAAAAGCTCCGATGTTTTAAAAAGGCCATTGCCCACAGCTGTTGAAAGCTGCGCTATGCCGCATCTTGGCAAGCGCCAATTTTTGCCGCAGGCTACAGGTCGTCCGCATCCTGCACGGGCAGTTCCCCATCCTCGTCTATGCCGGTATACCAGCCTTCCACATCCGAAGGGATGCGCGGAAGCCGCGCGCAGCGGTATGCGTTTGTGATGCGCTCCACGGGCAGCCTGCCGTTTTTCTTTTCTTCCATTGCGTTTCCTCCTTGCCGTTTTGCGCTTAGTATCCGCACAAACCGGGAAAGCATGCGCCCATACCTATGAGCAAAACCAGACTCGAAAAGAAGCAGATATCGGTTAGCGCAAACGCAATACGCCTAACTTTGTAGCATTTTTAAGCGATAGAGATTTCATTGTTTCCTGCATGGCGATCCAGAAGGATCTGCCTTTCCTTGGTTTCTTTCCAAGGCTGAAGCGAGCGCCGCATCGGGTGCAGCACTCGCTTCCATGTTCATAAATAAAATTTGCTGGATCCGTTTAAACCCGCTCTGCAAGGCGGAGCATGGCGTCCGCGCAGCAAGCAATGTTTTCCACGTCAAACGCCGTATCGTGCCGGGTATGGATGCGGTCGAGGTAGAGGCCAAGCTTGCCGCGCTTGAGCGCCGCGACGCCGATGCCCCGGCGGAAGCCGATCTGATCGGATGGGTAAAAGGCGCGGCGCGTGGTGGGAAAAACCGCCTCTTTGGGGCTATGGGGCGTGAAGCTTGCCCGCAGCACATCGGCAATGGGCTCCTCCCGCATGCGGTGCGGCAGCACCACGAGGAGGGTATCTCCATCCGAAACGCAATCGAAATTCACAAGCAGCGTGCGCTGCGCAGCCGCTTTGTGCTTTGCCGCAAACGCGCGCGACCCGAAGAGCCCGCTTTCCTCGTTGTCAAACCAGACGAACGCCACTTCGCTGCGCCGCTCCTCCGGCAGCGCAAGCGCGGCCTCAAGCAGCGCGATCACCCCGGAGGTGTTATCGTTTGCCGTATGCGCGCTCGCTTTTCCCGCTACCATCCAGATGCACGCAAAGCATACCGCCGCCACATACACAAGCGTTGAAACAACATAAAGCGCCGCCTCGGGAACCGGCAGCAGCCAGGTGAGCGCCGCGAGCGCCGTTGCGCCAAAAAAGATGCCGGCCACAAGCAGCAGCTGATAGAAAATCCATACCGGCAGGTTCATCGGCGTGATGTAGTTCGGCACGGGAAGCACGGCGCAGGTATCATAATGCGCGGTAAAGATCACCTTCGCCCGGTCCGGGTCACCCGCGATCAAGTTGCGGCTTTTAACGAGCCTGCCGCATGCTTCCGCGCGCGCATCCGCATAGCCAGCCTCGCGCAAGGCGCCGAGCAAAAAGGCTTCAAATGCGCGCTTTTGGCGCTTGGTTTTGCGCACCTGCCAGCGCGCGAGCACCTCACGCGAAACCGGCTGCATCCTATGCCTCTTTCTGCACGGCCTTTAGGTTGCGCGCAAGCTGATCGCTGCACGAAGTTCCCTTATAGCCGCAGGTAATGCCATCGAGGCGTTTGACGACCTCCTCCACCGTCAAGCCTTCCGCAAGCGCGGAAAGCGCCTTCAAGTTGCCGTTGCAGCCGCCAGTGTAGGCGATGTTGTGCACGCGGCCCGCCTCGTCCACATCGAGGTCGATCTGGGTCGAGCATACGCCCTTTGGGTAAAATGTGTAATGCATGTTCCGTCTCCTTCATTCAAGCATGGTTTATCCTGGCGCACCGCATCTGCGTGCGCCCAAAAGGGGCCGCGGGGATTTCCCCCGCAGCCCGCATCACCCGCGCCGGGAACCGGCACAACGGATTTTAGTCAATTGCAACTTCGCCCGAGAACGCCAGCGCTGCCGGGCCGGTCATGAACACTTCGCCGGATTCCGCCCACTCGATTGTAAGCGTCCCAAGCTCCAGGTGGATCGTGACGCGGCGCCCGGTCTTCCCTGCGCGCGCGCAGCACACCGCCACGGAGGAGGAACCCGTTCCGCAGGCGAGCGTGGGCCCGCAGCCGCGCTCAAAGGTGCGCACGAGCACGTTGTTCTCATCGAGCACCTGCGCGAAGTTCACATTGGTCTTGCGCGGGAAGAGGTCCGTCATGCGCTCGATTTCGGCGCCGTACTTCTGCCAGTCGAACCCGAGCACATCGTCCACAAACACCACCGTGTGCGGCACGCCCAGGAGGATCGTGGAGAAGGTAAAGGTGCGGTCGAGCGCCTTGAGCGTTTGGAGCTGACATTCGCCCTCGCCCACGACGGGGATCTCAGCGCGGTTGAAGAAGGGCTTGCCCATGTTGACGCGCACATGCGTGCAAAGGCCGTTTTCAACCGTAAGGTCGGCGATCATGGGGCCTGCAAGCGTTTCCACGCTGAAGCGCTCCTTTTTTACAATGCCATTATCATACACATACTTTGCAAAGCATCTTACGCCGTTGCCGCACATTTCGGCTTCGCTGCCATCGCTGTTGAAGATGCGCATGCGCGTATCGCAGGTTTCCGAGTTTTCAACAAGGATCATCCCATCCCCGCCGATACCCGTTCGGCGATGGCAGAGCCGCGCAGCCAGCGCGTTCTTTTTTTCTTCCGCAATGGCGCCATTGCGGTTGTCAAAGGTAACAAAATCGTTTCCAAGGCCATGAAGCTTCGTGAAATGCATACTGGTTTCTCCTTTTTACGCTAGCCGCAGCAAATTTGCGCTTGTTTCGGCGCATCAAGCATATTTCAAGCACGTTTATTATACCTTTTTTTCCCGCACGAAGCAACCGGCATACGCATGCTTTCCCGCATAAGGTCACAGGAAATTTACAACACCCGTCTGTACTTTTGACGGCGTTTGGATTATTATTGAAGGTGGATGATTTTGTTTGTCCCCGTGTGCAGGCATGCGGGAAGTGCGGAGGCTTATGGACCGACTGTATTTTATCGTAAACCCAATCTCCGGCTCCGGGCGCGGCCGGCGTGATTTTGCGCGCGTTGAAGCACTATTGCGTGCGCGTGGCGTGGCCTATGAGGCCGCTTATACCGAGCATCCACGCCATGCCATTGCGCTGGCGCAGGCTGCCCTTGCCGCAGGCGAGCGCTGCATCGTTGCGGTGGGCGGGGATGGCACCGTGAACGAGGTTGCATCCGTTCTGGTCAACACAGGCGTAACGATGGGCGTGCTCCCGTTTGGCACGGGGAACGACCTTGCACGCGTTGCGGGCTTCCCGGGCGATCCGGATTCAGCCGTGGAAGTGCTGCTTGCGGGCTATACGCGCCCCATGGATGCCGGCATGGCAAACGACCGTTTTTTCCTCAACGTTTCGGGGTTTGGGTTTGACGTGGATGTGCTTTTAAACACGGAGCGCTATAAGGAGCGCTTCAACGGCATGCTCCCCTACCTGCTCGGCATCGTGCGCACGCTTTCCCATCTAAAGCGGATGCAGGTTGCTGTGACGCATGACGGCAAAAGCGAAACCTTTACAAGCGTGCTTGTCGTCGTCGGCAATGGCCAGTACATCGGCGGCGGCATGCACGCCGTTCCACCGGCAGACCTTTACGATGGCCTGTTCGACGTGCTGGTCATCCGAAATCTGTGCCTGCTTCGGTTTATCTCCCTGCTGCCCCGGTTTATCAAGGGGAAGCATATGGGGCACCCCATCGTGCATCATTTCCGCACGGCAGAGTTGCAGATTGCCTCCGAACCGGCCTGCATCCTTAATTTGGATGGTGAGCTCGGCTCTTCCACCCCGGTCACCTTTCGCCTGCTTCCGGGCGCGATCCCCATGCTTGTGCCCCAAGGAGGATGAACCATGCAGGCGCGGTATTATTGCATCGTAAATCCCATTTCCGGCTCCGGCCGCGGGAAGCGCGAATTTGAGCACGCACGCGCGCTGCTGGATGCGGCAGGCGCAAACTACGCCTTCGCCTTTACCGAATACCACCTGCATGCAAAGGAGCTTGCCCGCGCGGCGCTTGCCTCGGGCGAGCGCTGCATCGTTGCAGTGGGCGGAGACGGCACCGTGAACGAGATTGCATCCGTGCTCCAGGGAACGGATGCTGCAATGGGGATTCTTCCCTTTGGCACAGGCAACGATTTTTCCCAGGCGCTCCACATCCCGCAGGACACGGCGGGCGCGGTGGCAGCGCTGCTCGCGGCCTCGCCCCGGCGCGTGGATGCGGCGCGCGCAAACGATGCGTTTTTCATCAATGTTTCCGGTTTCGGCTTTGATGTGGACGTTGTGCGCTATACGGAAAAATACAAAAAACACGCAAACGGCATGCTGCCTTACATGCTGGGCGTATTGCAGGCGCTGCTTCACCTAAAGCCGATCCCCGTGCGCGTGGAGCCGGAAGGCGGCGCATGCTTCGATACCACAGCGCTGCTGTTTTCCGCATGCAACGGCACCCAGTTCGCCGGCGGCATGCGCCTTGCGCCGCTTTCCAACCCTGCGGACGGAATGCTTGACATCTGCATTTTAAAAGGCATTGGCCGCATCGCATTCCTGCGGCTGCTGCCGCGCTATGTGCGCGGAGAGCACTTGAACTCCAAGCATATCCTGTACTTCAAGGCGCGCCGCGTAACGGCGGTGGCTGCGCCCGGCCTGCCCCTTAACCTGGATGGCGAGCTCGGCAGCGCAACGCCTGTTACATTTGAAGCATTGCCCGGGGCGCTTGCCGTGCTTGCGCCGGATCCCATCGGGCAGGATACACCCTAAGAAAGGAGGGGCCGCCATGCGCAAAAAACGGGTTCTTGTTGCAAAGGACAAAGGCTTTACGGCCAAACGGCTTCTTCTGCTCCTCGGCGCGCTCGTGCTCGTAGCAGCAGCCGGCGTAGGGATTTTCCTGCTCGTGCGCGATCGGGGTACCTTTGGCACGCTCTCAGAGCTTCCCTTCACCGCAGATGATCCATGGGTATACACCGGCAATGGGTTCTACTATATTTCCGGCGATCAGCTCTGCTATTATGATCTTGCCAATCCCGAAAACGCCTCTACGCTCACGCTGAGCACCACCGATGTTTCGCTGGTATCCTCGGAATCCATTACCGCCATTTATGGCGGCGCAGCGGTGCACATCATCGGTGCTTCCGAGATGATCGACGCGGGTGGGCAGGTGCTCTCCGTAGCGTGCGGGACGCAGCACATCGCCGTGATGCGGCAGGCCGCAGACGAATCTGTTTCCCTTCTGGTGTATGATGCCGCAGGAACGCTTGTGGATTCCATTGATTCTACGGATGCGCTCTTGATGAACTACGGATTTTGCAAGGCTGGCGATGCCGACATGCTCTGGACCCTCTCGCTTGCCACTTCCGGCTCCATCCCCGTATCCACAATTACCACCTACACTTACGGCAGTGCCGGCGCTTCGATGTCCGGCGTGATCACGCTCCAGTCGCAGCTTGTAGAGAGCGTTTGTTTTACCGGGAACAGCCTGTTTGTAGTTGGCACCAACCATCTGCTTCGCTATGACAAGGCAATTACCTCCGAAGCATACCGCCTGCTGGTTTATGGCTACCGCCCGCTCGATTCCACGAGCGGCGGCACAAAACCTCTGTTTCTCTTCGCTGCGCGCGATGCGCAAACCCTTTCCTCGGTGCGGCTCATCAGCGTTTCGGAAGCGGAACTCCCAGATGCAACCGCGCGCAACGTTGCGCTGCCCGAAGGCACGCATTCCTGCTTTGTGATTGGCGGGCGCTTCATGGCGGTTACAAACGACACCGTATACACTTACAGCGCCAGTGGAACACTGCAAAGCGAAACCGCGCTTGAAGTCCCCTGCGATGAAGCGATCAAGCTTTCGGATTCCCGCATCCTGTTCCGCCGCGGGCCGCAAATGCGCATGATGGTACTGCGTTGATGCGCATGCCGCATTTACCCCTTAGAACGCTTTCTGCCTGCGCCCTGGCGCGGCTTCCTGTTTCCAAAAGAAAGGAGGACTGCTTTTGAACCTGTTGGATTATGCCATCCTTGCCGTATTCGCTGTGTTCCTACTCAGCGGCATATACAAGGGGTTCCTTTCCACGCTGCTTTCCATCGGCGCCTATATCGTTTCGTGGCTGGTGGGAATTCTGTGCATCCCATTTGCATCTTCGGCCGTGAAAAACAGCGAATCGCTTTTCAATATGATGCTCTATTACACGGAGGGCAGCGAATATATCAACGATGCGGAGCTGGCACGCACGCCTATTTCCGCGCTTTCAACTGCGGAGCTCAACACCATCGTTTCCAACGCGGATGTCCCCTATCCTATGGGCAAGCATATCCTTGAAAACGTTGCAAGCGAAGCGTTTGCAGATCAAGGCGTAACAACCCTCGGTGATTACTTCAACCAGACCATCGTGTGCGTGTTCATCAACATTTTGATGTTTCTGCTGATATTTGCGGTAGTGCGCGTGATCCTCGCGTTCATCATGGGCGGCGTGGACTATGCCTGGAAGCTGCCGCAGCTGCGCGCCGGGGACGGCATCCTGGGCGGCGGGCTCGGCCTCGTGCGCGGCATCCTTGCGCTGTTCCTGCTGTTTATGCTGGTGCCCATCGGCCTCGTATTCCTTGCGGGCAAGCTGGAATTCGTAACAAACCTTATCAACGAATCCTTTTTCGCACACTTTTTCTACCGTTCAAACTTCCTGCTGAGCATGATGCCGGGCGTATAATGCCCGGAACATGCCGCTTTATGCAAAGGAGAATCCTATGTACCTTGCCGATCGTTGGAAAGACTTTGCCGTGCTCGATGCCGGCGGGGGCAACAAGCTCGAGCGCTGGGGCAGCGTGACGCTGCTTCGGCCCGACCCGCAGGCCGTTTGGCCCATGGCGGGGGATGCAGCCGGTGTGGATGCATATTATGTGCGCTCCTCCTCCGGCGGCGGGCATTGGGAATTCGTGCGCAGCCTCCCCGAAAGCTGGGTGATCCGCTACGGCGCGCTTTCGTTCCGCGTGCGGCCCACGGGCTTCAAGCACACGGGGCTTTTCCCGGAGCAGGCCGTGAATTGGGATTGGATGCAGCGCGTTGTGCAGGCGGCGGGATTCCCCAAGGAGCAGCCGTTCCGCGCGCTCAACCTGTTCGCCTACACGGGCGGTGCAACCTGCGCGCTCGCAGCGGCCGGCGCAGAAACCGTGCATGTGGACGCCGCAAAGGGCATGGTGGCCTGGGCGAAGGAAAATCTCGCCACCTCCGGGCTTGCGGATGCGCCGGTGCGCTTCATTGTGGATGATGCGATGAAGTTCGTGCAGCGCGAACAGCGGCGCGGCAGGCAATACGATGGCATTCTCATGGACCCGCCCAGCTATGGCCGTGGCCCTTCCGGTGAAATGTGGAAGATCGAGGCGGATCTTTACCCCCTCGTTTCCGAATGCGTGAAGCTGCTCTCGCCACGGGCGCGGTTTTTCCTCATCAATTCCTATACCACGGGCCTCGCGCCAAGCGTGCTCGCAAGCGTGCTCAAGGTGGCGCTCCAGGGCCGCGGCGGCAGGATCGCGGCGGACGAAGTCGGCCTTCCCATCGCGCGCGGCGCGCTGGTGCTCCCATGCGGCGCAAGCGGCCGCTGGGAAGCTTGAGCAAAACGGATTGCATGGCGGAAACGCCGCATGCGGTTGGGCCCTTCCGCCTTTTAAACTGCCCTCCGCCACCCGGCAGAGGCGGCTGATTTCCAGTGCGGCCGGCGCACAGCCGGCCTTTTGCAAAGCATATGTGCAACGTGCTCTATGAAGACAACCACCTGCTTGTGGTGGAAAAACCCCCTAACCTCCCCGTGCAGGCCGATTCCTCCGGGGATGCAGACCTGCTCACGCACGCCAAGGCTTACATCGGCAAAAAATACAACAAGCCCGGCGCGGTTTACCTGGGCCTTGTGCACCGGCTGGACCGCCCCGTGGGCGGCGTGCTGGTGCTTGCGCGCACCTCCAAGGCGGCAGCGCGGCTCTGCGCGGCGTTTGCCGGGCACAGAGGCGTGGCAAAGCGTTACTGCGCGCTGGTGTGCGGCGCGCCCCGGGCGGAAGCGAAGCTTGAAGGCTGGATTGCCCGCGATGAAGCAACCGGCGATGCGCGCCTAACTGCGCCCCATGCGCCCGGCGCAAAGCCGGCCTCCCTCTCCTACCGCCTTGTGGCACAAGCGGGCGATCTTTCCCTGCTCGACATCAATCTTTATACCGGCCGCCACCACCAGATCCGCGTGCAGCTTGCCGGGGCCGGCATCCCCATCTGGGGCGACCAGCGTTACAACCCGGCGGCAAAACCCGGGCAGCAGATCGCGCTCTGGGCCTATTCCCTTACGCTCGAGCATCCCACAAAAAAGGAACCCATGACCTTTACATCCCTGCCGCACGGCGGCGCCTGGGCGCCCTTTGCAGCGGAGCTCGCCGGGCTTTCCTCGGGCGTGCGCGTGGTTTATGCGGATGCGGACATCCTCGTTGCGGACAAGCCGCGGGGCATGGCCGTAGCCATGGCGGACGGCGGCGCAGACACGCTGGAGGAACGGCTTTGTGCAGCCTATGGCCCCCTGCGCCCGGTGCACCGGCTGGACGTTGCAACCGCCGGGCTCGTGCTTTTTGCGCGCAATGCCGAAGCGGAAGCGGCGCTTTCCGAAGCCATCCGCAGCCGCACCATTCGCAAGTTTTACCGCTGCACCGTGCGCGGCACGCCTTCCCCTTCGGAAGCCACGGCGCGCGCCTGGCTCCAAAAGGACGCGGCCCATGCACACGTTGTGCTCTATGATGCGCCGCATCCGGGCGCAAAGGAAATTCTAACGCAGTACCGCGTGCTGCGCACGGACGGCGCCAGCGCTCTATGCGAAATCGAGCTCATCACCGGGCGCACGCACCAGATTCGCGCGCACATGGCCCACCTTGGCCACCCGCTCCTCGGGGACGACCATTACGGCGACCGCGCCTGGAACCGCGCCATGCGGGCGGATGCGCTTGCGCTCACCGCCGTGCGGCTCGTGCTGCACTTCCCCCCGGGGAGCTACCTTGCCCGGCTGGAGGGCAAAACGATCGCGCTTGAACCGGAAGCCTAGGCGCACGGCTGCTGCGGGCACGTAATCGCGCCATGCAAGGGCCTTCCCTGCCGGCGCATATGCCGCCTTGGCGTCCGCGCTGCCCTTCCGCCGGCCTTGCCAAGGCCGCCGGCACGGTTTCGGATTTGAAACGGCCATCGTGCGCGACGTGCTTGCAAGGCGCCGTCCTTTTCGGGGCGCTGCCCCGGGAGACTGTCGCCCTAAAGGGGAGCAGGTTCGGGCAGCTGCATTGCCATCGCCGGAAAAAAGGATGCAGCGGGCATGCCTGTCCCTCTTTCGCGCGCCTGCCCGCTTCGGGGATGCAGCGCCAATTGCAGCCCCGGCGCCGGAAGGGCGGCTGCCCTGCCTGCGTCCGTCCGCCTTGCGCCAAAACATATGGTGCCGAAACGAACCGGCGTTTTCCTATGCTACCGCCCCTTTGAGAGGGGGCTCTTGATTTTCAGCGATGCAGAGGTGTGTTTATGCAGAATTTCAGCCTGTTTGACATCATCGGCCCGCGCATGGTGGGCCCATCCAGCTCGCATACTGCGGGCGCGGCAAAACTTGGCCACATGGCCTGGAAAATCGCGCGCGGGGATGTAAAGGAAGCTGAGCTCACCCTTTACGGCTCGTTTGCCACCACCGGGCGCGGCCACGGCACGGACAAAGCGCTCGTTGCGGGCATCCTCGGCCTTGCGCCGGACGATGCGCGGCTGCGCTATTCCATGCTGCTGGCTCAAGAGGCGGGCGTTGCCGTGCGCGTTGCCTTCAGCGATGAAGAGCCGGACCACCCCAACACGGCGCGCATCCGCATCACCGGCGCGGACGGCAAGGTGACCGAAGTGGTCGGGGCTTCGATCGGCGGCGGGAACATCCGCATCACGGAGATCAACGGCATGGCAGTGGAGCTTTCCGGCGAATACCCCACGCTCATCGTGCGCCATACGGACGTGCCAGGCGTGATCAACGACGTCACGAGCATCCTTGCGCGGGAAAAGATCAACGTTGCATTCATGCGCGTGTTCCGCCAGGCGCGCCGGGCCGATGCCTGCATGGTCATTGAAACCGACACGCCCGTGCTCGAGCGCACGCGGCAGCTGATCCTTGAATGGTGTCCGCAGACGACGGAGGTATTTACGATATGAAATCCGAAACAAAAGCGTACCTGTTTACCAAAGGGGTGGACTTGATCGCGCTCTGCCGCGCGGAAGCGCTCCCCATCAGCGAGGTCATGCTGCGCCGCGAGCTGGCGCTTGCAGACATGCCGCGCGAAACGGTGCTTGCGGAACTGCGCGAAACGCTTGCGACCATGCGCGCATCTGTAGAGCAGGGGCTTTCCGAACAAAAAAGCTCCATCAGCGGGCTTACCGGCGGCGATGCGGAACGCCTGTGCAGCTATGCCGGCCGGGCGCTCATGGGCGAGGTGATGGCCAACAGCGTCGCCGCAAGCATGGCGGTGGTTGAGGTCAATGCTTCCATGGGCCGCATCGTAGCGGCGCCCACGGCGGGCGCAAGCGGCATCCTGCCCGGCGTGCTCCTTACGCTGGCGAAAACCCGGGGCTGGGACGACGACGCGCTGCTGCGCGGCCTGCTTACCGCAGGCGCGATCGGCATGCTCATCGCCTGCGGCGCCAGCATCAGCGGTGCGGAGGGCGGCTGCCAGGCGGAAACCGGCACGGGTGCCGCCATGGCTGCGGCATCGCTTGTAGAGCTTTCCGGCGGCACGCCTTCGCAGGCGCTGCATGCGGCGGCCATCGCGCTCAAGAACGTGATGGGCCTCGTCTGCGACCCGGTGGCCGGGCTCGTGGAATGCCCCTGCATCAAGCGCAATGCGCTTGGGGCCGCAAACGCGATTCTCTCCGCGGACCTTGCCCTCGCTGGCATCGAAAGCCTCATCCCGTTCGATGAAGTCATCTCGGCCATGAAGAGCGTGGGCCGCGCAATGTCCCCGGACTTAAGGGAAACCGCCCGCGGCGGCATCGCCGCGACGCCCACGGGCAAAGCGCTTCAGCGCGCCCTGTTCGGCCAGGGTGAAGAGCCCGAGCGCATCGGGTAACAGGATTGCCCTGTTCCCAGCGCGCAACTGCTTCAGATTTCAAGCGAACCGAAAAGCCCTGCTTTGCGCCACCATCCGTAAGGAAACCGCATGGCGGTTTGCCGGCGCCCGCAATTGCCGCGCAGGCACCGCATGTTTCGCGTCATGGCATCGTCCCTTGGATGGTTTCGGGCCTGCCGCGCATTGTGCCCTTTTCGCGCGAAGCATCATGGCGCTTTTCCGCCCATCCTTTGCCGGGGTAAGAAAATCGCATGGCGGTTTGCCGGCGCCCGCGATTGCCGCGCAGGCACCGCATGTTTCGCGTCATGGCATCGTCCCTTGGATGGTTTCGGGCCTGCCGCGCATTGTGCCCTTTTCGCGCGAAGCATCATGGCGCTTTTCCGTCCGCCCTTTGCCGGAGTTTTGCACCATGCTATGCTCCAAATGCTTTCCGTTTTGAGCAGCATAAAGCGCAGGATCCAGCTTTTTCCTTTTCAGCAAGTTGAATGTTTTTTAAAAGGCAACATGCGGCCAAGCGCAGGCGTTTTGATGGCAAAGGATATTCCAAAACATACGAGGTTGGCTTGCAGGCTCGGCATAAAGCCAGCCTGCTTCTCTTTTCTCTTGAAAAAGGCAGGAGTTTACGGGGGCAAATGGATCCAACAGAGCAGAGCGATATTCACAAAAAGCAGGCCATGGTTGCTGCGTTTCTGCGGGTGTATTCGGTTCCATGTTGAGGCCACGCCTCTAAGCAGAGAGACAATGGGATATGCATGCCCACTCGCCCAAGGCAAAGCAAGGGTTTGGCTTCATCTCCAATGCCCTGGCATTCCATTCTATTTCAAAAAGGCCAGGCGAACCGTTTCGGGTTCGTCCGGCCCTTCGCTTTTTTACGGGCATCTTCTTTCAAGAAAAGGTTGCGGAACGGCGATGTTCCAACCGGGCTGCGCGGCGAAACATGCTTCATATTTTCATGCGCAGCACATGCTTCCCCGTTTCACCCGCAAGGAAGGCATGCGGACCACCAGGCACGCGGCAGGCCGGCATTGGAGGTTCCTTTGGCGAAGGCTTAGGCTATGTGCCTCCTGCGCAGCCCCCGCTCCATACTCAAACGCCCTGCAAGCGCACCGGGCAAAGGCCATTGCAGCGTCCTGTTTCAAATGCCGTAAGCACAGCGGCCGCCGAAAGGCGCGTGTATTCATATGCGGCGATCACCGCATCCGCCTTTTCTACGAGCGCTGTATCATAGGGCCCGCCCAGCAGCACTGCAACAAGCGGAACCCCGCTTTCCGAAAGCTGCGCAAGAAGTGCCTGCTGCCAGCTTGAAAACCGCGCTTCCCTTAGGCAAAGCACGTTCACGGCGAACTGGCCGGGTTCGAGCGCATGCGCCGCCTCCGATACGGTTTGCGCGTGCCAGCCAAAGCGCGCCTGCGCCATCGCAGCAAGGTTTACGCGCGGCGCGTCCAGTTCAACCCCCGTGCGGGCATACGCCTCCGGGGCAAGGATGCGCACCTGCGCGCCCATATGCGCAAGGGCGGGGTTTAGCGCGCCGGAGATTCGGGTGATGCTGGATTCGGCAAGTTTCACGTGAAACAATGCGGCTTCCTTATCCGCAGCACATGCCTGCGCCGCTTGCAGGTCCGGCTCCGCGGGCGCCGCGGTTAAGCCCAGCTTTTGCTTGGCTGCAAGGATGCGCGCGCAGGAAGCTTCGATGCGCGCGCGCGGCAGGCGACCGGATTCCACGGCTGCAAGCAGGCCCTGCGCAGCTTCCGCCACGGCTTCATAGGTATGCGAAATGGTTAGGATGTCGCAGCCGGCTTCCACCGCGCGCACGGCGGCTTCTCCCCGGTCATACAGCGCGGTAAGCGCGCCCATCTCCATGCAATCCGTAAACACGAGCCCCGAAAACCCCAGCTCTTGCCGGAGCAGCCCGTTCACCACGCGCGGCGAAAGCGTGCCGGGAACATCGGCCTCCCCCTCGAGCGCGCGGCACACCAGGTGCGCGGTCATCACGCCTGCATCCGCGCCAAAGCGGGCGGCGTATGCGGCAAAGGGCGCCCACTCGGTCTTTGCAAGCGCGTCGCGTTCCGCGCAGTTGATGGGAAGCCCAATATGGGAATCCACAGCGACGTTGCCATGCCCCGGGAAATGCTTGCACACGGGCATTACGCCGCCTGCGCGCAGCCCTTCTGCCATCGCGAGGCCGCACGCGGTCACGGTTTCGGGCGTATCACCATAGGCGCGCACGCCGATGACGGGATTCTTCGGCTCGCTGTTCACATCGAGCACCGGCGCAAAGTTCACGTTGACGCCGAGCGCGCGGAGCGCCGCGCCGCAGCGCCTCCCCACCTCCTTTATCGCGGAAATATCTCCGCCCGCAGCGGCATGGGTGGCGGCAGCAAGCGCCATGGCGCCCGGGAACGCCAGCGCTCCCTCGTGGGCACGCAGCACGGTTCCGCCCTCCTGGTCTATGGCGATGAGGGGCGCAATCCCCAGCCGCGCATACGCCATGCTCGAAAGCGCGCCGCAGAGCTGTGCCGTTTCCGCGGCAGGGCCAATGTTGCGTGCAAACAGGATAAAATTTCCAACGTCGTATTCTTCCATAAGGCGCAGCGCCTGCGCATCGGGCATGGCGGCGCCGGGGAAGCCCGCAAGGAGCATCTGGCCGATCATCTGGCGTATTGACAGGTTTTGCATATGCGCGTCCCTCCAGATCAGTAATATTGGATATGTCGTTTCATTTATTTTGAACGCAGCGGGTGGAGAAGTCAACCATCGCGGGCAGGTTTGCGCCTTTGCGAATGTTTTGGTATAATGTCGCTATGAAAGAACAGGAACCGAAACAGGAACAGGAATCCTTTGACTTCGACGAAGCGGAGCGCCCGGCATCCAAGCGGCGCATGGGGCCGCTTGGTTTTGTTGTGCTCGGCCTTGCCCTGTTGCTCATCGGCGCTGGGGCAGCAGCCGTTTCTACGCGCGGCCTGCCCGCATGGCCCACGCGCATGACGCAAGCCATGGCCGAACCGGATACCCCCGCCCCCGTTGCTTCGCCCACGCCCGCAGTTGCGCAAACGGCGGCGCCTTCTGAAACGGCTGCGCAGGATGTGCAAGCCGGCGCGGAATTTGAGCGCACGGCTTTTGTGGTGGATGGCGTGGCGATCGGCGTGCTTGCAAGCGAGGAGGCCGCAGAGGCTGCCGAGCAGGAGGCAATCGCCTGGTTTGAGCTGCAGGTTCTCGGCAGCGGCACGCTGGAAACCACCGTGGAAAATGAGATCTCCTTTGCGCCTGCGCGCGATTATCCCGAGGCAGCCGATATGACGCTCGATGCGGTCTTTGCCTTTTTGACGGGGCCGGACACCCCGCTCTCCGTGCGCTCCACGCTCACGGAGGAAACCATTTCCTATACCCCGCATGAAAGCGTAACGGAAAAGGATGACACGCTCCTTGCCGGCACGCGCATCATCCTGCGCTATGGCACGGATGGCGAAACCCACACCGTGACCACGCGCACGTTTTTAAACGGCGTTGCGGAGGGCGATGCGCAAACCGTAACCATCACCGCCCGCGAGCCGGTGGATGCGCTCGTGCGCGTAGGCACGCAGGAGGTGGACCCGGAAGCCGAACCGGGCAAGCGGGAAGGCGAACGCGGGAAGGATGCAGGAGAGCTTACCTTTGCAAGCCCCACCGAAGAAGGTGACATCGCGTCCAATTATGGCCAACGGGCAGGCGTGCTGCACCTTGGGCTGGACTACAGTGGCGCGCTGGGCGACACGGTCTACGCTTCCTGCGGCGGCATAGTCGTCAGCGCAATCGAGCGCGGCGGCTATGGCCTCATGGTTGAGATTGACCATGGGGATGGGTTCGTGACGCGCTATGCGCATCTTGACAGCATTTCCGTTGCAATTGGGGATGTGGTTGCGCAGGGCGATGCCATCGGCACCCTTGGCAGCAGCGGCAATTGCAGCACACCGCACCTGCACTTTGAACTGCGTATCGACGGAATTGCCTATAATCCGAGGTATTACCTCGACTAACGCGCGTTCTGCCGGCTTGCCGGAATGCGCGCAGGATGATACAATAAAGTCCGCATTTTATATACTTGCTATATACTTGTTTGGGAAAGAAGGAAAAAACCATGGCGCTGTTGAAATTCCGCTGCAAATCCTGCGGCAAGGTGTTTGATGAACTGGTCTCCTCCGCTGCGCTCGCGCAGGTGAAGTGCCCAGTATGCGGCGGCAAAACCGAGCGCGCATATGAGGGCAAATGCGTGCGCGCAGGGCAGGGCGGCTGCAGCGGGAGCTGCGCAAGCTGCGCGGGCTGCAAGCATTGACCGGCCCGGAAAACGACGTTGAAGGAGAACCTATGGCGCATTTTGTGATAAACGGCGGGCACAGGCTGGAAGGCAGCGTGACCATTGGCGGCGCAAAAAACGCCGCTGTGGCGATCATCCCGGCCGTCATTCTTGCAGGGGAAAGCTGCGTGGTGGAAAACCTGCCGCAGATTGAGGATGTGCGCATTCTGGAGCAGATTTTGCGGCACATGGGCGCAAATGTGGATTTCACGCCGGATGGCGCGATGCGCGTTGACCCAAAAGGGATCAACACCAACACCGTTACGTTTGACATGGTGAGCCGCCTGCGCGCTTCCTATTACCTGCTGGGGGCGATGCTTGGCCGTTATGGTCATGCGGAGATCGCCTTGCCCGGCGGCTGCTCCATCGGCCAACGCCCCATCGATCAGCACATCAAGGGCATGCGCGCGCTTGGTGCAGATGTTGTAATCGAGCGCGGCGTGGTAAAGGCGCATGCAAAGAAGCTCGTCGGTGCAGAGATCTACCTGGACGTGGTCAGCGTAGGCGCAACAATCAACATCATGCTCGCCGCCGTCGGCGCACAAGGGCAGACGATCATCTCCAATGCAGCAAAAGAGCCGCATGTGGTAGACGTGGCCAACTTCCTCAACATGATGGGCGCCTCCGTAAAGGGCGCTGGCACGGATGTAATCCGCATTCTCGGCGGGCGGAAGCTGCACGGCTGCACCTATGCAATCATTCCGGATCAGATTGAGGCTGGCACATTCATGATCGCCGCGGCTGCTACCCATGGGGATGTTGTGATTAACAACGTCATTCCCACCCACCTGGAAGCAATCTCCGCAAAGCTGATGGAGAGCGGCGCGCAGGTAATCGAGGGGGATGACGGACGTGATTTCTTCATCCGCGTCAGCAGCAACAGCCGTGCACGCGCGGTCAACATCAAGACCCTTCCCTATCCCGGTTTCCCAACCGATCTGCAGCAGCCCATGATGGCCTACCTTTCCACGGCGCAGGGCAACAGTTTCGTTGTAGAAAATATCTTTGAAGACCGCTTCAACCATGTGGCGGAGCTGCAGCGCATGGGCGCCAACATCACGCTCAATGCGCGTACTGCCATGATCGAAGGTGTAGCGCAGCTTTCCGGCGCTCCCCTGTTTGCAACCGATCTGCGCGCAGGTGCAGCGTTGATCGTGGCAGCGCTTGCCGCTGAAGGCCAGAGCCAGGTGCACAACATTGGGTATATCGACCGGGGATATGAATTCTTTGAGCAGAAGCTGCGTGCACTCGGCGCGGATATTGAGCGGGTGGAATAAGCGCTGGACGTGTTTGCATGCATCGTTTCGGTTTTCTTTGTTACCCTCTGCTCTATGCGGATTCGTGCTTTTAGGAAATTTCATTGAAGGCGGCTTGAAGAGCCGCCTTTGCCTTCTGTACGGAGGCGCTGCGGCGTTATATTTCCCGGGAAATCGCCCGATTTCCCCATTTTTGCACAACACATTTTAGAAAGGAACTTTTCCATGCATTTGAGCAAGCTCCGCCCCGTCCTTGCGATCCGCCTCTTTGCAGACGACACGAAGGCGTTTGGCCCCGGCGTTGCAACGTTGCTGCACCATGTGGACGCACTCCACTCCCTGCGGGCCGCCGCAGCAGCAATGGGCATGGCATATTCCAAAGCCTGGCGCATTACAAAAGAAAGCGAAGCCCTGCTTGGCTTCGCTTTGCTTGACTCGGTTACAGGCGGAAAAAACGGCGGCGGCGCACGCCTTACCCCGGAAGCGCGCGCATTCCTCGCCCGCTATGACGCTTACACAGCGGCGCTGCGCGCTGCAAGCGACGCGCTCTTTCGCACGCATTTCCCGGAGGAAGGCTGATTGCTCCAGCATGCTGCCGGCATGGCGCCCTTTATTCTTCCTTTTCAATCTTCAGCGCCACGATCTGCGGGGGCTCCGATAACATTACATCCCCTTCAAAGGTGACTTGCACCGCATCGTCCGGCGCAAGCGCCGGCATTGCTTCACAGGAAATATATACCTTCTGGCCTTTCATTAAGCTGCCCGCATCTTCCGCGCAGACAGCCATGACAGCGTTCTCATAGACCTCCGTGACCGTGCAGGAAAAGGTATGCCCCTTTTCCGTACAAGCGCAGAGGATCGCTGCAAGCAAGAGCACCGCCATGAAAAAGCATCCCCGTTTTTTCATAAGTAAGGAATCCCCCATCTCTGAGATAAGCATGTCCCCATCTTCAGTATAGACGATTCACGCGGCACATTGGTTGCCAAATTGTAAATAATTCCAGCGGAATCCCTCAAATTTTAAAGGACGCTCAACGCTGGTGCATCAAAAGCTCATATAGCCCCTCCAGCGCATCCCGGGAGTAATACTCGATCACGAGCTTGCCCCGCGCTTCCGTGCCGCTGATGGTAACGCGCGTGCCCAGATGCTCCTGCAGCTGCTCCTGCGCGGCGTACAGATCGTTGGAAATGCGGCCGCGCGCCGCCTCGGCCTTCTGCTCTGCCTTGGCGCGCTTCCGTTCCGCTTCGTTGTTCGCCGCCTGCGCGCGGCGCTCCACTTCGCGCACCGAAAGGCCTTGCAGCGCCGCCTCCTGCGCAAGCGCGCGCTGTTTGCCCGGATCCTTCACCCCAACAAGCGCCCGCGCAGCGCCGGCGGAGAGCTGGCCCGTGCGCACATATTCCTGCACGCCTTCGCTGAGGTTCAAAAGGCGCAGCGCGTTTGCAATGGCCGGGCGGCTTTTCGCAAGGCGCTTTGCAACCTCTTCCTGCGTCAAATCATGCTGTTCCATCAAAAAGCGGATTGCCGCCGCTTCTTCAATGGGATTTAAGTTCTCGCGCTGGAGGTTTTCAATGAGCGCTACCTCCATCACCTGCGCATCGTCAAACGGCTTTACGATCACCGGCACCTGCGTGAGCCCGGCCATGCGTGCAGCGCGGAACCGGCGCTCGCCCGCTACGATCACATACCGGTCCCCGTTCTGCCGCACGATGATCGGCTGCACCATGCCGTGGCGCGCGATGCTATCGGCAAGCTCCTTGAGCTTCTCCTCATCAAAGGTTTTGCGCGGCTGTTCCGCGTTGGTGTCAATCAAATAAACATCCGCCTGCAGCACGCCCTCCGGCGGCGCAGCGGCATAATCCCCAAGGAGCGCGTCCAGCCCGCGCCCAAGCCCTTTTTTCATCGCCATTTTCTTATTCCTTCCCCTTCCCTGCGTCCTTTGCGATCAATTCATCCGCCAGCGCAGCATATGCCTTGGCACCCACGCTCTTCGGGTCATATTTGTTGATAGGCAAACCGAAGCTCGGCGCTTCACCCAGGCGCACAGAACGCGGGATAATGGTGTTATAGACCTTGTTTTTAAAAAATTTCTTGACCTCATGCACCACCTGCTCGGACAGGTTGGTGCGCGCATCGAACATGGTGAGCACAACGCCTTCCACCTCCAGGCGGGGGTTTAGGTGTGCGCGCACCAGCTTCACGGTGTTCATAAGGTCCGAAAGCCCCTCGAGCGCATAGTATTCGCACTGGATGGGCGCAAGCAGCGTATCCGCCGCCGTAAGGGCGTTGATGGTCAAAAGCCCGAGCGAAGGCGGGCAATCGATGAAGATGTAATCGTATGCCTCGCGCACCTCCGTAAGCGCCCGCTTGAGCACCGTTTCGCGGGCCATGGTATTCACAAGCTCCACCTCCGCGCCGGAAAGCTCCTTGCGCGCAGGGATCACGAACAGGCCTTCCACCGCCCCGGGCACGGCCGCCTCGCCTGCCGGAACGCCGTTAATCAGCACATCGTAAATGCTGTGCTCCGGCGCTTCCTTGTCCACCCCAGCCCCGCTGGTGCAATTGCCCTGCGGGTCGATATCGATGCACAGCACGCGCTTGCCGCGCTCCGCCACGCAGGCGGAAAGATTCACGGTCGTCGTGGTTTTCCCGACGCCGCCCTTCTGGTTTGCGATCGCGATGATCTTGCCCATTGCTCGCTCCTTTGATCCATTCAAATCTCAAAAAACGCGCCAAACCAGCACGGTTTTACAACGCATTTCTATTTCCATTATAATATAAGCGCGCGCCGAACACAATGAGGAAGCAAAAAAGGCATATGTTTCACGTGAAACATACGCTACCGGAAGGCTGCGCCTTGCCCAGCCTATACGAGCCACAAGCCGTTCCCCGCCTTGCCCCCATATATTCCGGGCGCTTGAGGAGATAGCCGGTGGATGGCCCTACGTAGAGGGCGGCGTGCTTTGCCGCCCAGTCGGATGCGCCGATCCGTTTCCAGTGCCCGGACGGGATGGAGATTTTTCCGGCGCGGCGCAGCCTTGCTATGCGGGCGGTCCTCTCCCCGCCAAGAACGCTCCGGAGCGTTCGGCGCCTGGCAGCGGCGGCTTCCTTGCCAATCATCCGCTCGCCCTTGTTCTCTTTGGATGCGAGGCAGCCATAGCGGATGCTCCGGCGCAGCGCAAGCCCTTTTTCATGTTCAGTTTGAATACCGCCTTGATTTTCCGGCTGGTGCCGGCAGTATGCCGCCCGCTTATCCTATCGCGGAAAACCAGCACAATATCAAACCGGATAGCAACATCGAGAATATCTGCCGCGGTGAAGCGCACATGATATGCGGCCAAAAACGCGCTTCAAAAGGCCGGCTTCGATAACATCGCTCCGATACAGCGCTGTTCTTTGATAGTGACGGCAGCCGCATTTCGCGCCTTGATTTTTTCAACATGAGCCCGACCCCGGGCGCTTAAAGGCGGTTTCCCGCATTCCATCGCCGGTAAAATGGCCAATATTCATAAACCCGTTCTTGCGAAAAACCGCTTTTGCGCATTGCTGTGTAAAGGGTGTTGCGCAACGGCCGACGGCGCACTTGCAGCCGGCAGAAAGGAGAGCCAGCAGAAAACGGACAGGAGACATGCTCGCAGAAAGGCGGTCATATCCGCTGCCTTCACCCCATAAATCCAAATTTAGAGCATGCACTCCATCTGGCAATCAAATGGCTCTTTTTCAACATGGGCTTGATTATACTCGTTTGCTTCTACACACCCCATGCTTCTATAAAACGCCTGGCTTTCTGCTGCGGAGTGGGCGGAAATATATAATTTTTCCGCTGCATGTGCTTTCGCCCAGGCCTTTGCTGCATTGAAAAGCGTTCTGCCAATCCCGCGCCTTCGCATATCTTCCGAAACGTAAATATGCGTTAGGTCAAGATACGAATGTGCGTTGCCAAACGGATTGCTCCCCACAGAAACAAAGCCTTTGAGCTGATCATTATAAAAGGCAGCATAAACAAATCCACCGGAATGAACCGTTTCCTGTAAATCTAAGATCAGCTCCTCATAGTCGGCTTCCGTCCATTCATCGATAAATGGGGCGTTCTCAACTGTCCACTGTCCATTACGTTTACGCCAACATTTTGTGACTATCTGGTGGCGGGTAAAATGAAGAAAGAGCTGCCTGCAAATCTCATTTTCCAATAAGTTTCTATATGTCAGCATTTTTCTCTCCATGGTAAATCTCCCTTTATCGCTCCATTGAAATTGCGAAAGCTATCGCGCACAAAGGAAAACGCTTCAAATTGTGCGTATCCCCTAATGCCATACCAAGGGCGCGCATATTCATCACCCTGCAGGCAGTGATGCCGCTTAACGGCAGCCACGCGCGCTCCGAGCTGGAAGCGCCAGTGTGCCGCTTGCAGCTTCAGCGCTTTGCGGCAGCCAAGAGAGGCGCTTAACCCCCTCCTTCTTAAAACGTGTCCTTTTGGGGGAATATCTCTTGCCAAATCGCTTACTTCTTTTGACGGAAACGCTCGCCATCCCGGGAAAGGCGCTCATAAAATGCCGGAGTTTTCTCATTGTCAAGCTGCTTCTTCATGGGATGTAAGTTTCCGCGCAATATGGACGAAGCCCTGCTGCCCCTCTTTAAAATCACGCAAAAGCATTCCGAAGGATGCCCGGCATTCGGCGCGCCAGAGGTTCGCGCAAAAACGGCAGGATTGCCCGCCGGCTCCGCTTTTTGGGCCGGTTAAACCAAACGCCCGCATTTTTATGGGGCGCACAGCTTTTTGCAGGTCTGTTTCCGCCTATAAGGGATGCCGACGCACGCAAGCGCAAGGCGGCAAGCCCTCTGCGCTTCCGCAACCCCGCTTTCAAGCGTTTGGGAAGGCACCCCTGCGCCACACCAGCCTCCCAGAAAAGCATAAACGGGCGTGAGCCGGCTCGGCTCACGCCCGGTGCACGTGTTTCTTCCGCAACCTTAGCGCCGGCTCCAAGGTGGGGCATGCCTTGTGCTCAGCCTTCACCCTCCCCCCGCCGCACAGCTTCGTTTCACGTGAAACATCACGCCATGGGTTTCAAGTCCGGGGCGATGATAAGCTGCGCCTCCGTCCGATCCTGCACCTGGGCGGGCGTATATGCCGGGTTGATCTCCAGCATCAAAAGCCCCTTGGGCGTAACTTGGAGCACGCACAGTTCAGTAACGATCAAATTCACGCACCCAACCGCCGTGAGCGGCAGCGTGCAGCGCGTGCGGATCTTCGGTTTGCCATTGACCGTATGCTCCATGGCAACGATCACCCGCTTCGCGCCAACCACAAGGTCCATCGCGCCGCCCATGCCGGGCAGGAGTTTGCCGGGAATAATCCAGTTTGCGATGTTGCCAAAGGAATCCACCTCCAGCGCGCCCAGCACCGTACAATCGATATGGCCGCCGCGCATGAGCGCAAAGGAAAGCGAGGAATCGATGTATGCGCCGCCGGGCAGCACGCTCGTGGGCCGCCCGCTCGCATCGATGATGTAGCCGGGCTCCGTATTTCCCGGATCCGGCCATGGGCCTTCATCCACAATGCCGTTTTCTGCATGGAGCACCACGCGGACGTCATCGGGAAGATAGGCGGAAATCAAGGACGGCACGCCGATGCCCAGGTTGACCACATCGCCGCTGTGCAGCTCGCGCGCTGCACGTCTTGCGATGTAAGATCGTATTTCATCATGTTTCATTCCAGCCTGCTTTCACCTCCATCCACAACATAATCCACAAGCACGCCGGGGGTAACCACGTTTTCCGGCGCAATCTGCCCACATTCCACAACGTAATCCGCCTCCGCGATTACCGTATCGGCAGCAAGCGCCATGACTTGATTAAAATTGCGCGTAGTGCCGCGATACCAGATGTTGCCCTTGCGGTCGATATAATACCCAGAAATAAGCGCAAAGTCTGCATGCAGCGTGCGCATGAGCAGGTATTCCCGGCCGTCCACCATCACTTTGGAATGCGTGAATGGGGAATCCTCTACAATAGTGCCAATGCCTGTTGGAGTAAGGACGCCGCCAAGCCCTGCGCCACCTGCGCGGATCATTTCTGCAAAAGAGCCCTGCGGCAAAAGATCCACCCGCAGCGTGCCGGCGTTCATCTGCTGGCTGACTTCCGGGTTAAGTCCTACATGGGTTGCAATCAAGCGCTTGACCTGCTGGTTTCGAATGAGCTTTGCCACGCCATAGCACTCACTTCCATCCGGCCCGTTCAAAATAGCTCCATCGTTACAGATCAGCGTAAACTCGCCTTTCCCACTCTTGGAAAGCGCTTCCACGATCTTGTGCGGGTTCCCGCAGCCCATGAATCCTCCAACCATTATCGTTGCACCATGTGGAATGCGTGCAACCGCCTCTTCCAAGGTAATAAACTTTGGCATTTTAATATTTCTCCTTTCGATTCTGGACGCTCTTAACCTATGCGTCGTTTTTTTTCAGTCGCAGCAGAAAAACGCCGGGCAGAAGCCCGCCCGCCTCCGTGCGCGTCTCCGTGATCAGCGTAAGGCTCGGGCGTTCGCGCACAAGCCGCTTGAGCAGCGTGAATTCCATGGTATAAAGCAGCGCAATGCCGCCCGGCACAAGCCATTCTGGCAGCTTGTCCAAAAGGCCTGCGTAAAGGCGCTCGTTGTCTTTATGGCTCCCAACCCGGTTTCCGAAAGGCAGGTTGGCGATCACTTCATCGTATCTGCGCCGCGCTGCAAAACGCAGGCAATCGTTGCAAATGAATTTGGCGGGAGCGTCTGCTGCGGCTGCGTTCTGCCGGGCAATGTCCACCGCCTTGTGTGCAATATCCACGCCCGTAAGCGCGCCCGTTGGGCGAAACTTGCCCCGCTCGATCAAAAACGTGCCGCTGCCGCAGCAGGGATCGAGCACGCGAGCGTCTTCTTTTAAATAGGAACCCGCATAGCGCAGCACAGCCGCCGCCGTTGCCGGGTGCATGGAGGCAGGCAGCGCACTAACCCGATATGCAAAACGCGCATCCGGGATGGTAAAAAGCTTAAGGAGCAGATCGGCGCTCCCGTTGCGCTTCAACACAATGCGAAGCTCGGCCTCATACGCCCCCGGCGCGTTTACGAGCAGCGGGCCATCCAGCTTTTCCGCAACGGCTTTTGCGAGCTGCGCGCGGTCTACCCCTTCTCCCCGCACTTCGATGCGGTAACCGAACGGGCCTTCGCCTGCATGCGATGCAGGCAAAAGTGCGCCAAGAAACGCGCCCGCGCGGCGGGCGATGAGCTCCGGCGCAGCCGAACTTTTACGCGCGATGGGAAAGAGCAATTCAAAGAAGCTGCGGCACGCAAACAACGGCGCAAGTTCCTTGGCTTGAACGGAAACCGCGCCCGATTCCACCGAAACCGGCGCGACGCCCTGCTGCGCAAGTTCCTGCAACAGCGATCCCTCCAGCTTGTCCGGGGTATGCAGCACCATCGTATAAGCTTCCCGCAGCCCGGTAAACGCATGCTTTTTGAGCTGCACGAACGCTTTGCGCGCAGCCGCAAGGGCCTCCGCCTCCTCGCGCGCATGGCCTTCCTCAGCCGCGTTCGCGGCAGGCGCAACAACGTAGCTCGCAAGCGCCGCCTGCGCCGCTTCTCCCCCGCATGCGCCGAGCGCAAGCAGCATGGAAGGCCGCACAAAGCGCTGGCTTTCCCGCCCAAGCGCCGCAATGAGCGCTGGCACATCCCGCGTATCCGCAAGCGCGCCCGCAAGGCGCGCGGCATTTTTGCGCAGCTTGGGCGCATCGGAAGAAAGCGCCGCATGCAGCGCGGATCGTTCCGGGCCCAGCAGCGCAACGATGCGCGCCGCATATGCCTTCCGCTTTGCGCAGCGGCAAAGGAACGCGCAAGCCGCTGCATTGCCTTCCTCTGTAAATAGCGCCCAGGCCGCATCAAACGCGGCTTCCGCTTCGTCAAACAGCGTTTGCGAGCCGTTGGGCGCCGCAAGGCGCGCGCGCACCTGTTCTTTTGTAAGTTCCCGCATGGCTTTTCCTCCCCCGCTTGCCGCCTTTTGGCGCTAACCTCTTTCCCGCATTGTGTTTCGGATCACCGCAAGCACCTCGTCCGTGCCGTCCGCAAGCGGCTCCGCGCTCATGGTTGCAACAAAGGAAAGCCGCCTGTCATAAAGGTCGTTCACTGCGTCAAGCAGCGTCTCGGGTGTGAGCGCTTCCTGTTCGAGCACCATCGCATACCCCTTGCGCGCAAAATAGCCCGCGTTGAGGATCTGATCCCCCCTGCTGGCCGTGCGCGGTAGCGGGATGAGGAGCGCCGGCTTTGCAAGCGCCAGGAATTCAAACACCGCGTTTGCGCCCGCGCGCGAAACCACCACCGTTGTGGCCGCAAATACGTCCGGCAGTTCCTCATTCACATACGCAAACTGCCGGTATCCCGGCTGCGCAAAACTTTCATCCACCTTGCCTTTGCCGCAAAGGTGCACTACATCAAACGTCATGAGCAGCTTCGGCAGCGCGGCGCGCACAACATCGTTCACCGCCGCCGCGCCCAGGCTCCCGCCCATTACAAGGAGCACAGGCTTGCTGCCATCAAAGCCCAGGAAGGAGAGGCCGCGCTCCTTATCGCCCTCGTAAAGCTCCGGGCGGATGGGCGTGCCCGTATGCACGCCCTTTGCGCCCACATGCGCAAGCGTATCTTCAAACGTGACGCAGATCTTATCCGCAAACCTCGCGCTGATGCGGTTGGCAAGGCCCGGCGTGTAATCCGATTCATGCGTCACAACGGGGATATGCTTTCCCCGCGCCGCCATCACAACGGGCACCGAAACGAACCCGCCCTTGGAAAACACCAGGGCCGGCTTTACTTCCCGCATAATCCGGCGCGCTTGAAACACGCCGCGCAGCACGCGGAACGGGTCTGTGAAATTCTTCCAGGAAAAATACCGGCGCAGCTTGCCGGAAGAAATAATATGATAGGAAACGTCCTCCCGCTTGGAGACGATTGTGCGTTCGATCCCATCGGCCGTACCGATGTAATGCACCTCCATGCCCTCCGCAAGAAGCTGGGGCACGAGCGCCAGGTTCGGCGTCACATGCCCGGCGGAACCGCCGCCCGTAAGGATGATTTTCTTGTTCATGCAAAAGCCCTTCCAATAAACTATGCTCTCCGCTTCCATACTATGCATAAAAGCAAAATAAGTATATCATTCGACGCCGCGCGAAGCAAATAACAATTGACAATTGCTTTCACACAACGGACAATAAGAGCAACACAGGGCGCCCTGCGCCCGGCAAGGAGGTCCCCATGTTCAGCTTCCGTGACTGTGCGCCCGCGGAAGGCGCGCAACGCATCGCTTCCCTTCTCCCGCGGCTCACAGTCCTTCAAGATGCGGGGGAAGACGCTCCCTTTGCACACCTTTTCTCCGTGGCAACCGCCCTCCACCTCGGGGATACGCTCGGCGCGCTTTCCTGCTACCACCGCCTTACAGCCGCGCTGCTTGCCTGCGGCGCACGCCGCGTCAGCGGGGATCTCTGGCTCGATTACCTGCTTTCCCTTGTGCTGGAACGCCCGCATGCCTTTGCAGTTATGGCTGCAAATGGCCGCATGGATGAGGCGGAACGCATCGCAATGCGCGCAGATCTTGCCATCCTGGGCGAGCTTGCGACGCTCGATGGCGCGCACCTTTACCGCATGGCGGCCGAGCGGCACAGGGAACTTCAGCTCAAGCCCCGCCATGCCAAGGATAACATCTCCCTCATGTCCTCCGCCGTATGGGCAGGCGGGAGCATCCGCCCCGCGCCTGCCGCCAACGCAAAGCCTGTGCAGGAGGCGGATGCGCCTGCGCCGCTTCTCTCCAGCATGCCGCCCGAAAGCGAATGGCTTCCCTGGCACTATGGCGAAATGGAGCTAAGGGATGCCTATGTTGCGGATGAAGCCATGGAGGAGGTCATCATCCGCCTGCTTGAAACCCCCGATTGGCGCGCCCTTTGCGATGACCTCTGGAATTTCTTTGCCGCTTATGGCTCCGCGCCGTTTTTAAAGGACCGCTTGTTTCACGTGAAACAAAACGCGCTTGCCCCGCTTCCGCTGCCCGCTGGGCAATTTTGTGTGCTTCCCTGCTATGAGCCGCAGCGCAGCGCGCTCACTGCGCATGCCATTCGCTTCATGCGCGGTGAAACCACAGAACCCCTTCTGCTCGCGGGGCCCGCCGGCGTAGGCAAAACATCCCTTGCGCTCAACCTGGCCGAAGAGCTGCCCGAGCTTAGGCTCGTACTTCTCCCGCGCGATGCTGCGTGCGATGCGGGCTGGCTGTTTTCCGCGCTCAGCGCGCAGCCATTGCGCTTCCTGCTTCTCATCGACGATGCGGACCTCTCCGCGCCCCTCTTGCGCTCGATCTTCTCGCAGCGCGCAGCCTTTGGGTGCCCGCGCAACGTGCTCCCCGTGCTTACTGCGCGGGAGGACGCGCCCGATCGCGGGGCCTTCAAAACGCTGCGCCTTTCCTATCCAAAAATCGCGGAATTTGCCGAAATGGTTTCGGCGCTGCTCTCCCAGCGCGGCGTAGAGCCCGACCCGGCCGCTGTGCGCAACGCCTGCGTGGATTACCAGGTGGATGCGCGGGATTGCCTTTCCGTGTCAGCGGCCGTGCGTCTTGCAGATGAGCTCGCCGCCATGGTATAATATTGAATTGGAAATTTCGCGCAAAGCGCGTTTCCCAAAGGAGGAACCCATGCAGCTATATAACTCCGCCACCCACAGGAAAGAAGAATTCGTGCCCAACCATCCGGGCATCGTAAAAATGTACACCTGCGGGCCGACGGTCTACCATTATGCGCACATTGGCAACCTGCGCTCCTACATCATGGAAGATGTGCTGGAAAAATACCTGCGCTATAGCGGGTATCGCGTAACGCGCGTGATGAACATCACGGATGTGGGCCATCTTTCTTCGGATGCGGACACCGGCGAAGACAAGATGCTCAAGGGCGCAAAACGCGAGCACAAAACGGTTATGGAGATCGCAAAATTCTATACGGATGCGTTTTTTGAGGACTGCCGGAAGCTCAACATCAAGCGGCCGGACGTGGTTGAGCCTGCAACCAACTGCATCCCGGAATACATCCGCATCATCACACGCCTGCTTGAAACCGGCTATGCCTATGAAGCGGGCGGCAATATCTATTTTGATACCGCAAAGCTCAAGAAATACTACATCTTCAACGAGCACAAGGAAGAGGATCTTGCAGTAGGCGTGCGCGAAGGCGTTGAAGCCGATGCAAACAAGCGCAACAAAGCGGATTTCGTGCTCTGGTTTACCAAGTCCAAGTTTGAGGATCAGGAACTCAAGTGGGATTCCCCCTGGGGTGTCGGCTACCCAGGCTGGCACATCGAATGCTCCGGCATCAGCATCAAGCATCTGGGTGAGGATCTGGACATCCACTGCGGCGGCATCGATAACGCCTTCCCCCATCACACCAACGAAATCGCCCAAAGCGAAGCGTATCTTGGGCACCCCTGGTGCAAATACTGGTTCCATGTGCTGCACTTGAACACCAACGCGGGCAAAATGAGCAAATCCTCCGGGGAATTCCTCACCGTGTCCCTGCTCGAACAGAAAGGCTATGACCCCCTGGTGTACCGGCTGTTCTGCCTGCAATCGCATTACCGCAAATCGCTGGTGTTCAGCTTCGAAAACCTGGACAACGCGGCAACCACCTATCATAAGCTCGTGGCGCGCATCGCGGCGCTTCAGCCGGAACCGGGCGAAACGTTTGACGAAGAAGCTGCGGCGGCGCTGCGCGGAAAGTTCGACGATGCGCTGGGCAACGACTTGAACACCTCGCTGGGCGTAACCGTGCTCTACGATGTGCTCAAATATGACACCAATGCCGCCACGAAGCTGGCATTGCTTGATGAATTCGACCAGGTGCTGGGGCTCTCGCTGCGCGAGGCGGCTGCGCGGGCACGCGCGGAAGCGGAACGCCTCAAAAAGGCGGAAACGGGAGCCGTTGTGGTTACCGAAGGCGAAAGCAATGCGGAGGCGGAAGCGCTGGCACTTGCGCGCATTGAAGCGCGCAAGGCAAAGGACTGGGCGCGGGCGGACGCGCTGCGCGATGCGCTCAAGGCCATGGGCTTTGCCATAGAAGACACGCGCGAAGGCGCAAAGCTCAAGCGGCTGTAATGGCGATCTGTAAACATTAGGTTAACAAGCGCATGCGGTGCTTGTATCTTTTGCACTGGATTGGTATATTTTAGAAAGGCAGGGACTTGCTTAATGCCCCAAATAGATTGGCCCGAACTTGATTTGTTTTCCCTCGTTATGCCCGCAGCAGGCGTATACCTGCTCTGGGTGGCTGCGTTTGGCAAAGCCAAGCTGCTGCAAAACGCTTATCCCAAGTGTTCCCCTAAGAAATATCGCTTCTGGATGCGCATTTTAAGCGCGGTTTCCGGCGTGCTGCTCATCGTAAAAGGCGCGCTGGAGATTTTCGGGGTTGCAGAACCCGGCACGTTTTTAAGCGGATTTCTCTGGGTGCTTGGCCTCATTTCGCTCCTGGGGCTGATGGCGTTCAGCGTCGTGATGACAGATCGCCAGAAAGCGCGCGAAGCAGCGGAAGAAGAAGCGCGCGCAAGCGGCAGAGCAACCGGCAGGCAAAACGGCAGCAGAATGCCGGAAGGCGCTTTCTCCTTTGGAGACGAGGATGCCTCTGCGGAAGACGAAGAAACAAAGAAAGAATAAATATTCCTGCTGCGGCGGGAAGTAAGGCAAAGAAAGGAAGGTTAAAAAGTTCCATGAGTACCAAGAAAGCCCTGGCACTTGTTCTGGCAGTTCTCACGCTGCTTGGCGTAGCAGGCGCCGCCATGGCGGCGCCTAAGGCAGTTATAATCGGCGCAGGTTCCAGCATCAGCGTAGGCGGATCAACGCCCACCGGCAATGTTCCTTCCGGGAGCGGCACGCAGGCATCCTCAGCCCAGCAGGGGACGATTGCAAACTGCCAGTCCTGGGTCAGCCTGCGCAAGGGCGCTTCCTCCACTTCCACCCGGCTTGCGCGGTTGGATAAGGGCGCTTCCGTTACCGTCCTTGGGACCAGCGGGAATTACTATAAAATTTCCTATAATGGCCAGGAGGGCTATGTCTCCAAGCAGTATGTGCAGCTTTCCTCCGGCGGCGCAGGCAGCAGCTCCGGCAGTGCAAGCATTGGCGGCAACACGCAAACTTCCACCCAGCAGGGCACCATTGCAAACTGCGATGAATGGGTTAGCCTGCGCAAGAGCGCTTCCTCCACCTCCACGCGGCTTGCAAAGCTCAATAAGGGCACAGCGGTTACCATCCTCGCCACCAACGGCAGCTATTATAAGGTTTCCTGCAACGGCCAGGAAGGCTATGTCATGCAGCAGTATGTGCAGCTTTCCTCCGGCAGCTCCAGCAATGGTACCTCCAGCGGCAGCTCCAGCTCCGGCATCAGCGGCGGCACCTCCTCGGGCAGCAGCGGCATCAGCACGGGTGGCAGCACTTCTTCCGGCAGCAGCGGCATCAGCGGCAATGGCGTCACCGTCAGCGGCAACGGCATCAGCGTGGGTGGCAGCACCTCTTCGAGCGGCAGTTCCGGCAACACGCAAACTTCCACCCAACAGGGCACCATTGCAAACTGCGATGAGTGGGTCAGCCTGCGCAAGAGCGCATCTTCCAGCGCATCGCGCATCGCGCGGCTGGACAAGGGCGCTTCCGTCACCATCCTTGGCACCAGCGGCAGCTATTACAAGGTTTCCTACAATGGCCAGGAAGGCTATGTTTCCAAGCAGTATGTGCAGCTTTCTTCTGGCGGCACTGGCAGCAGTTCCGGAAATAATACAAGCAGTGGCAATGTGAGTGCACCAGATAGCAGCGATTCCGAAACCGTCGGCACGCAGCGCTATGCCCGCTTCACCGGTGGCTCTGCAGACCGCTGGGGCACCATCCGAGTCGATGGAACGAGCATTAACACCTACATTTACTGCAATGCGCTCGACAGCAAAGGGAACTTCCGCTACAACGAGCTCAATGGCGACAACAGCTATATCTACGCCATGAGCTACTATGATGATCCCATCGCCGTGATCACCGGGCACAACAAGCGCGTGAGCCAAACGGGCCTCCACCAGCTGCACCATGTGCAGAATGCCTGGCTCGGCAAAGCCAAGTGCGATTACACCAAGCGCTGCAGCGCCGATTGCTCCGGCTGCAAGACCTCCATCTTCAACATCAACTATAACGGCTCTTCGCGCTGGCAGCTCGTCTGCTTCTACGAGATCGATAAGAGCACCGTTTCTTCCTCCTCCACACGCAGGCAGATCATGTACGTCAACTGCTTTAATGCCACCATTACTGGCAGTTTGAAGCAGCAGTGGCTGAACAATCAGTTCGCCTATGCAACAAGCGCTTACCGCGGCATGAAGGTATCCAACGCCACCAGCAGCGACAAGCTCATGATCATCATGACCTGCGCTGACTCTTCCGGCGATAGCTATCAGCGCCTGTACATGGTACTCAAGGCAGTAGATTAACCGGCAAAGACCGTCCAAGCGCGCAAGGGAATGCAGTGCATTACTGCCCTGCGCAAGCAAACACAACCTCCCGCCATAGAAGGCATGTCCTTTCGGCGGGAGGTTTTATTTTATATCATATAGCGATGGCCGAATGGGCGCTTTGCATTGCTGTTTGCGCTTCCATGCTTTCTGGAAAAACATGCGGGCAAAAAGCAATGCTTCGTTCCTCAAAGATGATTTTCCTGGCACGATTTGCGCTTTCTGTGCCTATCCATAAAGACCAACAGCGCACAACTCCCTGTATATTTCAAGCGCAATACACCTTTTCCACAACCCAGGCTAGAATTTCGCCCTACAGGAAAAGCGCGATTTAGGAAAGCTGCAAGCCGCATAGTTCGCCGGAAGCAGCGCACCCTTGCAATCCCGGGCAGACTGGCTGCACAGCAGGATGCCTTGTAAGGGCTGGTTTCCTTTCAAGCCCTATGCCGTCAGCGACGCGTTCAGCGCTACATGGGTTGGAGCCTGCCAAAAGTCGCAATTTGGGCGATGTTATCCTGGCGCCTGCCTCCATATAGTTGACATGCGCCTCCGCTTTGCTTATACTATGTGTGTGCAGCGCCCATGTGCTGCGCGGGGAATGAAGTGCTCCCCTGGGAAACCTAAACCGCTGATTCAGCTGATGACTTCTGCATGTATTCTGCAGATGGCATCAGCTTTTCTGCATCTTAAAGGAGGGTTTTCCCATGCTTGCTTCCCTTTCCCTTATCTTCCTTGCAGGGTTTGCGATGGCCGCCCTGTGCCAGCTGCTCAAATTGCCCCGCATTGTGGGCATGCTGCTGACGGGCATCGCCCTCGGGCCGTATGCGCTCAACCTGCTCAGCCCTTCCATCCTTTCCATCTCATCCGAATTGCGGCAGATCGCGCTTATTATAATCCTGCTCAAAGCCGGCCTTTCCCTCGATCTCACGGATTTAAAAAAGGTGGGCCGTCCTGCCGTGCTGCTCTCCTTCCTCCCCGCCTGCTGCGAGATCCTCGCCTTCTTCCTGCTCGCTCCGCGCCTGCTCGGCATCACCAGGATCGAGGCCGCGGTTATGGGCGCCGTGCTCGGCGCCGTCTCGCCCGCGGTGGTGGTACCGCGCATGGCAATGCTGATGGAGCATAACTATGGCACGCAGAAAAGCATCCCCCAGATGATCATGGCGGGCGCTTCCTGCGACGATGTTTTTGTGATCGTGTTGTTTTCAACCTTTGTGGGCATGGCGCAAGGGGGCACGGCGCAGGCTGCGGATCTATTGCAGATTCCAGTTTCGATCGTGCTGGGCGTTGCCCTGGGCGCAGGTGCAGGCTATGCGCTAAGCTGGTTCTTTGAAAGCGCCTATGCGCGCAAGCGCTGCGTGCGCAACAGCATGAAGGTTGTAATCGTGCTGGGCGTCGCATTGCTGCTGATGGCGGTGGAAACATGGGCGGAAGGGATCGTTTCCATTTCCGGTTTGCTCGCAGTCGTAAGCATGGCGTGCGTTTTGCAGCTTCGGAGCATTCCCTTTGTGTCCAAGCGGCTCTCGGAGAAATTCGGCAAGCTGTGGATTGCAGCAGAAGTGCTTCTATTCGTGCTCGTCGGCGCGGCTGTGGATATCCGCTATGCCGTAGGCCCTCAGCTCCTCCCCGCCCTTGGGATGCTGCTGTTGGCGTTAATCCTCCGCAGCATCGGCGTGTACCTCTGCCTCATTGGAACGCAGCTCAATCAAAAGGAACGCCTTTTCTGCGTGCTTGCCTATTCCCCAAAAGCCACGGTGCAGGCTGCCATCGGCTCCGTGCCGCTTGCGTTGGGCCTGCCCTGCGGGAAGCTCGTGCTCATGGTGGCCGTGCTCGCAATCCTCATCACGGCGCCGCTTGGCGCGGCCAGCATGGATCTAAGCTACCGCAAGCTGCTTTCCAAAGAAGGGGCCCGCCTTTCTGAAGCGGCATCTGCGCCACAACCGGAATAAAAAGGCCGAAGCCGCACCCCTCAGCAGCGGCTGCTCGCCAGCGGGCAATGCCCTGCATTCCACCATGCAGCCAGACGGGCCTATAACCTTGCTGGCTTTCGCCGGGTTGAACGCTTCCCTTGTGCGCACAAAAAGGTGCAGGTACCTAACCGCGCCAGCGCATTTTTCAAAAGCGCATAACCACGGGCAATGCGCCATAACCGTCTTCGCTCTGCAGGCAAAACTGCAATCGGATGCCTTGCTGCCCAATGGCGCGGCATCTCGCTTCCAATGCTGGAATGCAAGCATGCAATACCCTGCGGAAACGGCACGGTTTCGGCTGCCTTCCCACCCTCCGGAACCCGAGCCCGCATTTCCCTGCAAGCTTACATCGGTTTCGCCGGAACGGGTGGCTTTGCCCCGAAGGGAACAAAGGCGCTGCTTGGAGTGAGCCAAGGTTCCCAAATTTGTGCTGCGGCACTGGTTGCGCAGCACAGGTTCAGAAGGCCTAAAAAAGCTCTGCTCTCCGCATTTCGAGGCAGGCTAAGGCGCAACAATCACTTCGGCTGCCCTCCCACCCTCCGGGACTCGAAGCCGCGTTCCCTGCAAGCTTACATCGGTTTCGTCGGCGCGGGTGGCTTTGCCCCGAAGGCAACAAAAGCGCTGCTTGGGAGGTGCGCCAAATTGCTCCAGCCTTGCAGCACAGATCATGCGCAGCAAGCTTGATAAACTTCAAAAAGGACTCCGCATGCCCCGTTTTGGCATTTGAACGAGCGATCCCAATTTTGCACCGGCGCCGGCCGCGCCGCATTGCAGTGTGCGTGCACCGGAAAAGCGGATGGAATCCGGAAAGAAAAAGGCCGTTGCCTTTTCCTGCGGCAGCGCAGCGCAACGGCCTTTTTCGATGTTCGTTTTTGCATGCAGCGCATTCTTGTTTGACGCGGTCAGCGGGCACAGCCCATCCGGCAAATCGGAAGGCACTGTTTCACCAGGCACAAAGGCGCACGCTGCGCAAGTCAAGGGCTCGCACGCCAATCCATGCAAGCCTGCATGGGCAGAAAAACCCTAGCTCCGCCAGGAGACAACGTCCTCCAGGCGCTTGCGTGGCCTCGCTTTGGGGGACTCATTGGGATAGCCCAGCGCGATGGCCGCTACGAGCTGCCCTTCGCTGCATAACCATTCGCACAGCGCTTGATAGGCAAAGTAAATATCGCAGATCCAAAGGCTCCCGATCCCCTTTTCCGTTGCGCAAAGGAGCATGTTTTCAATCGAAGCGCCGATGGATTGGATGTTGCAGATCTCATAAACGTGCTCTTCGGGGGTTAGGCCTTCCGAAACGTCTTTCCCCAGGGGATTCACCACAAAAACCACAACCGGCGCTTCCGCCATGCTATCCACCGTATAGTTTGCCGCGGCGATATGCTTTTTGCTTTGCGGCAGCAATGCGCCTTCCGCTTGCTCACGCGCGATCCCGGCGCGGAAAACGCGCAGCATTTCCGCCTTGGCATCGCCTTCCACCACGATATACTTCCACGGCTGCCTGTTCTTGGGGGATGGCGCCTTCATTCCGCTTCGGAGTATTTCGATTAGGTCCTGCCTGGGGATCGGCGTTGCGCAAAACTTCCTTATGCTCCGCCGCGCATCCATTGCATCGATCATCTTGCATTCTTCCCTTTCTATTGCATTACGCCCATGCCGCAAACGCAATCCCTCCCGCGCGCATGCAAGCATTCGCATTCTAAGGATACCGTTTGCTCCGCTTGAAAGCGGGCGCTCGTCCCTCTGCCCCCGCGCACGTCCGCGCAAGCTGGATGCGCTTTCCATGCGCAAAAGGGGCGCGGCTTTCCGCACCCCTTCAAGGCTAGCGTTTTCTTATTCCTCCGCCTTCCAGCGCAGCACGGGCTTGCGCGCCGCCTGCACCTCATCCGGCCTGCCGATGGGCGTGGTCGTGGGCGTTTGATGCAGCGCTTCCGGGTTTTCGCGCGCCATGCGGGCGATCTCCTTCATGGCTGCGATGAACGCATCGAGGGTTTCGCGGCTCTCGGACTCCGTGGGCTCGATCATCATCGCCTCATGGACGATCAGCGGGAAATAGATCGTTGGCGGATGATAGCCGAAGTCGATGAGCGTTTTCGCGATGTCCGTGGTGTGCACGCCGTTTGCGAGCATTTCCTCGGTGGGCGCGATTACGCATTCGTGCATGCAAATGCGGTCATGCGGGATGGCATACGCATCGCGGAGCGCGTGCATGACGTAGTTGGCGTTGAGCACGGCGTTTTCGCTGGCTTCCCGCAAGCCGCGCGCACCCAGGCTCAAAATATAGGCATACGCCTTTGCGAGCACGCTGAAGCTGCCGTAGAAACCACGCACCTTGCCGATGGAAAGGGGCCTGTCATAATCGAGCATCGGCATGCCATCCTCCCCTTCCATCACAACGGGATAGGGCAGGAACGGGATGAGCTCCTTTTTCACGCCAACCGGGCCTGCGCCAGGGCCGCCGCCGCCGTGCGGGGTGGAGAACGTCTTATGCAGGTTGATGTGCATCACATCAAAGCCCATGTCGCCCGGGCGCACCACGCCCATGATGGCGTTCAAGTTGGCACCGTCATAATAGAGCAGGCCGCCCGCCTCGTGGACGATCTTTGCCACCTCCTCAATGTTGGCCTCAAACAGGCCGAGCGTGGAGGGGTTTGTGAGCATGAGTCCGGCCACATCGGGCCCCACGGCTGCGCGCAACGCATCAAGGTCAATGCCGCCATCCGGCGCGCTCTTGATCTCGCGCGTCTTAAAGCCTGCCATTACCGCGGAAGCCGGGTTCGTGCCATGGGCTGCATCCGGCACAATGATAACATTGCGGGCATAATCCTCGCGCATATCGTGGTAAGCCTTGATGAGCATGAGGCCCGTAAGCTCGCCATGGGCGCCCGCAGCCGGCTGCAACGTGAATTTATCGAAGCCCGCCACCTCGCAGAGCGCCTTTTCCAGCGCATCCATAAGGCGTATGGCGCCTGCAGCGCAGTCCGCGTCCGCAAGCGGGTGCACCCCGTTGAACAGCGGCGCGACTTCCTCGTTGATCTTGGGGTTATACTTCATCGTGCAGGAGCCGAGCGGATAGAACCCGTTGTCCACGCCGAAATTGCGGCGGGAAAGGTTCGTGTAATGGCGCACAACGTCCACCTCCGCAAGCTCGGGAAGCGGCAGCGGCGCCTCGTGCAAGAGGGATTGCGGCACAAGGCCGGAAAGCTCCGGCACATCCAGCTGCGGCAGATCCGCGCCCCGGCGGCCGGGGACGGAGCGTTCAAACAAAAGCGGATACGCGGAACGCATCAAGCAAGCACCTCCTCAAGCGCATTGAGCGCAAAATCGATCTCCTCGCGCGTGTTGCATTCGGTCGCGCACCAGAGCGCGCCGTGCGCATCCGCGCGGAAGAAGCGCGCAAGCGGAACGCCGCCCATGATGCCGCGGCGCTTGAGCGCCTCGTTCACGGCTTCTGCATCCTTTTCATATTCCACTGCAAATTCGTTGAAGAAAGGCGTTTGCGCATAGCGCAGCTTCAATCCCTTGATCTGCTTCATACCGTCCGCAAGGTAATGCGCCTTCTGCAGGTTCTGCTGTGCCACCTCGCGCATGCCCGCGGGGCCCATCAAGGCAAGATAAATGCTTGCCGTTACTGCGCAGAGCATCTGGTTCGAGCAGATGTTGGAAGACGCCTTCTCACGCCGGATATGCTGTTCGCGCGCCTGCAGCGTGAGCACATACGCGCGCGTGCCATCCGCATCCACGGTCTCGCCTGCAATGCGGCCGGGCAGGTTGCGCACAAGCTTCTGCGTGGCCGCCATAAAGCCCACATACGGCCCGCCAAAGGAGAGCGGAAGGCCCAAAGGCTGTCCGTCGCCGATGGCCACATCCGCGCCGTAATCGCCCGGGCGCTTCAAGAGGCCCAGGGAAAGCGGGTTCACATAAGCAGCAACCAGGCCGCCCGCAGCATGGGTTGCCCCTGCAAGCGCCTCCATATCCTCCAGGCAGCCCAGGAAGTTCGGCTGCGCGGCAAAGAAGCCCGCGCTGCCTGCAAGCGCCGCCGTAAGCGCGGCTTGATCCGTTCTGCCATCCGGCCCGAGCGGCACTTCCACAAGCTCAATCTTGGAGAAGCGCGCATAGGTTTTCATCGTAGCGATCACATCCGGGTGCAGCCCGGCGGAATACGCTACCTTGCGCTTGCGCTTGGCATCGGCAAGCATGTGCATAGCCTCTGCCGCTGCGGTTGCGCCATCGTATACGGACGCGTTCGCCACATCCATGCCGGTCAAGGCGCAGATGAGCGTTTGCCATTCAAAGATCGCCTGCAGCATGCCCTGGCTCATCTCCGCCTGGTACGGCGTATAAGCGGTATAGAATTCGCTGCGGGATGCAAGCTGCGGCACGGCTGCGGGGATGTAATGGTTGTATGCGCCCGCGCCGCGGAAGATGGAAAGCGCCGTGTTATTCTGTTGCACGAGCGCCGCAAAGAGCCTGCGCACGCTCATCTCGCTCATGCCGTCCGGCAGCTTTAAAGGCCTGTCCAGCAAAAGCGCTTCCGGCACGTCCGCATAGAGCGCACGGAAGCTCGAAAGGCCGATGGCCGCGAGCATTTCCTGCCGCTCTTCGGGCGTGGAAGGGACATAGGATCTCATAGACGGAACACCTTTCTTTTCTAAAATTGGCAACGTTGGATGCCGGCTGGGCCGAAAGCCCACCCGGCCATTGCGTGCAGGCAGAAGCGCTGCCTCAGTTGCCTTCGGCGACGAACGCGTCGTATTCCTCCGCGCTCAGAAGCTCCACGCCATCCAGGGTTTCAAACTCCACGGCCGCGATGAACGCGCCATAGGGATCGTTGTTGATGGTTTCGGGCGCGCCGTCGAGCGCCTCGTTGATCTCCACCACCGTGCCGCTCACAGCGCAGTAGATCTCGCTTGCAGCCTTTACGCTCTCCACAACCGCGAAGGAAGCGCCGGCTTCCACCGCATCGCCCACAGCGGGCAGCTCAACGTAAACGATATCGCCGAGCGCATCCTGCGCGTGGTCGGTAATGCCGATCTTCGCCACGTTGCCTTCGATGAGGAGCCATTCATGCTCTTTGGTGTATTTACGGTCGTTCGGGGTCATTGTGTGTTACCTCCATGATAGAATTCGAATTGATTCTGCATTGTTTCACATGAAACATGCTTATTTCGCACGCTGATAAAACGGCATGGGCACCCGCTCCGCCTTGAGCCTGCGCCCGCGCACCTCGATCTCATAGAGCTCGGCTTCCGCATCCGCAAGGTTCACAAGCGCCATGGCGTAATTGCCGCCGAGCGTGGGCGCAGGGCTGCCGCTCGTAACATGGCCCACCCGCTTATCGCCAAGGTAAACATCCGCATGCTCGCGGGCAATGCCCTTATCCACCAGCTTGAGGCCGATGCGGATGCGCGTTGCCGGCTTAAGCAGCGCTTCCTTGCCGATAAAGGATTCCTTGTTGAGCTTTACCGCAAAGCTGATGCCCGTTTCCATGGGGGTCACGGTTTCATCCATCTCATGGCCGTAAAGCGGCATGGAAGCTTCAAAGCGCAGCGTATCGCGCGCGCCGAGGCCGCAGGGAAGCATGTCTACGCACTTGCCCGCTTCCATGAGCGCTTTGTGCAGCGCGGGGCCATCCTGCGCAGCGCAGTAAAGCTCCACGCCATCCTCGCCCGTATAGCCGGTGCGGGACACGATGCAGGGGATGCCCGCAACCTTTGTTTCGGGCACGAAGGTGTAGTTTTTGGCCGGAAGCTCGCCCGCAACGCCCGCCGCTTCAAGCACCTGCATGAACTTCGGGCCCTGCAGTGCAAGCTGCGCATAGGCAGCGCTCTGGTTTTCCACCTCTACGCCGGGGATCACATGCGCCTTAAACCACTCAAAATCCTTATCCGTGTTGCTCGCGTTGACCACGATGAGGTATTCCGTATCGCTGTATTTGTAAACGAGCACGTCGTCCACCGTGCCGCCATCCTCATAGCAGAGCATGGAATACCGGCAGCGGCCGGGCGTCATAGTAGTGATGTCGTTGGTGAGCATGGTTTGCAGATAGGCAAACGCATTTTCGCCGCGCACAAACAGCTCACCCATATGGGAAACGTCGAACAGGCCGCAGCGTTCCCGCACGGCTTTGTGTTCTTCCAGGATGGACGAATACTGCACCGGCAGCGCCCAGCCGCCGAAATCGACCATCTTGCCGCCCAAGGCAAGGTGAACATCATACAGGGGTGTTTTTTTCAGCGTATCCATTGGCAGATGTGACCTCCAGCTCGTTAAAATGCCATACTTGCGTTTATTATAAAACAAAACCCCGTCAAAAGAAAGGGCGTTCTCCCACTTCCTTTTTTTATATCCAGCAATAGCTCTTATAAACGCGAATAAAAGAGAAGGCTGAGAAAATACCCCCTAATCTGCACTTAGGCGAAATCATCGCAGGCAAGATCCACAATGCGCACGCATCTCTTCCTTTTGTTCCAGCTTTTCCCGTTTTTTCTAAAAATAACGTGACCCCCGCACATCCAGCTGCACTGCCCACACCATCGCCCGCAAACCACCAGCGGTACAACACCCTTGGACATTATCCCAACCAAGAAAGCTCATTGCACGCTTACCATAAGATCACGCTTGCGCCGCCATAAAAGCAACACTTGCATCAACCCCTAACATATTTGACGTGCATGCCGCCAAAGCCGGAATCAGCTTAAGGCACCTGTGCCCCTTAATAATGCCTGTGCTGAAACGAAAAACCGCCACCGCGCCCGCCGGAGTTATCACCGCACAACGCTTGCTATGCTCGCACGCTGGCTGGCGCGAAGCGCCACCACACCCCCTCAAGCCACCGCATTTGCCGCCCGCTTCGAGCCATCGCGCCCCTTGGAGCCGCCCCTATGCGCGCATGCGCAGGGCCAGAGCCGGGTTCGAGCATGCCGCACGGTGCGCGAAGAGCATGCCGCGCCCGCCGCATGGGGGATGCAAACGGAAATGCTGCCCAAACAGTCGGCTATGGCGCGGCAAGTGCGGCAAAGGATGAACCGGCTCGGCAAGCCCGAGCACCGCGCGCGCTTTTGCTTCTTTTCTAAAAAGAAGTCCCTCGCCGGGATGAGGCGGTTTCGGATACCATCGAAAATCCAGATTCGGATGGGGTTTAACCGCAGCGCCACGAGCTTCGCAACCCCAAAAACCTTTCTTCAATCGCCGTCCTTCGCCGGCGCTTGCGCCAACCACACCCGCTGGAATCACCGCCGCATAACGTTCCGCCATCCTCGCACGCCGGCCGGCGCTTGCGCCACCGCATCCCCTCAAACCTCCGCATTTGCCGCCCGCATCGCATCATCGCGCCCCTCGGAGCCACTCCCATTGCGCGCATGCGCAGGGCCAGAGCCGGGTTCGAGCATGCCGCACGGTACTCGAAGAGCATGCCGCGCCTGCCGCATA
>CALVWJ010000015.1 GCA_944366945.1 uncultured Clostridia bacterium
GGGCATACATGCTTTGATGCACTATTCAATCCAACCAGCAGCAAGCTGGAAAAAATTGTTACGTTTATGGCGCTGCTTGATATGATTATGCGCAATGAGATTACGCTTAAGCAAAGCAAGCCATATGGAACGATTACGATTATCGCAGCACAGCTTTTAAATGATGACACAGATGAAGAATACATGGATGAACAGGAACAATAAGGTATATTTGGTGGACTGCATCCATAGAAAGGAGAGAGATCAGTTTGCAATACGACGCGCGCTTTGGCGCAATTGAGTGCATCCTTTTTGTATCGGGGGATCCCGTGCCGATCGCCCAGCTTCAGCGCGCTCTCCAGTTGACAGATCTTGAAATGCAGTCCGCATTGGAGTCCATGGACGCACTGTATCGCAAGGAGGAACGCGGCATCCAACTTTACATTACAGATGAAACAGTGCAGCTTGTTTCCAATCGAAAGTATTCCGATATGGTGCTTGCACTTCTACAGCCTGTACAGGCGCGCTCTTTTTCGCAATCCATGCTGGAAACGCTTTCCATCATTGCCTACAAACAACCGGTTACGCGCGCTGACATTGAAGCTGTGCGCGGCGTGCGCTGTGAGTATGCGGTAAGCCAGCTTCTTAAACTTGGCATGATTCAAGAGCTTGGCAGAAAAGATGTGATTGGGAGGCCCATGTTATTTGGAACAACGGATGCATTCCTGCGCCATTTTGGATTGCATTCTGTGCGTGAATTGCCGCGCTATGAGGCATATGCAGAAGAGGACGGCAGTCAAGACACTGAATCAGTAAATGCAGAGCTTGATTTGATACGGCCTAACCAATAGGAGAAATGAAATGGCACAGATGTTAAAAGTAGCCTTGTTGCAGCTTCTTCCAGGAAAATCACAAATGGAAAACCTGGAAAAGGGAATCGCAGCTTGCCGCAAAGCAAAGAGCTTCGGCGCTGATATTGCCCTGTTCCCGGAGATGTGGAGCAGCGGATACTGCATCCCCGAGGATCTGGATGCAAGAAGGGCAGAGTCTCTTGCGTTAGAAAGCGAATTCGTGACGGCGTTTGGAAAGCTTGCCGCTGAATTGGATATGGCTATTGGGATTACTTTCTTGGAACGCTTTGAACCGCTTCCACGCAACACAATGGCCCTGTTCGACCGGCATGGAAAGCGCGTGCTGACTTATGCAAAAGTGCATACCTGCGACTTTGGCGAGGAGATTCGGCTTACGCCCGGCGATGCGTTTTATACTGTGCCGTTGGAAACTTCCTGTGGAACTGTGATGGTGGGCGCAATGATCTGCTATGACCGTGAATTCCCAGAAAGCGCACGGATCCTTATGCTTCAAGGCGCAGAACTGGTGCTGGTACCAAATGCCTGCCCGATGGAGATAAACCGCCTTTGCCAATTGCGGGGAAGGGCATATGAAAACATGATTGGAATTGCTACCTGCAATTATCCAAGCGGACAGCCGGACTGCAATGGACACTCTTCTGCGTTTGACGGCGTTGCATATCTGCCGGAAATGCCGGGCTCCCGCGATACCTGCATTTTGGAAGCAGATGGATCGGAGGGAATCTTCCTTGCCGAATTTGATCTTGAGATGATGCGGGAATATCGCCGCAATGAGGTACATGGTAACGCATACCGGCACCCGCAGAAATATCACCTGCTGATTGAGGAGACGATCAACGCCCCCTTCATTCGCACAGATTACAGGAAATAAGCGCCAGTAGCGTTATAGTTTTCCGCAAAATGCAAACAATAGGAACCATATCTCCGGTTTGGAGGAAAATATGGTTCTTTTTGTATGCGTTTTAGCGGGGATCCTGGGCGTGGTTGCGTGCATGCTTTATCATATAAGGATAGGCTTTGGTATTGAACTTGTGAACATGAATTTAACCGCGCACGTTGAAATCTATTTGCTGTTTGGGTTGATTCGAATTCCAGTTACGATAGAAATGAGCCTGTTTTCTTTATTTCACAAAATAAGAGAACAACAAAAGAACTCCAAGCGAATAAAGCTTAAAAGCGGGCAGGTTTTGCAGATCCTTCAGCATGGAAAAAAAACGCGAACAACTTGGTTCCCAAGCTTTCATTGCCGCGGCAGAATTGGAATTGCAGACGATGCATTCTTAAGTGTAATTGTAGCGGGCATAACACAGGCGGTTTTTCAAAGTGCTTTTCATATTTTCCTTCAGCCCCGTTCCGGCAGGATTTACATTAGACCCAATTTTGAAAGAAACGGGATTTGGTTTTATCTGGAAGGCATATTGCAAATTGTTCCAACGCAGATTATAGGTGTCCTTATTTTAGGAGCGAAAACAAGGAGGAATAAAGCATGATGCATCCAATTGAAAACATAATGAAAGGCGCAATGGAAGAAATCAAAGCAATCGTGGATGTAAATACGATTGTAGGGGATCCCATTTTAACCGGGGAAGAAACAATGATTTTGCCGGTGTCGAAGGTAAGCCTGGGCTTTATATCCGGCGGTGGTGAATATGAAATGGGAAGCGACAAACCTGTACGTAAATCGGGTACCGCTTTGGATGCTGATCTAGGTACGGACCATGAAGGAGGAAGGTATCCTTTTGCAGGTGCAGCTGTTGCAGGCATGAGCCTAACCCCCATGGCTTTCCTGTCCGTTAATGCCGGATGCGTAAAAGTGCTTCAAGTACAATATAAAAACAGCTGGGATCGTGTGATTGACCTGCTGCCCGAAGCAATTTGTGCAGTAGAACGAATGGTATGCGACACAGCATCCCCCAAATGTACACTGAAGACACAGCAAAAATCTCAGCAATAACTTGAACGGATGGAGCGCAGAGCATGAAACGATGGTTACAACGGATTACGGCTGCTCTACTGGCTGCGATTGTAATGTTTTCTCTCAGCGGTAACACGCAGGCGGAACCAGAGCGTGATACAGTAGATGTATCTGCGGGCGGCGTAATGCTTATGGATGCGCGGACGCATAAAGTACTCTATGCAAAAACGGCGCATGAAAAGCTCCCAATGGCCAGCACAACAAAAATCATGACGGCAATTCTTGCGATTGAAGCAGGGAACCTTGACGCACTCGTTACCGTACCGCAAGAAGCCTATGGTGTAGAAGGGTCCAGCATGTATCTGCGGCTTGGCGAACAGATCAGCATGCGTGATCTCCTTTATGGGCTTATGCTTGTTTCAGGAAATGATGCCGCCGTAGCGATTGCTGTGCATGTAGGCGGCAGTGTTGAAGGCTTTGCAGCATTGATGAATGCAAAGGCAGCATCACTTGGCGCACATAATACGCATTTTGTAACGCCAAATGGCCTGCCAGATCCAGATCATTATACTACAGCGTATGATCTTGCGCTTATTGCATGCTATGCCATGCAGAATGAAACATTCCGCGAGATCGTCGGTACAACATATTACCAAACCACAACCGGCGAAATTGCACGCACCGTAAAAAACAAAAACAAGATCCTTTGGGAATACGAAGGCGGGAACGGGGTAAAAACCGGCTATACGATGGCGGCAGGGAAATGCCTTGTTTTTGCAGCAGAGCGCGAGGGAATGCAGCTTGTTGGCGTGGTGTTAAACTGCCCCGATATGTTCCCCTCTGCAAAAAGGCTGCTTGATTACGGATTTGAAACCTATCAGCAAGAGACGCTTGTTACGGCGGATGAGCGCATAGCGCGCGTCCGTGTAACAGGTGGCAAAAAAAATACCTTGGAGGTTGCTTCGAAAAACGATATAATTATTTTGGTAAAGAATGGCGATAGCACCACAGTGCGTACCGTTGTAAATCTCGCGGGACCAGTGGAAGCCCCTGTTGAAAAGGGCGATGTGCTCGGCACGCTGGAGGTTTGGGAAGATGGGCGCGTGCTTGCCGAAACGGAACTCGTTGCGGCCGAAACGGTGGAATCGAGTGCTTACCTAGATTATCTGGAAAGGCTGTTCAAACGTTGGAGCGTATGAGCGGCGCGGTGTATGCGCATGCGGTTGCAAAAGTTTATGGCGGATGCTGGGGTGGATTCCCGCAGAAAATGTGAGGAGCTGATTGTGCGCGGGCTGGTCCAAGTGAATGGAGAGCGCGCGGAGCTGGGGCGTGTAGTAGATCCTGCGCAGGACGTTGTAACATATGCAGGGCGGCGGCTTTGCATAGAACAGAAGCGCTTGGTCTTGGTGTTCAATAAGCCCCAATGCGTTGTAAGCACGATGCATGACCCGCAAGGCCGCGCAACGGTAGCGGACTATTTTAAACAGGTCCCGCAGCGCCTTTACCCGGTTGGCCGGTTGGATTATGACTCAGAAGGGCTTCTTCTTATGTGTAACGATGGTGCACTAGCATACCGCATGATGCATCCTAAATTTATGGTGGAAAAAACGTATCTCGTGCATTGCCGCGGCGCACTTACCGTTGCCGAACGCGCTGCGCTTGAATGCGGGGTGCTTTTGGAAGATGGTCCCACCGCACCGACTAGAGTGGAAAACATCCATGCTCTGCAATTTGGAAATACGGCTTTTGAAATCACGCTCCATGAAGGAAGAAACCGCCAAGTGCGCAGAATGCTCGCGGCAGTGGGGCATGAAACCCTCCTGCTAAGGCGCATAGCGTTTGGCCCAATAAAACTGGGAAAGCTTGCGCAAGGAAAATGGCGTAGCCTGGAGGAGGAAGAAGCAGCACGCCTCTCAGAAATAATTGGGCGTGAAAGGCCTTAGGTTTGTTCAAGTTGCCGCCGCGCAGTGTTCCAGCTTTGGAACACTGCTTTTTTTATAACATAATGCAGGAAAAGCAGGAAAAGCGTAGAATATAAAAAATAAGGCGGTGAATTGAACGATGCTTAAATTCAAACTATCCCTTATAAATAACCGCCTGGTTGGAGAAAACACTATAAATAACTCTTAGAGTGAATGGAGGCCGATATATGGATGTAAGTCCTTGGTTCGTCTTAGCGTTAGGCATGGGTACAGTGTTCATTGGCCTAATCGTTATCATTCTGCTTGTCAAACTCATGAGCGCTTTGCTCAAAGGGAAGAATACGGCAGTGACTTCTGTGGTGGAACCCAATATCACTGCGCCTACTTTCCTTCCAACACAGCCGGTATCACAGCCCAAAATGCCGATCGCAGACCGCGCTTGCTTGAGCGCCGTGATCGCTGCCGCGATCGCATCCTATACCGGAACAGACGCAGAAGGATTGCGTATCTGTCGGATGAAGACACTCGCTCCGGCGCCGGAAAGCGCAGATGCACACAACAGGTTTGTTGCTGCAATTGCGGCGGCGATCGCAACCGAAACAGGAACGGATGCCAGCGGACTTAGGATCCGCAGCATCCGAAAGATTTAAGGGCAAAACTACATTTTTATCTAACTTGAAGGAGGAACCATTATGCGTAAGTTCATCGTGAATGTTAACGGCGCTTCTTATGAGGTAGAAGTGGAAGAGATTACTGGTGCGGCACCTTCGGCACCTAAAGCGCAGCCACAGCAGCCCGCTCCTGCGGTTGCTACGCCCACACCCCCAGCACCTCCCGCACAGCAGTCGGCTTCACAGGGGCAAACGTCTATCAACGCACCAATGCCGGGGAACATTCTTGACGTTCGCGTTAAGGTGGGCGACACCGTTAAGGCGGGCGATGTGCTGCTTATCCTCGAAGCGATGAAGATGGAGAATGAAATTATGGCGCCGGTGGCTGGAACGGTTTCCGCTGTCAATGTAGTGAAAGGCGCAAGTGTGAATTCGGGGGATGTGCTCTGCATCCTTGGCTAAACTGCCTGCTTAGGCGAACGCATCCGAACCTTTGTTTTGAAGGAGGGCATCCATGGATGTAATCCAAAAATTCGTTTCTACAACGGGCCTTGCGATGTTGTTTGAAGATCCGCGGCCACTTGTAATGATCTTCATTGCCTGCTTGCTGCTTTATCTTGCAATCAAAAAGGGATTTGAGCCATTGCTTCTTATCCCAATCGCATTTGGCATGTTGCTTTCTAATCTGCCGGGTACTGCAATGTACCATGCTGAGTTGTTTGAAGGCGGGCACGTTCACTGGGCGGAGTTCAGCGAAACCGCGGGCTTGATCGATTATCTCTACTTAGGGGTAAAGCTTGGCATTTATCCTTCGCTCATCTTCCTTGGCGTTGGTGCCATGACCGATTTTGGACCTTTAATTGCAAGCCCGCGTAGCTTGCTGCTTGGCGCTGCTGCGCAGTTAGGCATCTTTGTGGCTTTCCTTGGAGCGTTGGGTCTCTCTGCAATCTTCCCAAGCATTAATTTTGGGATGCGCGAGGCCGCGTCTATCGGCATCATTGGAGGTGCGGATGGACCTACAGCGATTCTGGTTGCCGCCATGCTTGCCCCGCAGCTATTGGGACCGATTGCAGTTTCTGCATATTCCTATATGGCGCTGGTGCCCGTTATCCAGCCTCCTATTATGAAAGCGCTTACGACCAAAAAAGAGCGCAGCGTTGTGATGGAGCAGCTTCGCCCTGTTTCCAAGGCAGAAAAAATCGTTTTCCCGATTATGGTTACAATTTTTGTTTCCTTGCTGCTGCCATCTGCGGCGCCGCTTGTAGGCCTTTTGATGCTGGGAAATCTGTTCCGCGAATGCGGCGTTACGGAACGCCTTTCTAAAACCGCGCAAAATGAGCTTTGCAATATTGTTACGATTTTCCTTGGCCTTTCTGTTGGCGCGACTGCTACAGTGGATGCGTTCTTCAACTGGCAGACGGTTGGAATCCTTTTGATGGGCGTGTGCGCGTTTGCATTCAGCACGGTGGGTGGTGTCCTGCTCGGCAAACTGATGTATGTGCTAACAGGAGGCAAAGTGAACCCACTAATCGGATCAGCTGGCGTATCTGCCGTTCCGATGGCGGCGCGGGTATCACAGGTAGTTGGGCAAAAGGAGAATCCCGGCAACTTCCTGCTGATGCACGCAATGGGGCCAAATGTTGCAGGCGTTATTGGCAGCGCGATTGCAGCGGGCGTATTCCTTTCCCTGTTTGGTGGTTAATTTGTAAAGGAGTCTAAACTATGGGCAAAAAACTATTGATTACTGATACCATCCTGCGGGATGCGCACCAATCGCAGGCGGCAACGCGCATGCGCACAGAAGATATGCTGCCAGCATGCGAATTGCTTGACAGCATCGGCTATTGGTCGCTTGAATGTTGGGGTGGCGCGACGTTTGACAGCTGCCTGCGTTTTTTAAATGAAGATCCCTGGGACCGCCTGCGCAAATTGCGCAAGGCGCTGCCAAATACGAAGCTCCAGATGCTTTTCCGTGGCCAAAATATCTTGGGCTATAAGCACTATGCGGATGATGTTGTTGAACAATTCTGCCGCAAGGCTATTGAGAACGGGATCGACGTAATCCGCATTTTTGATGCGCTTAACGATGTGCGCAACCTGGAGGCAGCCATTAAATTCACAAAGAAATACGGCGGGATCTGCGAGCCTGCGATCAGCTATACCATTAGCCCAGTTCATAATGAAGATTACTTTGTGAAGATTGCAAAGGAACTTGTGCAGATGGGCGCAGACGTGATTTGCATCAAGGATATGGCGAACCTATTGCTTCCATTTGCCGCGTATTCGCTTGTAAAACGTTTGAAAGCGGAAGTAGACGTTCCAATTCATCTGCACACGCATAACACGACTGGAACGGGAGACATGACCTACCTTATGGCTGTGCAAGCAGGTGTTGACATCGTGGACTGCGCGCTTTCACCACTTGCGAACGGGACCTCACAGCCTGCAACGGAATCGCTTGTTGCTACATTAAAAGACACGGAATACGATACCGGCCTAAATCTCGAAACGATGGCAAAGGCAGCGAAGCACTTCCGCGGCGTTGCAAACAAGCTCAAATCGGAAGGGTTCCTGGATCCGAAGGTGCTTAGCGTGGATACGAATACGTTGATCTACCAGGTTCCAGGTGGCATGCTTTCCAACTTGATTTCGCAGCTCAAGCAAGCGAATGCGGAAGATAAATATTATGATGTGCTTGCTGAGATTCCGCGTGTTCGCGCAGACTTTGGATATCCGCCGCTCGTGACGCCAACAAGCCAGATCGTTGGTTCGCAAGCGGTGCTTAACGTGCTTTCCGGCGAGCGGTATAAGATGTTTACCAAGGAGTCAAAAGCAGTGCTGCATGGTGAATATGGGGCATTGCCTGGGGCGGTAAACGAGGAAGTGCGCAAAAAGGCAATCGGTGATGAACCTGTAATCACCTGCCGGCCGGCAGACCTGCTTGCACCGGAGCTGGATAAATACCGCGAGGAAATCAAAGACTTGATGCAGCAGGAAGAGGATGTACTCAGCTATGCGCTGTTCCCGCAGGTTGCATTAAAGTTCTTTGAAGCGCGTGCAAAGGGGACTGGAGAACCTGTGCTGGAAGCAAAGCCTGCGACGACCGCGATGTCTGCCGCCGCAGCCCCCGCACAGCCAAAGAAAGAGCAAAAGGAAGACGTGCGTGTAAGGACGCTTTATGTGGAGGATCTTACACTGTAATTGCATAGGGTAAGAAAAAATGCCGCAGCCTTGCATTTAGGCTGCGGTATTTGTTTGCACACAATGCAATTTAGACATGCAGCACTTGCATCATTTAGGAAAGCAGGTTGAAATAAAACCATCAATCTGATACAATGAAAGACAAATATAAAGTTGGAGAAAAATGCGCATGCGGATCCTTTTTACTAATGATGACGGTGTATTCTCTCAAGGGCTCCGCGCGCTACTTTTAGCTTTTGCGCAGGAGGGGAATGAGTTGTATGTTTCCGCGCCCGATGCAGAGCGCAGTGGGGCATCCCATTCCTTTACGATGTTTATGCCGTTGCGCGCGCAACAGGTAACAATTCCTGGCGTTGAAGATGTTACGGCTTACGCAGTTTCCGGCACGCCCGTGGATTGCGTTAAATTGGCATATGGGAACCTTTTTCCACGGCCAGATCTGCTGATTTCGGGCATTAACCTTGGTGCGAATCGCGGAACGGACATTTTTTATTCCGGAACGGTATCTGCTGCAATGGAAGGCGCCATTCTCGGTATCCCCTCTGTTGCGGTATCCAACATTGCGTGGAAACCAAATTGCTTCGAGGCCGCCGTTTCCGGTGCAAAATACGCAGCATCTCTTCTAATGTGCATGCCGGAACTGAGACTGCTTAATGTGAATGCACCGGACCTTTCCCTTGCACAAGTGAAGGGCGTTCGTTTCACGCCAGCGGGAGTGCAGGAATATGAAACCCATTATGATGAACGGATGGACCCCTATGGGCAAAAATACTACTGGCTTCCAGCCGGCCGAAAGTCGCAGTGCGATGCGGAAGCTGACTGCGACGAAGCATGGACGAATCGCGGATACATCGCAATTACACCCATTGTTACCAACATGACGGATGAAACTACCTTGGCGCGTTTGCGTGCCAAGCAAAATGAAATAACTCTTAAGCTATGAGGATAACAGTATGCCAAACGTCGAAGAAAACGACCTGCTATTAAAGCTGAACCAAAGTTATAAATCCCTCAGCAAAGGCCAGAAGCAGCTTGCAAATTATATCATGGAAAACTATGATCGTGCGGCTTTTATTACGGCTTCGAAAATGGGGCGCATCGTGGGCGTAAGCGAATCCACGGTTGTGCGTTTCGCTTATGCGCTAGGGTATGATGGATACCCCGAATTGCAGAAATCCCTCCAGGAGCTGATCCGAAACAAGCTCACGAGCGTACAGCGTATCCAGCTTACTTCTGAGCTCAAGCAGGATGATGTGCTCAAATCCGTTTTAAAAGCGGATATGGCAAATATACGCGCAACGATTGATTCGATTGACAATGCCGCATTCAGCGATTCTATTAACGCCCTTTTGAATGCGGAGCGTGTTTATATCATTGGCGTGCGCAGTGCAGCTCCGCTTGCACAGTTTCTCGCCTATTATCTGAACTTTGTGTTGGATAATGTTATCACTGTGAACATGATCGTGAGCGATGCTTATGAAAGCATGGTGCGGATCAGTGCGAACGATGTTTGCGTTGGCATTAGCTTCCCGCGCTATTCACGCCGCACGATTGAAGCGCTCTCCTTCGCAAAAAGCCGTGGAGCGCAGCTCATCGCAATTACGGATAGCGTGTTTTCCCCGCTTGCTGAGCTGGCGGATCATGCGCTGATTGCGCGCAGTGATATGGCGTCTTTTGCTGATTCCCTTGCGGCGCCGCTGAGCCTTATCAATGCGATCATCGTGGCGACAAGCCTGCAAAGAAAAGACGAGGTGTTTGAGCGTTTCAGCCAGCTGGAAAATATATGGGGGCGGCAGAACGTGTATATCACCAAGGAAAACGGGAAGTAAAACAATGCGATTGATTTTGATCCGCCATGGCAGGACGGAATGGAACGCTGAAGCCCGCGTGCAAGGTCGCACGGATATTCCGCTGGATGCGGTTGGCCGCGCGCAAGCGCAGTCCATTGCAAAGAGGCTTTCTAGTATCCCGCTCAAAGCAATATATACCAGCCCGCTTTTACGTGCCGCTGAAACTGCGCAGGAGATTGCCGCATACCATGCATGCAGCGTCAATAGGATTGCAGAGATGACGGAAATCAATTTTGGTGCATGGGAAGGCAAAACGGCGCAGGAACTGGAAAAGCAATATGCTGCGCTTTGGCAGGACTGGAACTGGATTCTGCATCCAGAAACTTGCCGCGAGATGGGGGCGGAATCCGCAGACGATATCCTTATGCGCGTATTGAACGGTTTAGATCAAATGCTTTCCGAACAGCCGGAGGATGCGACGGTTGCGCTCGTAAGCCATACGATGCCGATCAAGCTTCTCGTTGCACATTTGATCGGCCTGCCTGCATCTAAGATCCGCGCCCTTAAACTTGCAAATTGTAGCTATACAGAACTGGAACTGAAGGCGGAACATGCAGACTGCGCGCAGCTCTGGGTTTGGAACGATGTTTCCCATCTCGAGGAAACCCCAGCGCGAAGAGGAGAAGCGTTATGAAAAGGGTTGCTGTAATTGGAGGCGGCCCTTCCGGCATGTTGGCTGCCGCAATGGCTGCAGAAAAAGGTCACGCTGTAACCTTGATCGAGAAAAATGAAAAGCTCGGGAAAAAGCTGTTTATCACGGGAAAAGGGCGCTGCAACATTACCAATGCAGCAGAACTCGAGGTGTTCTTTAAAAACATTCCACGCAACCCGAAGTTTTTATACAGTGCGCTCTATGGCTTCTCCAATGAAGATGTGATTTCTCTTTTACAGCGCATGGGCGTGCCTACAAAAACGGAGCGTGGTGGGCGTGTATTTCCTACTTCTGATAAATCAAGCGATGTAATCCGCGCTTTTGCTAGCTATGTAAAACAGGCCGGGGTTGAAGTGCGCTTCAATACGGAAGTGGAATCTGTGACGCACACGGAACAGGGGGACTTTTTGCTGCGCTTAAACGCGGGGAACGCTTTGCGCGTGGATGCGCTCATCCTTGCGACAGGTGGAGTAAGCTACCCGAGCACCGGTTCCACAGGAGATGGTTACCGTTTTGCCCGCGCACTTGGCCATACGGTAACGGAGATCCAGGCAGCTCTCATCCCGTTTGAAACGGAAGAAGAATGGCCCAAAACGCTCTCTGGACTTTCGCTGCGCAATGTGACGCTACGCGCATATAGCACGAAGGGAAAGCTTGTCTTTGAAGAGCTTGGGGAAATGCTTTTTACGCATTTTGGTGTTTCCGGTCCGCTTGTGCTGAGCGCAAGCAGTTTTCTAACCGGAAATCCGGCAGGAGCCAAATTAAACATTGATTTGAAGCCGGGCCTTTCCCAAGAGGAATTGGATCGCCGGCTGCTGAGGGATTTTGATAGCAATATCCGCCGCCAGTTCGTGCATTCTTTGGATGCTCTTTTGCCGAAAAGGCTCATTCCAGTCCTTGTTGCGCAAAGCGGGATCCCCGCGGAAACACCGGTACATCAAATTACGCGGGAGCAGCGGCTTGCCCTTGTTTCCTGCCTTAAGGCATTGCCTTTAACGGTAAAGTGTGCACTTCCGGTTGAACAGGCGATTATCACGCGCGGCGGTGTTTCTGTAAAGGAAGTAAATCCTTCTACGATGGAATCCAAGCTTTTGCCTGGGCTTTATTTTGCAGGCGAGCTGCTCGATGTCGATGCCTGCACGGGGGGATATAATTTACAAATCGCCTGCTCTACGGGAGCTTTGGCAGGGAGGTCGGTATAAACATGGAACAAAAACAACGCATCAATATCGCCATTGATGGACCTGCAGGTGCGGGAAAAAGCACGCTTGCAAAGCTGATTGCGGAGCGATTGAACATTCTGCATCTGGATACGGGAGCAATGTATCGGGCAATGGCGCTTAAAGCTTTGCGCAGCGGGATTGAACCTGGGGATGCATCGCGCGTGCTTCCGCTGCTTCCGAAAACGGAAATCACCGTAAAAAACATCGGTGGTATTCAGCATACTTATTTGGATGGAGAGGATGTTTCCAACTTAATTCGAACACCGGAGGCATCCAAAGGTGCATCCGATATTGGCGTTATCCCAGAGGTGCGTATGAAGCTCGCGGAAAGCCAACGGAAGTTTGCCGAGGAATATGATGTAATCATGGATGGAAGGGAGATTGGATCCTTTGTATTGCCGGATGCGCCTTATAAATTTTATGTTACAGCATCTGCAGATGAGCGTGCGCGCCGGCGCTTATTAGAGCTTCAACAAAAAGGCATTGGGTTAGATAAAACATTGGAATCCATGCGGGAAGAAATCCTTGCACGCGATCACACGGATAGCACGCGCGCGTTTGCTCCGCTTGTGCAAGTGCAAGATGCAATTCTAATTGATACCACGGAATTGAGCGTTGAAGAGGCGGTGGAAGCAGTCCTTCGGCATATAAAAAGATAGAAAGACGCGGAGAAGTAATATGTTATATCTGCTGATAAAATGGACGATTGGACAGCTGATCCTGCTCGTAACGCGGCCAATTGTATATGGCCGGCAAAACCTACGCGTGAAAGGAAAAGCTATTTTCATCGCGAATCACCGCTCCATGTGGGATCCGCTGATTCTTGCGTTAATCTCTCCACGCAACATTCATTTTATGGCTAAGAAGGAGCTGTTTGAAAGCAAGCTTGGGAACCTTTTTTTTCGCTCGCTCTATGCGTTCCCCGTGAATCGCCATAATGTGGATTTGACGTCTTTGAAAAATGCGCTCAAGGTGTTAGAACAAGGCGAGGTGTTCGGCATTTTCCCGGAAGGGAAGCGCGCAGTTACGGATTCTCTCGATGAATTTGAAAAAGGGGCCGCATTTTTGGCAATCCGCTCCGGAGCCCCGGTCATTCCTATTTATATACATCCAGATACGTCACGCCAGATTCGGCCTGTTATGCTTGTTGGAAAGCCCATTGACGTGAGCGCGATCGTAGCTTCTGCAAACAAATCCTCGCTGATTGAAGTGGTGACGGATGAACTTGCGGATTCTATCAATGCATTGCAGGCGGAATTGGAGGAACTTTATTGCGGATAATCGTTGCAAAGCATATTGGGTTTTGCTTTGGTGTGCGCCGGGCAATTGAAATTGCAGAGCATGCTGCTGCAAAGTATGGCAAAATCTACTCCTATGGAGCACTGATTCACAATGCGCAAGCTGTTGCGCGCCTTGCAGAAAGAGGAGTTATCACTGCGGCCACGCTTGCGAAAATTCCGCATGGGTGCCATGTTGTGATTCGGTCGCACGGCGTTCCACCAGAGGTATATGATGAATGCGCGCAGCAAAGGCTTGCGGTCATCGATGCAACATGCCCGTTCGTGCAGCGCATCCATCAGATTGCTCTCGAAGAAAGTCGCTTAGGACGCCGCATCATGATCGTTGGAGATCCAGCACATCCAGAGTGCATTGGGATCAATGGATGCTGTGGGGGGAATGCATGGTTTGTACGCGAAATAGCGGATGTAACTGCGCTTGAAAAGGAAACTGCAGTTTCCTTGATTGCGCAGACAACGGCCTCTGTTGCCTTATTTGAGGCAGCTGAGCAGGCAGCGCGCACCTATTATTCAGATCTTCATATTTTTCGCACCCTTTGTAGCACAACGCAGGCACGGCAAAAAGAAGCTGAATGGATGGGGCAAAATTGCACGCAAATGGTTGTGATTGGGGATGAGAATAGCTCCAATACACAAAAATTGCTTTCCGTTTGCAAAAAATATTGTAAACATGTACAATCAGTAGCAAAACATAGCGAACTTTCACTTGAAAAAATCCATGCGGATGATATAATAGGTATTGTTTCAGGCGCTTCTGCGCCGGATTGGATAATTAGGGAGGTTATAACAAGGATGAGCGAACTGGATAAGACGATGGCTGAAAATCCCGTAGAAAACAGTGAGGTAAAAACGGAAGCAACAGCTACCGTCGAAGAACCCGCCACGGCGGCCCCCACTGTGGAGACTGCTGCGGAGACTACAACCGAACAAAACGGGAGCACGGATTCTAACTTCGCAGAAGCATTCGAAAAGACTCTTGTTCGAATTAGAAATGGCCAGATTCTGACGGGATCTGTTGTACAGATCGTTGATGGCGAAGTGTGCGTAAACATCGGTTACAAGTCGGATGGGTTCATTCCTCGCAGCGAGTTTTCTTCCGATGCTGATGTTAATCCAGCAGACGTAGTAAATGTAGGCGACCAGATTGAGGTCGAAGTTCTCAAGGTGAATGACGGCGAAGGCAATGTGCTGCTTTCCAGGAAAAACGTTGAGAGCAAGAAAATGTGGGACAACCTTGTGCAGGATGAAAATATCCAGGACAAGGTGTTTGAAGGCGTTGGCAAGGAAGTTGTTAAGGGCGGCTTGATTGCAACAATTGATGGCGTTCGCGCGTTTATTCCAGCTTCCCAGCTTTCCACGAAGTATATTGAAAACATTGCCGAATTCGTTGGTCAACCGCTCAAGCTTAAGGTGATTGAAGTAGACAAAGCCCGTAAGCGTATCGTTGCTTCCCACAAGGCAGTCATGCTTGCAGAAGCAGAAGAAGCGCGCAAACAAAAGTGGGCACAGCTTGAGGTCGGCGCAAAGGTTAAAGGTGTTGTGCGCAGAATTACCGATTTCGGTGCTTTTGTTGACATCGGTGGTATTGATGGCCTTGTCCATGTTACGGATGTTGCTTGGGGTCGCGTAAAGCATCCTTCCGATGTGCTTTCCATTGGCCAGGAGATTGAAGTTCTCATCCGTGATGTGGATGTAGAAAAGCAACGCGTTTCCCTAGGCTATAAGCAGTTGCAGCCAAAGCCGTGGACCATGGCGGATAAGAAATATCCGGTCGGCTCAATCGTGGAAGGCAAGGTTGTGCGTATCGTTCCGTTTGGCGCGTTTGTTGCACTTGAGCCCACGATCGATGGCCTCATCCATATTTCTCAAGTTGGCGTGAAACGCATTGCAAAGGTTGAGGATGAAATTAACGTTGGCGATATCGTACGCTGCAAAGTGCTGGATGTAAATCCGGAAGCAAAACGCATCAGTTTGAGCCGGCGTGAAGTAATCCTGGAGGAGAACCCGGAGATTGCGGAAGAGCTTGCCAAGGAAAAAGCGGAACGCGAACGCATTGCGGCAGAGCGTGCGGAACAGCGTGCTGCTGCTGCAGAACAAGCGCGTCAACAGCAGCAAGCCCGTTCGGAACGCCGTGAGCGTCAAGAGCGTAGTGAGCGTCCCGATCGCGGCGAACGCCGTGAACGTCCTCGCCGTGAGGATGCAGATTATGATCTGCCGCCAGTTCAATCCGCAACCACGTCCCTCGCAGACCTGTTCGCAGGTTTTACCGCAAGTGAGGAAGAAAAGTAATACGGCATAAGAGCATCTTAAAAAACGAGGTTATCTTTGGATAACCTCGTTTTACTATCTGCTGATATTCTATATTTTGGTGCTTCCTTGCGTATTCTCAGTATAGTATTCAGCCTGCATAGCGTAGAGTTCCGCATATAATCCGTCTGCTTTGAGAAGCGATGCATGATTTCCATCTTCAATGATTTCACCCTTATCAAAAACATGAATCCTATCGCATAATTGAGAACTTGACAGGCGATGTGAAACAAAGAATGCCAATTTGCAGCCTACCATTTCATGAAAGCTCTTATAAATCTCATATTCCGCGCGTGGGTCCAAGGCGGCCGTGGGCTCGTCTAAAACTAAAATGGGTGAATTCCTATAGGCTGCCCTGGCAATGGCAAGCTTTTGAGATTCTCCGCCCGAAAGCTGAATTCCGCTATCATCAAAAACGGTATCGATTGAAGTATCAACCCCTTTTGGTAAATTTGATATTTTGCTTGCTAGCCCTGCCCGTTCCAATGCATTCATGACCAAATCCGATGCGCCTTTCTCTTGGCTTTTTTGGAGCGCGACATTTTCCTTGATGGAAAATGAAAATATTGTGTAGTCTTGAAATACAGCTTCAAACAGGTTTCGGTAGTCCCGAACGGAATAGTTTTTGATATTGATATTGTTTATAAGGATTTCACCTTCCGTAGGTTCATATAGCCGCATTAAAAGTTTTATAAAAGTTGTTTTGCCAGCGCCATTTTCGCCCACAATGGCGATCTTTTCCCCATAGGGGATCTTGATATGAATGTTTTTCAATGCAAATTTGGATTGATTGGGATATTTGAACGACACATTTTTAAATTCAATGCAGGGCATGGAAGGTAATGCATGCAAAACGCTGGAATCCATGGCGTCTTCATTTTCCAAAGACATATACTTTTTATAATCGTATACGCCTTGATTGACGTTCGTAATCTGAATCCATGAATTTAAAATGCCCGTTATACTTCCAGAAAAGTTTGAAATCGCCGAAAAATACATCGTGAATTGACCCACGGTTAATTGTCCTAAAAAGGTTTTATAAATCAGCCATGCATACACCGAAACTGTTTGTAACAAATTTGCTAAACTAATTAAAATGGCACCACGACTACGTCTGTTGAATACTTGTTTATAACCACCTAATGCCGCATCAAGCTGCGCAGCATATTTTTTATATAACCACCCGGAAAGGTCAAACAAACGTATATCTTTTGCATACTTATGATTTGGCATATTCATAATAAAATATGCAATTCTTCGCTCCAAAGGCGCCATATCTTTTCTGTACTGATAGGCATATTTCTCAGTTTTTTCCTGTATGAGCGCGCTAACACCTATTACGGTTAGTATGATAATGAGGATGACGATATTAAGACTGCTTATGATGTATACATATCCAAGCGATGCCAACATGTAGGATATCAAAGTAGGGGTTACGAATATTATTTTATCAATATCCTCTTCCAGGAACTGTGTGACCTGCTGTTTCAAGTTTAACATATCAGCATCTTCCAGCCATGCATATTGAATTTTTGTTGTTTTATAGGCCATTTCCATTCTGAGCTTTGATTTAAGTTTCATGGAAATAAAATGGAGCCTGTTTTGGAAAATGGCTGTAGTAAAACCAGTAACCACGATTGCAATCGCCATCAGTACAAGATAGGTTATGACCTTGTGAAGATCTCTGCTTCCAAAAATTTCATCCAGTATATAGCGCGGAAAAATCACAAATATAAACGGAGATATGGAGCTGCTTAAAATCACGGCTGACAAAACAAATGGATAGCTTTTATAATGTTGACTGACGATTTTTGAAAATAGAAAAAGGTCTTTAATTGCGTTATGATTTTCATTTTCGATTGCGGCTCCCTCAAATATGGAAATATAGTTGAAAATTGGCATAAGGGCGATTGTGGAATTTGCAATAGAGCTACAAGAAAAGAATACAGTTAAAACAGGAAGCGTGTCAAGACGCTTGCAGTGATTTGAATAAAGAATCCTTATGAAAGAAAACTAAATTGATTTTCTAGCGGTAAGCCTTTGCGCAAGCGTGCTCCTTTCTTTTCGCTTTTCTACGATCGATGCTTGACTGAGAAAACATCATCCATATAATTATAATAAACATAAGAGCTTCCAAGCTGTGAGGAGGATAGCGTAATGGCAATCAAACAAACTGCAGGCAGAGATTCACTTGGAACGTTTGCACCCCAATTTGCGCAGCTCAACGATGATGTGCTATTTGGCGAAGTGTGGAGCAGGGAAGCACAGCTTTCCCTGCGCGATCGCTCTTTGGTGACAGTTGTGGCGCTGCTGGCACAGGGCCTTGTTGACGCTTCATTCCAATATCACTTAACTACCGCAAAGAAGAATGGCATTACGCGCACAGAAGTGGCGGAAATCTTGACGCATGCAGCGTTTTATGTTGGCTGGCCTAAGGCATGGGCGGCGTTTCGCATGGCAAAGGATGTTTGGGCAGAAGATGGAGCTGCGGAAGATGGAAAAACATTGCACCAGCAGGAGATGGTTTTCCCAATTGGAGCGCCGAATGACGGGTTTGCCGCTTATTTTATTGGTCAAAGCTATTTATATCCGCTTTCAACCCATCAAGTTGGCGTATATAATGTAACATTTGAACCGGGGTGCCGCAATAACTGGCATATCCACCATGCAAAAAGTGGGGGAGGGCAGATTCTGCTTTGCCTTGCAGGGCGTGGATATTATCAAGCAGAAGGACAAGATGCGCAAGCGCTCTCTCCTGGCGATGTAATCAATATTCCAGCAGGCGTTAAGCATTGGCATGGTGCAGCTCCAGAAAGCTGGTTTTCGCATTTAGCCATCGAAGTTCCGGGAGAAGGCACGCAAAATGAATGGTGTGAGCCAGTGGATGATGCAGCATACAAGAGCTTGAAATAAAATGGGGGGAAAACGTATATGAGCAAACGTGTCATAGTTCTTTCCACCAGCCTGCGCAAGCATGGCAACTCGGATGCACTTGCGGATGCGTTCGCTAAAGGGGCAAAAGAAGCAGGGCATCAAGTGGAAAAGATCAGCCTAATCGGGAAAAAGATCGGGTTTTGCCAGGGATGCTTGGCCTGCCTAAATACGCAGCGCTGCGTTATTCATGATGATGCTGACGCTATTGTGCAGGCCATGAAAGAAGCAGATGTTCTGGCTTTTGCTACGCCGATTTATTATTATGAAATGTGCGGCCAGATGAAAACGCTGCTGGATCGCGCAAACCCGCTTTTCTCTTCAGATTACGCTTTCCGTGAAGTCTATCTTCTAACAGCTGCGGCTGAAGATGGCCAGCATGTATGGCAGCGGGCGGCAAGCGGGTTGGAAGGTTGGGTTGCATGCTTCCCCAAAGCCCGTTTTTGCGGCGCTGTTTTTGGCGGAAACGCTACAGAGGTCGGTTCAATCCAGAAAAGCGATGCTTTGCAGCGGGCATATACAGCTGGACGATCCATTTAAATGCGCTTGAAAGGGCATCCTTGCCGCAAAAGCAGAACCTCCAGGTGCGGATGGAAAGGATGAAGCATCATGAAACAGCTTGAAACGGAACGGTTGATTCTGCGCCCATGGCAGGAGCAGGATGCAGAAGCAGTGTTTTCTTCTTATGGGCAATCCCAGGTTGTAGGCCCGGCGGCTGGATGGAAACCGCATGATACGATTGAGGAAACACGCGCTATTTTGAAAAGCTTTATGGAAAAAAATGAAACCTGGGCGGTTACACTCCGCCTAGATGGGCGTTTGATCGGATCTTTTGGCTTGCATCCAGATCCTATGCGCGGAAGAGAGGTCAAAGCACGCCAGCTGGGGTATGTCCTTGCGGAGGATATGTGGGGTCATGGCTATGCAACGGAGGCGGCAAAGCGTGTTATTGCGTTTGCATTTGATGAATTGAGGCTTGAGGTGTTAAGCGTTATACATTATCCGTTCAATATACGTTCGCGCAGGGTGATTGAAAAATGTGGATTTCAATATGAAGGGATGCTGCGCCGGACACATCGGCGTTACGATGATGTGCTTCTTGATTCCTGCTGTTATTCCATGATGCGAGAAGAATACTATGCAGCTCGAGGGAATGCGCTGTGAAGGCCAAAGTGCAACGTGTTTCGTTCAAGAACGCAAAGCGCATCATTGCAATCAGCGATGTGCATGGAAATGGCCACCTACTAAAAAAGCTACTGCAGCGCATTCGGTTTTGTGAAACGGATCGGCTTGTGCTGTTGGGTGACCATATCGAAAAAGGAAGAGAAAGCCTCGACACGCTGCGTTTTATCAAAAGCCTTTGCGCTGCTGGAAATGCCTATGCTTTGCAGGGAAATTGCGATACGATTTGGGAAGATTTAAAAGCAAAGCGATATTATGGCATAAATCTTGTGCAGTATATGGATTGGCGCAAGGATTCTCTTTTGTGCGATATGTGCCGAGAATTGGGGTTGGATCCGCATGCACATCCCCCAGAAGAGGTGTTTTGCAAACTTCAAGATGCTTACCAAGAGCTTTTTGCATGGCTGTCCGCGCTTCCCCAAATCATTGAAAGTGAGAACTTCATCTTTGTCCACGCAGGGTTGCAGCCTGGTGCGTTGGACGCACAGGATGCAGCTTATTGCTTGCGGCGGGATGATTTTATGCACGAGGCGCCCGCATTTAACAAGCCTGTTGTGTTTGGGCATATGCCGACGAAAAATTTCTGTGATTTTTCTTATGGCCGGCTCGTTGCCTTTCCGCTGCATGATGCGCGCCGCAACTTATTTGCGATTGATGGGGGCAACGCTGTTTCGTTTGGCGGGCAGCTTAACGCGCTGATCTTTCAAGATGGTGCGTTCTCATCCGATTGGTGCGATGACTTGCCATCGGCCATTGTATGCCGTCCACAGCGCGAGTCCTCTGGTTGGCCCAACTCCGTCTGCTGGCAGCACAACGCGGTGCAGGTGCTCGCCGAAAGGGATGGGGAAAACCTCTGCCGGGTTTTGGACACTGGGGCTGAACTCTTTATTCCCCATGAAAAGCTTTTTATTCAAGATGGAAAAACGTGCGCATTTGACTTTACGGACTACCGGCCTCCGCTTCGAATTGGCGAAAGCGTTTCAATTGTTGAACGTTTGGGGACAACCTGCCTTATCAAGCATGCGGGCGTGTTCGGCTTGTGTGCCACGGAGTGTTTACAGTTCGTTTGAAATATCATGCTTGCAAATGTGGTATAATGCTGCTGTCGGAGTACTGTCCGGCAGCATGTAAACTTTTGGGAGGAATCAGAAATGAGAAAAACGATGGCAGTCGCTCTGTTGCTGCTGCTTTGCATCATGCTCTTGCCGTCCGCAGCTCTTGCAGACGAGGAAGGGGAAGCCGTTTTAACCCCGGCCGAAAGCGGCGAAGTGCGGGTCACTATTGGTGCAAATCTGGATGAAACGCAGATTGCACAGATTTATAAAGACTTTGGTGTGGAGCGCGGCAGTGTTACAGAAATCACCGTAACGAATGCAGATGAACGCGCTTACCTCGAAGGCATTGCTCCAGAGCGCAAAATCGGTAGCGTTGCCCTTTCCTGCATTTACATTAAAACGCTTCCAGAAGGCGAAGGCTTAAAGATTTCTACCAACAACATCAATTGGTGCACAAGCGATATGTATACAAATGCGCTGATAACAGCTGGCATTACGGATGCCGAGGTCAAAGTAAGCGCACCGTTTGATGTTTCAGGCACAGCCGCACTTGCAGGAATCTACAAGGCATATGAGGATATCACGGGCACAACCCTTTCGGAGATTGCAAAAACGATTGGTGTTGAAGAGCTTGTAACGACAGGTGAACTTGCAGAATATATCGGGAGCGAAGAGGCCACGCAGATCGTCAATGAGCTCAAGAATATTCTGGATCAGACGCAAAACATGACGGATGATGAGGTGTGCGCTGAAATCAAAGGGATTGCGGAAGCGTATAACGTGTCCATTACAGATGCACAGGTCGATCAGCTCCTCAGCCTCTGCCGAAGCCTTGAAAAGCTGGATATTGCCCAGCTGCAGGATAAGCTGGTTTCGCTTACCAAAACGCTTGAGGGAGCTAAAAAAGTTGAGTCAAAATTGACGGAATTCGCCAATAGCATTAAGACTTTCTTCGAGAAAGTTGCAGACTTTTTTACTCGCTTGTTTGGCGGCGGTCAATGAGCCGGATGCGCTGATGCGTGCTTGTAGCGCATTAAAATTGGCCTTTTGAGAAGGTGGTTGCGTATCATGAACTTTAGGTTGTTTTTAACATCATTGGAGCGGCGCTTGCGCGCCGCTCTTTTTTCTGGTATCGTATTTCCATGAAAAAAATTCTGCTTACTGGATTTGAGCCGTTTGGCGGAGAAAAAATCAACCCATCAGAAGCTGTGCTGGAGCTCCTGCCGGATACGATTTGCGGTGTGCAGCTTTTCAAGGAACGCCTCCCGGTAACATACCGGGAAAGCTCAGCGCTGGCGCTTAATGCGCTCCATATGTTCGCTCCCGATGCTGTAGTCATGCTCGGCCAGGCAGGCGGCAGGAATGGAATTACGCTGGAACGCCTTGCTATCAATTTGGATCATGCGAAAGCTGCGGATAATGCCGGAGAAACGCGCATGAATGCGCTGATCCACCCGGATGCACCAGCTGCTTATTTTGCTACACTCCCGATTGATGCCATGCTGGAGGCCATGCATGCGTGCTCAATACCTTGTTCAATGTCTATATCCGCTGGTGCATTCATTTGCAACCACGTTTCGTTTGAAATGCTGCACCATCTTTATCGCACGGGGGCAACGGTGCTGGGCGGGTTCATCCATTTGCCCTATCTGCCCGAGCAAGTAGAGGGGAAGCAAGACGTGCCTTGCATGGAGGTTTCTATTATGCTGCAGGGGATTGTGGCTGCGCTTACTGCGCTCACTCGCGTTCTTAACAAGGGGGACGTTTAGCAGTGCGGACTATTTCCAAGCAACAGGCAGCGCGCTTTCTCCTTTTACACCATGGGCTAATTGGTCCCTATCGCTATACGGGAAAAGATGGTGCGCTTGCTTTTATACGCAGCGTAGGTTCTATCCAATATGATCCAGTAGATGTTTGCGGACGAAATGCCGAACTGGTTTTACAAGCCCGCGTAAAAGGATTCCACAAAGAAATGTTGCAGGAACTCCTTTACCAGGATCGAAAACTGATTGATTTTTGGGATAAATGCATGGCGATTTTTCCTGTGGAGGATTGGCCATATTTTGCGCGTAAGCGTAATGCGCCAATCTATAATGTGGAATCGCTCGCCCCTACGCTTGACGGCGTGCGCCAAACGATTCGGGAGAATGGCCCATGTTGCTCGGAGGATATCCCAAATGGAAAAACAAAAATCCGATGGCCTTGGGGCACCGCCCCTGCGGGCAGGGCAGCGCTTGAAGCGCTGTTTTTCCAAGGGGAACTTATCATTTATAAAAAGCAAGGGACGAGAAAATACTACGATCTTGCATCACGCCATGTCCCGAAAGGCCTGCTTACGGCCAATGACCCTAACGAAACCCTGGAAGCATATCACCAATGGATGGTCGCACGCCGCATTGGCGCCGTGGGCTTATTATGGAATCGCGCATCGGATGCTTACCTTGAAATTCAAGGGCTTGATGCGTCGGCGCGCACTGCCGCAATTGAAAGCCTTTGCGCGGAAGGCATGCTGATTCCGGTACAAGTTGAAGGGATACGTTGGCCATTTTATTTTCATGCGCAGGAACTCCCCATGCTTGAAACGGCTTGCAGCGAACGCAGGCTTATGCCGCGATGCGAATTGCTTCCACCGTTGGACAATCTCCTGTGGGATCGCAGACTTGTTGAAGCCATTTTTGGTTTTTCATATCACTGGGAAATCTATACACCGCGTGAAAAGCGCCAATATGGCCCATATGTTTTGCCTATTTTATATGGTGAAGGATTCGTTGGGAGAGTGGAAGTGGTATGTGCACGAATGGAAAAACGGATTGAGATAAAGAGAATTTGGGCTGAACCAGGAAAACGGTTTTCACACCGCGCATTGGAAAAAACCCTTTTGCGCTTTGCACGTTTTCATGGATATGATGATTTTAGCATGCAAATGGAAATTTGAGGGGAACTTACGGCTTTGTTACTGCATCGCCATATGGAAGCCATAAAACCATGATATACTGAATCTCAAGATTGAGGTTGCTTGAGGAAGGCAAAATGTTTGGTTATGTCGTGCCTTTGAAAAATGAATTAAAAGTGAAAGAGCTTGCGCAATATAATGCGTATTATTGTGGGCTTTGCGCTTGCATCGGAAATCGCTTTGGAGAGCTGGCCAGACTTACGCTCAATTATGACAGCACATTTATTGCCATGCTTTTAACCAGCCTTTCCAACCGCAAACCCGGGGCATGCTTTATGCGGCATTGTGGATATAAGCCGTTTCATAAAAAGCGCCTTTTCGCACCGGATTCGGAGGCTTTGTGCTTTTCTGCTGACCTTAACCTGGCATTAGGGTGGCATAAGTTGCAGGATGACTGGCAAGATGAGCGAAAGGTATCCGCCTTTTTAGGAAAAGGCATGCTGCGGCAGGCTAATAAACGCGTAGCAGCCGAACGGCCGAATATGGTGCGTGCAATTGCTAGCGGTATTAAAGCACTTTCTGAGTTGGAGCAGGAGCATTGTGACGTGCTGGATGCGCCTGCAGATTGTTTTGCGCGTATGCTATGTGCGGCTTGTGCAGAGGCTCCGCTTTCGGATCCGCATATTCGTCCCGCATTCCAGGCATTGCTCTATAACCTGGGAAAATGGATCTATCTTTCTGATGCATGGGAAGACCGTTCACGTGACGCGCGGGAAAAAACTTACAATGTTTTTAACATTAGTGGTGCGGATGTTGCGCGCGCAGGGTTTTTGATGCACTATTCCTTAAACGAAGCGATTAAGGCATATGAATTATTGGATATTGCAGTGAACCGAGAAATATTGGATAATATTCTATATGACGGCTGCGCCGCAAAAACGCAGATGCTGCTGGGAGGCAAATATGAACAACCCGTATAAAGTGCTTGGTGTAAGCGAGGACGCTTCACAAGAGGAGATTCGGACAGCGTATCTAAAACTTGTGAAGAAATACCATCCCGATAAATATACGGACACAGATTTAAAAGAACTCGCAAACGAAAAGCTTGTTGAAATTAACGAAGCTTATGAAGCGCTTACCAAAAAAAACGGATCTACGCAGGCTTCCGGTTCTGGAGCATATTCCAACTATGGATACAGCGGACACGGTTCTACCTATTCTGGGCCCGGTGCAGCCGACTTTGCGCGAGCGCGCGCATTCATCAACCAGAACAATCTGCAAGCAGCAAAGCAGGTCCTAGATACGATCTCTGTACGCAATGCAGAATGGTACTATTTATATGGTATCATTTATCTGCGCCAGGGATGGTATGATAGAGCAAATGAATATATTAGCCGTGCTTACCACCAAGAGCCTGGAAACCCGGAATATGCAAATGCATACAATACGCTGCGAACCACAGGTAGCCCGTATACGCGCCCGTCTGCTGGATATGATTCTTCCTGTTCGGGGTGCGATGTTTGTTCCGGCTTGCTTTGCGCTGATTGCTGCTGCGAATGCATGGGCGGGGACCTAATTCGCTGCTGCTAGAGCGGAGGGAAGAAGATGCTGAAGCTTTCGCCTACCAAACAGATTACTTTAAGCGCGATGTGCATCGCGCTTACGGTGCTTTCGATTTATGCTGCCGCCGTGTTGCCTACCATGCGGATTGCAAGCTATTTCCTGTCTTCCATTTTTGTGTTTGTCCTTTGCGCAGAACATGCCTACTTGAGCGCTGTTCTAGTTTTTATCGCCTCTGCAGGCCTTGGCTTCCTGCTTCTGCCATCTAAGACGGCACTGATCCCGTATGTGTTTTTATTTGGACACTATGGGATTTTCAAAACGTTTCTTGACGCGCGCCTTTCCGACCGTTTTGTTGGCACGATACTTAAATTGCTTTATTGCAATGCTTTTTTTGCGCTTGCGGTGCTCCTTGCCGTATTCGTAATAGAATTCGATCTCACTGCATTTGGGCTTCCCATTCCGCTATGGGCGTTTGTTTTGCTGCTGCAGGCTGCTTTCCTTGTCTACGATCTTGTGTATCTGATTTGCCAAAAAATCTATATTTCTCGTATTAGGAACGCCATTATACCACGCCGTTAAAAGGAAATTTAACGTACTAGCGTACCCCGTATTGGGTAATACTGATATGGGGGAGGCGATTAAATGCGTTCTGAAAAAAGCGGAAAGAAGAAAAAGTTTACTGCTTTTACTGTTATAAAAGCTGTGTTGCTGGCTTTTGCGTTGGCGGCTGCTTGTTTTGTACTTTTTTTTGCCGTCACATTGCTTGGGCTGGATGCATGGAAGGAATTTGATCCAGAGAATATCTTAGGTGCACCACAAACCTTGATCATGTATGACAAGGATAATAATGAAGCTTTACGATTGCACTCGTTGGAGGATCGCGTTCCCATTTCGATTTCTGAAATTCCAAGCCATGTCCGCTTCGCGTTTATTTCTGCTGAAGATGCCAGATTCTATGAACACCCTGGCATTGATCTCATTCGCATTGCGGGTGCTGCCTGGGAAGACATTAAAGCGGGAGGTTACGTGCAGGGCGCGTCAACTATTACGCAGCAGTTGATCAAATTGAGCCATCTAAATGCAGATAAAACCATCAGCCGGAAATTGGAAGAAGCGGTGCTGGCTTATCAATTGGAGAAGCAGTATTCGAAAGACCAGATCCTAGAAATGTATTTAAACTATGTATATTTCGGCCGTGGTTATTACGGAGTAGAGGCTGCCGCACTTGGATATTTCGGCGTACATGCCGCGGATCTCAGCCTCGCGCAGGCTGCAACGCTAGCAGGCATATTGAAATCCCCCACCAATTATGCTCCACATTTGCATCCGGAGAATTGCCTTAAGCGGCGGAACAATGTGCTGTACCTTATGCAGGAATATGGACATATATCCGAAGCCGAGCGGGATGCTGCGTCTGCAGAGCCGTTGGAAATCTTGGAAGCTGAAGAAGTCTCACGCGGGTATTATGTTGATACAGCCCTAAGCGATGCGGCTGAGCTGCTGGATGTTGACGTTGAAACGCTGCTCACAGGGGGATACCGCATTTATACAGCGTTGGACCCGGCGTTGCAGGCACAATGCGAAGCTGTTTTTGCGGATGATTCATTTTTCCCAACTTCGGATTGTGAAGGAGCAATTGTCATTCAGCAGGCGGGTACGGGTTATGTTACTGCAATGGTGGGAGGAAGGGAGAGCGGTGTCGCAATGGCTTTTAACCGTGCGACCCGGATCCAGCGCCAGCCAGGGTCCGTGATCAAGCCGATTATTGCATATGCCCCTGCGCTTGAGTTATGCGGTTACACCGCAGCATCCATGCTGCTTGATGAACCCACTACGTTTGCGGATTATGCGCCAAGCAATTTTAACGATCAATATTATGGATGGGTTACGCTGCGTGAAGCTGTACAGCGTTCGCTAAATGTTCCTGCGGTTAAAGTCTTAAATGAAGTCGGGCTTGGCCAGGGGAAAGCGTTCGCAGAATCCCTTGGCATTGTATTTGATGGAGCCGATACAAGTTTGACGCTTGCACTCGGTGGATTTACTTATGGCGTATCTCCATGGCAGCTTGCCGGTGCGTATGCAACGTTTGCTTCCGGTGGAATCTATAATGAACCCACCGTAATTCGCTATATTACAGATGCCTTGGGGAATGTACTCTATGAATATAAGCAAGATGCCAAGCGCGTCATGCAAGAAGAAAACGCATACATTTTAACCAGCATGCTTGAAAGCGCGATCCAAGAAGGGACGGGACGGAGGCTGGGAGAGCTGGGGATTCCACTTGCTGGCAAAACAGGAACCGTTGGTGTTGAAGATGGAAACCGGGATGCATGGATGGCGGCTTATAATCCAGAATACACAGCATGCGTATGGCTTGGATATGATAGCGCAGAAGATGGCATACTTCCAGCTGATGCAACCGGAGGAAAATACCCTGCGTTGATTTTGAAGGAGGTTTTTTCGTTTTTATATGAGGACACAGAAGCAGCGCCAGATTTTGTTATGCCTAAAGGCGTAGCGGTATATGACCTTGATGAGCATACCCTTACTGCCGAGCACACTGCTGTGCTTGCCAATTCATTCACACCGGAAAGCAGCATTTTAGATGAAGTATTCCGTATTGGAACCGAACCAAAAACAACAACGCAGTACTGGCAGGTCCCAACGCCTGTCCAAAATCTCACGGTAACGTTTTCCAGCATGCAAATCCCGCAAATATCCTTTATGGCGCGTCAGTCCTATATCCGATATAAGCTGTATCGCCAAGAAGCGAATGGAAGTTCCGTTCTCATCAAAGAATGGACGGGGCAAACAGGAAAAATCGAATTTATAGATTATTCGATCAAAAGCGGAGGCTCTTATCGCTATTATGTAATTCCAGAGCATCCGGAACTTTCGGTCAACGGGAAGGCGGTCTGTGGCCCGGTTCGAACGTCTGCCTTTGTTCAAGTCGGGCGCGCAGAGATCGTATTAGACGATATTGAATTTGAAGATGGCCTTTAAAGAGAAAAAGCAGGGCAGGTTGTGGGGCTTTCCCAAACCTGTCTGCTTTTTGCATGAGCAAAATCAGACGCCAGGTGCGCAAACAATGGATTTAGGGATGCTATAGGTCGGAGAAATTTGCTCCATTCAAGAAGGTATTCTCTACGCTTTGAGCAATAATTTCATTTATATTTATATAGATAGATTGCAAAGCAAACGATTGTAATCGCTCTATGAAAAGAGCTTGAAGTTATGCGATAAAGTGCCTAAATTAAGCCTACTTGTATAGATGCGTCATAGCATAGAAGCATATACGCGCTACCAGCTGCGAATAAAGATGGGGCTAGTGAACAGTTGGGAAAATTGGGCTGGTTTGCCGGGAGCAATCAACAGAATCTTTGATTTAATTGACTTCGTATTTGGAGACAAGGTGCACAAAGTAGAATCATCCTGGTTCGCACGTTAAAAGATGCACTCTTGATGGATCAACAAGCTTTGGGAAAATGATTGGGTTTAAATGCCCCCAATCTGTTTTTGTGCGTCGTGGATGCGCAGCATAAGAAACAAAGCTGATGCCTCACTCAAACAGAAACGATTGAATGCGCAGGCGTTTTTAACATATTCAGCATATTAAATTCTAATGCTTGTCAACAATTTTGCCATCCCGCAAATGTAGCACCCTGTCTGCTCGGCTTGCAATGCCTAGATCATGGGTGACGACAATCACGCAATAGCCTTGCTCATGCGCCATGCGCTCCAGGATGGAGAGGATATTCTCACCATTTTCCGTATCGAGGTTGCCAGTGGGCTCGTCTGCAAGCAGCACGCGAGCGTCGCTTGCCAAAGCCCGGGCAATGGCTACCCGTTGCTGCTCACCACCCGAGAGCATAGCTGGAAGGCGCTTATGATAGCTTTCTCCAAGCCCGACCGCGTCAAGCTTTTTTACAGCTATCTCCTTAGCTGCTTTGCCCTTTATGCCCCGCAGTTCCATGGGATACATAACGTTTTCAAGCACGGTAAGCAGGGGAAACAGGTTGAAGCTCTGGCAAATCAAAGCAACATGCTCCCGCCGGTATTGATCTCGGTTAAGATGGGATGTGAAAGTGCCGTTGAAAGCCACGTTTCCTTCAGAGGGGAGATCGAGCCCTGCAAGCAGGGAGAGGAAGGTGGTCTTGCCGCAGCCGCTTTTGCCTATTATGGCATACAACCTTCCTTCCTCAAAGGCATAGCTGATGCCCTGCACCGCATGTACTGCTTGATATTTGCTTTTGTAGGTATAGTGTACATCGTTTGCTTGTAAAATCGACATCGTAGCACTCCTTATCCTTTACTCCTTGGTTGTTTATTCCGTCAGCGTTCCGCCGTTGCCTTGCACTTAGGCGTGAGGCGATCACTCCTTGCCTTGAAGGAGGGATGTGATGTTTACGCGAACTGTGAAAAGCATCGCGAAGAATGCGCCTAAGCAGTAGCAGCCCATAATCAGCGCCACTGCGGCTGGATTCATCCAATCGCTCTGTTTGCCTGGAATGAGGAGCATGGTCGTAATGCCAAGTAGAAGCCCGAAGCAGCAAAGTAGAACCTGCTCAACGACGGATTTGACTGCAACAGAGCGCCCGCTTTCACCCAACATGCGCATTATGCCGTATTCCCGCCCACGCCGCCTTGTTGTCAAAAAGCACAGAAAGAAACCCATTAGCGCTACAATGCCATAGAAAAATGGGTGCAGGCCTCTCAAAAGTGCTGCGTTTTTTTGAAGCGGTGATATGGTTCCAGTCAAGATACGGTCATCTATGGATACGCGGACAGCCTCGTTTTCATGGAGGCCAAGTTCCACCAAGAATTGCTTAAACCCATTCAGCGTGCGGCTATCCTTTAACGTGAAGGAGAAGCTGCGCAAGGAGAAACACCAGCTTGGATCGCTGAATGCTTCCCGCATGGCGCTAAGGGGGCAATAGACGTAATGCGGGGATGCGTTCGCGCGCATCCCGTGAAGGCCAACCACCTTAAAGGTCATATATTCTCGCTTCACATCGCTCCAAATATCCCTGGGATTTGCGCGGCGCACGATAAGTTCCACCTCATCCCCTAAAGCAACGCCTGCATCCACAGGGTACACGCAGACAGCTTCGCTACCTGCGAACATATCCGCCGAATAGCCATCCAACCATTCTACCGTATCCAGGAGATGCGAAAACCGAGCGTCCGCATCTGCATGGTTTAGGCCGTAAAGGCGATCTCCCGTGCTGAGAGCAAGGTTGATAATGGGTTTGGTTTTGATCTTGGCATACTGCTCCGCCAGCGTTAATGCCGCGAAGTTTTCATCCGTATTCCTTAGGTTTTCCACGGCACTGGAGAGCGGCGCCATAGACACATAGGATACCGCATTGGAATTTTGGATAAAGCCGGAATCCTCAAGCACATCATAGAACGCAAGAGGAATTTCCGGATCTTCGTATCCAACAGCGCTTATAAACCAGCCCGATACATCAATCGCACTGTAAGCTGCATCAAGCTCTGCTTCCGCCCGCTGGATAAATCCTGGGTAAAGCAGCAGGAACACCGTTGCTGCTGCAAGGAAAAGCGCTGTAAGAAGGTTGCTTGCCCATCTGCGGAATTCCATTTTCAAAGAGAGCTTTAAACCGGCCACTGCTGTCCACCTCCCATTTGGTTTACTCGTGCCCTTGAGGCAGCAGTGCCCTGGGCGGCCTTCTGAGATAGCGCACCGAAAAGGCTAGAACAGCCGTTAAAAATAACGCCAGAGCAGCTGCGAAGCAAAATGCCGATATGCGAAACTCCGCGCCAAGGGCAAGTTGAGGTGCTTCGGTCTGCGCGGTTGCGATGTATGCACTAAAGGCGTGGAAGGCTTCCGGCTCCACGTTTGACTGCGTCAAGACCCGTTGCCCGATTTGTTCAGTGAGCCCATGGCCTAGTGCAGTACCAATGGCTGTGCCAGCAAGGATCGTGAGCAGCGCGGCCAGAAGCACAGTTCCAAGAACCTTCCCTTTGGCGGCGCCCATTAGGCGCATAATGCCCATGCTTTGTTTGTATCCAAGGGTAAAGAAGAACGCGAGTGCAAGCGCAGCGATTAAAAGCAGCAGGCTCGAAAGGATCAGAAGTAGCTCCGAGGTGCCGGAAAGAGCATTAAGGCTGGGCTGGATCCTTGAAAATCCTTGATCGTAAAATGTGAAGGATATTTCATAAGCTCCATCGTGTGATCCCGTAACGCCGCGCGCATCCATAGCCTCCAGAAATGACTCAATCGCGCCGTTTTCAAGGCGAATGCTCAAAAGCCCACTTGCAATTGGCTGATCGGCATCGGCAGGGGCGTTGCGAATGGAACTTTTCGGAACAAAAATCGTGTTCCAGGGTACGGAGTGAGCATTTTGGAATGCAGAATCTCCGGGTGCAGCAGGGCGCATATCGTATATGCCCACAATGGTATAGGCTCCGCTGTCAAAAAAGCTGTCCGGCTGCGTATCGGTATAGGATGGCTTGAGCGTGTCACCGCTGAAGTAATCATATTCATAGAAGCTGTAGTCAATGCTATCCCCAACCTGCCAGTGTTGCAACGCGGCGAGATCAGCGCTTATGAGGCACACGCGGCTGCCATGAGCGTATTCTTCCGCAGTAATGGGGCGACCTTCAGCGACGTATAGGCCGCCAACATGAAAAACTGGCACGCTCGAAAGGTCGTCTGTGGCCATTACGCCAAATGAGTGTGCATTGATGTGGTAGGCACGCCCGATTTGGGCGATGCGCTCGGCAAGCGCTGGGTCGTTTTGCACGTCCTCGTATCGATACATCCAGAAGGGATGATCCCCGCTTTCAATGCTGACATATTCGCCCGAAATGGTGGAGTAGGCGTAACTGCGCTCCACAAAGAAATTATCCGCGTTAAAATAGATATTGGATGTACGGTATAAACCGTTTGGCGTAATGGGGAAGCGTTCATCGCCCAGGGGAGGCTGAGCGCTGATAAAGCCGATATATTCCGTGCCCGGCTCGAACACGATAATTTCCGCCGATTCCTCACCGTTTAGCCGGGCGATCTCCTCTGAATACCGCTCCGCTTCCTCCTGGGACAGTTGAAACAGGATGTACAAATTGTCCTCATAACTGAAAATGCCCGATGCGCTTTCGAGGATCTCCATTTTTAAAACAGTCGGCCCACCGGATGCGGACTGGTTTACACCAAGGGTTTGCACACGAATGAAGCCATCGTCCGATGGGGGAGGAGGGTTGTCACGGTACTCAGTTACATCTGCAATCACTTTAAAACGGATAACATCGTAAATATAGATCGGGCCCCATGGGATATTTGAGCTGCCACCGGTAGAACGCACGGCTGTGGCATTAGGCGCATAAGCGCCATAGCGGGTTCTGAGGTCATGCCCGGTTATGCCCGGCGCGTTTAGAATGGGCGCAAGATCATACCCCCATGCAGTAACGGCTTGATACCCCGCATAATCCTGCGGGTCATCAACAGCCGAGAGCAGGCGGCCGTTCCGATCCACCTCCGCATGCAGCTCCGGCACGGCGATGGTGGAATAGGTTTCATTCGCAAGGCGCAGATTTTTTACGCTGTTGCAGTAAAGGTTGAAACTGGCGCAAAAGAACGCTGTCAGCAGCAACATCGTCAGCGCATAAAGCAGAACCTGCATGAGCTTGCGGCGCAATTCACGAAAAAGCAGTTTCGGTTTCATTTTAAGTGACCTCGCTGCGCGAAATTAGAATGGCAGGATATTAGGAACCGTGTCCGCAGATGATCTCCGTATAAGTCACCGTATCTCCATCCCACTGCTCAGTCCAGTTTGGATCGGGGGACTCCGTCGGAGCATTTACCTTCCAAGTGCGCTTAATATCGTTCCGGTCGGGCGCCTTTTCGCATGGGACATAGCTGGTGTGTATGTCGTATGGTTCTCCAGGCGGAACGGGCGTTTCCTCCGCAGCAGCGGGAGATGTTAACGGAGCGCTGGATGCTGGTGGCGTTGGGGTTACCAAGGGCGTGGTCACTGCAGGCGTTGGGGAAGCATCCGGTGCGGCGGGAGCGCCGCAGGCGGAACAGAGAAGCGCGAGCATGCATAGTGCCAAGAAGCAATACAGCTTTTTTTCCAAAATGGCCATAGATCTTTCCTCCATGTGATAAAAGGTGTTAGGCTACTTGCAAGGCAGCCGGAAGATAAAAAGGACTTCTGCGATGATGCGTTACATAGGGCTACAGGTGACCTCATAATGGTTCGATAAAATCCAGACCTTAAACTTAACTGGAGCATCAACTGCTTTTCTATGCTTCTTCAGATCAAAAATGTCTTTTGTTTATATATAATATACCATATAAAACCCAGCATGGCTATCCTAATTGTTATTTTTATAAATTAGAATAATGCAAGACGGAAAAACAACCGGATCGCCGTCAACTGTATACAAACAACACATTTCCAAGCAAGAATCTATAGAAGCTAGGTCGCAGTAGCTTAAGAATACTTAAGAAGACATAAGCCCCTTCGAACACGTGAGCTTCTTTCGCATAGGAAATATCCCCCAGCTATGCCGGGGGATATTTATTAGAACCTAGAGCCGAAAAAGGCGTTTCCCATTATCAAGGGTGGCCTGCATTAGAGCTTCAGCCTCCATGTTGCGAGTCTGCGCAATTTTCTGCGCGATCAATGGGATATAAGAAGGATCATTGCGTTCACCCCGATGGGGAACAGGCGTCATATAGGGGCAGTCCGTTTCAAGAAGCAGGCGTTCCAGTGGAATGTACGTTGCCGCTTCCAAAGGCTTCCGCGCATTTTTGAAGGTAACGGCACCTCCAAATGCAATGTATAACCCAAGCTCCACACATTCCGCTGCAATTTCAGCACTTCCGGAAAAACAGTGCATTACACCACAAAGCCCATTTTTGTGCGCGCGCAAAATTTCCATGCAATCGCCAAAAGCTTCCCGAATATGCAGTACGACCGGAATATCAAGCGATTGCGCCAGCTCAAGCTGCTCGGCAAATATGCGGCACTGCACAGCGCGCGGCGCAAAATCATAATGATAGTCGAGCCCAATTTCGCCAAGCGCTTTTGCTTTGGGGTCATCCAAAGCTTCTTGGATCATGTCCAGATATCCCGTTGGCACTTCGCCAGCGTAATGCGGATGGACGCCATAGGCACCAAAAACCCAACTGTATGCTTGCGTTAATGCGTGGGTCTTCGGAAAATCCTGCAGTGCGCAAGCAACATCAAGCGCAAAAGCAAGCCCGCGCTTTGGTAAGGCTTCCATGAGCGCTGCGCGATCTGCATCAAAACGTTCATCCGTCAAATGCGCATGCGTGTCAAAATACATCATATCAGCAAAGCTTCGCCCCAGCTGGTATGGCGTCATCGATCATAAGGAGATTCAGCTGTTCCTCGCCCTGGACGGTATGCACAGCTGAGATGAGCATGCCGCAGCTTTCCAATCCCATCATTTTTCTTGGAGGGAGATTGACGATCGCAACGAGCGTTTTGCCAACAAGATCTTCCGGCTTATAATACTTTGCAATCCCGGAAAGGATCTGCCGATCTTTACCGGTGCCATCATCCAAGGTGAAACGCAGAAGCTTTTCCGATTTTTTGACCCGTTCGCAGCTTTTAACTTTTACTGCACGCAGATCGCTGCGGCAGAAGGTATCAAAATCCACATGATCTGTAAGCTGAGGTTCCACTTCAATGGCCGGGCAGGCGGGTTTGGATTGCGCAGCCTGCCATGCCTCAAGTTCCGCGAGTTTCTGATCCCGGTCAATCCGACTAAAGAGAATCTCTGCTTGCCCAACCATCTTGCCTACTGGCATGCCACCAAACTTCTCCAACGATGCTATGCCCGCATTTTCCACACCAAGCTGCTTTAACATACGAGCGGAAGTTTCTGGAAGATAGGGCTCAAGCAGGATTGCTGAAAAGCGAATCGTCTCCAGCAGGTTGTAAAGCACGGTGCCAAGGCGCTCCTGCTTTCCTTCCTCTTTTGCCAGAGACCAAGGCATGGTTTCATCAATGTACTTGTTCGCTCGACGCAACAGGGAGAAAATCTCGTCGATTGCTTCCGCGACCTTGAGTTCATTCATGCGGGCCTCCACACGAGCAGGGAGGGCGATGGCCATCGCTTTGAGGTCCGCATCGACTGGCTCGGCTGCTGTTGGTTCCATGATGCGGCCGCCGAAATATTTCTGATCCATAGCAATCGTTCGGTTGACCAGGTTGCCCAGAATATTCGCAAGCTCAGTGTTCACCCGCTCAATGATGAGCTCATAGGTCATCACGCCATCATTTGCAAATGGGATTTCATGCAATACAAAGTAGCGGATCGCGTCCACGCCAAACTGTGCCACGAGATCGTCCGCATAGATTACATTGCCCACGGATTTGCTCATCTTTCCGCTTCCCACCAAAAGCCATGGGTGACCGAACACCTGCTTTGGAAGCGGTTCACCCAGAGCCATAAGGAAAATAGGCCAGTAGATCGTATGGAAGCGGACGATATCCTTGCCGATCAAATGCAGGTCTGCCGGCCAGAAATCCTTATATTGCTTGGAATGATTTCCATCGGGATCATATCCGCAGAAGGTGATATAATTGGTGAGAGCATCCAGCCAAACATATACTACATGTTTGGGATCAAAATCTACAGGGATCCCCCAGGTGAAAGAAGTCCTGGATACACACAGATCCTGCAAGCCCGGTTTTAGGAAATTGTTAATCATCTCGTTTTTCCTGGATTCCGGCTGGATAAATTCCGGATGCGCTTGAATGTATTCCATGAGCCGATCCGCATATTTGCTCATGCGGAAAAAGTATGCCTCTTCCTGTGCATCCTGCACATCTCTACCGCAATCCGGGCATTTGCCGTTTACAAGCTGGCTTTCGGTCCAGAAGCTCTCGCATGGAGTGCAGTATTTTCCTTGATAAGTCCCCTTATAAATATCACCCTGCTCATAAAGGCGCTTGAAAATCTTCTGAACCTTTTTAACATGCTCCGGATTAGAAGTGCGCACAAACTTATCATATGTGGTATTCATAAGATCCCAAATGCGGCGGATCTCGCCTGCTACGCCATCCACATATTCTTGAGGCGTGATACCGGCGGCTTCCGCTTTTTGCTGAATCTTTTGACCGTGCTCATCGGTGCCGGTCTGGAAATATACTTGATAGCCAGTCATCCGCTTATAGCGTGCGATGGCATCGGCCAGCACGATTTCATACGTGTTCCCAATATGAGGCTTGGCCGAAGTATAGGCGATGGCCGTTGTGATGTAATAGTTTTTTGCTTCGCTCATGTGAATCCTCCCCGTTTAAAATCAAAAATCGCCCGAATGCGCGCTGTGCGCAAAGGGACGATGCTCGGTCGTGGTACCACCCTTCTTCCCACCCTGCAAGGGCGGCTCAAAGACGCGCGCTGTATCGGGCGCACCCGCTCGTGCCTAAAAGATAACTGCATTCAGCATGAGCCGCTCTGGAGCCATGTTCAACGGCGCTGCACCACCAGGCTCTCACCTAATCCCGGCTCTCTTAGGCACGCATTCCGCTTACTCTTTCCGTCACTGCGGTATTTTTCCAATTCTAGATGAGTTTACTTGTTCCCCTTATTTTTGTCAAGGAAATCTTTCTTTATGCAAATGCAACGCCATAATGGCAATATTTGAGATTGACAAGCGCCCCGTTTCCAACCAAAATGATGATAATACTTTGGAAAGAGTGGGATGCGCCATGGCTGAAGTTTGGGAAGACCTGCAATGCGCTGGGCTTGGGATTTACCGTGCTTCAGATGGATTTTCCTATGGGCACGATGCCGTGCTGCTTGCAAATTTTATCCGCGCGCACAGAGGGCAGCGCCTGCTTGATCTTGGCACGGGAACAGGGATTATTGCATTGCTTGCTCATGCAAAAACAGGAGCCATAGTTGATGCGGTTGACCTTTCTCAAGCAAGCTGTGCGCTTGCTGCAAAAAGCGTTGCAAGGAATGGACTTGCGCACGCAATATCGGTGCAGCAAGCAGATCTGCGCTTACTTCCCGACGCACGGCTTACCCGCGAAAGCTTTGACTGCGTTGCATGCAATCCGCCTTATTATGCAAGTGGAACGGAAAGCGCAGATCCTGCACGCCGGCAAAGCACGCATGAAACTACATGCACGATCCATGATGTGGCTTCCTGCGCACATCGCATGCTGAAAAACGGGGGCAAGCTGTTTGTATGCTATCCTGCTGCGGGGTTATCGCGGCTTTGCGCAGCACTGGAAGCGAGGACGCTTGCCGTGAAGCGCATATGCATGATCCGGGCAAAACGCGGAAGACCGCCATACCTTATCCTGGTTGAGGCAAAAAAAGGTGGGGGAAGCGGGGTAACTTTTGAAGAAGACATTATTTTGGAGGAAATTTAATGGAAGATATTCAGCAGGCTGCGCTTGCTCCCATGCTCTACCTTTGTGCAACGCCGATTGGAAACTTGGAAGATATTACGTTGCGGGCAGTGCGCATATTAAAAAACGTAAGCTGCATTTATTGCGAAGATACGCGGCGTACCGCTACGCTTTTAAACCGGCTTTCGATCAAAAAGCCATTAATAGCATGCCATTCGCATAATGAGAATACGCGTGCAGAGGAGATCGTGCAGCGCGTGTGCGGCGGGGAAGCTGTTGCTTTTGTGAGCGATGCAGGGATGCCAGGGATTTCGGATCCAGGAGAGCGGCTCGTTGCTGCATGCATTGCGCATAATGTGCCATTTACGGTGCTTCCAGGCCCTTCTGCATCCCTTGCGGCGCTTGTGCTTTCAGGGCTCCCCAGCTGTGGAGCCTGCTTCTATGGGTTTCTTCCGCGTGAGCCCAAACCTCGTCGTACAGCGCTTGCGGCGCTCGCGGAGCATCGCGGGACGTTGATATTTTATGAAAGCCCATTGCGCCTTGCCGCAACCTGCGCTGAGCTTGTGGGAGCATTGGGAGACCGGCCAGCCGCGCTCGTACGTGAGATAACAAAAATACACGAGGAAACAGTACGTGCGCCACTTTCTGCGCTTGCAGCGCGCTATGCTGAAACGCCGCCGCGCGGCGAGTGCGTGCTGCTTGTTTCCGGTGCGCTAGATGCACCAGGTGCAACTGAAGAGGACGCTTTGGCAATGCTTGCGCCCCTTTTGCAACAGGGGGTGCGTGCAAAGGATGCTGCGAAGGAGGTTTCTGCTGCCATAGGTATTTCGCGCAATGAAGTCTACCGCCTTGCGTTGCAAATTAAGCAGAAGGCGGAGGAAGGATGAACGGCAGCAGCGGGGTGGCCATATGAGTGCATATGAAGTTGTTTCCAGCATTATGCGGTATGTTTTTCTCGGCACGTTGCTTTATTTTATCGTCCTTTTGATCGTCCGTTCCATTTCAGAATGGCGGTATCTGCGCATGGCACAGCGCATCCTACAGCTTTCCATTCATTGGATCCTGGTAATTGAACCGGAAAAATACCGCGGTAAATGGTTTCCGCTTAAGGAATACAACGATATCGGAAGCGGTTCGGAATGCGAGATTCCTTTGGCGCAGACAGAACTCAAAGCACGTCATGCGCGCATCGTGCTTAAAAATGGTGAGTATCGCTTTTCCACAAAGAAAAGAAGATACTGTGAGATCAATGGCCAGCCGGTGATCCGCCGGGAAACACCGCTTGCAGATGGGGACATTATCTGGATCCAAGATGTATGCTTTATATGCCACAGAACCCGCGGCAAGGAGGGATTGGACGATGCGTAAACTGCGGCATGCCAGGTGTGCTTCTGCGCTGGGGGTGGTACTGCTGTTTATTTTAGCGGCTTTTTCTCTGCTGGCGTTCCACGAAGGGAGCTTTGATGCAGGTGCGCTGCTTTTTGGCGGCGTTGTATTGCTTACTGTTTTGTTATCCTATTGTCTGCTTGCATGTTTTGCTGCGCATGCGGACAGATTATTAATGCTTATAGTCTGCTTCCTTTACGCGCTTGGCATGGTAATGCAGTACCGTATTTCTCCGGAAACCGCGCTTCACCAGCTTATAATGCTGGGCATCGGTTTGGTTGGAATGTTGTTGATGCTTATCTTAATGCGCAAACCTAGGATTTTTCGCATCCTCAGCATTCCCATGGCGCTTCTAAGCCTTGGAATCCTGGCGGCACTCCTGTTCGTTGGCAAAGAGTCTGGCGGCGCCCGCAATTGGATTAGCATAGGCGGGATCCTGTTTCAACCTTCTGAATTCGTAAAAGTTGCACTGGTATTCCTGCTCGCGGATGCACTGACCGATCACACGCATGTAAAAGATCTGCTCCCGATTCTACTTTTCGTAATGGTTGCAATCTCACTTCTAGTGCTTCAAAGGGATCTTGGGGCAGCGATGCTGCTTGCAGGTGTATTCCTGCTAGTTTTCTTTGTTGCAACGAGCAATATTCGCGCAACCCTTGCAGCCATGCTGCTTGGTGGCGCAGGTGCATATGCAAGTTACCTCTTGTTTGACCACGTGCGCGCGCGCATCGCCATTTGGCAGGACCCATGGGCGACATATTCCACCAGCGGATACCAGATTGCCCAAGGGCTTATGGCGATTGCCTCTGGGGGCCTCTGGGGTCTTGGCCTTGGCCTTGGCTCACCCAAGATGATCCCAGCTTATCATACTGACTATATTTTCGCTGTGATCTGTGAGGAATTTGGAATCGTTTTTGGAATCGGCGTTATTATGCTTTATTTGCTTCTTGTCGTGCGCGGGGTTTTAATTTCGCTCAACGCACAAGACAGGTTTTCCATGCTTGCAGCATTTGGAGCAACTGCACTGCTTGCAGTGCAGACATTCGTCATTATCGGAGGCGTTATCAAGCTTATCCCATTAACCGGTATTACGATGCCGTTTGTAAGCTATGGTGGGAGCTCCATGATAGCATGCATGCTTCTTGTTGGAATTCTGGAAGGCATCGCAGCGCAAAGTGGTACCCTGTTGGAAGATGCGCTCATTCGTGCGGCAGATGAAACTCTCAGTGCAGCGCAAGAGGATGCAACGGAAATGGAATGCGAGGAGGATGCGCAATGAATACAAAGCGTAACATTAAGGCAATGCTTGCGGTATTCACCGCGCTTTTTGTGCTTCTTGCAGGGTATCTTGTTTACATAATCGGCGCTTATGGGCCGTATTGGTTTGCAAGTCCATATAATACGCGCGTAACCAATCAGAAAAATACAGTTTGGGCCGGTTCGATTCTGGATAGAAATGGTGTCGTGCTTGCATATACCAACGCAGATGGCGAGCGGGAATATGCAGCGGAAGAAAGCCTGCGGCTTGCTACCGCTCATGTCATTGGGGATAATTCCGGCCAAACGCTTGGCGCTGAGGCACTATTTGCAAAATACCTGCTTGGATTTGAGCAAAGCATTGGCGAGCAGCTTTCCTACCTTGTTTCGGGCGAACAACGCAGAGGAAAGGATGTTTCGCTCACCATCGATTCTGCACTTTGCACATATGCAAGCTCTCTGCTTGATGGCAACGATGGTGCTATCTTCCTAATGAATTATAAAACCGGGGAAGTGTTGGCCTGCACTGCGAACCCCGCATTCGACCCAGCGCGCATGAGCGAGTATACTACGGGCGAATATGCGCTTGCAGAAGGCAGCATGGTGAACCGGGCCACAATGGGGCGCTATACGCCTGGCTCAACTTTTAAAATCATCACAACCATTGCAGCGCTTCGCTATCTTCCGAATGTAGAAGAGCGAGCGTTCAACTGCGATGGACCGCTTGTGTTTGAAAAAGAGAGCGGCAAGTTGGTTAGCGGGGTAAACCCTTATGATGAAGAAGGAGAATTATACTCTAAATATGTCCTCCTGCGTGATCATGAAGATGCAGTGCATGGCACATTGACTTTAGCAGAGGCTTTCGCCGTTTCCTGCAATCATGTGTTTGCGGAGATTGCGCTTGAAATCGGAGAGGAAAAGCTACGTCAAACCGCGGAGTCGCTTGGCTTCAACGGCACATTCCTGTTTGATGAGCTGGTGGCGTATGCTGGAAGCTTTGGAGAGGCACAAACAGACTTTGCGCTTGCATGGAGCGGTGTCGGACAGCATACGGACATTTTAACGCCGATCCATCTTTGCCTTATTACGTCCGCCATCGCAAACGATGGGGTTGCCATGGAGCCCAAGCTGCTCTTGCAAGTAAGTGGAACATCAACTTCTGCGCCTGTTGCAGATTTTGTGCCGGAAGCATACCAGACGCTTCTTAAAGGGAACGAAGCGGAGTTCTTGGCCTCCTGCATGCGCGGCGTGGTAGAACATGGAACTGGCACACAGGCAGCGGTAAGCGGCTATTCGGTGTGCGGAAAAACGGGCACGGCGGAAATCTCTTCGGCAGAAAACGCTCTTTCACATGCCTGGTTTACAGGATATGTGGATAGCGAAGCGTTCCCCTATGCTATAACCGTAATCGTAGAGCGCGCGGGGGGAGGCGGAACAATTGCGGCGCCTATTGCAGCAAAGGTGCTCGAATATGCAATTGTGTGCAGCCAATAAAACGCTCAATTGCCTTCTGCAAAGTAGGCAAGGATCAAATCAACCATCATGCCATAGCTTTTTACGCCGCTTTCCTGCTGGTTGAATTTAAGGTAGTTATCGTTGAGCGTTGTTGCAGCTTCTTCAACAGGCCCTTCAAACGCATCCCAATATGCATTGTAATTGGCAAGGTCGCGCACCATGGCATCGGTATACGTGGCATAGAGTGCCGCATATTTTTCCTTGTCCGCAGCGTATAATTTGTTTCCGCAGTGGATTAAGGCCAGCATTGTGCCAGAATAGGCAATCGCAGGATCATCTGAATAGGTACAGGCAAGGTAGCTTACAAAATTGGCCTCATCTTCTCGTGCGATTCCAAGATAATGTGCGGTTTCATGTGCGGCAGAGGAGAGCATGAGCAAAGCGGGCTGATCGATGTTTACGTTTGGCTCCCCTGTATGCGGGATAAAAATCCCGGAAATTCCGGCATAAGAAAGTCCAATCGAGCTTATGACGCCTTTTGCAGCATAGGTACGCCGGGAGAAAAGCGGATAATCTAGGCCTAGGCGCGCATATGCGCTGGGAATCGCATCAAAATAAGCTTCATATCCATCTTTTAAGGTAAATACGCCATTTTCATCCTCTGTTACAGATGCGCGCAAAGTGCCTGCCTGCTGGGCAAGACGCAGGCAGGCTGCTTCCAGCTCTTCCGTTGTGCGTTCTTCTACTGGAAACGAAAGCAATGCATAAAGCGAAGGGCGGGAATAGTTGAATCCCCACATGACATAAAACAGGTTCAGCAATACGCCGCCTGCGATGCAGAGCGAAAGCAGATAACCCACGAACGTGGAAAATGGGATTCGGCGGAAGATTAAGCGGTAAAGATGCACAAGCGTAAGCACGACTACGGCGATTACAAGCGCATATAAAATGCATTCCGCAATAGAAACGCGTGTAAGAGAATTCAGCTTTCCCATCCACGCACTCAAGACCGGGTAAATCTTCTCGGAATAATTGAGCTCAATCCATTCCGGATACTGCGCAGCAATACGCGGAAGGAAAATCCCAATCGGGAGCAATAAAAGCCAGGGAAGCTTTTTCAAATTCTGCTTCCATCCGGCGCGAATAATACTTTTGGTTCTTGCGTTTGACATGGTGGTATTATACCATGTCAAGGCTGCAAAAACAGCAGGCAAAGTGTGAAAAGATCATGGCGCATACGCATCCAGAAGCTGTTCTACCCAATCTTCCTTGGGAGATTCAATCATAGAGATAACGTCGATCCCATCTTCTGTGCCTTCTGGAAACAAGTATAGCGTAGGACCGTTTCGCAGGCGCCCATCATAAACATGTGCATGGAATAGGGCAAACGGCAAATAGCCTTCTGCATAAACAAGGATTGTTGTTTCTCCATAATCACAGGGAACCTCCTTCAAAGAAGGCTGCTGCGGGGAAAGGGGGATGCTGTAAAGGTAAGCAACCCCATTTTCATCCGTTGTTGCGTGAATATTTCCCTCTGGCAGGACAATCTGCGCCTGCTCGATCGCGTGCAGGGAATATGCGTCAACCACGGTCACCTTCATATGCCCGAATGGCTGCTTTTGCCGGGCTAAAGTAAGCACAAGAAATCCCAACGCAATGCAGACAGCAGGAACCATATACCACATCCATTTTTTCCTTTTCATCATGATCTTGCCCCCAAATCTATGGATTGCATAATTTATGCGGGCAAATGTGCGTGATATGTGATATAATCCTGCCAAAATCAGTATGAAATTCATTTTATAGGAGGCAAGAGCGCGATGAAACGGTTTGAAGACAGGCAATGGTGCGATTCTATGCGGCTTCGCGTGGATTATAACAATATGATGCGCGAGTTTGCAGGACAACATGGGATTTCTGAGGATGCTTTCAGTGCACGCAAAGCGCAATATGACGCGGCCGCTTGCCGGATGGAAGAAAAGCGTAGCACAATGAAATGGCGTGCACTTCCTTTTCAGCAAAAAGAAGTTGTTCAAGAAATCCAAGAAACCGCAGCATGGGTTCGCGCAAATTGCGACGCGTTTGTGGTGCTTGGCATCGGCGGCAGCGCACTTGGTCCCATTGCCGTCCAGCAGGCGCTTTCCCACTTACGCTATAACGAATTGCCAACGGAAAAGCGCGGGGGTCCCAAGCTTTATGTTGAGGATAATGTTGATCCTGAGCGCATGGCCTCTCTGCGCGACGTGATCGACCCCGCGCGCACGATTTTCAATGTGATCACAAAATCGGGCAGTACTTCTGAAACAATGTCGCAGCTTCTCTGGGCAACGGCCCTTTTAAAGGAATCCGTGGGGGAGGCATGGCGTGATCATATCATCGCAACAACAGATGCTGAAAAGGGAAATCTCATCAAAATCGCAAAAGAAAACGCGCTGCGCACTTTCTATGTGCCAGATGGTGTCGGCGGGCGATTCAGCGAGCTTTGCCCCGTGGGCCTGCTTGCCGCAGCGGTTTGCGGAATTGACATAGAGGAACTGCTTGCAGGCGCAGCTTACATGGATGGGTTGTGCTCCGAGCATGACGTGCTGAAGAACCCGGCCTATATGCTTGCAGCACTTGAAGTACTTGCAATGGAGCAGGGGTGCAATATCAGCGTTTTGATGCCATACGCCGATTCGCTCCGCTTTATGTCCGATTGGTATGCTCAACTTTGGGCAGAATCGCTTGGAAAGCGCTATGCGCTGGATGGAAGCGAAATCCACGCTGGGCAAACGCCTGTAAAAGCGCTCGGTGTAACGGATCAGCATTCGCAGGTCCAACTTTATACGGAAGGTCCCTTCGATAAGGTCATCACTTTCCTGGGGGTGGACCGCTACCGCACGGAAGTTGTTATCCCGCATGCGTATGATCATATCTCCGATGTTGCCTTTTTAAGTGGGCATACGTTCAACGCTCTCATCCAGGCAGAACAGCTCGCCACGGAATATGCCGTGCTGAAATCCGGGCATCTCAGCAAAACCATTACTTTACCGGAAGTAAACGCTTTTACGCTGGGTGAACTCATCTGCCTATTTGAATTGCAGACGGCGTTTGCAGGCGAGCTGCTCGGCATCGATGCATTCAATCAACCTGGTGTAGAAGAAGGCAAAAAAGCGACTTATGCGCTGTTGGGAAAGCCAGGCTATGAGCAAAAGAAAGCGGAGCTTGCCGCACGGCCAGCGCGCAATGCGCGGTATCAAATCTAGTGGAAATTAGTTTGCTGCATGCGCGATTTTATGACCCTTTTGTTAATTTCCCCCGATCGGCTGACAGAGCGGGGGAAATGCTGTACAATAATCATGTAACACGAATGTTTAGGAGGAAATCCATGAAGCGGCAAATCGCTTTTCTGCTTGTTATTGCGCTGGCCCTTTTCGGCATCGGCTGTGCGGCTTCGCGCGAAAATGCGGAGGAGCTGCAGCAAACCGCAATGCCGTTAGAAACGCCGGATCAATTAGGGCAAAGCACGCAAAATGCTGCAGACAAGGGATTTGACCTAATTGGCCTTATCATTCATGACGACGGTTCAGAGCGCGCCTGCATGACCATGTACGGTTTTTTGCATACTGCGGAAAACCTCTCATATGCATCGAAAATTTACCGTGCGGACCCTTCTGCGGCGGGAATGCTTTCCGCAGTAGAAGATGCAATTGCAGAGGACGTTGATGCGCTTTTGGTATTTGATCCATCCAACCAAAGCAATGAGGCAATCGCACGCGCAGTCGCATGCGGCATCAAGGTGGTTGTTCCTTATTATGCCTGCTCAACAGAAGGCATTTCCGCCAACATTATAGCAGATGACTCCGAGTATTACGATGAGCTTGCGCGCGGCCTTGCAGAACGGATGACGGAGCGCAGCTTGAAATCGGGCCGCATTTTGATATATGGCGCAGATACATCAGAATGTTATGCTGCATTTTCTGCCTCCATTGCAGCTGCTTATCCGCAGTTCCGCGTGGATGCATTTAATCGTACGGCTGCCGATGAGCAGGGAGCAATCGATGAGCTTGCCGAATTTCTTCTCTACAACCGCGACGTCAAGGGGATGTATGTTGTGGATAGTGCAGCGGGCTCGATTGCGATTCAAGCCCGTGCACAGGCGCAGCGCATTTTTAGGGAAGAAGGTACGCCGAGCCCTACGCCCGAGCCAAGTCTTGCGCCAAATGCTACTCCAGTGCCTACACCAAATCCCGGCCTTTTAACGCAAATAACGATTACGGTTTTCTGCAATGGCCTAAGCGGCAGCAACTATGACCTGTTCAACGACAATGACATCTATGCGCTGTGCATTGAACCCTATTATGAAGCTGCGGCAGAAGCAACGATGGTGCTTGATAAACTGCTCCACGGAGATGCAGTGCAAGCGGTTTCCCGCGTGAACCGGCCTATTGTTTATAATGAAACGGCGGATAAATACAAGGCGATTTTCGAACAAATGCAGGCGTTGTTCAATCTCGCCGGATAAGGTTCCCAAAGTATGTTTGATCGAAAGATTCTCAAGCAAATAGACTGGGCGACTATCGTTCTCGTTCTTGCATTGGTTACAATTGGCCTAATCAGCATTGCGAGCATCATGGCGTCTCCCTTTGATGGGGATGAGGTGGCTTTGAGTGATTACCTTGAAAAGCTTAACCTCAATTATGTGCAGCGGCAAGGTGTAAATTTCCTCGTGGGCGTTGCTGCGTTTCTTATTGTGATTGTATTTGATTACAGCTTTTTTAAGTTTCTTATCAAATATGCGTATATTGCAAACCTTGCCCTGCTCGTTATTCTCTTCACGGTAGAAAAAACGCGCGGCATTTCCGGGTGGTTTGTGTTTGAACAACTCGACCGTGCAATCCAACCGGCTGAGCTGTGCAAGATATCCATTATTGTATTTCTGGCAAAGATTGTTTCAGAAAATATGGAACATGAGCATGGGCGCATCCGTTCGTTTAAGTCCATCGTCATTGCGTTGCTCGTATGCGGAGTTCCTACGATTCTGGTAATGCTTCAGCCAGACTTTGGGACCGCTTTTGTTTACATCTGCATTCTGGTTTTCATTCTCTTCATTGCGCGCATTGGTTGGGGTTATATCATTGCTGCTGCAGGTGCGCTTGCCGCCGGCCTTCCTCTCGCGTATTTCTTTTTAATGAGCGACGATCAACGATATCGCATCGACGTTTTTCTCGACCCTAGCTTAGACCTGGCCAACAGCGGCTACAATGTATTCCAATCCAAAATTGCAATTGGGTCGGGCCAACTTTATGGGAAAGGGTATTTCAGCTCGGGAACGCTTGCTCAACTTAGCTTCGTGCCGGAACGACACACCGATTTCATTTTTGCCGGAATTGTAGAAGGGCTCGGGTTTATCGGCGGAACGGTTATTATTGTTCTTTATTTCCTGCTGATCTTTCGATGGCTTTGGATTGCGTTCAAGGCAAAGGATTACTTTGGAAGCTGCTTAGTGGCGGGCGTAATCGGCATGCTGCTTGCACATGTATTTGAGAATATTGGCATGACGATGGGCCTTATGCCTGTCACGGGTATCCCGCTCCCTTTCTTAAGTTATGGGGGGTCTAACTTACTTACTAATATGATTGCAGTCGGCATAGTAGAAAATGTCTGGATGCGCCGTCCAGTCAAAAAATGAACTGCATATCGTTGCTGAAACGCATCTCTCGCGCATATACTCTACCGCGCGGGAGGTGTTTATTATGGAAAGAAAATGCAATCAAGTCGAATTATCTGATTTTGTATCGGTCGAAACAGATTATCGTCCCAGCTCGTTTTATCAAAAAAGGAAAACGCATGAAAGCAGGGCGCACCACACTGGATGGGGAAAAAAGAGAAGTTCGCGAAAGGCCGCACAGAAGCAGCCGTTTGATGCGACCTCCATGCTTATCAAGTGCGGCATTTGTGCCGCTGCATGCGCGCTTGTGCTTTTGCTCAAATGGATTGGAACACCAGCAGCGGATAAAGCGCTTCAAACCGTTAATGAGGCTGTAAACGAGGATAGCGAATTGGATGAAATGCTGGGCAAGCTGCAATTTGTTGAGCTTCCCGGGATTTTAGAGGTCTTCTCAAGCAGCGGCAAACTGCAGCTCCCAATCAATGCGAGCCAAGCGCAATCTGCTCAAGATGACACGTTGCTTGCATTGACATCGGAATCTGAACAGTATGTAATAGCCTGCATGGATGGAAGCGTAAAAGAAACGGGCCTAGATCAAGAATTAGGCAGCTATGTGCGCATTGCATCCACAGATGACATGGATCTATATTTCTATGGTCTCTCTGGAGTCAGCGTGGAGGTAGGACAGCCTCTCCTTGAGAGCGATTACGTTGGCTCTGTCAAAGCAGGAGATACGCTATATATCAGCCTTTTCGTTAAAGGAAAGCCAGAAAACCCAGCTGGTTATTTCTCCCTCCCAGCAGGGAATGTATGATGCGAATCGGTCGAGTTGGCAATACGGAACTAGAATGCAGCCCGTTTATAATGCTGCCAGTTTTGTATGCGCTATTGGCTGATCAACCAGGCACATTGCTGCTTAACCTGCTTGCGCTGCTTTTACATGAATTATGCCACTCTGTTGCAGCGCATGCAATGGGCTATCGCGTCAAACGCATAGAACTCCAGCCTTTCGGGTTCGTAGCGCGAATCGAAAAAAGGATCGCCAGCCGCTGGGATGAGCTTGCGATCGCATCTGCAGGGCCGTTGTTCAGCCTTGTAACCAGCGTCGCTTGCGGCGCGCTTTGTTCAAGTCAAAATTTGCAGCTTCCAGGGAGTGCGCTTATTGCCCAGTTTGGGCGCATCAACGCGCTCTTAGGCACAGTTAACCTGCTTCCAGCACTTCCGCTTGATGGAGGCCGCATGGCAGAATCCATATTGCGAAGTTTTCTTCCACCGCGCAGCGCTTCCATTATTCTTTTGCTGCTTGGAGCAGGCGCTGGGGGAATAATAATTGCAAGCAGCATTGTTCTAACAATTGATAGCGAGCTCCGCACTATGATGCTTATCATGGGTGTGTTCCTTCTGCTAGCAGTACTAAAAGAAAGCAAAAAAGGTAGAGAAGCGCGAGTAGATGGCATTTTGCGCCGGCTTGAAGCAATACGCAGTGGAGATGGAATCCCGGTGCGTTTTATTGCGCTGCATGAGAGTGTGGAAGGGCAGGAAGCTCTTTCACTTGTCGATTCACGTGGAATTGTATATATCCTTGTGTTAAACGATGCCATGGAAGAAATCGGGCGTTTGAGTGAAGCTTCTTTAATCGATGGTATCGCGCAACTTGGGATGCAGGCAACACTCTATGCTATATTAAAGTTACATTGACCTTCCTCGGATTCAGTGATAAACTGAATATGGTAATTCACCATTTGGAGGGTATTTTGGATTTAAAGTTACTCGACAGCATTCTCGCGTCTGTTGAGAAACCCGCACGTTATATGGGCGGGGAGCTGAATATGACGCAGAAGTGCGATGCAGAGTTGCGTTTTGCATTGGCGTTCCCGGATGTATATGAAATAGGCATGTCTCATCTGGGTTCCCGCATCCTATATCATGTTTTGAACGCGCGTGAGGATACGATCTGTGAGCGCGTTTTTGCGCCTTGGCCGGATATGGAACGCGCATTGCGCGAAAACCAGATTCCGCTGTTTACGCTTGAAACAAAACGGTCTCTCGGCACATGCGACATCATCGGCTTTTCGCTGCTTTATGAGATGTGCTATACGAACATTTTAACGATGCTGGATCTTTCTGGAATCCCGTTGCGAGCAAAAGAACGTGGGGATGCATTCCCGCTCATTGTTTGTGGCGGACCCTGCGCATGCAATCCAGAACCGCTCGCCCCATTTGTGGATGCATTTTTGATCGGAGATGGGGAAGAGCTTATTGGTGAATGCGTGGATGCAGTGCTGGCAGCGAAGCGTGGAGGAATGGACAAGCCTGCTTTACTGCGCACTCTTGCGCAAATTCCCGGCATTTATATTCCGTCCTTTTATGCGCCTAAATATGATGCTGAAGGACATTTTTTAGAATTGGATAGAGTTGATCCTAATGCACCGCAGCGCATCACGCGCCGCGTATTAAAGGATCTTGAGCATGCACCATATATTGGGAATCCGATCGTGCCATACATGCCTATTGTGCATGACAGAATCGCGCTTGAGCTGTTTAGAGGCTGCACGCGCGGGTGCCGTTTCTGTCAAGCTGGTTTTATCTACCGCCCAGTTCGCGAGCGAACACGTGAGACGATTATGGAGCAGGCCCGCGCGTTGATTGCGTGCACAGGGTATGATGAAGTTTCACTGTTTTCACTAAGCTCGGGGGATTATTCTGAAATTCATGCGCTGATCCCGGAAATCCTTCATGAATTTGAAAAGAAGCGCGTGTCCATCTCATTCCCTTCGCTGCGCATTGATTCGTTCCTAAAGGATGACCTTGTGCAGATGCAGTCTGTGCGCAAAGCAGGATTGACCTTTGCACCGGAAGCTGGTACACAGCGCTTGCGCGATGTGATCAACAAGGGTGTCCAAGAAGAAGATCTGCTGCGTTCTGCAAAAGATGCATTTGAAGCCGGATGGAGCAGCGTAAAGCTATATTTTATGATTGGGTTGCCTACGGAGACCGAAGAAGATTTGCTTGGGATAGCAGAGCTTGCGCGCAAAGTGTCTGCACTGTTTTACAGTATGCCCAAAGAAAAACGGGGGAAAGGGCTCCGGCTTTCTATCAGTGCCTCTTCATTTGTACCGAAACCGTTTACCCCGTTCCAGTGGGAAGCGCAGGATTCAAAAGAAACGCTGATTGAAAAGCAGAAATTCCTGCGTGCTGCTTTAAAGGGAATCCGAGGAGCAGAATTTTCTTACCATGCACCAGACATCAGCGTGCTCGAAGGAGTTTTTGCACGCGGCGACCGCCGCCTTGCAGATGTGCTGGAAAATGCCTATCACCATGGAGCGCGTTTCGATTCCTGGGATGAGCACTATAAGCAGCATGCTTGGGAGACTGCATTTGCTGAAGCGGGCGTTGACCCTGCAGCGTACGCGCACAGGCAGCGCACCCCAGGCGAACCGCTCCCGTGGGGGCATATTGATATGCTTGTAACTGAAGCTTACCTTATGCGCGAGCTTGCGCGCGCAAATGCAGCGATCACTACAAAGGACTGCCGTGCTGGATGCAACGGTTGTTTTGGAGAAAAATATGCGGATTATTGCAAGGTTTGAAAAAGGAAAAGCGGTCCGTTTCGTTTCCCACTTGGACATTCAGCGTACGTTTCAGCGTGCCTTCCGCCGCGCGAATATACCGCTCGCATACTCGCAAGGATTTAATCCACATCCGCAGCTTTCCTTTGCGGCAGCACTTGCTCTTGGCTATACGAGCGAAGCGGAATGGCTAGATGTAAAGCTTGCGCAAGCAATGGAACCTGCTTCATTTCAAGCTGCAGCAAATGCCGCGTTGCCTGCTGGATTTCGCATTCTTGAAGTGATCGAGGCAAGCGAAAACGCCCCTGCGTTGACCGCGCTTATGGAAGCTGCCGAATATACGATTGAGTTTCAAGGTTTTAATCTTGTTTCGGGGCCAAAAGAGCTGGAGACGGCATTTGCAAGCATGGTAGCCGGACCGATATTTGTTGACAAGCGAACCAAAGGCGGCATAAAAACCGTAGATATTCGCCCGCTTTTGCTAAACTATCAATTCAGCCTATCGGCTGATGGATGCCCTTTGCTTACATTGTTGGGGGTAGCGGATGCAAAAGGCAGTTTGAATATTGACCTTCTGCTTGGCGCGCTTCGAACCTTTTGCGCAGAAACAACTTATACTTATAATGTCCATCGCAAAGTGATTTATTTCAAAAGCGGTTCCCCTATGCCTGCGCTACCGCACAAATAAACTCTAACTTTAACGCCATCTAAAAAGGCGTAACGATTTTTAAATTCCAGGAGCGCTTGAACCGTGGAGAAAGAGATTATTGTAGACATTAACCCATATCAAACCAGAGTGGTTTTGCTTGAGGATGGATCCCCAAGCGAGATTTATATTGAACACAGAGGGCGTGAACGCCTGGTTGGAAATATCTATAAGGGACGCGTTCAGAATGTGCTGCCTGGCATGCAGGCTGCATTTGTTGATATCGGTCTTGAGCGCAACGCATTCCTTTATGCTGGGGATATTCAAATCGATCGTTCGGATTTTACGTTTGACGGCAAACAGGATGAAATCAAACCAGCACCGCTGAACATCAAAGATATTGTCAAGCCCGGGCAGGAGGTTATCGTTCAGATTGTAAAAGAACCCGTCGGCACCAAAGGAGCACGTGTTACAACGAATATCACCCTTCCGGGGCGCACGCTTGTTTTGATGCCAAATGTGTGTTATGTTGGGGTTTCCCGGCGGATTGAAGACGAAGAAGAGCGGACGCGCCTAAAAAACATCCTTGAAGATATCACCGCAGAGTATCATATGGGCGTGATTGTCCGCACCGCTGCAGAAGGGAAAGGAATTGCAGAATTCCACGCGGATCTTCAGTTTTTAGCACGCCTTTGGGAAAGGATTCAGCAAAAGGGGAAACTGCTAACCGCGCCGCACTTGATTCACGCAGAAGAGCCGCTTGTATTCCGCACCATTCGCGACCTTTTTACGCCAGATATTAAGCGTTTGGTAATTAACGACAAGGAATTCTACGAAAAAATTCAAGTTGTAGCCGGCATTCTTTCACCTGCTTTACGGGAACGGGTCGAGCTATATGAAGGCATTCCGGATATGTTTGATCTGCTTGGGCTAGAAAGCGCAATTGAGAAAGCGCTTTCCCGCAAAGTATGGATGAAAAACGGTGGATATATTATTATCGACCAGACGGAAGCACTCACTACGATCGACGTAAATACTGGCAAATTCGTGGGAACGGATAACTTGCAGGAAACAATCACCCTAACCAACTGCGAAGCTGCAAAAGAAATCGCGAGGCAGCTTCGTTTGCGGGATATTAGCGGGATTATCGTTGTGGACTTTATTGACATGGATGAAATTGCAGATAAAGAGCGGGTGCTTGCAACGCTGCGCGCGGAGTTACAAAAAGATAGGACAAAGTCCAACGTGCTCGGCATTACACAGCTCGGCCTGGTTGAGATGACGCGCAAAAAAACGCGCCAGTGCATTTCGCATACGCTACAATCTCCCTGCCCATATTGCGGCGGTGATGGGAAAGTCCTTTCGCAAGAGACCGTTGTCTTAAAAGCACGCAAGCAGCTTATGCGTATGTTCAGCTCAGACTCTACCTGTGACTATCTGTTGCGTGTTCATCCACATATTGCCGAAATCATAGCAGAGCATTCGCTGCCGCAATCGCCCATTCTTCCTGTGATGAATGGAAAAACGGTCTATGTCCAAACCGATCATCACATGCGAGTCGACGAATTTGAGGTAAGTCGGCTGTGCACGCAGGAAGATGTGCGCCGGGCGCAAGCGATGGCACGTGCATATCGATGAAAGAAAGCCAATTTTTTTTAAAAAACCTAGTGACAGAAATCGATTTGTCTGCTATAATAAGAAACCGTTGGTGCATCAATGCACTAGGCAAGCCAATGTAGCTCAGTCGGTAGAGCGGCGCACTCGTAATGCGCAGGTCTGGGGTCCGAGTCCCCACATTGGCTCCATTATCGGGGCGTAGCGCAGTTTGGTAGCGCGTTTGGTTCGGGACCAAAAGGTCGCATGTTCAAATCATGTCGCCCCGACCAGAGAAAAAGCAAGGAATTTTCCTGGCTTTTTTTCATTTTTACAATTTGCTAGAATTTTAAAAAAGCGGGTGCTGTTTATGCGTAAATGGAAAACGTTTTTTAAAGGTTGCGCAATCGTTTTAGGCGCCCTTTTTCTGGTCGTAATTGTCTATATAGCTTATTTATTTTTAAGTTATGAACGCATTGACGATATGCAAGCAATTGCAGTCGAAGCACCCAAAGAAAAGGTTGCGACAGTGGGAAAGGCATTAAGCGTAAACGTGGAATATTCCGCTGTTACTTATAATATCGGTTTTGGCGCATATACGCCGGAATTCAGTTTCTTTATGGATGGCGGCACTTTTTCTTGGGCTGAGAGTGAAGAAAGCGTGCTTAAAACAGTAACGGAGGCGGGCACGCTTGTTGCAGAGCTTACGCCGGATTTTGCACTGTTTCAAGAGGTAGATTTAAATGCAACGCGGAGCTATCATGTGAACCAATACGCGCTTTTGCAGGAAATGCTGCCGGAATACTATTCTGCATTCGCGGTAAACTATGATTCTGCTTTCCTGGCTTATCCTTTTAACCAACCGCATGGGAAAAGCAATTCTGGCTTGGTATTGTTTTCCCGTTTCCCAATTACCCAAAGTGTACGTAGAAGCTTGCCCATATCTACAACGCTTACAAAATTTTTTGATCTGGATCGCTGTTACAGCGTTTCACGCATTCCTGTTGAAAATGGGAAAGAGCTTGTAATCCTCACACTTCACCTATCTGCTTATGGGAATTCAGATGAAATTAGGGAAGGGCAGATCCGCATGCTTTGTGAGGAGATGGAAAAAGAATATGAAGCCGGTAACTATGTAATTTGTGGCGGAGATTTTAACCATGACTTAAAAGCCTTAACGGATGATGGAGAAGAGCGCGAATCCTGGGCCTATCCTTTTCCGCGCGAGAGCCTTCCGGAGCACTTTAGCTTCTGTATAGATGGATTAAGCGAAGCGGAACGTACAGCCTTATGGGATAGTACGCGCAATGCAGATATGCCCTATACCCCGGGTGAAACTTATACGGTTACGCTCGATGGTTTTATTATTTCAGATAATATTGCATGTGTTGCCTATGAAACGTTGAACACCGGCTATCGGTATTCAGACCATGACCCAGTATGCATGCGGTTTTGCCTGCTTCATTAAGTTGCCAAACAATTGATAGCGGATTTTCTCGGATAAAGGGAATTGTACCTTAAAATAGAGAAAGCATAATTGGTAGCTGGTTTCAACTACTTTATTTAATGAAGTTTCTACGCAAGTGAAAGGGAGAATGATGAAGCCGGAAGAAGTTTTAATTCAATTGACGCTAAAAGAAAAAATTTCCCTATGTGAAGGTGCTGATTTCTGGCACACCGCAGATCTTTCGCGATATGGTTTTCCTAGTCTTATGATGTGCGATGGTCCGCATGGATTGCGCTGCCAGAAAAAAGGAGCCGATATGCTCGGAATGAACAAATCTGAGCCAGCTACTTGTTTTCCTACTTCTTCAATTACCGCATGCAGCTGGGATGTTCATTTAATCGGCAAAATCAGCCTTGCAATTGCGAAAGAAGCGCTTGCAAACAACGTTAGCCTTTTGTTAGGACCAGGCGCTAACATCAAACGGGACCCCCTGTGCGGGCGCAATTTTGAGTATTTTTCAGAAGATCCTTTCTTATCCGGCTCTTTGGCAGCTGCTTTCATACGGGAAGCGCAGGCAGCTGGTGTTGATGTGAGCTTAAAGCATTTTGCTTTGAACAACCAAGAATATAAGCGTTTTAATGGAGACAGTCAAGCAGATGAGCGAACCATGCGGGAAATCTATCTTGCTTCATTTGAAAAAGCGGTTCGTGAAGGCCGTCCTGCTACCGTCATGTGTGCATATAACAAAATCAATGGGATTCATTGCTCTGATAATCCATGGCTGCTGACGGATGTTTTACGGAAGGATTGGGGATTTAACGGGATGGTCCTTACGGATTGGGGCGCACTCAATGATCGCGTTCGCGCTTTTCGCGCCGGATGCGATCTTTGCATGCCAGGCGGAAGCGCTTATATGGAAAAAGAAGTTGAAAATGCCGTGCAGGATGGACGGCTTTCAGTAGAACAAATCGATCAATGTGCAATGCGTGTGCTCCGCTGGATGGACCGCGCAAATCGAGCACGTACTCAAATGGGGAAGATCTATGATGTAGAGGCACACCATGCACTTGCACGGCGCGCTGCGGAGGAGAGTGCAGTTCTATTAAAAAACGAAGCCCGTATCCTACCACTTGCAGAAGGTTGCAAGGTTGCGCTGCTTGGGCAAATGGCATCAACGCCTCGCTTCCAGGGAACTGGCTCCAGCCACATCAATCCAACAAAATGTATCAGTGCTAGAGATGCTATGCCAAATGCACCGTTTGCTGCAGGGTATCTTGAGGATGGCTCTACTACGCAAGAACTTATTGCTGAAGCTATAAATCAAGCGAAGGCCGCCGAAGTTGCAATTGTATTTGCGGGGCTTCCAGAGAGCTATGAAAGTGAAGGTTTTGATCGAGTTGACCTCAAGATGCCCAAAGGGCATCTGCAGCTTATTGAAGCTGTGGCGCAAGCCAATCCTAACACGGTTGTCGTGCTCTGCTGCGGTGGTGTGGTTGAATGCCCGTGGGCAGACGATGTAAAGGGGATTTTATATTTAGGGCTTTCCGGCCAGGCAGGGGGGGAAGCCGTAGCAAACCTGCTATATGGGCGGGTAAATCCTTGTGGCAAATTAGCGGAAAGCTGGCCTTTACGCTATGAAGACTCCCCAACGGCTGGCTGTTATCGCAACCTAAAAAACGCGCAGTATCGGGAGGGAATCTATGTTGGCTATCGCTATTATGATAAAGCGGAAATTCCGCTGCGATGGGCATTCGGTTATGGGCTCTCGTATACTAGCTTCGCTTATCGCGATCTGGAAGTTTCAGAGGGTAATGTTTCTGTAATCGTTAAAAATACGGGCGATGTTGCGGGGGCAGAGATCGTTCAGCTTTATATTCTGCCTCCAGAGGGTGGGATATATCGTCCAAGAAAAGAGCTTAAAGGCTTTGCAAAAGTTTTTTTAAATCCGGGTGAAGAAAAAAGCGTTGCCTTTCAATTGGATGAGCGTGCTTTTTCCATCTGGAATCATGGCTGGAAAAAGGTTGGCGGTGCATACCGCGTCGCAGTTGGAACAAGCAGCCAGAATTTGCTGCTATCTGCGTTACTTCAAGTTGAAGGTGAAGCTACTCCGCCATATTCCTGGCAAATAGGGAGCTGGTATGCTATGCCCAAAGGAACGCCCTCGCTGGTAGAGTGGAAGAAGATGTATGGCGTGCCCCTTGCAGGGCTAAGTTTCAAACGAGGCCAATATACCATGGATAATACAATTCTAGAAATGAAGCAGGATGTTCGCCTCATGCGCTTTTTGTATTGGGCAATTGAGACATTCTTAAAAATAAAGTTCGGTGGGAAGAGAAAATCCCTTAGCAACCCGCAGTTTAAAATGTTCCTTTGTTCAAGCGCAGACGCTCCTTTGCGCATCTTGCAGATCAACAGCCGTATAAAAGGCGGCTTTTTCCAGGGGCTTTTAGAATTTGCAAATGGCCACCCATGGAAGGGCATTGTTTGTATGTTCAAAAAAGGTTGATGGTGCGGTTAAACTTATTCCTTTTTCAAGTATGGCACTATGGCACGGTACGCTTGGATTAAATCCTCCAAGGCAACCGCGCAGTTTGCAGGGCTTGGGGAAGGTAAGCAGAAGCAGGTGCTTCCAGAAAGGTTTCGATAAAGCCGGGCAGCGGTTTTTCCCGTCGTAAATACAGCTTGAATCGCTGCGACAGAAAAGATGGAAGAAAAATCATTGAGAATCGGATTTCGAATGCTGTGATCCGCTGCACCCGAAATCTCGCAGGAAGCCAGCACATCCCATAGGGCGATACCGCGCCGGAGGAGCATTTCTTTTTTCTCTGCGATGGAAGAAGGAATCGGTTCTTCGATTGCTGCACAAAGTGCGCGCCAAAACCTGTTTTGCGGATGGCAATAATAGAACCCCTCTGCACGGGAGCGGGGCGAAGGCATCGTGCCAAGAATAAGGACGCGTGCATTTGCGTCATAGACTGGTGGGATTTCATGCATAATTCGATTGCGTTCCATGAAATACAGTATACCATACCCTGTCGCGTGGATGCAAAAGAAACCGGGTATGGCGCAATCCCGTATGGCATGATATAATCGAGCAGGATTTATTTTGGTAAGAAGGTTTTTTATGAAGCATTTGATTACTGCAGTGGATGCAAATTCAATTGCGCAGGAACTTGGCATAGCACCAGGATGGTTCCTCACTACAATTGACGGAGAGGACGTGCTGGATGTTATCGATTACGAACAGCTTACTGCAAAAGAAACCCTGGAAGTCTGCTTTGAAACGCCCGAGGGCGAATGCATTTGCGCTGATATTGAAAAAGAGCTTTATGAGCCGCTTGGCCTTAACTTTGAAAGCGGCTTAATGAGCCCGATCAAGAGCTGCAAAAATCACTGCATCTTTTGCTTTATTGACCAAATGCCAAAGGGTGTGCGCAGCTCGCTGCATGTAAAGGATGATGATTGGCGCCTTTCGCTGATCATGGGAAACTATGTAACGCTTACCAACATTGATGATGCGGAGTTTGAGCGTATCATCAAGCGCCGCGTCAGTCCGCTCTATGTTTCCGTGCATGCGACAGACGGCGCTATCCGTAAATCCATGATGCGGAACCCAACAGCGGTCCACTTAATGGCGCGGTTGAATTGGCTCAAACAGGAAGGCATGCAATTTCATGCGCAGATTGTTACATGTCCCGGCATAAACGATGGGGAAGTGCTCTCCCAGACGCTCTCCGATCTGCTTGCACTTGCTCCTGCCGCGCAGTCGGTAGCGGTAGTTCCTGTAGGGCTCACACGGTATCGTGAAGGACTTTATCCACTGCGAACCCTTACACGCGCAGAGGCGCTGGATGCGATCCACCGCGTAGAAGCCTGCAATGAAGCTGCTTTCGCGAAAACAGGAACCGGGTTTGCGTATGCCTCTGATGAAATGTATTCTATTGCTGAGGTATCACTACCGTGCTACGAAGCTTATGGCGACTTTCCGCAAATCGAGAATGGCGTCGGTTTGCTGCGCAAATTTGAATGGGAGTTCTTGGAAGCATTGCGCGAACAGACGCCTCTTCGAGCTCCATACAATGTTGATGCTGCAACCGGCGCATCTGCATTTCCCTTTTTGCAGCCTCTTTTCGAAAAGCTTGCGCCGTATGGCATCCATGTGGTGTTGCATCGCATTGAAAATGCATATTTTGGCCCGACTGTTACCGTAAGCGGACTTCTAACAGCCACGGATCTTGCCCAACAGCTTGCAGGAAAACTTACGACTGGGCTGCTGCTTTTGCCGGATGATACGCTGCGGGAACGTGAAGATGTGTTTCTGGATGGTGAACACCTTGCAGGGCTCGCAAAACGGCTTGGCGTGCGAATCGTTCCGCTTTGTGCAAGCGATGGTGCGTTGTTCATAGAAAAACTGTTTGGCTTGTTGAAATCTGAAGAAGAATTGAGGTAGTGCGAATGGCGAAGCCCCTAGTTGCGGTAGTAGGCCGCCCCAATGTTGGAAAATCTACATTCTTTAATAAGGTGGTCGGAAAGCGCATCGCCATTGTGGAGGATACGCCTGGTGTCACGCGTGACCGTATCTATGGGGATGCAAACTGGCTCGACTATAATTTTTCCTTAATTGATACCGGCGGTATCGAACCCGAGCGGGACGATATCATCAGTGTGCAAATGCGCCGCCAGGCAGAGCTCGCGATTGATACCGCGGATGTAATCGTATTCCTTGTAGACGGGCGAGAAGGCATAACAGCGGCGGACGCAGAAGTAGCAGAGATGTTACGCCGCTCCCATAAACCGGTGGTGCTGGGCGTAAATAAAGTAGATCATATTAAATATGCGGATGCAATTTATGATTTTTATGAGCTTGGCATCGGCGCCCCCATTGCGATTTCTGCAGAGCAGGGGCTCGGAATCGGTGACCTTTTAGATGAAGTTGTTTCTTTCTTTGATAAAAATCCAGAAGATGCGCAGCAGGAGGTTACCAATATCGCTGTGGTTGGAAAACCAAATGTTGGAAAATCCAGCCTTGTAAACGCGTTGCTCGGCGAGGAGCGAACGATTGTAAGCAATATTGCCGGGACAACGCGGGATGCAGTTGATACACCTTTTACATATCAAGGTAAAGATTATGTCCTGGTTGACACCGCTGGCATCCGGCGCAAACGCGCAATTGAGGATGAAAGCATTGAGCGCTATAGTGTGATCCGCTCGCTTGGGGCAATTCGGCGCGCCGATGTAGTTCTCATCGTCATTGATGCGGCTGAAGGCTTAAGCGAGCAGGATGTGCGCATTGCCGGCTACGTGCATGAGGAAGGGAAGGCTTCGGTTCTTATCATCAATAAATGGGATCTGATCGAAAAGGATACCCATACGATGAATGAATTTAAGAAAAAGCTTTCAGCTGACCTCGCATTCATGGATTACGTGCCGATGCTCTTCATTTCTGCAATCAGTGGGCAGCGGGTAAATAAGGTAATGGAGCAGGCTGATTTTGCCTATGCGCAAAATTGCATGCGTATTTCAACTGGAACGTTGAATGATATCATTTCGGAAGCCGTAATGATGACTGAGCCTCCTTCCGATAAAGGGCGGCGCTTAAAAATTTATTATGCAACGCAGGTGTCAATCAAGCCGCCAACGTTTGTTTTGTTTGTAAACGATCCAGAGATTATGCACTTTTCCTACAAACGGTACTTGGAAAACTATCTGCGCAAGTCCTTTGGGTTAACAGCTACGCCCATTAGGCTCCTGCTGCGGCAGCGCACAAAAGAGCTGCGCCTTGATTAATCAAGTTTAGTTGTAGCATTAAAATGCCCCATTCTGCGTTAGGGAAAGGGGCATGTTTTTTTCCTGCTGTACATATACTTCACTAGTCTCGATTTATAACAGTGGGGAGGACACCTGAATGGACAGGACTGAATTATACCGTGACATTGCGGAACGAACGAATGGGGACATTTATATCGGAGTGGTCGGCCCCGTCCGCACGGGAAAGTCGACCTTTATCAAGCGCTTTATGGATCTTCTCGTGTTACCTGGGATGGAAGATCCGCACGCAAAAGAACGCTTGACCGACGAGCTGCCACAGAGTGCCGCAGGGCGTACCATTATGACTACGCAGCCAAAGTTCGTGCCGAATGAAGCGGCTCAGCTTAAAATTAGCGATACCATGTCCATCCGGGTGCGCATGGTTGACTGTGTTGGCTACATGGTGCCCGGAGCGGTTGGACATATTGAAAATGATATGCCGCGCATGGTACGAACACCCTGGCATGATCACGATATTCCATTTGAGGAAGCAGCTGAAATCGGAACGAGAAAGGTAATCACGGAACATTCCACAATCGGAGTTGTATTAACCACCGATGGCAGTATCACGCAGATTGAGCGGGAAGATTATGTTGAGGCGGAAGAACGGGTTGTCCAGGAGCTAAAGGAGCAGGGAAAACCATTTGTAATTGTGCTTAACAGCACGCATCCCAATGACGCGGAAACACTGGCGCTAGCTATGGCCATGCAGGAAAAATACGATGCAACCGTGCGCGCGGCGGATGTGATGCAGATGTCCGCTGCAGAGTTCTACGATTTAATGGAGCTTGTTCTCATGGAATTCCCGATCCGCATGGTACATATAGCCCTTCCGGAGTGGATCAGCGCGCTTGCTCCGAATCATTGGCTGGTTCAGCGCATCATGGAACCTGTTTATACTGCTTCCGATCAGCTTACGCGCATGCGGGACTATGATAAGCTTACCGAATCCCTGCATGGAATTGAGGGATTTGACGAGCCCGTGATAAAGCGGGTTGCACTGGGCAGCGGAGAAATTGAGATTGATCTCCGTCCGCAAAGTAGTCTGTTTTATACGGTATTGGGAGAAGCCTGTGGATATGAGATCCGTGATGATGCGCACTTGATTGCCTCCATCAAGGAATTTGTTGCAGCAAAGCGTGAGTATGACCGCCTGCGCGGCGCGCTTGATGCCGCCTATCGAACGGGGTACGGCATGGTCCCGCCCGCTATGGATGAAATGGCGCTCGATGAGCCGGAAATCATGCAACAGGGGAGCCGCTTTGGCGTACGTTTGCATGCGAAAGCCACAGGGCTTCACATGATCCGCATCGATATTGATTCGGAGGTTGCGCCGCTTGTTGGTACGGAGGAACAGGCAGAGGAATTTCTCGCATATCTCCTTGAGGCAGCAAAAAAGGATCCGAACGGAATGTGGAACACCAATATTTTTGGGAAACCGCTGTATGACCTTGTAAAGGAAGGAATGACGGGGAAGGTGAACCGTTTGCCCGATGGAGTGCAGCAGCGGCTGCAGGAAACGCTGCAACGTATGGTAAACGAGGGATGCAACGGCTTAATTTGCATTTTACTTTAAGCTGGGCCACAGATATGAAGCGCATGGAACAGGAGGTGACCTGCTCCGTGCGCTTTTATCGCTCCAAGGTGAAACAACACACTTGACAAATAGACGCCGTAATGCTACTATATTCAAGGTTCAGAAAATGAATCGTTCTGTTTTCTGGGTGTGGCGCAGTTTGGTAGCGTGCTTGAATGGGGTTCAAGAGGCCGGAAGTTCGAATCTTCTCACCCAGACCAATTTTAATGACAAGTTTCCGTTGGAACTTGTCATTTTTCATTACTTGATTTGTTGAGTTTTTCTGAATATAATTATAGATTATTTCTATATGGATTGGGGTGAGATTATTTTGATTTACAGAGTAAAAGAAAACTTCATTGAAAGCGACATAAATCCATTTACCAATATGCCATACGGTCCTTCGTGGATAATCTATCAATTGACCGATTCTGATGATTATCAAATTATGGCCGGCAGCGAAAACAGCGGAGTATATGCTTTGAAGGTTAGCAAAAAATATCCCCAATGGAAAATGTCACTCTTTGATTTTTTACAATTTCAAGAAACTTACGATAAAAACATAATTCTTTCAATATCAGACGAAGATTTTGAAGCTGCAAAATTACATTATGGTAATCACAATTATAATGATAATTTTTTAAGAAGCTATGAATCTGATGTATTGATACATAGCACTACGCTTGAAAATTGGAGGAAAATTGAAAGCGACGGTTGCTTGAAATCTTGGAATGCATTGAAAAAAAGCAATGCAACTTTTGAAACTCAGCCAATTGGCAAATTATTAGGCGATCCTAATGATTTTAGTGATTATATTATGTTTTCAGATGGTGATATTTCCGGTGAAATTGTAGTATTATCAAAACAGCTGGGAAAAATAACGATGAATTCGGATATGAAATATCAACCAGGTGCAAGATTATACTTTGATGCGAAGAAAATCGCTAAAGATGGGCTTCTTATTCGAGATGGTTGTCATTTAAAGGTGAAGGATGAATTGCCGCTCTTTCCATATTTAATTTGGGCAGCGACTTGGAGGTCAGTCGGATTAGCGAGTTCTTTATCTACTCCTAAAAGATTTACAGAATTGTCAAACAGTATTTTTAATAAGTTGTTTCATAAAAATGTTGTCACAACCTTTTAAGTAAGATAACAAGTAAGTTTAAGTGCTTTATCAATTGTTATTTCTTGTTGACACAAAGCATTTTAATACCTTTATGAGATCCAGAGGTCAAAAAACATGTCACACTATAAGTTCGTTTCAAAAAAGCTTATTGATAAAGGTTGGTCGGAAGATAAAAAATACTGTGCGATTGATGAACAAGGTAACAAATTCTTGCTTCGTATTTCTCCTATTGAACAATATGATCGTAAAAGAAGTGAATACGATCATATGTGCCAAGTGGCTGCGTTGGGTGTACCAATGTGCAAACCTTTAGAGTTTGGCACATCGGAAGAAGGCGTCTATTCAATCCAAACTTGGATTGATGGTGTCGATGCTGAGGAAATTTTGCAGAGCTTTGAAGGTGATGTGCAATATGCCTATGGATTCGAAGCGGGACAGATTCTGAAACAAATTCATAAAATTCCTGCTCCTAAAGGCATGGAGGATTGGGAGAGCTATTTTAACCGAAAAGCCAGTTATAAAATCAAAATGTATGAGAAATGCACGATTAAATACGAAAGTGGAGATGCATTTATTGATTATATTAATAACACTCACAGACATTTGCTTAAAGGCCGCCCAAGAACATATCAACACGGAGATTACCATATTGGAAACATGATGATAGGCAACGATAAGCAACTATATATTATCGACTTCAATAGAAATGACTTTGGCGATCCCTGGGAAGAATTTAATCGTATTGTTTGGTGTGCTCCAAATACGCCCTTATTTGCGACCGGAATGGTAAACGGTTATTTCGATTGTGTTGTTCCTGCCGAGTTTTGGAGATGCTTGCATTTTATATCAGCAGTAATACTTTGTCGTCTGTGCCGTGGGCAATTCCTTTTGGCAAGGAACAAATTCAAGTAATGGTCAATCAAGCAAAAGACGTATTATGTTGGTATAATAACATGAAAAAGCTAGTTCCGACTTGGTATAAAGGCATTATTTAAATTTTGAATTAACGGATGATAGCCTATGTTCAATAATAATGAATCAGCCGCAACTTTTGGAGCATGAGGGTCAAGGCTCAATACTATTCGTTAAACACATGTTTAACGAATAGTATGGGACAGGCATAGGGAAAAATAAGCTAATACCGCAGCTAGGATCCTTTTTTCGCATGTGCCTTGATTGCACCTGTTGCCAGCTGGTCGCAGCGGTTATTGTAGGGATTATCGCTATGGCCCTTGACTTTGATCCAGCGGATGTTATGGTAACTTGCGTGTTTGAGCAATGCTTCCCATAGCGCACGGTTTTCAACAGGCGCTTTAGCAGAAGTTTTCCAACCGTTGCGCATCCAATTGTAAACCCACTTTTCGTTAAACGCGCGGCAAAGATAAGCGCTGTCCGTATAAAGTGCAACTTCGCAGGGTTCTTTTAGCGCATCCAGCGCACGGATTGCAGCTGTTAGCTCCATGCGGTTGTTGGTTGTTTCTGGTTCATATCCAGAAAGTTCCTTCTGTTTTTGCTTATAAATCAAAACAGCGCCCCAGCCTCCTGGGCCGGGGTTACCAGAGCATGCTCCATCCGTATATATTGTTATTTTTTTATCCATATTTCCTCCGTTTTTAAAATTATACCATATCTGTGGCCGTTCCACCAATATCAATACAAATTGTTTGAATTTTATGATAAAAGCTGTTGACAAGTGAAAGGAAATACGGTATATTACTAAGCGTCGCCAAAAGCGAAACGCGAACGGGGTGTAGCGCAGTTCGGTAGCGCACGTGCTTTGGGAGCATGGGGCCGGGGGTTCAAATCCCTTCACCCCGACCATATTATGGCCCCTTGGTCAAGCGGTTAAGACACCGCCCTTTCACGGCGGTAACAGGAGTTCGAGTCTCCTAGGGGTCACCAT
>CALVWJ010000016.1 GCA_944366945.1 uncultured Clostridia bacterium
ACGCCGACAATACTTGGCTGGCGACGGCCCGGGAAGATAGGTAGCTGCCGGATACCAAGAAAGAACACCCTGTTAAAGCAGGGTGTTCTTTTTGCTATGCTTTCTAAGTTTTGGAGGGCAGAGAAGGGCTGGCGATGGGCAGAACTGAGCGAGCAGCCAGGGATAGAAATTACCCACCAGTTTAATAAACCAGCGCTGCACTGACCTTACAACAACTCGGACATCTTCTTTTTTGTGCCATTGCAAAAAAACTCCTTTTTGATAAAAGGGAGGCACAGAAAAAAGAGCATAGCAAAGGATTTTTCTGTGCCCTTGCCCCCGCAGGTGTTGTAGCACCAGCGGCGGCGTTTTTATTCTTGTTTAGCCAATTTTGTTAAGGATTTGCGCCTTTTTTTGGTCAAATTCCTCTGCGGTAATCACGCCCGATTCTTTCAGCTGCGCGAGCTGGGCCAGCTGATCAATGTAGCTCTTGGACTGGTCAGCCTTTGCGGGTGCGGCCTGTACAACTATTGGCGCAGCAGAAATGCCCATTTCACGCTTTTTGGAATCGGATAAAATCAAAAGGCCATCTCCGTCTTTAAATGTACTGGTTGCGATCATAATTATATCGACCAGCCATCCAATCCCTAAGCAACCTCCAGTCAATAGCCACAGTATTCCTGTCCCTATTCTTTTTGAATAAAATCGATGCACCCCCAATGTGCCTACAAATATGGCAAGCAGAAGGGTGACAAGCCAATCCTTTTGTGATACGCCATTAGTAGAAGCTGTATTTTGCGCGTTTAGTATGGCTTCTGCGCATTCCTTGCAATATCCGCTCTTGCTGTACCATCCATCCGCCGGAATTTTGCCGCATCGTATACATGGTCTATTCGTTTCCATTTTTGCATCCCCCTTATTTATAATGTGTGCGTTACTTGAAGCGCAACTCCAATGATTTGCGCATCTCCACTTATGAAATCGCGAGCCGGGACTATTTGCAGGTCGTATGCCGGATTTTCCGGCAGCAAAACCACCGCATCCCCACTCTGCTTATATCGTTTAAGCGTAGCTTTATTACTGTTTACACGGGCTGCTATAATCTGACCATTTTCCGCAAATGACTGATTACGAATCAACACAAGATCGCCCGCATGTATTCCCGCATTAATCATGCTGTCCCCTTTGACGCGCAAAAAAGTAGTTCTCGACATCTTTATAGTGGATGGTGGCGTATCCCTCAATATCTTTGGCTACAAGTGCAGGATACCCGGCTGGGATAAAGCCCACGATTGGGGCATAATAACTTTCTGCAAATGTATCGGATTTTTGTGGGGCAACTAAAGAAGATAGCGCCACGCCGTAATGCAGTGCAATTTTTTCTATTTTATCCATGCGCGGCATTTTTTGGTCGGTACACCATGCGGACACAGTGGATTGAAAAACGTCCATTATTTTTGACAAATCGAATTGGCTTTCTTTGCGCATTTTCATCATACCTGTTAATCGTTTAGCAAAGAATTTTTTCGCATTGTATTTCATAGGGACTCCGATGTGTTTACCATATCACAAAGTGTTAATAATTGAAACATAAAAAAGAAAAAAACATCGCTTTTGGCGTTGACAATCGCTTAAAGCGATAATGATACATCAACAAGAAGGAGGGATTAAGTTGACAAAAATAACGCTTGCTGCTGCCCGAGTAAATGCAGGAAATGATTTTACAGGGGGCAAACCATGATTCAAATGGAAACCGCGCTGCGCCAGCTGATCGCAGAGATCGTAGACGAGCGCATAGGAAGCGCAGCAGCCAGGGGGCACGCGATGGCCCGCATGTATGGTGAGTATGTCAACATCGAGAAGGCCGGCATGCGCTTAGGCGTAAAGGAGAAGCATAACGGAAGCCAGTATGCCTATCTTAATCATGAAGAGCCGTGATTTCCATTGCCAATCTCCGGCGTATAGGCGCACTTTCCCAGTATACGCACGCGCTTATAATTTATGATGGCCCTTACAGGCGATGCGCAAAAGGCAAGCGCTTTTTTTGTGCGCAGTTCCTGGTAAGGCAGCCCGTTTTCCAACCCCTATGAGGCATGAAGGAAAACTGCTTTATATTGCACAGGGCGCAATCATGCATGCTTTACCGCGGCCGAAACTTCCTCACAAGCGCTTCTGCAGGAAAACTGATTGCAAGCACAACCGCTGCAAACAGAAGGGTACGGATGGGAAAGTAAAGGTAATCAACCGGTTGATACGTGCTGTCGGCAAGCATGAAGGGCAGCACCGGGCAGATCCCCCCAACAACAAGCACACCCCAATATAACAGCTTTTGGCGCAGGCCAGCAGGCGATTCCAACGTAGCCAGCAGGAACAGCAGTGCGAGCAGGAGCAGGCGGAAGAGTCCGCTCGAAACAGTCGCGGCCAAGGTGGATGCTCCCGCGAAGCGAAAGTGCATTTCAACGATGGGCAGGTTGGCTTCCGGCACGGGTCCGGGTTCAATTGGGAAAAAAGCATTGGCGCCCCAGAGAAACCCAGATTGCAGGAAGCTGCCCAGCACGAGCACAAGCAGCGCCGCAAGCGCAACCCCCTTTACTGCGCGGCGCTGCCTTTGCTGGCCGGCATTGCCGTAGAGCACTTCCTGGATTGAAACGCCATATGCATCTGCAAGGCGCTTGAGCGTGTCCAGATCCGGCTGCGTGCGGCCGGATTCGTAGCTTGAGATGGTTTGGCGGGTTACATGGATGCGGTTCGCAGCCTCCTCCTGCGTCATTCCGCACATGCTGCGAATTTGGCGCAGGTTTTCGTGAATGGTGGACATAAGGCTTTTCCCTTTCTGCAGCGTTCTTGTGCTCCGAGTGTAGCGCGGGCTGCTCAAAAATGCAAGCAACAGGATGTTGCGCCCTCAAAACTCGGGCATTTTAAGGCATGTTAACGTTTTATTAGAATTCCATTAAAAACCGCACGTTGGGATCTGCCATGTGATATGATACAGACACAAACAAGCAAAACGAATTCGGATGCAAAGGAGGTATTTGCGATGCTGCGCGTTTTGACCTGGCCGTTTCGCATGGTGTGGAGCTTCATCGGAATCGTTTTCCTGGGGATTGGGAAGCTGCTTTCCATGCTCCTCGGGGTGATCCTTGCGGCGATTGGCGTCGCGCTCTGCTGCACCATCATTGGCGCGATCATCGGCGTCCCGCTGGTCGTGCTGGGTGTTGCGATGTTTTTGCGTTCCCTGTTCTAGTTTTAAGGCGGTGTGGGTGCGCATGGCAAAAGGAACGGCTTGGATTCTTCCATCTGTTCCGGCGCCGCGCCACAGCCTTTCGCCGTGCGCATGCACGCATGCTCCGGGGCTTAGTGTGCCCCGGCTTTTTGCATTTTAAGCGAGAATAAGGCGCACTGGATTGCACCATTTTGAGGTAGGCCATTGCGGCACAGGCATGCGCCGTGGGAAAATTGCGCATACTTTTCCTGTTGAATCTTATTTGGAAAGGTGCGTGCAGGGCATGAATGGAGCGGTGCCGATTGGATTTTTGATGGCGCTTTCACGGGATATGGAAGCGATGAAACGCTTTGGAGCGCTTTCTTCCCAAGAAAAGGATGCGCTACTCCAGCGGGCGCGGCAAGCGCGTTCCCGGGAGGAAATGGATTCCATCATTCGGGGAATGTAAAGCGTCCAGACGGATTTGGTGGTGGAAGAAGTCCGGCGCTTGCGCTGCGCGATCCGGCGACTTCTTCCTTTTACGCGCTTTCATGAACTTGCAATAAAGGGCGTAGAAAGCGTGCCGGCAGGCTTTCTGCTTGCACGGGAAATCAAGGCGGAGAAATGCAACAAAGCAAAAGCGCTTTTGCGAAGTTGCACGTTGCGCATTCTGCGGTATGGCGATGCTTGACGAAGCTTTTATGGAGGCTTTTTTGAACCGGGGGATATCCTGCTACTTCCCAAAGCGCTTTGGCACCGAATGGAGTGCATATTTGAGCAGCTTCAGCGCAAAATAATGGCTGGATTTTAACGTTAAAACGTTGACAATAAAATTCAAAAGGAGTATACTCCCATTCGAAATGGAGAACTGGCCAGCAACTGCGCATAGCGCTTCGGTCGGTTCTCGATCAACAAGCGATCATTAGGAGGCAAGAACAATGAAAGCAGCACTTTGGTATGGCGCAAAAGACATTCGCGTGGAAAACATTCCAGAACCCACCGTGAAAGATGACGGCGTAAAAATCAAAGTGAAATGGTGCGGCATTTGCGGAAGCGATCTGCACGAATATACGATGGGTCCGATTTTCATCCCGGTCAAAACGCCGCACCCGATCACGGGCGAAACGGCTCCGGTTGTGATGGGTCATGAATTTTCTGGCGAAGTGGTTGAGGTTGGCCGCAACGTGACCAACGTAAAACCGGGCGACCGCGTGGTGGTCGAGCCGCTGATCGTATGCGGTGAGTGCCCGGCATGCAAAGCAGGCCATTACAACCTTTGCGAGAAGCTGGGCTTCCATGGCTTGATGGGAGGTGGCGGCGGCTTCTCCGAATACACCACGTTCCCTGCGCGCTTTGTGCATAAGATTCCGGACAACTTGAGCTATGAAAAGGCAGCCCTGGTAGAGCCCATGAGCGTTGGGTATCATTCGCTTGAGGTTGGCCATTTTGAGAAGGGGCAAACGGCGATTGTAACCGGCGCAGGCCCGATTGGCCTTGCGACGATCGAATGCTTGAAGGCGCTTGGCGCAGCGCAAGTGATCGTGGTGCAGCGCAAGTCTGTGCGGCAGGAATATGCAAAGCAGTCCGGCGCGGACGTGGTGCTCGACCCAAACGAAGTGGACGTGGTGGCTGAGATTAAAAAACGCACCGGCGGTGTTGGGGCGGATGTTGCCTTTGAGACTACCGGCAGCGAGCAGTGCTTCCACCTTGCGCTTGGGGCGCTGCGCTTCAGCGGCACGCTGGTTGTTACGAGCATTTGGGAGAAGCCTGTCACGCTCGATCCAAACGTGCTGGTGATGGGCGAAAAGTATGTGGTCGGCAGCATCTGCTATTGCAACGACTTCCCGAAGGTAATCGAGATGCTGGCGGATGGCAGCATCCCTGCGAAGGGATACATTACCAAGAAGGTGTACATTGACGACATTGCTAAGGAAGGCTTCGACACACTGACCGGGCCCGAGAAGAAATCCCAGGTGAAGATCATCGTTACGCCGGATAAGAGCCTCATGTAAGGGCAGAAATCCAAAAAATGCCGGCTGCGGCAATTGCAGCATGAATGTGGGGGGCATTGCATGCCCCCCACATTCATGCAAAGCGGCCTGCGCTGCTTTTTCAAAAAAAGATGCGCGGTTAAGGCTCAGCTGAAAAGCCATGTGGGAGAGCAGCTTTCCCACACGGGCTTGAAACGCATAGCACCAAATCTAATAAAACCCGAGCGCGGCCTTCGGGCCTGCGGCGCTCCAGTTTTTCAATAGGGTGAGGCTGATTTAGAAATCAGCGCTTTCTATTTTGCGCATTTCCCGTAAGCTGCCCTTGATTCAAATGTAAAAACGGGCGGCGCGTAAATAAAAGGGGTGATTTGCAGCAGATGTACGAAAGCGGGGGACAGGCCTGCTCTGCGATTCCTTTAGGCGATGCCGATTGAGGCGTGTTCTTTTAGGGCGACCGTTTTCAATGCCACCGTCCCGAATGCGGAAATTTTCTTGCTGCCGCTTTCAAAAAACGCCAATAAAAGGAGCGGTGATATAGGAAAACGTCGGTCAAGTTCACCCATATGCCCCGGCACTGTGTTGGCTGGCCTTGGGAGGAGGCACCCTGCCAAGGCGGGGCTGCCTTGCACCTGAACAAATACGGCCGAACTTGACGCTGCGCCCTTGAAGCGGCAGATGTGCGACGGAGACGCGAAAGAGGCGGGAGGCATACCCGCTGTGGTATTTCTCCCGACGAGGCCGATGCAGCTGCCCCGATATGCCTTCCTCATGGCGATGCTTTCATAGGCCATAGCCCCTAACGCAAGCTGCTCCTTGCAGGTGCGGCGCTTGGACGCAAAATAAAGGATCCACCGTGTGGCTGCCGCCATGCGGTGGATCTATTCTTCTCTTAAAATATAATATTAAGGGAACCTTCAGCGTATTAGGTGCACGCCGAATTCCATAGCATGCTTACACGTTGAAGCGGAAAAGCACGATATCACCGTCCTGCATGACGTAATCCTTGCCTTCGGAGCGGATTAAGCCCTTTTCCTTGCAGGCTTGCATGGAGCCGTTTTCCATGAGCGTATCATAGGAAACCACCTCTGCGCGGATGAAGCCGCGCTCAAAATCCGTGTGGATTTTGCCCGCAGCCTGGGGCGCCTTTGTGCCCCGTTCGATGGTCCAGGCGCGTACCTCCTTGGGGCCTGCGGTAAGGTAGCTGATGAGGCCGAGCAGCTTGTAGCATGCTTTCACCAGCTTATCAAGCCCGCTTTCGCCGATGCCAAGCTCTTCGATAAACGCCTGCTTTTCCTCGGGCGGGAGCTCTGCGATTTCCTCCTCCACCTTTGCGCAGATGGTGAGCGCCTCCGCACCCTCCGCCTTTGCTGCGGCATAGAGCTTGTCCACGAGCGGGTTTTCTGCTCCAAGCTCATCCTCGCTGATGTTGGCAACATAGATGACGGGCTTTGTGGTGAGAAGGAACATCGCGCGCACCGCCTCCTGCTCCTCGGCATCAAGTGCCATGGTGCGCACAGGCTTGCCCGCTTCCAGGTGCGCTTTGATGCGCTCGCAGAGCGCAGCCTCGGTTAGGAACTGCTTGTCCCCGCCTTTGCTGTTTTTGCGCGCGCGCTCCGCCCGGCGCTCGATGGTTTCAAGGTCCGCAAAGATCAGCTCGAGGTTGATCGTTTCCATATCCCGCACGGGATCGACGGAGCCATCCACATGCACGATGTTTTCATCCTCAAAGCAGCGCACCACATGCACGATTGCATCCACTTCGCGGATGTGGGAAAGGAACTTGTTGCCTAGGCCTTCGCCTTTATAGGCGCCGCGCACCAAGCCGGCAATATCCACGAATTCAATGGTAGTGGGCGTAATCTTTTCAGGGTTATGCATTTTTGCAAGCACGTTTAAGCGCTCATCCGGCACGGGCACCACGCCAACATTCGGCTCAATGGTGCAGAATGGGTAATTGGCGGCCTGCGCACCCGCGTGCGTGATGGCGTTGAAGAGCGTGCTTTTTCCAACGTTGGGGAGTCCGACGACGCCGAGCTTCATAAGGTAGTTTCTCCTTTGCCGCCCCGGGAACCGGAAGCGGGGTGATTTCATTTGTAATTATATGTTCCATCGCTTCCCTTGTCAAACGGGGGCGTAAACGGTATACTTAAGGTATTCCTTTCATATTGGCATCTGGCAGGACACCATGCACGGGATCGCATCATTAAAGTTCATGATACATGCGGAGGTGCTTATATGCGGCAGCGCGTTGCGGATTTCATTGCACAGCATGGCCTGTTGCAGGCGGGATCGAAGGTAGTGGCCGGGGTAAGCGGCGGCGCAGATTCGGTTGCGCTTTTGCATACCCTCTGGTCGCTTGCGCCTTCGTTGGAGCTCAAGCTGTTTGCCGCGCACCTCAACCACGGCATTCGCGGCGCCGCTGCGGATGCGGATGAGGAATTCGTGCGCGGGCTTTGTGAGTTTTACGGTGTGCCGCTTTACAGCGGCCGGGCCGATGTGCCCTCGCTTGCGCGCAGCCATGGGCAAACGCTCGAGCAGGCTGGGCGCGACGCGCGCTATGGCTTTCTCGAGGAGGCGCGACGCTATTTTGGCGCGGATGTGATCGCCGTGGCGCACCACATGGATGATCAAGCGGAAACGCTGCTTTTGCACCTTGTGCGCGGCGCGGGCCTCGGCGGGCTTACGGGCATGAAACCCAAGCGCGGCCGGGTGATCCGCCCGCTGCTTGCGCTGCGGCGCAGCGAGATTGAGGCATACCTGGCTGAGGAAGGGCTTGCGTTCTGCACGGATGAAACGAACCTTCTGCGCGATGGCATGCGCAACCGTATGCGCCTTGATGTGATCCCCTACCTTACGGAGTATGTGAACCCGGAAACCGTTTCCGCCCTTTGCGCTGCTGCGGAACTGCTAGGGCGGGATGAGGCATACCTTTCTCAAAATGCACAGCAGGCGCTTTCTGCGGCGCAAAAGGGCGAGAATGCCTATGACCGTGCTGCGCTTGCGGCGCTCCCGCCGGCGCTCATGGGGCGGGCGGTGCGCATGGCGCTTGCAGCAGCGGGCGCCACGGTGAACATCGAGCGCGTGCATGTGGAGCAGGTTTGCGCGATTCTGCAGGGGCGCACGGGCGCTTGGCTGCATTTGCCGGGCGTGGACGTTTGGACGGAATATGCGCTCGTGCGCGTGGGGAAAAGGCCTTGCGAGGATGTGGAAGGCTTCCAGGTGCCGCTTGCGCGCACGGGCGAAACGCGCGTGCCGGGCGGGGTGTTTTTTGCAGAAGAAGTGGAGCCGCAAGGCTTTGTGCGCGCGCCGTTTACCGCCTGCTTGGATGCGGACAAGCTGCCCGATTCGGAGCTTTGCGTGCGCACGCGCCTGCCGGGGGATCGCTTTTTCCCGCTGAATGCGCCGGGACGGCGCAAGCTCAAGGAGTTTTTTATCGATAAGAAAGTGCCGCGTGAAAAGCGCGGCATGCCGCTCATCGCTGCCGGGCAGGAGATCCTTTTTGTGCCGGGTTATTGCGTGGCGGATACGGTCAAGGTGGATGAAAAGACCGCGCGCATTTTGCGCGTGACGTTTTTGCCCCGCGCGGATGCGGAATAATGCAATGATTTTTGGGAGGGTTTTATGGCAGGCAAGACCGACATGAACAAAGACATCAGCAAGGTGCTTGTAAGCGAGGAACAGTTGCGCGCCCGCGTTGCGGAAATGGGGGCGCAGCTTTCGGAGGATTACGACGGCAAAAACGTGATCCTTGTGTGCATCTTGAAAGGCGCGGTGCATTTCTTTTCCGACCTTTCGCGCCACATGACCTGCCATATGGAGATGGACTTCATGTCGATCTCAAGCTATGGCAACGGGCGCAAGACCTCCGGCATTGTGCGCATCGCAAAGGATATGGATGCGGACATTACGGGCCGCCATGTGCTCATCGTAGAGGACATTATGGATAGCGGCCTTACGCTCAACTATCTTACAAAGATTCTGCTTGAGCGCAAGCCGGCTTCGCTCAAGATTGCCTGCCTGCTGGACAAGCCCTCCCGCCGCGAGTGCGATATCACGCCGGATTACTGCGGCTTCGTCATCCCCAACGAGTTCGTGCTCGGCTATGGCCTCGATTATGACGGCTATTATCGCAACCTGCCCTATGTGGGCGTGTATAAAACGGAAGAATAAGGAAAAACGTTGCTGCATGGCGGCAGCGGATGCCATTTTTGCTCTCATGCGCGGTTAAACCATGCAAACCAAGCGCAAACGGCGGGCACAGAGGAACTATGCCTGCAAAAGGGGGCAGATGAAGGGCGCGTACAGCACCACTGCCAGCGGCCGGTTTGAGCGCGCTTTTTGCGCGGGAAAGAAAGGCAAACATGAAAAAGCTGTATCTCATCGGCGGGCCGATGGGCGTGGGAAAGACGGCGGTTGGCCAGGCGCTCAAGCGCATGCTCCCAAACAGCGTGTTCCTCGATGGCGATTGGTGCTGGGATGCGAATCCGTTCCAGGTGACGGAGGAAACCAAAGCGATGGTGATGGACAACATCTGCCACCTGCTGAACAATTTTCTCCGCTGCACGGCGTATGAAACCGTGATCTTCTGCTGGGTGATGCACGAACAGGGTATCCTCGACCATATTTTGCGCGCGGTGGACGTTGCGGGCTGCGCGGTGCGGGCGGTTTCCCTCATATGCGATGCGCAGACCCTTGAAACGCGGCTTCGGGCCGATGTGCTGCGGGGCGTACGCACGGCGGATGTGATCGAGCGGAGCTTTGCGCGGCTTCCTCTCTATGAAGCGCTGCATACGCAAAAGATCGATACATCTCAAAAGAGCATCCAGGCAGTGGCAGAGGAGATCGCTGCGCTGTAAACGTGCGCAAAAACGCGCGGCGGTGCGAAGCTCCCTTGGAAAGCGCACAAGTTCCAGCAGGGCGCCTTCATGCAGCGGGGATGGGGCATGCCGCTGCGCAGAGCAAGAGGCGTTTGAACGTCCAGGGCTTACAGGATTCTGGCGGCTTGTTAGACATTCGGAATTTTGCTAACGCCGCGGCGCATGGGCCGCATAAGGGTTCCATGGATGCACATATCTGTTCAAACCGAGTTTGGCGCAAGCATAATAATTCCGAAAAAAGCCTTGCATGGCACAGGCTTTTCGCGTTTTGCTCGGGGCATAAGAGAAAGCATTTGCGGGAGCCGCAGGAACGTGCCATGCGTGCTTTTGAATCAACGAAGGGCGCGCCTTCACAGCACGCCCTCATTTTTTATTATTGCTTGTGCTTGCCTTGCTGAATAAGGCATGCTTAAGGCATCACTACAGGGATGAATTCCAAAAGCGCGGCAACAAACCGATCCGGCTTTTCCTCATGCATCAAATGGCCCGCATTGCGCACAACTGAAAAGCCGGCGTTGCGCATGGCGGCATGATAGAGCTCGCAGGTTTCAGAGGTGTGCCATTTGTCCTCAGCGCCCATTAAGATCAGCGTATCTGCTGCAAGCGCACGCAGGTTTGCGATGATTTCCTCATCTTCAAAACATTGCAACGAAAGGCGGATTGCACGCCTGCCCTCCGGGTCAGAAGCCGGGCGGTAATATTCCTGCACTACGTCCGGCGTGATATTCGTTAAATCAAATACGGCTTCATGCAGCATGTTTTCCACCGTGCGCAAGCCATACATGCGGCTTGCAAAGAAGCCCAGCAGGGGGCTGTCGATCATGCGGATGGAAAGCGGCATTTCGGGCGTAATGCTGCCTGGGGAAACCAGCACAAGCCGCCCCACGCGCTCGGGATATTGCAGCGCAAACTTGAGCGCATAGGCGCATCCCATGGAAAATGCGGCAAAATGTGCGGACTCGATGCCGAGCGCATCCATAAAGCGGCGAAGCGCATCCGCCTGCTCTTCGATGGTGTAGCCAAAGGTAAGAGGCCTGTCCGAATAGCCATGGCCAAGCAGATCCGGCGCGATCACGCGGTAATGCTCGCTCAGCCGGTTGAACACGCGCCGCCAGGTATAAAACGATTGGCCAACGGTATGCACAAGGATCAACGGCTCGCCGGAGCCTGCTTCGATGTAATGCACACGCGCGCGCTCATGCCGCATTTCGGGCCCTTCTTCAAGCGGAGGCTGAGCCGCATCGGATGCGGGCATGTCTTCTGGGGCTGTGGCATTTTCTGCGCCAGTGGCTTCAGAAGCATTGGATGCGTCTTGGGCGCCGGGCATGTCTTCGTTGCCGGATGCACCTTCTGCCCCCACGCTTTCCGCGGCGCTTGGCGCGGGCTTCGCCTTCTTGGCGCGCGGGCGGCGCACCTCCAGCTCGCCGGGGAGTTCGATTTCGATATATTCGCCCGTGTGCTCGGAATTGATGAACTTTTTGACTTCTAGCGATAAACCCACGAAAGTCCTCCTATGGTATCAACCGGATACATATTCAATCTATTCTACTATTTTTCCCCTTTCTTTGCAAGCAATTTGGATGTAGCGTCCATGGATTCATGGTTTATTCACAGTTTTCAGCTTAGAGTATGCTTTGGTCATGAAACGTTTACTGTTCATTTCAAACAGGATATGGTAAAATACAATTTAATGCCGGGCGGCGCGTTGTCTTTGCGCTGCTGCAGAAACCAGGAAAAGGACGAAATTAAAATTGAAAGCAAATAAGCTTGTGCTGCTGCTGTTTCTCGCGATTGTGCTTCTTGTTGCGCTTGTGCTCTATTGCACGGGCGGCGTGGGCGACGGCAATTCACATACCGTTCAAAGCGCGCTGGTGCTCAGCGAGGTAATGGCGAGCAATAAAGGGTCCGTCCCGGATGAAAACGGCGATTACCCGGATTGGATCGAACTTTACAACAGCGGCAGCGCGGAGCTTGACGTGGGCGGCTTCGGCTTGACGGATGATTTTACCGAAGGCGTAAAATATGTATTCCCCTCCGGCACCAAGGTGCCGGCCGGCGGGTATATCGTGGTGTGGTGCAGCGGAGAAAATACGGGCGGGCTGGTAGCGCCGTTTCGCATTTCCACCTCCGATAGCATTGTTCTGTTCGATGTAACGGGAAATACGCTCGACACGCTTGTGCTGCGCAGCGTCGCCACTGGAAACACGCTCGCAAAGGATGCTTCCGGCGCTTGGGTGGAGATGCGGCCATCCCCGGGCTATGAAAACACGGAAACCGGCATCGCCGCCTATGAGGCTTCCCTCCAGGAAGACGAGGACATCGGCGTTTATATCAACGAATTTATGGCTTCAAACGCCACGACTGTGGCAGATGCATATGGAGCCTATTCGGATTGGATCGAGCTTTACAACAGCAATGCGTATGAAGTGGATCTTTCCGGCTTCGGCATTTCCGATTCGATTTCCCAACCCAAGAAATACACCCTGCCGGAGGGCACGGTTATCCCCGCAAATGGGTATCTTGTGATCTTCTGCTCCGGCAACGAGGGCTTTACGGAATCGGGCGAGCTGCATGCACCCTTTGGGCTGCGCGCTTATGCGGAGGATGTTGTGTTTTCCAGCAAGCGCGGCACCATCCTCGATAGCTATTCCTATACCGTGCAGGAAACCGATTCTTCCATGGCCCGCGTGCCGGATGGAACGGGCGAATTCGCGGCCACCGCGCATCCAACGCCGGGTTATGCCAACGATGACGCGGGCTACCAGGCCTTTTCTGCAAGCGTAACACGGGCGAAGAGCGATGTTTACATTTCGGAAGCCATCGCCAAGAACTTGACGGCCAAGGCTGCGCCCGATGGGAATTATTACGACTGCATCGAGCTGCACAACCGGGGAAGCGAAACGGTTTCTCTTTCGGGTTGCGCGCTTTCCGATAATCCGAAAAATCCAGCAAAGTGGGTTTTCCCCGAGGGAATCTCGCTTGCACCCGGCGAATACCTTGTCGTATATGCTTCAGAGAACAACAGCAAGGTTGAAAAGGGCGACCTGCACACGAATTTTAACTTGAGCGCCGATGGCGCTTCCATTTACCTGTTCGATGCGAATGGGCTTTTGGTGGACAAGCTGCAAACCGGCGCTTTCCTTGGCGACATGAGCTATGGGATCGATGCAGATGGCAACTATGCCTGCTTTGAAACCGCTACCCTTGGTGCTGCCAACGGCGCAGGGCAAAAGGGCGTAACGGCCATGGTGCAGTTTTTAACTACGCCCGGCATCTACGAAGGCGAAATCGAGATCGCGCTTTCAGCCCCCGCTGGCGAAACCATCCATTATACGCTCGATTGTACCACGCCGACGGAGAGCTCGCCGGTCTATGAAGGGCCTATCAAGGCTTCTTCCAACACGGTTGTGCGCGCGATTTCCGTGCGCGAAGGGTATGTCACGAACTATTCGGTTTCCGGCACGTTTCTGTTCCGCAGCGATGACGTCAACCATGCGCTGCCCGTTGTAACGCTTGTTACCGACCCCGCGAACCTCTGGGACGAAAAGACGGGCATTTATGCCTACGGCGAGCAGTATGACCCGGATCTTGCCTATGGGGAAGCTATAACCACCGCCAATTACTGGAAATCCAAGCAGGATGAGGATGCCTGGGAGCGCCCGGGCTGCCTTGGCGTGTTTGATGAAAGCGGGCAGCAGGTGTTTTCCCAGAACATCGGCATGCGCATTGCGGGCAGCTTTGGCCGCGGCCGCGCGCAGAAAGGGTTCAACATCTTCGCGCGGGATGAATATGGCGATAACCGCATGGAATACCCCTTCTTTGAAAACCTGGATTTTACGGAGTATAAATCCATTGTGTTGCGCGCGGGCGCGCAGGATCAGAACAGCGGCAAATTCCGCGACGAGCTCGCAACGGGGCTGCTGGTGGGCAGCGACGTTAATTTTCTCTACCAGTCCTATAAGCCCTATGTGCTGTATTTAAACGGGGAATATTGGGGCGTATACTTCATGAAGGAGAAGCGCAACCGCTTCTTCGTCGCGCAGCATGAGGGAACGGAAGATAACGTAAACCTTTCCATCATCCGCTCTGGAACCTCCGCCTATTATGGCTCGGCAACGGAATGGGCGGAGCTGATGAGCTGGCTCAACGGCAAGGGAAACGATCTTTCAAACGCTTCGGATTATGCCTATGTAGAGGAGCGCGTGGATCTTGACAGCTTTATGGATTACATGATCTGCGAGATCTATTCCGCCAACTCGGATGTTTGGAACATTCAATATTATAAGGTGGATGGCGGTAAATGGAAGTGGATCTATTATGACTTCTGCTGGAGCTTTGGCGCAAGCGAAAACCGTACCGACCACCAAACGCTCTCCATCCGCCGGCTTTCCTCCAAGCCATGCTCCGACCTGTTTAACGCGCTTCTGAAGAACAGCGACTGGCGCGACCGCTTCTGCCGGCGCTTTGCGGAGCTGCTCAACACCATTTATGCGCCGGAGAACGTGCTCGCCAAGATCGATGAGCTGTATGCGCAGGTGGAGCCCGAAATTGCCCGCGAGCGCGAAAAGTTCAACGGCGAAACCTTTATGGGCGTCACGCAGCACAGCGAGGTGCGCGGCACCTATGAGGGCTTTGTGCGCCAGGTGGAGATCATGCGCGAATTTGCAACCGGGCGCCCGGATTCCATCAAGGAACAGCTGCAGAAGGAGTTTGGCCTTTCCGATGCCTATATGCAGGAGGTGTTCGGATGAGCAGGCTCCCGCAATACCGGCACGAGCTGAAGTATTACATCAATGAGGGCGCGCATGTTTTCCTTTCCAAAAAACTTTCGCTTACCATGGAGCAGGACCGATACGCGCGCAAAAACGGCGGGGAATACTTCATCCGCAGCCTGTACTTTGACGATCTGGATGATTCGGCATTCCGCGAAAAGCTGGATGGCGTAGACAACCGGGACAAGTTCCGCATCCGCATCTACAATATGTCCGATGCGGCGATCAAGCTTGAATGCAAGCATAAGGAGGATGGCTACATCAACAAAACTTCCCTCATGCTTTCCCGGGAAGAGTATGAACGGCTGCGCAACGGGGATTATACGTTCTTGCTGCGGCGGCCGGAACCGTTTGCAAGGCGCATGTTTGCGGAATTTGCCACAAGGCCGCTTCGGCCGTGCGTAATCGTGGATTACATGCGCGAAGCGTACACCTTCCCGTTTCAGGATGTGCGCGTAACGTTTGATAAGAACGTGCGCACCGGCTACCGCAACACCGACCTGTTTAATGCCCGCATTCCAACTTACCCCGTGATCGAGGATTACAACATGGTGCTTGAGGTGAAGTTCAACCGTTACCTGCCAACCTATATCCGTTCGCTGTTGCAGCTGGATGCCCATGCGCGCAGCGCGGTCAGCAAATACTGCCTGTGCAGGAAATTTGAACTGTAGGGATATGCCACAGCCCCAAACGCAATGAGGCGGCATGGCTGCCGCCTCATTTAGAATGTAAATGAATATGGAGGTTCCCCTCATGAACGATTTTTCTCTTTCGGACATCTTTTCCATCACGCTCAACCCGCTGCAGGTGATCGCTTCGCTGGTGATCGCGCTTCTGGTCGGCCTCTTTATCTTCTTCATCTATAAAAAGACGTTCGGCGGCGTGATGTATTCCCGCAACTTCAATCTGAGCCTCATCATGCTCACGATGGTGACCTCGCTCATGCTCATGCTCATCAACAACAGCCTTGCGCTTTCCATGGGCATGGTTGGCGCGCTTTCCATCATCCGCTTCCGCACGGCCGTGAAGGATCCCATCGATACCGTGTTCATGTTCTGGGCGGTGGGCGAAGGCATTGCCGTCGGCACAAAGTATTATGATATCGCCGCCATCGCGGCGCTCGTGATCGGCGTGATCATGGTGGCGCTCACGGTGTTTAAGGGAAAGGCCAGCATGCCGTATCTGCTCATTCTGCATTACCATGAGGGCGCAGGGCAGCAGGTACGCCAGATGGTAAAGCAGCTCCCCAACGCACGCATGAAATCCAAAACCGCCCAGCGCGATGGAATCGAACTCACCATGGAGTTGCGCCTTAAGGAAAACGAAACGGGCTTTGTTGAAAAATTCCTGCGGGTGGAGGGCGTATACGATGCAACGCTCATCTCCCATCAAGGGGATATCATATCTTAAACCATAACATAAACGAGCGGGGCGGCGGCAGCGCCGTCTCGCCTGCATGCAGGGGCGCCGCTTCGGCCGCTTTCCGCGCCCCTGCCTATCCAATCGCCAACTGCTTAGGAGGATATGCGCGCCATGCACCTTGTAAAACGCTTCATAGCATACTATAAGCCCCACCGCAAACTGTTTGCCATCGATATGGCCTGCGCGTTCATCGTTGCGGTGTGCGACCTGTTTTATCCCATCATTGCAGGGAACATCATCGACGATTACGTGCCCAACCAGAATTTAAGGATGCTTTTGATCTGGTCCGGCGTGCTGCTCGGCATTTATTTGCTCAAAGCCGTGCTCAACTATATCATTCAATATTGGGGGCATGTAGTAGGTGTGCGCATCCAGGGGGATATGCGGCGCGATATGTTCCGCCATATGCAGAAGCTGCCCTTTGCATTCTTCGATGAAAACAAAACGGGCACGCTTCTTTCCCGCATGGTGAATGACCTGCAGGATGTTTCCGAGCTTGCGCACCATGGGCCCGAGGACCTTTTCCTCTCGCTCATTATGCTGGTGGGCTCTTTTATCATCCTTGCGGGCACGGATCTCCTTTTAACGGTCATCATATTCGCCTTTTTGCCGGTGATGGTATTTGTTGCCGCAAAGCTGCGCCGCGGCATGCAGGATGCGTTCCGCGCAACGCGCGTGGAAGTGGGCGAGGTCAACGCCAATGTGGAAACGGCAATTGCCGGCATGCGCGTGTCCCGCTCCTATACGGCGGCTTCCCATGAAAATAGGAAGTTTGACAGCGCCAATGAGCGCTTCAAGGCTGCGCGCGGCCGTGCGTACCGTGAAATGGGCAAGTTCAATTCCAGCATGACGCTGTTCAACGACCTGCTCTACCTGGTCGTGCTGCTTGCTGGTGGACTTTTCTTCTACTATAAGCGCATCAGCATCGGCGATTTTACAAAGTATATCCTCTTTATTACCATGTTCTTGAAGCCCATCAACCGCCTGGTGAGCATTTTTGAACAGCTCCAAAACGGCATGACGGGGTTCCAGCGCTTCATTGAGATCATGGACCAGAAAGATGAGACGGATACGGGCACGATCTCTGCGGAATCGCTCAAGGGGGACATCGCCTTTGACCATGTGAGCTTCCGCTATGAAAACAGCGATGCGGCGGATGCGGAAAGCAAGGTAATCCACGATCTTTCCCTGCGCATAGCCCCGGGTAAAACGGTTGCCCTCGTTGGCCCTTCGGGCGGCGGGAAAACGACCATCTGCAATCTGATCCCGCGCTTCTATGAAGCGGATGCGGGCGTGATCTCCATCGATGGCATTGACATCCGCGACCTTACGCGGGAATCCCTCCGCCGCAACATCGGCATCGTAGCGCAGGATGTGTTCCTGTTCAATGGCACCATCCGCGAGAATATCGCCTATGGGAACCTGGATGCAACGGAAGAGGAGATCATAGAAGCCGCGAAAAAGGCACATATCCATGATTATATCATGACGCTTGATCACGGCTATGAAACGGGCGTGGGCGAACGCGGTGTGAAGCTTTCCGGCGGGCAGAAGCAGCGCATTTCCATCGCGCGCGTGTTTTTGAAGAACCCCTCCATCCTCATCCTGGATGAAGCCACAAGCGCGCTCGACAATGCCACGGAGATGCTCATCCAGCAGGCGCTCAACGACCTTTCCAAAGGGCGCACCTGCATCGTTGTGGCGCACAGGCTCTCCACCATCCGCAATGCGGATGAGATCATCGTTCTAACGCGGGATGGCATCGCCGAACGGGGCACGCACGCGGAGCTCATCGCTGCGGGCGGCATCTATGCAGGGCTGTATCAATATCAGTTTAGGGAATAACGCAGCAAAGCGAAAAAACCTCAACGGGCGGCAGCGGTTTAGGCTGCCGCCCGTTTTTGTATAAAGAAAACCACTTGCAGTGGTACCAATGAAGACCATAGTCGATATTGGAGGAAGCAAAACTCGCTTTGCCATAATGGAAGCGCGGTTAGCCAACTGCACAGCCAAGCAAAGGGAGGTCATTCGAAGTGAACAACGTAAACAGTTTATCGCACACAAGCTGGAATTGCAGATTATCACATAGTGTATGTGCGGAAATATCGGCGCAAAGTATGCTATGGGCAGAAGGGAAAGGAGGCAGGAGAAAGCCTGCAAACAGTGTGCAATTGAAAGAAAGTGAAAATCATAGAGGCAGAGATATGCCCGGACCACATACACACGCTCTGGAGAAACCTCCTAAATATGCGGTATCGAGTTTCATGGGATACCTAAAAAGGAAGAACAGCTTGATGATATACGGGAAGTATCTGGAATTGAAGTATAAATACTGCAACAGTTCTGGTGCAGAGGATACTGCGTAGATACAGCAGCAAACATGCAATGGGAAACTTCTAAAAAGCCCGTTTACGGGCGGCAAGTAACAACCCTTGGCGACTGACAGACCGTACCAGCACGATGTGACGCGTGCGCTGGTATTCCGGAATTTTACTTGTCAATGAATAACTTCCAGCTTTGCCGGGGGTTATTCATTGGGCTTGCGAAACCAAGAAAAGGCAGGGCAAAAGCTATGGGCAACGGCTCTCTGATGCTGGAAGGGCAAGGATGCCGGAGCGCGGGGAAGGATGGGCCTTGCTGGGGGCGCATGCCGAACACGCGGCGCGCATGCGCTTTCAGCGCCCCTGGGGAATCCGCTGCTTTACCCGCCTGCCGCAGGCGCGCAGAAGCCCGGGGCTGCAATCGCCTCGGGCTTCCAAATGCATCATCCTATGTTGGGCTTCCGCCTTTTGGGTTACCGGCCTGCACGCCGCTTTTTGCCGCAGGCGGCTGCCGCCGCAAGCGCTGCACCTAACGCAAGGAGCGCTGCACCGGGCAGCCATGCGCCATGCGCATCGCCCGTTTGCGGCACCTCAACGCCATCCGGCGAGGTGGTGGGCAGGGTGTCGTCCGGCGTGATGATGCCGCTCGAGCCTTGGCCGGTCATCACCCCGCACACAACGCAGCGGTAATTCACATAGCGGTGCGCCTCGTGCCCATAGGTTGCCGTGCAGCCTTGATTGGCGCAGACATACCAGTGATACAGGCGATCGTATTGCAGCGCGGAGAAATTGTGCGCAGGCTTTGGATCGGATACGGCGGTGGCATCATTGCTGTAGGAGATCTCCTCCGCATAGCAGGCGGCATACCCCCTGTACACGGCCGCGCCGCGCAAAACCGGCGCAGCCTGCGTGCCGAGTGCTTGCCCCCACACGTTCTCGCTCCTGTTTGCGTTTAACAGGTACGCTACCTCGCCGGAGGCAAATTGGGCTGCGGTTTTGCCGCCATCGTTGTTTTCCCTGTCGTTGGTATAATAGCTGTTTTCAACGGTAGCACCATTCAAACGGATTCCGGCAATCGGATGCGCCGTCGATGCATAGCCGGGGTAAGTGGCCGTGGCCGTGCCGGTGCCGTAACAGTTTGTAATCGTCCCGCCGTCTAGCTGGCCGCATATGCCGCCCACATACCATGCGCCCGTAATCGCGCCGGTGTTGTAGCAATCGATGATCATGCCGCCGTTATGCGTGCATCCGGCGATGCCGCCTATGGAAGATCCATTCTGCGAAGTAACACTGCCGGTATTGTAGCATTCTCGAATGGCGCCTTGGTTGTCGCCCACAATGCCGCCACCATACATGAAAGCGACGCTGATCTCACCGCCGAGGTTGTAGCAGTTTTCAATCAGCCCATGGTTGGTTCCGCAGATAGCGCCTGCGTAGCCCGAATCCGGCTTTACGCTCGGGTTGATCATGCCGAGGTTTTTTACGACGCCGCTTACTCCGATGGTTTTGAAGAGACCTTCATTGTTGAATACGCTTGCCGCAGCATCGCTTGCCACACTTAAGTTGGAAATGGTATATCCGCAGCCGTCGAATGTGCCGGTGTAGGGGGTGCCATATGTTCCAACCTGCATCGCCACCCAGTTCATGCCCTCCGGCATGGTAATGCTGTTCACAAGGCGCGCATTGAGCGCGGCGTTCGCGTCGCTTTCCTTGAGCTTTTCCGCGAACCAGAACAGGTTGCCGGCGTTTTTGATCTCATAGTACCCGTCGTCCGCCTGCGCTGCGGGCTGATAATGCTTCTTATCCGCGGAAATGCCGTTTTCATCATATCCGAGCGGCTGCACCTTAATGTAGCGGCAGTAACCCCAGCTAGTTTCATTATAAGCTACAAGCTCTTCCCAGCTGTTGAGGATGGCGGTAGCCGAATACCCGGCATATCCGCTGAGATCCGGCTTGGTATTGGTGGCGTAGCAAGAATAAGGGTTGGTAGACGCGGCATCCAGCTCCACCGTGCCGCCGTTGATCTTGAAATAGCGCGCGGGAAGGCCTGTGTCCGCGCCATAGGAACCGTCAACATAGACGGCATAGATTCCGCTTGTGCCATCCGCATCGACCGTGACCGTGCCGCCGTTGATAATTATTCCGGCTTCATTCTCGGTGTATCCCGTGGATATGGCTCTTGTTTCAATACTCGCGCCGCTTGCCGTGACATTCAGTGCACCTGCGCCGCCAATTGTAATAATGCCGTTTGCATGAATGCCTGCAACGATTTGCCCGCTCGATATGGTTATGCTGTTCTCACCGATGAGTTGAATCTGGATAGCGCCCTCCGCATAAATGCCGGCGCTGTAAATAGAGCTTACACTCGTAGGATTCGGGGTATTGATTGTGGCTCCGTTCAGCGTGAGCGTGTTTGTTGCCGCATCATAGGAAACTGTACCGCTATCGCCCAGCACGTTGCCCGCGTTCTCCGACGTTACCTCTGTCCCGTTTACCCACAGGCTGTAGGATTCCGCGAACGCGGCGGCAGGCAGCAGCAGGGCCACTGCAAGGGCGGCGAGCAGCGCTGCCAAAAAACGTTTTTTCATAAGTGCATCCCTTTCTTTCGTTGTTGCTCTGGTTCATAAAAAAACACAAAAAATACACCTTGCCCAGGAAAAACGGGCAGATTGCACCTTGCGGTGTTATAAAATTGCAGCTTTACAGGAAATGCGGGCAGGATTACACTTTGCTTGCCAAAGCTGCGCCCATCTCTCTTCCTAATACAAATGCAATTCTGCTCTTTGTGTAATTCTAACTATACCATGGATCCAACCGGGTCTCAAGCGGTTTTATGCGGTGGCACGGCGCGTTTAGCGGGAAATGGCATCCCCCAGGGCCGCGCTTGGGATGACGGGCAGGTTTTGCGGCCGGGTGCAAAAAAAGAGCATTCCCAGGCATAGCGCCGCATAAAATGCGGTATGATGAATTGGCTTTGGGGTTGCATGCTCCTCGTGGGGCTCATAGCGTGCATGGTCAGCGGCAATGCTGAAGGTGCATTGGATGCAATGCTTGCGGGCGCAGGAGAAGCGGTCACGCTTTCCCTTTCGCTTGCAGGCGCTTATATGCTGTGGATGGGCTTGATGCGCGTTGCGAAGGAGGCGGGGCTCATCGATGCGCTCGCCCGCCTGGTGCGAAAACCACTCGCCTTGCTGTTCCCCGGTTCCCCCGGCGCGGTTGCACCGGTTACGTTGAACCTGGCGGCAAATTTCTTTGGCATGGGCAGCGCCGCGACGCCATTCGGCCTTGCCGCCATGAAGGAGCTGCGCGTTGCAGCGGATCGGGACGGTGTGCCGGAAGGTACGGCTTCCGACGATATGTGCATGTTCCTTTCGCTGAACTCTTCTGCAGTGGAGCTTTTGCCAACCGGCGTGCTGGCACTTCGGGCTGCCGCGGGTTCAGCGGATGTTTACTGCGTGGTGCTTCCTACGTTTATCGCTTCGCTGCTTGCGTTCGCTTCGGCGATTGTGCTGTGCAAGTTTTTCTGCCGCCTCTGGCCACAGCCCGGCCGAGCGCGGCCGCCGCAGCGCGTTCGGCGCAGGGCAAGGGGGCGCGCATGAGCTATATTATGCCTCTGATGATCCTGCTCCTGCTCGGCTATGCGCTGTACAAGCGGGTGAATATTTATGACGCATTCACGCGCGGCGCGCAGGAGGCGCTGCCGCTTCTCGTGCAGGTGCTGCCGTTTATGGCGGCCATGATGATCGCCATGAACCTTTTTCGGTCTTCGGGTGCGCTCTCCGCGTTTATCCGCTGGATCGAGCCGCTCCTCAGCAAGCTGGGTATCCCTGCGGAGCTGGTGCCGCTTCTGGTGCTGCGCCCGTTTTCGGGCAGCGCGGCGATTGCGCTGCTGCAGGATGTGTTCACCAACCATGGGGTGGATAGCTTTGCGGGCCTCGCCGCAAGCTTGATGCTGGGTTCAACGGAAACCATTTTCTATACCGTAGCGCTTTATTTTGGCTCCATAGGCGTGCGGAAAACCCGCATTACCATCGCCGTCGCACTGCTTTCAGGCGTGGTGGGTGCGGTTGCTGCATTTTTGTTCGCGCAGGCGATGTAATGCAGTTTTTTGCTGACGTGATTGCAAATGCTTCACAGATTTGCTAAAATAAAATCTCGGGGGAAGGTTACTCCCGAGGAGGAACCAATATGAAAATTGACATTGTTCCCGTTTATGGGAAGCTGCTGAGCAGCCATATTTCGTGCAGCACGGTGATCGTCGTGGATGTGTTGCGCTCCACAAGCTGCATCACCATGGCGGTAAAGAACGGCGCAGAGCGGGTGATCCCTGCGGTGGATCCCGGGGAGGCGGCATCCATTGCCGGGCGCCTTGGCTTAAAGGATTGCGTGCTTGCCGGGGAGCGCGGCGGCATCAAGCTGCCGGATTTCAACCTGGGCAATTCGCCTGCGGAATACTCCAAGGAAAACGTGCAGGGCAAAACGGTGGTCATCAGCACCTCCAATGGCACGGCGGCTATCCACGGATCTTCCGCTGCAAAGGATGTGCTCATTGGCGCGATGATTAACCGCACAGCGGTGGCGCGGCGCGCGCTCAAGCTGGGCAACGATATTTTGATCGTCTGCGCGGGCACGGACGGCGCCATTTCAGCAGATGACCTTATCGCTGCGGGTGCGATTGCAGATGCTGTATGCCGTGAGGCTACGGTTGCAGTGGAAGCAACCGACATTGTGAAGGTGTGCTGCATGCTCTATGTGGATTGGGCAGAGGGCCGCGCGGATCTTTCCGCTACGTTCCATTATGCCCGCCTGGTGCGCTTGGGCTTTACAGAGGATGTCCGCTTCTGCTTTACACCAGATGTTACGGACGTGGTGCCCGTTTATGAAAACGGGATTATCCGCTAAGGTGTTATACTGCGTTTTTAGATTCGGCCGCCGGTTTTCAAGCGGCCGATTTGTTGTTTGTTTACAAACTATCTCTTTACAAAAGCAGGAAGCTGCGATACTGTTTTGGCACTGGAATAAAATGCGCGCGGCTTCAATCTGCCTTATGCGCGCCATGCAATAGCCGGCCTTGCCGGCGGAAAACGGAGGTAAATTATGAAAAGGAAAGTTGCGCTGACGCTGGCTTTGCTGCTGGCCGCGGCGCTTGCTGCCGGTTGCGCGGCGGGCGAGGACAAGCCTTCCGCTCAGCTCCCGAATCCCGTTGAGGAGGTGGACGGACCGGAGGACTTCCTGCCGCTTGGCATTGCGATCGATGCACCGCAAAACGCTGAGGATGTCTCTTATGCGATTATCAGCGATACGGTTGCGCAGGTAGAATTCACGCTGGATGGAAACGGTTATACTTACCGTGCAGCAAAGGGAGAAGGCGATATTTCCGGCGTATCGGGGCTCTTCAACGTGGGGACGCTCAACGTAAATTGGGAATTTGAGGGAAAAGGCGTTTCCGCTGTGGTTAAAACTGCAGAAACCGGCGGGCGGCTTGCCACATGGGAGGAAGCGGGCATTTCCTATTCGCTTTGGACGGAAAGCGCCGTAAGCGATGATGTGATCTCTTCGCTCGTGCTTAAGCTCGTTGTGCAGCAGGGGCTTGCGGATCCGGAGGATACGCCGGCGCCATTTGCGCCCGTTGATTTTCTGGAAGCACGCACCGCGCAAGCGGATCTCAATGGCGATGGCGCCTTGGAAACCGTGAACCTTGTAACTACCACGGATGAATACGGCTGGGAACATAATACCCTTAATGTGACCACAGCGGACGGAACCGTATATGAACTGCAGGTCGGCGAAGAGGCATGGCTGCTGGAGATCCAGTGGGTCACCGTTTTACAGCTGATCGACCTCGACCCGGATGATGGAATGCTGGAAGTGGTGCTTTCTGGAGACTATGCATCCTCGGATTATATCACGCTTATCTGCCGCTTCGACGGCACGCAGATTTTGATTGCCGGCAGTGAAGACCTGATTTCGGGTGAAACGTATTCCGGCATATATGGTGAATTTGAAGGCGCGGAGAATGGCATCGTAACCATTTCGGATGCGGTGGATGTGCTTGGCACCTGGTGGGGCACGCGGCGCTATGCGCTTTCAACCGAAGGTGCATTCGTGTTTTCCCCGGTAGAAGGGGAGCTTTGGCAGCGCGCGGACGGCGCTGCGGAGGATCCGCAAACCTGGGCAGATGAGGAATTCGGCCGTGCCCTTAGAACCAAGGCTGAGCTGCCCGTGACGCTTGATGGGGAGGGGGAAACGGCGCTGCCTGCCGGAACAAAACTGCTCATCACGGCGAGCGACAATAGCTCCATTGCACGTTTTGTGCTGGAGGATGGGCGCACAGGCACGATTGCCTTTGTGCGGGATACCACGGATTGGGTTACGCGCATCAACGGCATCGAAGAATCGGAATACTTTGAAGTGCTGCCCTATGCAGGGTAAAGGCAAGAATGCCTAATTTAAGGGCGGCGGCCTGGAAGCCATCGGGGCATATTGGGCAGCCGCATGCTCATCGGCGGGCGGGATACCACAGCAGGCATCCCGCCCGCTTCTTTCGCGCATTTGCCGCAAATGGACCGGCGCTTTTCTGCGGAATAAAAGCGATGCTGTTTTTGAGGGCTGCAAGGAGCGCATGCAAAGACAGAGCCTTTGCGGATTTGCCGCGCATCTTTTGCTACCCCTCGGAACAAGGCGCCCTGCCTGCCACATCCGATGCACCCCGGGGCGGTGATTCCAGAACCCAAATGCATTTTTCGGGCAGGTGGAGCGGCGCAAGTCGCTTTTTTCGGTTGCCCAAGCGCTGCTTGCAAAAGGCTGCAGCTGCGAAGCCTGCATCGGGCTTGGAATTTGTGGAGCAAGGGCTTTTGAGGAGAATGAAAGCGCGCTTGGAGAAGATATGCCGTTTGGAAGGAACAGGCTGTTTTTGTTTAGGGCGCCTCATTTACAATCGTTTATGCGCAAAACCTAAAGCGCGCACGAAATCGGGCACGGTCGGAGCGCAAAGGCCCTATGTCACCGAAAGAAAAGCGTTGCTGCGTAAAACTGCAGGTTACCCGGGTGCATTGCACGCGGAATGCTGCAGCGTGCGCTTGGCATAGCGGCGCAGAAAAGGTTATCCCGCGCCCACGCAATGCGGCGAGCCGGCGCTTCCCATAGGGAGCATTGGCGGAAAGGACGCTTGTTTTGTGAAATACGGCTTGAGAATCGGCCGACAATCTACTACAATAGGGGCAGCACTTCAAATCGAACCAATAAAGGAGAATTCTTATGCTTGACTTGCTTTTAAAAAACGGCCTTGTCGTTGACCCTGCGAACCAAGTTCAAAGCGTATTGAATCTCGGCGTGAAAAACGGCCGGATCGTGCGCATAACACGCGATGCCCTGCCCGCGCTGGAGGAAATCGACTGCACCGGCATGATCGTGTGCCCAGGCTTTGTGGATGCGCACTCACATGAAGACGACCTCCGCAACGGCGAAATCCATGCGGATATTACCTTGCGTGCGCTCCGCCAGGGCGTTACCACGCTTGTGACGGGCAACTGCGGCAGTGCGCCGCGCGATTTTGCGGCGTACCGAGCCGCTTATGATGGCAAACAGCCCATCAACATGGCGCTGCTTGCGGGCCATACCACCATTCGCCGGCTCTGCGGCGCGAAGGATAAGTACGCCCCCGTGGATGAAAAAACGCTTGCTGCCATGTGCGAACTTCTGGAGCAGCAGATGGCGGAAGGCGCGCGCGGCCTTTCCATGGGCATCCGCTATGAGCCGGGCATGACGCTCGATGAGATGTGTGCCATGGCAAGCGTTGTGAAGCGCTTTGGTGGCATCGTTGCCGCGCATGTGCGGGGCGATGCGTTCCAGGTTTTTGATGCGATGGAGGAATTCCTGGAGATCGGCCGGCGCACGGGCGTGAAGCTGCAAATTTCCCATATCGGCAGCATGGCGGCATATGGCCAGATGGCGCAGGTGCTTTCCTATGTGGATGCGCGCGCGGCAGAAGAAAGGCTGGATGTTCGGATCGACTGCTACCCGTATGACGCTTTCTGCACCAGCATTGGCGCGACAACCTACGACGACGGGTTCCTCGAACGCTATCACGATGTGACCCGCATCGAGCTTACGGACGGGGAATACAAGGGCTTCATCCCCAATATGGAGGTGTTCCAGCAGGTGCGCAAGGCGCATCCGGAATATCTCACCGTGGCGCATGTGATGAATGGGGAAGAGGTAGACCTTGCGCTTACGCATCCGCGCACCATGCTCGGCAGCGATGGTATCCTGCTCGATGGCGCAGGCCACCCGCGTGCAGCCGGCGCATTTGCCCGCTTTCTGCGCAACTATGTGTTTGAACGCAAGTTGATCTCGCTGAGCGAGGGGATCGCAAAAACCACCTGCCAGGCCGCGGCCCGCTTCGGGCTTGATCGCGGCACGCTCGGCATAGGCGCAGTGGCGGATATCGCGGTGATCGATCCAGAGAGGCTGCAGGACAAAGCCACCTTTGCTGAACCTGGCCTTGCGCCCGAGGGCGTAAAGCTCGTGTTCTTGAGCGGCGCGATGGCGCTCAAAGACGGCGCAATCCTGCGCACGGAGCTCGGCAGGATCCTGTAATGTTAGGCATCAACCATTGTGCTGCACCAGCACGCCACGCACGATGGGAGCTGTTATATTGCGCAGGGCAGCGCCGAGATTTTCCCGCTGCGCTGCGGAGAGCAGGCGCTTAAGATACCCGAGATCGGGCGCGCCTACAAGCTGGGAAAACATTTGCATCACGCGGCTAAGCGAGGGCAACTCATCGAACGTCACGGTGAGCTGCCCTCCTTCGTGAAACGTGAAAGAAAACACGCGCGTATCCGGCGTTTCGATCAGCGAAGCGAGCACCGTAAGCTTTATGCAGCCATCGGAGCGCCCCCAAACGGCGCGCGCGCCGATGCGCTGCCATTCGCCGCGCATGGCGATGCGCCCGTGGCGCAGGGTGCCATCCGCGTGAAGGGCGATGCGGTTGCATTCGGCAAATTCGTAAAACAGCAAATCGAGACCATATGCGGTTTTTTCAAAGCGGATAAGGTCGGTGCCCATGGTGTAGTTCCCATGGACGACCTGGAGGGTTTGCGGGAATACGCCGCCCGTGTTGGCGGCGAGGCGGTATTCACGCCCGTTTAGGAGGTCGGCAATGGCATGGAACTCCGCCGGGTCAGTGCCGAGCGGCTCGGGAAGCGTAGGCGTGAACATGAGGTTTTTGCAGGTTTCTTTGAGCGCAGCCTGCGCAGAAGGGCTTTCCGGCAACGGCTGGTCCTGCGCACCGGCAAAACAGGCGCTGATGTATTCTGAAAGCGCGCCTTGGGCGAAAAGCCTGGCGCTGCCGCTGAAGATCGCAACAACGGCGTCATATTTGGGCAGAACAAGCACATATTGCCCGAATGCACCGTTAAACTGAAAGCCGCCCTCGTCATCGCTCATCCAGATCTGGTAGCCATAGCCGTGGGTCATCTCGGCATGCGGTGTTTCAATCTGCTTCCTGGTTGCAGCGTCCGCCCATGCTTCGCTGAAGATGCGTTTGCCCTCCCAAAGGCCGCGGTTTAAGTAAAGCTGGCCCAGCTTCGCCGCATCTTCCAGCATGAGGGAAAGGCCCCACCCGCCTTTTTCTATGCCCTGCGGGCAGCTTTCCCATTGGAAACGCTCAATGTGGAGCGGCTCAAACAGGCGCGGTTTTAAATATTCCACGAGCGTTTGGCCTGTGCGGCGCGCAAGGATGGCGGCGAGCATGTAGGTGTTGAGCGAATTATATTCAAACGCCGTGCCCGGCTCAAACTTGGGCATGGACTCAAGGAACATCTTGGCCCACTTTTCATCCACCATGGTTCCAAGCTCATTGAAGCGGTTGCCCGTGCTCATCGTGAGCAGGTGGCGCACGGTTAGGGTTTTGATGACCTTGGCCTGCGTTGGCGTTACGATGTCCGAAAAGATGTCCACGAGCTTTTCATCAAGGGAAAGGAGCCCTTCGTCCACCGCGATGCCAATGGCAGTGCCGGTTACGCTTTTGCTCATGGAATAAAGCATGTGCGGCACATCCAGCCGGTAAGGAGCCCAGGCGCCTTCCGCAATGACTTTGCCGTGGCGCATTACGAGGAGCGCATGCGCGGCAATGGTATCTGCCTCCTGCGAAACCGCGTCAAAAAGCCGCTTGACCGCTTCGGAGGGCACGCCTTCGGCTTCCGGCGTGCTGCGGGGCAGGGGCTTGGGGTGCCGCGCTTCCGGCAGCGCAAGCTTCTGGAGTTTATACCCATAGGAAGGCACGTTCTTTAAATCGTGCTTGAGGAATTTGATCAGCAGCTCAACGCTGCGCATCTGGATTGCAATGTCCATAGCAGAACGCTCCCTTGCGGAAATGGATGTTTTTTTTATTTTACCACTTTCCGGGCAAAAGAAGAAAGAGGGCGGCCCTTTTTTCGCCGCAAGCCCGCATGGGCAACAAGAGCGGCGCAGGGCGCCAAAGGCTTTCGGGCCATGGAGCGGCCGGGCGAAACGCCCCGCATGCGGGAACCCCAAGGCTTTTGCCTGCGCCGCAAGCAAAGGGGCCGGAAATACAAAAATCATAAGTGCAACCGTTTTGGAGGTTTTTTGAAAAGGGCAATGCGCCATGTTTCCGAGGCTTGCAGGACTACTTACATCAAAGGCATGGCCAAGGCCTTTGCGGAGTTGCCACGCGCTTAGGGCAGCCCCGCGCTTGCCCCTATGCAGCAATGCGCCTTCCGCCGCGAGATAGAGCCTCTCGGGATATGGGCCCATGGCGTTTCCAAAAGCTGAAAAGAGGGCATATGCCCTCTTTTCAAGTTTTCCAACTTTCCGGGATGCAGTTATTTGTCGCAATCGCAGTTGCAATCACAACCGCAGTCGCCTTCGCAATCGCATTCCTCGGAAAGGAGCTCTTCCACGATCTCAACGAGCGCGTCCATCTTGTCCTCGTCCGCGGGGAGGAACTCTTCCGTGTCGCCGTCGGTTACGATCTTCATGATGTAAACTTCGGCCTCCTCTTCGCCTTCATCCACATCATCGGCGCCAAGATCCATCAGCACGGCATATTCCTGGCCCTCATATTCAAAGTATTCGATGACGTCCAGCTCAAATTCATTTCCGTCTTCGTCGGTAAAGGTGACAAAATCCCTTTCTTCCATTTCCATCGGTATCAACCGCCTTTCCTTCATTTGCCATAGGCATCTTGATTGTACAATACATTCGCGCGGAGGGCAAGATAAAGTATTTCCGCGCATAGCGGAGATTATTCGGGGGCAGCAAACCTGAACGCCGGGCCAGCAACCCAAAAACATCCGGCCGTTTGGGCAAGAGACTGCGCGGAAGCACAGGGCAAAAGCCAAGGGTTAGGAAGGATCAAACTGGCTGTTGTAAAGCTCCGCATAAAAGCCGCCCTGCGCAAGCAGCGTTTCGTGGTTTCCCTGTTCGATGATGTGCCCATCCTTCATCACGAGGATTACATCGGCCTCGCGGATGGTGGAAAGGCGGTGCGCCACAATGAAGCTCGTGCGCCCCTGCATCATGCGGGCAAACGCTTCCTGGATCTTGAGCTCCGTGCGCGTGTCGATGGAGGAGGTGGCTTCATCCAGGATGAGCATGGGGGGCAGGCAGAGCATGACGCGCGCGATGCACAAAAGCTGCTTCTGCCCCTGCGAGAGCATGCCGCCATCCTCGGTAATGTAGGTATCGTACCCTTCCGGCAGGCGGCGGATAAACGCATCGGCATGGGATGCTTTGGCTGCCGCAACGATTTCCTCCTGCGTTGCATCCGGGCGGCCCATGGCAATGTTTTCGCGGATGGTGCCGGCTTTGAGCCACGTATCCTGCAGCACCATGCCATAGGAGGTGCGCAGGCTCTTGCGCGTCAGCTTGCGCACATCGTGCCCATCCACCTGGATGGTGCCGCCATCCACATCATAAAAACGCATAAGGAGGTTGATGAGCGTGGTCTTGCCGCAGCCCGTCGGGCCCACGATTGCGACCCGCTGGCCATGCTTTGCCGCAACGGACAGGTTTTCGATGAGCGGGCGGGCAGGGTCATAGGAGAAATCCACATGCGAAAGCGTAACGTCGCCGCGCACGTCCGAGAGCGTTTGCGCATCCGGCGCATCCGGCGTTTCCGCAGGCGCGTCGATCAGCTCAAACACGCGCGCCGCGCAGGCGAGCGCGTTTTGCAGCTCCGTCACCACGCCGGAGATTTCATTGAAGGGCTTGGTGTACTGGTTCGCATAGCTGAGGAAGCAGGAGAGGCCGCCCACCGTGATGCCCCCTGCGATCGCGGAAAACGCGCCGGCAACGCCGACTGCTGCATAAACAAGGCCGTTGACAAAGCGGGTGGCGGGGTTGGTAATGGAAGAGAAGAAGATCGCGCGCAAGGAGGCCTTGGAGAGCCGTTCGTTGATTTCATCAAAACGGCCAAGCAGGTTCCTTTCCTGCCCAAACGCCTGCACGACCTTCTGGTTCCCGGCCATCTCCTCGATGAGGGCGGTCTGCTCGCCGCGCGTTTCAGATTGAAGCTTGAACATCGCATAGGTGCGCTTGGCGATGAAAGCTGCCACAAAAAGGGAAACCGGCGTTACGAGCACCACCACGAGGGCGATCTGCCAGTTGAGCGAGAACATGAAAGCGAGCGTGCCCAGGATGGTGATCACGCCGGTGAAAAGCTGCGTGAAGCCCATGAGCAGGCCTTCGGAAAACTGGTCCGCATCGGCGATAACGCGGCTTACCAGCTCGCCATGGGCGTGCGCGTCCAGGTATTTCAGCGGCAGGCGCTCGATGTGCGCGAAAGCTGCATCGCGCAGACCGCGCACCGTGCCATAGGCGATGTGGTTGTTGCAAAGGGAAAGCAGCCATTGCGCGAGCGATGTAAGCGCAACGACAACCGCCATGCGCGCAGCGATCTTCGCTACGCTTGCAAAATCCACCTGTCCGGGCGCGAGGATGCAGTCGATGGCGTCGCCTGTTAAGATGGGGAAATAGAGCGTGAGCGCTACCGTAAGCGCCGCAAGCAGCAGCGAGAGCGCCACGAGCCACGCGTAAGGGCGGATATAGCCGAGCACGCGGCGGAGCGTGCCGCGCTGCGTTTGATCAAAGCCTTTCATCGCTTACGCCTCCTTTCCTGCGGGTGCGCCCGCGTGCTTTTCCCTGGGGAACTGCGAATCGTAAATTTCCTGGTAAACGGGGCAGCCTGCGAGCAGCTGCGCGTGTGTACCAATGCCGGCGATGCGCCCGTCATCCAGCACGATGATCTTATCCGCATGGCGAATGGACGCTGCGCGCTGGGAAACCAGAAAGACCGTAGGGCCGCCCTCCATGGCGCGGATGGCGTGGCGCAGTTTGGCGTCGGTTGCATAATCGAGCGCGGAAGCGCTATCATCCAGGATTAGGATGGCAGGCTTGCGCACGAGCGCGCGCGCAATGGTAAGCCTCTGCCGTTGTCCGCCCGAGAAATTCCTGCCGTTCTGTTCCACCGGGGCTTCAAGGCCACCTTCCTTTTGTTCCACAAAATCCTTGGCCTGTGCGCGCGCAAGCGCATCCCAAAGCGCGCCGTCCGGCGCATCGCTGCAGCCCCAGCGCAGGTTTTCGCCGATGGTCCCCTTGAAAAGCACCGCTTTTTGCGGCACGACGCCCACTGCGGCGCGCAGCGCAGCAGCTGGCCAATCCTGCACATCCGTGCCGAAAATGCGCACATGCCCGCGCGTGGCTGCATAGAAACCTGGGATCAAGTTTACAAGCGAGCTTTTTCCAGCGCCCGTGCCGCCGATTACGCCGATGGTTTCGCCCGGCTCCGCGCGGAAGGAAATATCCGAAAGCGATTCTGCACCGGCATTGTCATAGGCGAGGCCGACCCCTTCAAAGGCGACAGCCGGCGCACCGGGCACGGGCTTTGGCGCGGCGCTCTGCGCTTCTTCCATCGCGGCATTGCCGGAGGGCAGATCCAGCACGGCGGCAACGCGGTTGGCGCTTGCGAGCGCGCGGGTGATGGTGATGATGAGGTTGGCGAGCTTGATGAGCTCCACCAGGATCTGCGACATGTAATTGACGAGCGCCACCAGCTCACCTTGGGTGATGTGCCCTGCGTCCACCTGCAGGGCACCCGTATTGAGCAGCACCAGCACCGCAAGGTTGATGAGCGCATAGGTGAGCGGGTTCATCAGTGCGCTGACGCGGCCTACGAAGCGCTGCATGCGCGTGAGAGCCGCGTTCTTCTCTTCAAAAGCTGCGATTTCCGCATCTTCCCGCGCAAACGCGCGCAGCACGCGCGCGCCGCTGAGCGTTTCGCGGGTTTTGCCCAGCACGCCGTCGAGCCCGGCCTGTACGCGGCGGTATTGCGGGATGGTCCAGAGCATCACGCCGAAAACCACGAGCGCAAGCAGGGGGATTACCCCGACGAATACAAGCGCGGACTTGGCATCCACCGTAAAGGCCATCACCATCGCGCCAAACACGATAAACGGCGAGCGCAAAAGGAGCCGCAGCGCCAGGTTTACGCCGGTCTGCACCTGGTTTATATCGCTCGTCATGCGCGTGATGACGGTGGAGGCGCCGAGCGCGTCCAACTGGGAGAAGGAAAGGCTTTCCACCTTTTCAAATAAGGCGTGGCGCAGCCGCCCTGCAAACCCAACCGCTGCTTTGGCGGAAAAATACTGTGCCGTGATGGAAGCCGCAAGGCCAACAAACCCAAGCAGCAGCAGTACGCCACCCATGCGCAGGATATAGCCGCGATCCCCGTTGGCAACGCCCGTATCGATGATCGCTGCCATCACAAGCGGCACAAGCAGTTCAAATGAGGCTTCCAGCAGCTTGAACAGCGGCCCCAGCACGCTCTCCTTGCCATATCCCTTCATGTAACATAAAAGCCGTTTCATTGTTCCGTTCCTTTTAACATTTTAAAACATTCCTTGCATATCCTAGCATATTTGCACGCAGCGCGCAAATCATGCAAAGTATTGCGTTTAATATGCGGTAAAATATGGAAAATGGAATGTACATATGCAAAATCAAATATGCTTTAAAATGGATGAAACAAGCGGAAAACCGGCGTTTTTCCATGGGGTCTGCAACGGAAACAACAGAAAAACTGGAAACGTTTCCAGAAATGGCATAAGGAAGACACAATTATTCGATACTTTTCATATCGATATTGAAATATCAATATGCGGCTTTTATATTTCCTTTTTTCGGCAAGATTGCTAAAATAATGTCAGAACAAAGAGCAAACCCTAAGCAAGGGCTGCGGCGGGCGCCGCACAGAATAAGCTAACATTTATTTAAGGAGGTTTCAGAAATATGGCACGGTTTACACTTCCCCGGGATCTTTATCATGGAAAGGGCGCGCTGGATGCGCTCAAAACGCTCAAGGGCAAGAAGGCCATCGTGGTCGTTGGCGGCGGCTCCATGAAGCGCTTCGGCTTCCTGGATAAGGTATGCAACAACTTGAAGGAAGCGGGCATGGAAGTTACGGTATTCGAAGGCGTTGAGCCCGATCCTTCCGTTGAAACCGTTATGAAGGGCGCAGAGGCCATGCGCAAATTCCAGCCGGATTGGATCGTTGCAATCGGCGGCGGTTCCCCGATCGATGCGGCAAAGGCCATGTGGGCGTTCTATGAGTATCCGGACACCACGTTCGAAGCGCTCTGCATCCCGTTCAACTTCCCGACGCTGCGCACCAAGGCGCATTTCTGCGCGATCCCGTCCACTTCCGGCACGGCGACCGAGGTGACTGCGTTCTCCGTTATCACCGATTATGCAAAGGGCGTCAAATACCCGCTCGCAGACTTCAACATCACGCCGGATGTGGCGATCGTTGATCCGGAGCTTGCGGAAACCATGCCCAAGAAGCTGACTGCACACACCGGCATGGATGCCATGACGCATGCGATCGAGGCCTATGTATCCACGTTGCATTGCGATTACACCGACCCGCTCGCGCTGCATGCCATCAAGATGATCAGCGAAGACCTCGTTGCTTCCTATAATGGCGATATGGCAGCCCGCGACCGGATGCACAACGCGCAGTGCCTTGCCGGCATGGCGTTCTCCAACGCGCTGCTGGGCATCGTGCACTCCATGGCGCACAAGACCGGCGCTGCCTATTCTGGAGGCCACATCGTGCATGGCTGCGCCAACGCCATGTATCTGCCCAAGGTCATCAAGTACAACGCCAAGGAGCCCGAGGCTGCCAAGCGCTATGCTGAGATCGCGAAGTTCCTGCACCTTGCGGGCAACACGGATGAGGAGCTCACCGATGCGCTGATCGCCCACATCCAGAACTTGAACAAGCAACTGGATATTCCTACCTGCATCAAGGATTATGAGGGCGGCATCATCAATGAGGCGGAATTCCTCGAGAAACTGCCCAAGGTTGCTGAGCTTGCCGTTGGCGATGCCTGCACCGGCTCCAACCCCCGCAGCATTGATCCTAAGACCATGGAGAAGCTGCTCAAGTGCTGCTTCTATGATACCAAGGTCGATTTCTGATACCTTCTTTGACGGCAGGGCGTCCCGCGCAAGCGGGGCGCTCTTGCCGTTTTGGCGCCCCCAAATAGCAATCGCAGCTTTTGCGAAATTTCGAGTCTCCCCTTTGCCGGGAGCACAGTTTGAGAGCCTTACTGCGCAAGGCTTTTTTATGGATTTGGCGTACTCTATTTGGTGAGCCGGCGTTTGCCCTTTTGGGCAATTCGCCTTGTGTCATCCAATTCGACGGAAGCCTCTTGGAGTGTGGTCAAAATCCTCAAAGAAAGCCGGATGCTTTTTGCCGTTTCAGTACGGCTGCCACCAAACTTGCACCCCAAACAATGCGGGCAAATTGGATGCAGCAGAGCGCTGGCTTTGGCACGGTGCATTGCGGCGCTGCGCGCCGACAAGTTGAGGAATAAGCCGATTTTTCGGGCGGATCCCTCATGGCGCCGCATAAAAACAGGAAACAGGGCGCTGCAATCATGTAAATTATAACCGGATTAGCACTCGAAATCCGTGAGTGCTAAAGTTTGCAATTCCATTACAATTCCTCTCTTTTTCTGCAACAATCCTGTTGTATGATAAAGCCATCAAAAGAAAGAGAGGCGCCCAAGCGGGTGCCGGGATATAAAAAGAGAAGGTGGTTCCAATGTATTGCTTTGAGGAAGCGGCGCAGGTGCAGCGGGGTGCGCAACCGGCTGCATAAACGGAATATGGATTTGGAAAGTATAAGGGAAGATTCGGTAAGGAGGAATCAAGTATGTTTGGACTTACACCATATGAACGCAAAAACAGCGCAATGAGCTATGACCCCTTCAAAGCATTTGAAAACTTTGAGCGGGAATTCTTTAAAACCAATGGTTTAGCGGAGTTTAAAACGGACATCAAGGATACCGGCAAGGAATACGAGCTGGAGGCCGACCTGCCGGGCTTTAAGAAAGAGGACATCAACATCGAACTGGATGACAATTATCTGACCATCCAGGCGGAACGCAAATACGAGAGCGACGAAAAGGACAAGAAGGGCAACTATGTGCGGCGTGAACGCTCGTATGGCGCTTTCAGCCGGAGCTTTGATGTGAGCGGCATCGACGTATCTGCCATCAAGGCCAGCTACCAGGACGGCGTTTTGAAGCTGATTCTGCCCAAGAAGGAAGAGGTCGTGCCCGCTGCAAGGCGGCTTGAGATCGAATAACTCCCCAATATCCAATGAAACTGCCGCGGCTTACGCCGCGGCACTTCTCAGTTTGCCCAAAGCCGAAATAGCCAGCTTGTGCCTTTGGCGCGGCAAAGAGACCTTAAACGAACCTACTGCTGCACAAGGGCTTGCCGATTTACCATTCCTCAGAGGGGGGGATGCTCGCCTTTGGGGCACTGCGCTTTACCCGGCCAATTCGATTGTACCCTTTGGGGCAGTGGCGCTTGAAGGCCTCAACCCAAGTGCTTTTCGACGCGCCTGCGTATTCGGGAAAAATGCCGCGTCAGCGTTTTTTAAAAGGCAGATGCTTCCCTTGCATTTGCGGTATGGGTAAAAGCCTTGCGAACTGATTCTCAGCGCCTTTGCGGACGCGCGGAAAAGCTTTTGAGAAGTGAAGCCTATGCGCCGAGCAAAAGGAACACCGCCGAGCACAAATCATATCCAAGGTGATTAAGACGTTTTTTTGTGCGCAGAAGCGCGCATGGTAGGAGGTTATACCGGAAATCCTTGCCGTGCGCTCCCGGACGCTTGCAAGCAATGCGTTGAGCGCCGCCGGGGTCCATGGGAAAAGCGCAGCAGAATCCGACTTTTTCAAAAACGCTCGAAACGAAAAAAGGATGCCGCATCCTAGAACGCGGCATCCTTTTGTTGCAACTTTCATTTTCCTTCGCCGATACGCCGGATATCGTAGGGCGTAGTCTGGTAAACGAAATAGTTCAACCAGTTGGTGTAGAGCAGATTGGCATGCGCGCGCCACATCATGCGCGGGGCGCGGGTATCATCATCGTTGGGATAATAGTTTTTCGGCACCGCGATGGGAAGCCCTTGCGCCTTATCGCGCAGGTACTCCTTTTCCAGCGTGCGGGCATCGTATTCCGAATGGCCGGTGATGAAAAACTGGTTGCCCGCTTTGGCTGAAATCGCATAAAGGCCCGCTTCATCGGAGGAGGCAAGGATGTTGAGCGCCGGCACGGCTTCCACGTCTTCACGCAGGATCGTCGTATGCCGGGAGTGCGGCACGAGGAACACGTCGTCAAATCCACGGAAGAGGATGGAAGGCTTATATTCCACGTGGTGCTCGAACACGCCGAAGAGCTTCTGCGGCAGGGGGTGCTTCGGAATGCCGAAATGGTAATACAGCGCAGCCTGCGCGCCCCAGCAGATATGGAACGTGCTGTGTACATGCGTTTTGCTCCACTCCATGATCTCGCACAGCTCATCCCAGTATTCCACCGCTTCAAACGGCAGGTTTTCCACGGGTGCGCCCGTGATGATCATGCCGTCGAAATTGCGCGCGCGCACATCTTCAAACGTCTGGTAAAACGCCAGCATATGCTCCTCCGCCGTGTGGCGGGAAACATGGGTGCGGGTGTGCATGAGCTCGATCTCCACCTGCAGCGGCGAGTTCCCGAGCAGGCGGGAAAGCTGCGTCTCCGTGTCGATCTTGGTGGGCATTAGGTTGAGGATCAAGAGCTTGAGCGGGCGGATATCCTGCGTGATGGCGCGCGTTTCGGTCATCACGAAGATGTTTTCTTCCGTGAGCGTTTTTACCGCCGGCAGCTCATTGGGGATTTTGATGGGCATGGGCGCCTCCCTGCGTTATGCGCCGCGAAGCGCCTGGTCAAGATCCGCGATGAGATCCGCTGCGTCCTCAAGGCCGCAGGAATAGCGCACAAGATCCGGAGATACGCCCGCGGCTGCAAGCTCCGCATCGTTCATCTGCCGGTGGGTGGCGCTTGCAGGGTGCAGGCAGCAGGTGCGCGCATCCGCAACGTGGGTTTCGATGGCGGCGATCTTAAGGCGCTTCATGAACGATTCTGCGGCCGGGCGCCCGCCCTTTACGCCGAAGCTTACAACGCCGCACACGCCGTTGGGAAGGTATTTTTGCGCCAGCGCGTGATAGGGATCCCCAGGGAGCCCGGGGAAGCGCACCCAGCAAACCATCGGGTGGCTTTGCAGGAACTCCGCAATGGCCTGCCCGTTTTCTGCGTGGCGCTTCATGCGCACATGCAGGCTTTCGAGCCCGAGGTTGAGCAGGAACGCATTCTGCGGGGACTGGATGGAGCCGAAGTCGCGCATCAGCTGCGCCGTGGCCTTTGTGATATAGGCGCCGCCAAGGCCGAAGCGCTCAGTGTAGGTTACGCCGTGGTAGCTTTCATCCGGCGTGCAAAGGCCGGGGAACTTTTCGGGGTGCTTCGTCCAGTCGAACTTGCCGGAATCCACGATGCAGCCGCCTACGCCGGCGCCATGGCCGTCCATGTATTTGGTGGTGGAATGCGTTACGATGTCCGCACCCCACTCGAACGGGCGGCAGTGGATGGGCGTTGCGAACGTGTTGTCCACAATCAGCGGCACGCCGTGGCGGTGCGCGGCGGATGCGAATTTTTCAAGATCGAGCACCGTAAGCGCGGGGTTTGCGATGGTTTCGCCGAAAACAGCCTTGGTGTTGGGGCGGAAGGCAGCGTCGAGCTCCTCTTCGCTGCAGTCCGGCGAAACAAATGTGAATTCGACGCCCATGCGCTTCATCGTCACAGCAAACAGGTTGTAGGTCCCGCCATAAATTGAGGCGGAGGAAACCACATGGTCGCCGCAAGAGGCGATGTTGAACACGCTGTAAAAGCTGGCGGCCTGGCCGGAGGAAGTCAGCATGGCGGCGGAGCCGCCCTCCAGTGCGCAGATCTTCGCGGCGACAGCGTCGTTGGTGGGGTTTTGCAGGCGGGTATAAAAATACCCTTCGGCCTCAAGGTCGAACAGCTTGCCCATGGCTTCGCTGGTGTCATATTTGAAGGTCGTGCTCTGGATAATGGGGATTTGCCGCGGTTCGCCATTCCCTGGCGTATAACCGCTCTGTACGCATTTGGTGCCGGTTTGCATTTTCAATCATCCTCCCAAAGCGCCCTAAGGCGCGGAATTACACTTTTACGGAATGATATATGATTCCGCGCGTATTGTCAAAGGGTTTGCATGAAAATTCAAGGAAAAGGGCCATTGACAAACACGATATATAATGATTACTATAACATCATAACTAAATCCATATAATGAGCGAATCAAACTGCGGAGGGTATGCAGTGAATACGCAGCATTTCAAATATGCCGTGGAGGTGGAGCGGACAGGCTCCATCACCCAGGCAGCGGACAACCTTTACATGGCGCAGCCAAACTTGAGCAAGGCGATCAAGGAGCTGGAGGATACGCTGGGCATCCCCATTTTCCGCCGCACTTCCAAGGGCATGGTGCCCACGGAGAAGGGCGCGGAATTCCTGGTTTATGCAAAGCGCATCTTAACGCAGATGGAGAAGGTGGAGGCGCTCAATCAGCCTCGCATGGAAACGCGACAGAACTTTGGCGTTTCCGTGCCGCGGGTAAGTTACATTGCAAGGGCGGTCACGCGCTTTGTAGCCTCGCTCGATCCTGAGCTTGAAATGGACGTCAACGTGCAGGAAACGGGCGCGCTTGAAACCATCGCCCAGGTGGCGGAAGGCCAGTTTAATCTCGGGGTAGTGCGCTACAGGCTGCTGTATGAAAACTATTTCATGCGCGCGCTTGATGAGCGCGAGCTAAAAAGCGAACCCATTTGGGAAGCGGATTGCCTTGTTACGCTTTCTTCCAAGCATCCGCTGGCCCAGAAACGCACCATCCTGCCGGATGAGCTTTCGGATTGCGTTGAGCTTGTTAACGATGATGCGGACGCGCCGTACCTGCCAACGCATGAGCGGCGGCAGCATAAAACGGCTGCAGCGCGCATGATGCGGCAGGTTCGCATTTATGATCGCGCAAACCAGTTTGAACTGCTGGAGCACATCCCATCTGCCTACATGTGGGCAACCCCTATCCCGCGGGATATGCTGGCGCGCTATGGCCTTGTGCAGCGAGCAAGCCGCAGCGGGGAAGGGCGCAGCCGGGATGTGCTGATCTACCCTGCGGGCTATGCCATGAGCCAGCTGGAGCAGCGGTTTATCAATGAGCTTTATGTGGCGCGCAACGAAGTCGCGTTTCCGGGGCGCTAGGCAAAAACAGTAGTGGGCATATCGATAAAAACATATCGATATGCCCGTTTTATATTGACCCTTGCAGGGGCTGCCTGTTAAAATAAGATCGACAAATAAGGCGTTTTCTTGAGCACACGCGCAGCGTGCGCAAACGCTTGCAGATCGGGCGGCGCGGTTTTTCTGCCCGAGGTATGGAACAAGAAACTTCATTATTTAATCTAAAGGAAAGAAGGAAGGATATGTACCGCATCGTTCAAAAACAGATCCTCAATCCCACCGTAACGCGTATGGAAATCGAAGCGCCGCTTGTTGCAAAAAAAGCGGAGCCGGGCCAATTTATCATTTTGCGCGTGGATGAAGCCGGCGAGCGCATCCCGCTGACCATTGCAGATTACGACCGCGAAAAGGGCACCGTTGCAATCATCTTCCAGATTGTGGGCGCCACAACAGAGCAGCTGAACCATAAAAACGAGGGTGAGTTCATTCAGGATTTCGTGGGACCGCTCGGCGTTGCAACGCATACCGAAGGCTTGAAAAAGGTCTGCATCGTAGGCGGCGGCGTGGGCTGCGCAATCGCGCTTCCCATCGCGAAGAAGCTGCACAAAGAAGGCTGCAAGGTAACGTCCGTGATCGGATTCCGCTCCAAAGACCTGCTTATTTTGGAGGACGAATTCCGCGCTGCGTCCGAAAAGCTCTACGTGATGACGGACGATGGTTCCTATGGCCGAAAGGGCAATGTGTGCGTGCCGCTTGAGGAGATGTTCGCTGCGGGCGAAACATTTGATGAAGTGATTGCCATCGGGCCCCTTATCATGATGAAATTCGTGGTTGCGGCCGTGAAACCCACGGGCATTCCCTGCGTGGTTTCCATGAACCCCATTATGATCGACGGCACGGGCATGTGCGGCGGCTGCCGGCTTACGCTCCACCGCAACGGGGAGAAGATCACCAAGTTTGCCTGCGTGGATGGGCCGGATTTCAACGGCTACGAGGTGGATTTCGATGAAGCGATGTCCCGCGGCGCGATGTATCGGGATTTTGAGCGGCATGCCTATGAAGAAACCTGCAACCTGCTCCGGAAGGAGGAAAACTAACCATGACCAAGCCCAACATGAGCCTAAAAAAGAATCCCATGCCCTCCCAGGAACCGGAGGTTCGGGCGCATAATTTCGAAGAAGTCGCCCTTGGCTATAGCGAAGAAACGGCGCTGGACGAGGCGCTGCGCTGCTTGAACTGCAAGAACATGCCGTGCGTTTCCGGGTGCCCGGTGAACATCCACATTCCCGAATTCATCGAGAAAATTAAGGAAGGCGATTTTGAAGGCGCTTACCATATCATCAGCAAAACATCATCCCTGCCTGCGGTCTGCGGTCGCGTCTGCCCGCAGGAGACCCAGTGCGAATCCAAGTGTGTGCGCGGCATCAAGGGTGAACCCGTTGGCATCGGGCGGCTGGAGCGCTTCGTGGCGGATTGGCATAACGCGCACAGCGGCGATGTGCCGGAAACGGAACCGGCAAACGGGCACCGCGTCGCGATCGTGGGTTCTGGCCCAGCGGGGCTGACCTGCGCGGGTGACCTTGCGAAAAAGGGCTACCAGGTTACTGTGTTTGAAGCGCTGCATACCGCTGGCGGCGTGCTCGTTTACGGCATTCCGGAATTCCGTCTTCCCAAGGCCATCGTGCAGAAGGAAGTGGATACGCTTTCTGCGATGGGCGTTGATGTGGAAACCAACATCGTCATCGGCAAAACGCTCACCATCGACGAGCTGTTTGAGCAGGGATACGAGGCCGTGTTCGTCGGATCCGGCGCGGGGCTTCCCAACTTTATGGGCATCCCCGGCGAGTCATATAAGGGCGTTTATTCGGCAAACGAGTTCCTAACCCGCAGCAACCTTATGAAGGCATACCGCGACGATCCCGTAACGCCGATCATGAAGGGCGGCAAGGTAGCGGTGGTTGGCGGCGGCAACGTTGCGATGGACGCAGCGCGCACGGCGCTTCGCCTCGGCGCGGAGAAGGTTTACATCGTATACCGCCGCTCGCTGGAAGAACTCCCCGCGCGGCGCGAGGAAGTGGAGCATGCGATGGAAGAGGGCATCGAATTCAAGCTCCTCAACAACCCCGTTGAGATTTTGGGCTATGAGAATCCCGCAGATAAGCGCGATCCGAAGAACGGCTTTGTGACCGGCATGAAATGCATCCGCATGGAGCTGGGCGAGCCGGATGAAAAGGGCCGCCGCCGCCCGGTGCCCATCCCCGGCAGCGAGTTTACGCTGGATGTGGACACCGTGGTCATCGCAATCGGCACGAGCCCGAACCCGCTCATCAAATCCACAACGCGCGGGCTTGAGGTCAACCGCAAGGGCGGCATCGTTGTGGAAGAAGCCACAGGCGCTACCAGCCGCACGGGCGTTTATGCCGGCGGCGATGCAGTGACGGGCGCTGCAACCGTAATCTCTGCCATGGGCGCGGGCAAAGCGGCTGCGGCTGCCATGGACGCATACATCAAAGGCAAGGAGGCGTAAGGACATGAGCGTGCAGTCCGTTTCCAAGCAAACGCTGCAACGCCTGCCCCAGTACCTTAACTTTTTGAAATCCATGCCCCGCACGGGGGCGGCGAACATCTCGGCAACCGCCATCGCGGATGCCCTGGGGCTTGGGGATGTGCAAGTCCGCAAGGACCTTGCGCTCGTCAGCTCCGGCGGCAGGCCAAAGGTGGGGTATGATGCAGATCGCCTCATCGCGGATCTGGAACGGTTCCTGGGCTACGATGATGTAACAAGCGCTGTCATCGTCGGGGCGGGCGATTTGGGCCGGGCACTCCTCGGATATGGGGGATTCGCTGCATACGGGATCGAACTGATGGCTGCGTTTGACCGGGATGCGGCCCTCGCCGGCCAGAACATCCATGGCAAGCCTGTATTCCCTGCGGAAAGGCTGAAAGAGCTCTGCGGACGCATGCAGATTCGCATTGGGATCATCGCAGTGCCGGCAGAGGAAGCGCAGCAGGTATGCGATGCGCTGGTGGAGAGCGGCGTGCGGGGTATATGGAACTTTGCGCCGGTGAATCTTTCGGTTCCAGAAAACGTGCTGGTGCAAAACGAGGATATTGCCGTTTCGCTGGCTGTCCTTTCCAAACGGCTTGCCCAGAAATTGGCTGAACGGGAATAGTTCCGCTGGCATTGCAGCATGCCCGCATGGATACGGAAGGAAAATGAATGATGCAAGAAACCATACGCTGCGCAGCATGACCGAACACAGGAGGGAATTTGCATGACACAATGCTTGCGGCTTAAACAGTCCAATTGCAAAAACTGCTACAAATGTATTCGTAACTGCCCGGTGAAGTCTATCCGCTTTTCGGATGATCAAGCAAACATCGTGCCGGAGGAATGCATCCTTTGCGGTCATTGCTTTGTAGCTTGCCCGCAAGGCGCAAAGGAAATCCGCAACGATGTGCCTGTTGCAAAGGAGCTTATCGCATCGGGCGCTCCGGTCTATGCGAGCGTTGCCCCTTCGTTTGTCGCGAATTTCGACGGGGCGGCCATTGGCTCCATGGAAAGCGCGCTCAAGGCGCTCGGTTTTGCGGGCGCGGAAGAGACGGCGATAGGCGCAACCATCGTAAAGCGTGAATATGACCGCATAGTGGATTCCGGTGAGAAGGATGTAATTATTTCTTCCTGCTGCCACAGCGTGAACCTGCTCATCCAGAAGCATTACCCGGATGCGCTGCCCTATCTTGCGCATGTGCTTTCCCCCATGCAGGCGCACTGCAAGGAGTTGAAGCGCCGCTATCCTGGGGCAAAAACCGTGTTCATTGGCCCATGCATCGCGAAAAAGGATGAGGCGGCAGGCTGCCCCGAGCTGGTGGACTGCGTGCTTACCTTTGAAGAGCTTGCAGGCTGGCTCAAGGAAGCGGGCGTGCTCATTGCCCCGGATCCAGAGCGCAACGAGGAGAGCCGCGCGCGGTTGTTCCCAACAACTGGCGGCGTACTCCGCTCCATGGCGGCGGATAACCCGGATTATACCTACCTTGCCATCGACGGCGTAGAAAACTGCATGAACACCCTGGAGGATATCCTAAAGGGAAAAGTGCATAAATGCTTTATTGAAATGTCCGTTTGCGTCGGCAGCTGCGTGGGCGGCCCCGCTATGGATAAAAACCACCGCATGCCCGTAAGTGATTACCTTGCAGTAAATGCTTACGCCGGGAAACGGGATTTCCCGGTGGAGCAGCCCGAGCCCGCGGCACTCAAAAAGAACTTCAAATACTTGAGCGTGCCGCAGGCCAATTTCGGCAGCGCGGCCATCGAGGCGGTGCTCAAGCAGATGGGCAAAACCAGGCCCGAGCAGGAGCTCAACTGCGGCAGCTGCGGCTACAATACCTGCCGCGACAAGGCAGTGGCCGTCCTACAGGGCAAGGCGGATCTCAACATGTGCCTGCCCTACTTGAAGGATAAAGCCGAATCCTTCTCGGATAACATCATCAGCAATACGCCAAACGCAATCATCGTGCTCAACGAATCCTTTGAGGTGCAGCAGATCAACGATGCGGCGTGCAAGCTTATGAATATCCGCGATGCGCGCAACGTCTTGGGCGACCAGGTCGTGCGGATTCTTGACCCGCTCGTGTTTATGGATACCTATGCAAGCGGGCACAACGTATACAATAAGCCTGTGTACCTCGCGGAATACCAACGCTATGTAGAACAGACCGTCATTTACGACAAGAGCTACCATATCCTTATCTGCATCATGCGCGATGTTACCGCCGAGGCCAAGGAGCGGGAAAACCGCGAGGCTATGAGCCGCACTACCATGGAGATTACGGATAAGGTCATTGAAAAGCAGATGCGCGCCGTGCAGGAAATCGCATCCCTCTTGGGCGAGACGACGGCGGAGACGAAGATCGCCCTCACAAAGCTCAAGGAGTCGCTCAGCCATGAATAGCCTCTGCACGGATATTGGATATGTATGCTTAAACAAAACGGGCGAGCAGCTTTGCGGCGATCATGTGGAGATCGTGGAGCAGGGGGATAATGCAACGGTTGTCGTGCTGGCCGATGGCCTGGGAAGCGGCGTAAAGGCGAATATCCTTTCTACGCTTACAGCGAAGATTATCTCTACCATGATGGCCAACGACATGACCATTGAGGATTGCGTTTCTACGATTGCCGCAACGCTTCCGGTCTGCGAAGTGCGCAAGGTCGCTTATTCCACATTCACGATCATCCGCATTGCGGGGAACAATCTCGAGGCAGAGATTATCCAGTATGATAACCCGCATGTGATCCTGCTGCGGGATGGCAAGCACGTGGATTATCCCGAGATCTGCGAGATGATCGACGGCAAGGCAATCTATAAAACTAAACTCAAGCTGAAGGAAGGGGATGCGTTTATCGCCATGAGCGATGGCGCGATCCATGCTGGCGTAGGGCAATCGCTCAACTTTGGCTGGCAGCGCGAGCAGATTGTTGAGTTCATGGAAACCATCTATGATCCCGCGTTTACCGCAAAAACGCTTAGTGCCATGCTGGTAAATGAGTGCAGCCGCCTATATGGCGGAGAGCCGGGGGATGATACTTCCGCCTGCACCGTGAAGATCCGCCGACGCCAGCCCATGAACCTCTTGATCGGCCCACCCGCAGATCCCAAGGATGTGAACAAGATGATGGCGCTGTTTTTCTCCAAGGAGGGAAAGCATATTGTCTGCGGCGGCACGACATCAACGCTCGCAGCGGAATTCCTGCATGAGCCGCTCGATGTTTCCATGCCCACCTATATCGATCCCGAGATTCCGCCGACGGCCAAGATCAAAGGCGTGGACCTTGTAACGGAGGGTGTTATTACCATGAGCCGTGTGCTAGAATATGCGCGGGATTATTTAAAGGACAACGAGCGCTATACGGATTGGAGCTATAAAAAGGACGGTGCATCCAGCATTGCGCGGATGCTGTTTGAAGAGGCAACGGATATCAACTTCTATGTGGGCCGTGCTGTAAATCCGGCGCACCAGAATCCAAACCTGCCCATCGGCTTTAACATCAAAATGCGCCTCATTGAGGAGCTTTCGGAATGCTTGAAGAAGATGGGGAAAAAGATCAAGGTAAGCTATTTTTAAAACAATTTGACCGTAAGGTCACCATGCAAGAAGAAGGAGACAGACATGAACACCCAAGAACTGTACCAGAAGACTGATGCGATTCTAGCTCGGTGCGGAACGGAAGAGCGGAGCATGATCGCCGTGCTGCAAGCTGTGCAGGAAGAATATGCATACCTGCCGCGTGAGGTATTCCCTTACCTGTCCCAAAAGATGGGGCTAAGCGAGGCGCACATTTATGGCGTTGCCACGTTCTATGAGAACTTTTCGCTTGAACCCAAGGGCAAATATGTGATCAAGGTGTGCGACGGCACCGCCTGCCATGTACGCAAATCGATCCCGATTCTGGAAAAACTGCGTAGCGAGCTTGGGCTTGCAGAAGGCCGGAAAACCACGGATGATCAGATGTTTACCGTGGAAACGGTGTCCTGCCTGGGCGCTTGTGGCCTTGCGCCTGCGCTTACGGTGAACGGGAAGGTGCACCCTTCCATGACGCCGGATAAGGCCGTGGAGCTGATTGAGACGCTGAGGAGGGAAGAGGCATGATCGCGACAAGGCAAGAGCTTCAATCGCTTCGGGAAGCGTGCATGCGTGCAGCGAAGGCGGAAAGCAGGAAGATCCTGGTTTGCGCAGGTACAGGCTGCGTCTCGGGCGGTTCTTTGGATATTTATGCCGCACTGAAGCAAAAGATGGAAGCAAAGGGTATCCCCTGCGAGGTGGAACTTGCAATGGATCCTCATGAGGACGTAGTGGGCCTCAAGAAGAGCGGCTGCCATGGCTTCTGCGAAATGGGTCCTCTGGTGCGCATTGAGCCTCAAGGCTGGCTCTACACCAAAGTGAGCCTTGCGGATGTGGATGAGATCGTGGAACGCACCATGGCAAAAGGCGAGATTGTGGAGCGCCTGGCCTACCGGCAGAATGGGAAGATCTATGAGAAGCAGGAGGAGATCCCGTTCTATCAAAAGCAGACCCGCAAAGTGCTGGAACACTGCGGCCATATTGACGCGGATTCCATTTATGAATATATCTCCATCGGTGGCTACGAGGCTTTTGAAAAGGCCCTTTTCGATATGAGCAGCGACGAGATCATCACGCAGATCTCCGATTCCGGGCTGCGCGGCCGCGGCGGCGGAGGATTCCCCACCGGGCGGAAGTGGACCCAGGTTGCCCGCCAGAAGGCAACGCCAAAATACGTTGTATGCAACGGCGATGAAGGCGACCCCGGCGCGTTTATGGACCGTTCCATCATGGAAGGCGATCCGCACCGCATGATTGAAGGCATGATGATCGCGGGTGTTGCGGTTGGCGCCGAAGATGGATATATCTACGTCCGTGCAGAGTATCCGATGGCAGTCGCTCGTCTCAGCAACGCCATTGCGCAGGCCAAAAAGCTGGGCCTGTTGGGGGAGAATATCCTTGGCAGCGGCTTTAATTTCAACATCCATATCAACCAGGGCGCGGGCGCTTTCGTATGCGGTGAAGGCAGCGCGTTGACAGCATCCATCGAAGGCAAACGCGGCATGCCGCGCGTCAAGCCGCCCCGCACGGTGGAACATGGCCTGTTTGATAAGCCGACCGTGCTCAACAATGTGGAAACCTTTGCAAACGTACCGACGATCATCAAGGCCGGTGCAGAGGAATACCGTAAGATTGGCACGGAAACGAGCCCCGGCACAAAGGCGTTTGCCCTCACGGGCAACATTGTAAACACTGGCTTGATCGAAGTTCCAATGGGCACGACGCTGCGCGAGGTTATCTTTGACATCGGCGGCGGCATGCGCGGCGGTGCAGATTTCAAGGCGGTGCAGATTGGCGGACCGTCGGGCGGGTGCTTGACGTCGGCAGAATTGGATCTCCCGCTCGACTTTGATTCTTTGAAGAAGGTAGGCGCGATGATCGGCTCCGGCGGCCTCGTCGTGATGGATAGCCACACCTGCATGGTGGAGGTTGCACGCTTCTTTATGAACTTTACGCAGAATGAATCCTGCGGAAAATGCGTGCCGTGCCGTGAGGGCACCCGGCGTATGCTGGAAATTCTTGAGCGCATTGTGGCTGGCAAGGGCCGCGAAGGGGATATTGACCTTCTGCTTGAGCTGGCGGATACGATAACCAATACCGCCCTCTGCGGTTTGGGCAAAACTGCCGCAGGGCCGGTTGTGAGCACAATCAAGTATTTCCGGGATGAATATGAAGCGCACATCCGCGAGAAACGCTGCCCGGCAGGCGCGTGTGCGAAACTTCGCCGCATCCATATCGATCCCGCGCTGTGCAAAGGCTGCTCCAAGTGCTCCCGCATTTGCCCGGTTGGCGCTATCAGCGGCACGCTGAAACAGCCGTTTGTGATTGATCCGGAGAAGTGCATCAAGTGTGGCGCATGCATTGGAACCTGCCCGTTCCACGCCATCAAGGAGGACTGATATTATGGCCATGGTAAAAAAGGAATTCATGACGATAGACGGGATCCCCGTGGAGATCAATGGGGAGAAGAACCTGCTGGAGCTCATCCGCAAAGTCGGCATAAAAATGCCCACCTTCTGCTACCATTCTGAGCTTTCCATCTATGGCGCATGCCGCATGTGCATGGTGGAAAACCAGTGGGGTGGGCTGGACGCAGCATGCTCTACGCCACCCAAGGCTGGCATGCAGATCCGCACCAACACGGAGCGGCTGCGCAAATACCGCAAGATGATTCTTGAGCTCCTGCTTGCGCATCATTGCCGGGATTGCACAACCTGCGATAACAATGGTACCTGCAAGCTCCAGGATCTTGCCATGCGCTTTGACATCAACGATGTCCGCTTCCCGAACACTGCGGAGAAGCCGCTGATTGATGATTCTTCTGTGAGCATTGTGCGCGACCAGCATAAGTGCATCCTGTGCGGCGACTGCGTGCGCATGTGCAACGAGGTGCAGAACGTGGGCGCGATCGATTTTGCGCATCGCGGCTCCAAGATGACCATCAGCACCGCGTTTGATGTGCCCATTGCCGAATCCCCCTGTGTGGGCTGCGGCCAGTGCATCGCAGCCTGCCCGACCGGCGCAATTCTTGTGAAGAACGATATTTCCAAGGTCTGGAAGGCATTGGATGACCCGAAGACCAAAGTGACAGTACAGGTTGCGCCTGCTGTGCGCGTAGCGCTGGGCAAGGAGCTGGGCCTCACACCGGGCGAAAATGCCATGGGTAAGATCGTTGCGGCGCTGCGGCGCATGGGATTCGACGAGGTCTACGATACTTCCACGAGCGCTGACTTGACCGTGCTTGAAGAATCCAACGAGCTTGCAAAGCGCATTGCAGATGGCAAGGAAGAGATGCCGCTGTTCTCCTCGTGCTGCCCGGCTTGGGTGCGCTATTGCGAAAACAAATATCCTGAGCTCATGCCGCATGTTTCAACATGCAAATCGCCCATGCAGATGTTTGCTGCCGTGATTCGGGAAAACAGTCGCAATTCCAGCCGCAAGAGCGTACATGTGGCGGTTATGCCTTGCACGGCGAAGAAGTTTGAAGCGGTGCGCGATGAGTTCAAAGTGGACGGCAAGCAGGATGTGGACTATGTGCTTACCACCCAGGAGCTTGTGCGCATGATCAAGGAATCCGGCATCATGTTCCGCGATATTGACCCGGAAGCTGTGGATATGCCGTTTGGCACGATGACCGGTGCAGGCGTGATCTTCGGCGTGACCGGTGGCGTAACGGAAGCCGTGCTCCGCCGCCTGGCTTCCGACAAGAGCAACACAGCGCTCATGTCCATCGCCTATACGGGCGTGCGCGGCATGGAAGGTGTAAAGGAAGCGCGCGTAATGGTGGGCGAAAAGGAAGTGCGCATCGGCGTTGTAAGCGGCTTGAAGAACGCTTCCGATTTGATCGAGCGCATCAAAGCGGGCGAGCATTTTGACTTCGTCGAAGTGATGGCCTGCCCGGGCGGCTGCATAAGCGGCGGCGGCCAACCGTTTGCTTCGAGCGCAGAGAAGGAAAAACGCGGCGCGGGGCTCTACTCGGCCGATAAGCTTTGCAACATCAAACGCTCGGAAGAAAACCCCTTGATGATGACCCTTTACAATGGCATCTTGAAGGGCCGGGTGCATGAGCTGTTGCATGTTCATTACCATGGTGCAAAACAGGAGGAGAACTGAATATGGTAGAAGTCAGCGTTTGTATCGGTAGTTCCTGCCACTTGAAAGGCTCGTATAATGTGATTCAAGCGTTTCAGCAGATGATTGAAGAAATGAGCCTGCATGATAAAGTGGATTTCAAGGCTACGTTCTGCATGCGCCAGTGCAGCTGCAGCGGCGTTGCGGTTTCTGTGAACGGGCAGGTATACAGCGTGATGCCCGATACGGCGCGCGAGTTCTTCCATGAAACGGTTGTGCCGCTCCTTGGATAAGGCGCAGAACCAGAAATAAGATAAGCAAAAACGGTATCGCCCCGAAAAACGGGGCGTACTGTTTTTGCGCTTTGAAAAGACGGAGCTCCTTCTTTGGGGCCTGCATTGTGCAAGCGGATAACGGCAACACGAACATTGCAGACAGCCTTTTGCAGCGTGCAGGGGCTTTTTGCATTTTTGGCACCGCCGACTTTTCTCTGCAGAGAGCGTGGAATCGCCTTATGCGGCCGAAAGCCCGTGACGCCAGCCCAGCCATCGAGCGGGCTCTGGTTTTGCACATGGGAAAGAACACCCCGCGCATGCGCTTTGCGGCAGCGGTAATGAAAAAGCGGTTTCTGCCCTTAGCCGACGGGGCGGAAACCGCTCTTACGCATAAAAACGCTGCAAATATGGATGGAAAATGCATCCATCGGGAATCAATCCGCCTGTTTTGCGGCGATTGCCTCGGCGGATTGGCACACAACCACACAGCGTTCGGACGAGGTGCCGGCTGCATGATCAAAATCGCCATAGCAGGTGATCAGCGTGACCCGGCTTTCCCCAGAAAGATCCATCACCTCGTTTGGCACGTTGTCATAAGGATAGAAATCCACGGATACAGCGTAAAAATACTGCACGGATCCATCTTCGAACGCGATGGCGATTTCATCTCCAATTTCCATATCCCACAGCACGGAAAAACGGCCGATCTTCCCCTGCCAGCTCTTGTGGCCGTTGAGAATGGCGTTGCCTTCTTCGCCGGGCGCAGGGCCAGGCTCATACCAGGCGGCAAGGTCTGGATCGTCTACAGTATCCATCTGGCCCTGCCCTTCACCTTCTTCAATGATGCCAACGGGGACGATGTCTGCCATGACTTCCGCCTCTGTAAAATAGATCCGCGTTGGAATGGGCTTTACATAGGGCGTAGGCGATGGCGTGGGCGCGGGCGTTGCGGAAACGCTGGGCGTAATAGTAACCGTGGGCGAAGGGCTTAGAGCAGGCGTTGGGGAGACAGGCGGTTCGTATTTGCCCGGAAGCAGCACATACTGCCGGATCAAAAGGAACAAACCTGCAAGGAAGCATGCTATGCTTAAACCATAAAGAAAAATCGTAAGCGGTCTCTGTTTCATGGGAAAAGTATAGCATCCCCTAACGCAAAGCGCAAAGGAAAGGCTGGGGATTCCGCGTTTGTTTACATTTTGGACGTAATCTGGTTTACAGGTGCCTTTTTGCGCGGTACAATCATTTGAAAAGAAAAAGGAAAGGGCATTCGCAAAGATGAAAACGATCCTCTGCTATGGCGATTCCAACACCTGGGGGTTCGTGCCGGGTTCGGGAGCGCGCTATCCGAAGGAGGTTCGCTGGCCGGGCCGGCTTGCAGCGCTGCTTGGGACTGGGTTCCGGGTGGAAGAAAACGGACTTAACGGAAGAACCACTGTGTATGATGATCCCGACCTGCCCTGCCGGAACGGGAAAGCGGGGCTAGGCTATGCGCTTTGCGCAGGGAAGCCTTTCGACCTTGTAATCCTTATGCTGGGCACGAATGATTTGAAGTACACCGATGCTTCCGGCGCAGCGCGGGGCGCTGCGGAGTTGGTGGCGCTTTTGCAGGAGGCGAACCTGCGTTTTCCGGGCGCAACGGCTGTGTTCCCCCATGGCCCCAGGGTGCTGCTGGTTTCCCCGGTAACGATTCGTGAAAACGCGGTGCCGGAAGGGCCGTTTTTTACGCATGATGAGTCGCTGCGTTTTGCAGGGTTATACGAAGCGGTGGCGCAGGCATCCGGCGTGCACTTCCTGGATGCGGCGCGCTATGCCCAACCCTCCCCGGAGGAAGGCACCCACCTGCTCCCCGAAGGGCACGCGGCGCTTGCGCGCGCGGTAGCAGAGCAGGTGCGCACGATTTTTGCGCAAGCGGAGATAGAATCAAAAACCAGGCGGACCGCCTTGTAAAAAAGCGCGAAATTATGCTATACTAAATCGTTATAAACCAAAGATTATGTGAGGAGCATCGCATGGATTATCGGATGAAACTCGCTTGCGCTCTGGCAGAGCAGACGGGCCTTGCGCAGGAAGAACTTGCAGGCTATCTTGAAATCCCACCCAACCCGGAACTGGGCGATTACGCATTCCCGTGCTTCCGGCTTGCCAAGACGCTGCGCAAAGCGCCGCCGGCCATTGCTGCCGACCTCGCCGCGCGGCTTAAACTGCCGGCCGGCATTGCGCGCGCGGAGGCTGCGGGCGGCTACCTTAACTTCTTTGCGGATAAGGCCGGCTATGCTGCGGATGTTTTAAAACGCGTGCTCACGGAGCGTGAGCGCTATGGCGCGTCCGATCAAGGCGGCGGCAAAAACGTATGCGTGGAGTTTTCCTCCATCAACATCGCAAAGCCGTTCCACATCGGCCATCTGCCCAGCACTGCGATTGGCAATTCGCTCAACAGGATCTATCAATTCCTGGGATATCATACCATCGCCATCAACCACCTGGGCGATTGGGGCACGCAGTTTGGAAAGATGATCGTCGCCTATAAAAAGTGGGGCGAGGGTAGGCCGATTGAAGAATCCAGCGTGCGCGAACTTGTGAAGCTCTACGTCCGTTTCCACGAGGAGGCGGAAAAGGAGGAAGCTGCAAGCCCGGATAAGCACAGCGCGCTCAACGATGCGGCGCGGGCCTGGTTCCATAAAATCGAGCAAGGCGATCCGGAGGCGGTTTCCCTTTGGCAGCGCATGAAGGATCTTACGCTCAAGGAAGTGGGCGCGGTATATGATCTGCTGGGCGTCCATTTTGACAGCTATGCCGGCGAGAGCTTCTATGAGGATAAAATGCCTGCTGTGATCGAAGAGCTGCGGGAAAGCGGCGTTGCAAAGCTCGACAAAGGGGCGCTTATCGTTGATCTTTCGGCGTATGATATGCCACCCTGCATTATTTTGAAGAGCGATGGCAGCACGATCTATGCAACGCGGGACATTGCCGCTGCCATTTACCGCAAAGAGACGTATGACTTTGTGAAATCCCTCTATGTGGTCGCCTACCAGCAAAACCTGCATTTCAAGCAGTTTTTCAAGGTGCTCGAGCTGATGGGGCGCACCTGGGTGAAGGATATGGAGCATGTCAACTTCGGCATGGTATCCATGGAGGAAGGCACCCTTTCCACGCGGCACGGCAATGTGGTGTATCTGGAAGATGTGCTACATGCCTCCATGGAAAAAACGCTTGAGATCATCAAGGAAAAGAGTCCGGATCTTCCGGATAAGGAAGCTGCGGCGCGCGCGGTTGGCGTAGGCGCTGTGGTGTGGGGCGTGCTGTATAACAGCCGCATCAAGGATATCTCCTTCTCCTGGGCCAAGGTGCTGAATTTTGATGGAGAAACCGGCCCCTATGCGCAGTACACCCATGCACGCTGCTGCTCTGTGCTGCGCAAGGCAGGCGTCAGTGCGCCGTCTGCTGAGGTGGACTGTGGGGCGCTGTTGGATGCATCCGCAATGGCGCTTGTGAAGGCGATTGCAGCATTCCCGGAAGCGGTGGTTGCGGCTGCGGAGAAGAATGAACCCTATCTTGTGGCGCGCGCGGTCATCGAGGTCTGCGCAAGCTTCAACAAGTTTTATTATGACAATCGCATTATGGATGACGATCCTGCCGTGCGCGCAGCGCGGCTCGCGCTGACGGATGCCGCGCGGCTTACCATCCGCAATGGCCTGTATCTGCTTGGCCTGGAAGCGCCGGAGCGGATGTAAAGCAAAATGAAATAACAGCTTAGGAGGCTATATGATTGACATCAAGCTGCTCCGCACGGATCCGGAGCTTGTGAAGGAGAATATCCGCAAAAAATTCCAGGATGAAAAGCTCGTTCTCGTGGATGAGGTTGTGGCGCTCGATGCACAATGGCGTGAAGCGCACACCCGCTGCGATGCACTGCGCAACCAACGCAACGTGATCAGCAAGCAGATCGGGGGCATGATGGCGCGCGGTGAGCGCGAGCAGGCCGAGGCAGCCAAGCGGGAAGTTTCTGCCATGGCAGATGAAATGGCTGCATTGGAAGCGCGTGAAACGGAGCTTGAAGGGCAGATCAAAGAACGCATGATGGTGATCCCCAACATTATCGATCCCAGCGTGCCGATCGGCCGGGATGACAGCGAAAACGTGGAGATTGCCCGCTTTGGCGAGCCGGTAGTGCCGCCGTTTGAGGTTCCCTACCATGTGGACATCATGGAGCGGCTCAACGGCATCGATCTCGATAATGCACGCAAAACCAGCGGCAATGGGTTTTACTATCTGCGCGGGGACATTGCGCGGCTACACAGCGCCATCCTTTCCTACGCGCGCGATTTCATGATCGACCGCGGGTTTACCTATTATATCCCGCCTTATATGATTCGCGGCAACGTAGTCAGCGGTGTGATGAGCTTTGCCGAGATGGACAACATGATGTACAAAATCGAAGGCGAAGATCTTTACTTAATCGGCACGAGCGAGCATTCGATGATCGGCAAATTCATCGACTCCTTCCTGTCGGAGGATGAGTTGCCGCAGACGCTCACCAGCTATTCGCCCTGCTTCCGCAAGGAGGTTGGTGCGCATGGCATCGAGGAGCGGGGCGTTTACCGCATCCACCAGTTCGAAAAGCAGGAGATGATCGTCGTCTGCAAGCCGGAGGAGAGCGCGGCCTGGTTCGATAAGCTCTGGAACAATTCGGTGGACTTTTTCCGCTCGCTGGATATTCCGGTGCGCACGATCGAGTGCTGCTCCGGCGACCTTGCAGACCTCAAGGTAAAGAGCATTGACGTGGAAGCGTGGTCGCCACGGCAGCAGAAATACTTTGAGGTGGGCAGCTGCTCCAACCTTGGCGACGCGCAGGCGCGCAGGCTGGGCATCCGCGTGAAAAACAAGCAGAAGGGCAATTACTTTGCGCACACGCTCAACAACACGGTCGTGGCGCCTCCGCGCATGCTCATTGCGTTCCTGGAAAACAACCTGCAGGAAGATGGAAGCATCCGCATCCCGGAACCGCTGCGCATGTATATGGGCGGCAAGGAATGCATCCGGTAACTTAAGCAAAACGTGTGGGGCGCCAGCGTGCGCCCCGCTGCAATTCTGGAAAGAGAAGGCCGGCCGCTCCGGCCTTATAAGAAAGGAGAGACCTGTTTGCGCTGCATTTTAGCGTTGCTGTTGGTTGCGGTGCTACCGCTTTGCGGGTGCGCCGCCGTGCCCAGGGCGAACGCGTCCGCTTCGCCGGAGCCTTCAAGCAGTGCTTTGCCCAGCGCAGCGCCCATGCCGTCGGGTTCCCCGGGCGAAGGGCTTGCGATGTTCTATCTGCTTGCCGCTTCCAC
>CALVWJ010000017.1 GCA_944366945.1 uncultured Clostridia bacterium
ACCAGTCTATGTTATATTTATAATTAGGAAAAATACGGAGGCTGAAAACGTGAAGTTAATTCTTGCGATCATCAACCTGGACGATGTTGCAGGCGTCATCAAGCATCTTACCCGCAGTGGCTTTTCCTCAACCAAGCTCACCTCATCCGGCGGGCTGCTCAAAGAAGGCAATGTTACTATCATGGCTGGTGTAGAAGAAGACCGGCTGGAGGAAGCGCTCGAGATCATCAATAAGTATTCCCATAGCCGTTCTCATCTCGTACCCACCCTTTCTCTGGATGGTTTGGACTCTCCATCTACAGAAGTCACCGTAGGCGGTGCTACCGTGTTTGTGCTCGATTGTGAACGGTTCTTGAGGTTTTAGCCATGGTAATTGCGCTCATCGCCGGGATCGGCTGCGGCATCGGGCAGTTCTTTTTGTTGCGGCGTGCCCTACGGCCTATCGCACAAGGGAAAAATCCCTCCGCCATGCTGCTGCTTTCCCAGCTCCCTATCCCAATTGTGCTGTTGCTCAGCTGCGCCATGATCGACGTAGTGCTTCTGCCCTTTGCGGGCGGCGGATTTTGCGGCGGGCTAATCGTTTCCGCCGTGGTTAACCTTCTCATCGAAAAAAAGAAAAAGGACTGATCGGATGCATTTTCGGGATTTCATCACCCCATTCATCGGCTTTGCGCTTGCGCTTGCCGGCTTTTTCCTGCACCGCATAGCGCAAAAGAAATCTGTTTCCGCATCTCTTGACGGTAAGCCATTCAAGCGCTTCAAGCGGCTCAAAACGCTCGGAGCGGCCATTTCCGTGGTCGGCTGCTGGGTCTTTATCGTTAACATTCTAACGCTCATCTTTGGAGATCTGCCGCAGGAAGAGCTTACCGTAAGCATCATCCCGCCCCGCGCCGAATTCTCCATCCTGGGATATACGCCAAGCACAACCATGTTGGTGGGCTGGGGGGTCATGGCGGTGCTCATTGTGGCTGCTGTTCTGCTGCGCATTTTTGTAATCCCGCGGCTTGAAAGCGTGCCACGGGGCATCCAAAACATTCTTGAAACATGCGTTGAACTCGTGGAGGGATATTCCTCCTCAAAAACCGGAGATTTAGGCCGGCCGATGTTCGGCTATGTTTTCGCCATTGGCGCCGTATTGCTGGGTTATGCGGTTGCGGAGCTTTTCGGTTTTCGTTCCCCTTCCTCCGATATCACCTTTACGCTCGCCCTTGCGCTTATCAGTTTTGTGATGGCCAACTGGTACGGCATTCGCCAGCGTTCCATCCGAGGAAGGCTTAAGAGCCTTGCAAATCCCAGCCCTCTGCTTCTCCCCATCCGCATTGTAACGGATCTTGCCAACCCGGTTTCCATGGCATGCAGGCTGTTTGGCAACACCGTAAGCGGCATGATCGTAATGGATCTCGTTTACAGCTTCCTCGGCTCCTCAGCCATTGGCATTCCAAGCATACTGGGGCTTTATTTCAACGTGTTCGCCGCCCTCGTTCAGGCGTTCATCTTCATCACGCTCACGCTGATCAACATCAGCGAAGCGACTACCGAATAACCGAAAGGAGCACAATCCATGGATCCTCAAATCTCTTTAAGCGTTGCGCTTTGCCTCATCCCTGCCGCCTGCTGCGGCATCGTTGAAGGGCTTGCCACAGGCAAGGCCGTGGAAGCCGTTGCCCGGCAGCCGGAGGCGTCGGGAAAAATCACCTCCATGCTGATGATGGGCCTCGCACTCACCGAAGCTTCCTCTATCTACGGTTTTGTTATTGCGCTGATCATGCTTTTCAGCTGATGAGATGCTTTTTCAACCAAGTTTTTAGCAAGGAGGCTGTATGGAAGGGCTCAATCCGCTCGATATTTTAATCCACATCATCAATTTCATCGTGACCTTCGTGCTGCTCTACCTGCTGCTCTATAAGCCCTTAAGCAGATTCATGCACAAGCGCAAGGATGGCGTAGCGCGCACCTTAGAAGAAGCGGAAGCCACCCGCACAGAGGCGGATGCCTATCTGGCGCAGGCCAAAGCGGAGCTTGCTGCAACAGGGGAAAAAGCGCGCCAGCTTTCCCATGAGGCAATTGAAAATGCTGCGCTTGATGCGGAGCGCATTTTGGACAGCGCACAGGATGAAGCCGATGCGATCCTGCAAAAAGCACGTGCGCAGGTGCAGCAGGAAAAGCAGGCCGCCATTGAGCGAGCGCATACCGAAGTGGTCGGCCTTGCAGGCGAGATTGCCTCGCACATTCTCTCACACTCTGTTACGCTTGAAGACAACCGGGAAATTGCGGAACGCTTTTTCCGCGGTCCGGAGGATGGCCAATGAGCACCATCCGCAAAAATCCAATCCTGCGCATTGCACCGCCCTATGATGATGCGCTGATTCGGTATATTGAAAAAGGCTTTTCGGACCGGCTTGGCTATGGCGTGCAATTCGATGTGCGGGAGGATCCTTCACTGCTTTGCGGGTTTATCGCCTATATCCGCGGCACGGTCTATGATGTAAGCGGCAAAACGCAGCTTGCGGGGGTAAGCGCGTACCTAATTGACGCGATGAACGCACCCCGCCCGGCTCCGGAACCGCTGGAACAGGAGGACGCATGAGCATCCGCAGTGACGTGGAACGCGCGGCACTGAGCGCGTTCCTTCACGAAAAGGTTGGGGAATACAAATTCCAGCCTTCCATTTACCGTTACGGCATTGTGCAGAGCGCCAAGGATGACGTAATTACCATCCATGGCCTTTCCGGCTGCCGCTATGGGGAAATTCTGCAATTTGATCATGATGTTTATGGGCTTGTGCTCGACCTTTCCATGGACACCATTGGTGCAGCGCTCCTCAATTCGGACGCGTTTGTTGCGGCGGGCACAATCGCACGCGGCACAGGCAGAGTGGCTGATATTTGCGTGGGCGATAGCGTGATTGGCCGCGTAATCGATCCCCTCGGCCGCCCGCTGGATGGCGCGCCGCTTTCCACCGTGGAAACACGGCCAGTAGAAAACCGCGCGCCGAGCATCATTGACCGCGCGCCCGTAAAACGCCCCCTTGAGACCGGCATCCTCGCCATAGACAGCATGGTGCCCATCGGCCGCGGCCAGCGCGAGCTGATCATCGGCGATCGTCAAACGGGGAAAACTTCCATCGCGCTTTCCGCGATCCGCAACCAGCGCGGAAATGGTGTGATCTGCATTTACTGCGCCATCGGGCAAAAAGCTGCCACCACGGCCCGCATCGTGCATGCACTGCGGGAATCCGGCAGCATGGAATACAGCATCGTTGTTGCTTCCTCAGCCAGCGACAGCGCAGCCATGCAATACCTTACGCCGTTTGCAGGTTGCGCCATAGCTGAGCATTTCATGGAGCAGGGGCGCGATGTGCTCATCGTATACGATGACCTTTCCAAGCATGCCATCGCATACCGCACCATGTCTCTTCTGCTGCGTCGCCCCGCAGGCCGCGAAGCCTATCCAGGGGATATTTTTTACCTGCACAGCCGCTTGCTCGAACGCGGCGCGCAGCTTTCCCCGGCACGCGGTGGAGGCTCCATGACGGTGCTGCCCATCGTTGAAACCGTGGGCGGCGATATTTCCTCTTATATTCCAACGAACATCATCTCCATCACGGATGGCCAAATCTATCTTTCATCCGATCTATTCTTCGCCGGGCAGCGGCCTGCTATCAACGTTGGCCTTTCCGTTTCGCGCATCGGCAGCTCTGCGCAGCATCCTGCCATCAAATGGATCGGCGGCAGGCTTAGGCTTTCCATCGCGCAGTACCGCGAGCTTGCCGTATTTGCCCAGTTTGGGGCTGAAGTCGATGCCACAACCGCAAAACAGATCCACCGCGGTGAGCGCATGATGGAGGTGCTCAAGCAGGGGCAGGAAGAAACGCTTTCCGTAGCATCGGAAGCGGTGCTGCTGCTTGCGCTTGCGCACAACGTTTTCTGGGATCTGCCGCTTTCGGAGATCCGCTCCGTGAAATATGCCCTGCTCGATTTCGTGCGGAGCGCTTGTCCTGGTTCCCTGCGTGCAATCGAGGCCACGGGGGAACTGAACCAGGAAGAAATCGCAACCCTAAAAAAAGCCATGGACGCATTCCTGGAGGGTCGCAATGCCGGATAATCTTTTTGAAACCCGGCAGCGCATCAACGCCGCCGCACAAACGCGCAAAATAACGCGCACCATGGAGCTGATCGCTTCTTCGCGTCTGCAGCGCGGAAAGCAGCAGCTCGCGGCGTTTGCACCTATGTTGCACCATCTCGCCTATGCTGCCTCCTGCCTTCCGCATTCCTATTTTTCACCCCTTGCGGAGCATTGCGAAACCAAAGCACTTTTCGTATTCGCAGGAGCAAAGGGGCTTTCCGGCGCATATACGCCCACGCTTCTGCGTTTTTGTGCGGAATATGCGCGTGGGGCAGAGATTCTTGCAGTCGGCAGTGCCGCTGCACAGGCCTACCCAAATGCGCATTCCTGTTTTGGGGATGATCCCCCTTCCCCCGCTTTTGCACAGGCGCTGCTGCGCGCAGCACAAATACGCTATGAAGAGGGAGAATTTCACGAGGTCTGGCTCATCTATACCGAAGGATACACGCCCGTTGCGAAGCGTCTATTCCCCTTGCCGGAACCGGAAGGGATGCGCCATACTCCTCCGGAAAGTGTGCTCCTGGATCCAACGCCGCAGGCCGCCTATGCGGCGCTATCCGCCGCCTATGCGCGTGCGCTCCTCTATGAAGCGCACCTGCAGGCCTATACGGCGGAGCAGGTAGCGCGCGTGTCCACGATGGATAGCGCAACGCAGAACGCAGAGGAGATCATTGAGCAGCTCCAGGCGGAATACAACCGCATTCGCCAGGCGTCCATTACGCAGGAAATCATCATGGTGTCGGGCGCTGCAAATGCGCTCGGGGAGGATTGAACCCATGCAAAAGAATGGAATGATTACCCGCATCGCGGGCCCGGTGCTGGATGTGCGTTTTCAAGCCCATCTGCCCGAAATCAACGAGCTTCTGATTTCAGAAAGCGGTATTCACATGGAAGTTGCCGCACATATTTCCACAACCGATGCACGCTGCATTGCGCTTGACCCAACGGATGGCCTTCTCTGCGGCGAAAGCGTAAACGCAACGGGCGGCTGCATTACCGTGCCCGTAGGGGAAACCGTGCTGGGGCGCGCAATCGATGTGCTTGGGAGGCCCATCGATGGGCAGGGGCCCATCAACGCCGTGCGCTGGAGCATCCACCGCGATCCACCATCCATTACGAAAATCAACCCGCAAACGGAATTTTTTGAAACCGGCATCAAGGTAATCGATCTGCTTACGCCTTATGCTAAAGGCGCAAAAATCGGCCTTTTCGGCGGTGCGGGCGTGGGAAAAACCATCCTTATCATGGAGCTGATCAACAATGTTGCGCGCAATTCGGGCGACTATTCCGTTTTCACCGGCGTTGGGGAGCGCAGCCGCGAAGGCAGCGACATGATCCTTGATATGGAATATACCGGCGCGCTTTATAACACCGCGCTTGCGTTTGGGCAGATGAACGAGCCGCCGGGCGCGCGCCTGCGCGTTGCGCTCACGGGGCTTACGCTCGCAGAATACTTTCGGGATGTGCTGCACCAGAACGTACTGCTCTTCATCGATAACATTTTCCGCTATGTGCAGGCCGGGAGCGAGGTTTCGGCCCTGCTTGGGCGCATGCCTTCGGCAGTTGGCTATCAGCCAACGCTTGCCAACGAACTCGGTGCGTTGCAGGAGCGCATTTCTTCCACGACGGATGGTTCCATCACCTCCATCCAGGCCGTATACGTTCCCGCAGACGATTTAACGGATCCGGCGCCCGTTTCCATTTTCTCTCATCTGGATGCGACCACCGTGCTTTCCCGCGCGATTGCTGAAACCGGCATCTATCCTGCTGTTGATCCATTGCAATCCCATTCGCGGATCCTGGATCCACAGGTTGTGGGCCAGGCGCATTATGACACCGCACACCGGGTGCAGGAATGCATGCAGCGCTATAACGAGCTCAAGGACATCATCGCCATCCTGGGCATGGAGGAGCTTTCCCCGGAAGATAAGCAGTGCGTACACCGTGCGCGCCGTTTGCAGCGCTTCCTTTCCCAGCCGCTTTCCATGGCGGAAGCGTTCTCCGGCATCCCGGGCAAATATGTGACGGTAGAAGAAAGCATCCGCTCCTTTGAAGCAATCGTGAGCGGAGATTGCGACCACCTGCCGGAATCCGCGTTTTTCATGGCAGGCAATATCGATGACGTATACGCAAAGGCAAAAAAGCTATGAACTCCTTCCGGCTCAAAATTCTAACGCCCGATCGCACCGCGTTTGACGGTCTTGCCGAGTGTGCCGTCTTCATGGACGTGACGGGGCGCGTGACCGTCCTAAGCGGCCACGCGCCCATGGTTTCCGTGCTCGCACCCGGCCCGATCCGCATTCTTGCGGAAGGCAAAGAGCGCACGGGCTGGGCCTCCGCCGGGATCTTGCATGTAGCCCGTGAAGAAACCGCAGCCCTTCTCGATTCGTTTGAATGGGATGCGGAACGTTGAGCGCTCGCTCCAAGCTAAGGAAGGAGCCTCCCATTTTCCAGCGGCGCAGCGCGCAACGCCAAATAGCGTTTCATCACCAGCGCATGCACGCCTATGGAGACGAGCGGCCCAATCACATCCGAAACCGCTTCCGCATAAAAAACCGCCTCTGCACCAAACCAGGATGGCAGCAGGAACAACGCTGCAAAGTAGACAGCCTTGCGCCAAAAGGAAAGTGGCCATGAAAAGCGGACGAGCCCGATGGCTGTAAAGCCATCTACGATTTCATATTGGATTCCAAGCGGAATCAGCGCAAGCGTGCAGGCATGAATCGCCCAGACTGCCTTTTCGGCAACAACAGCATCCGTTGTGAATAGCCTTACAAACAGCGGGCTTGCAATCCACGCAAGCACGAACATGCCGCTTGTATAGGAAAGGCACCACAGAAAAATTCTTCTTTGGGCGCGCATCACGCGCTCTGCCTGCCGCGCACCGAAGTTAAAGCTCAAGATCGGTTGGGTACCTCCGCTGATTCCACCAAGCGGCATCGTTACTACCAGCATAAAACTCTGCACAATGGTTGCAACCGTGATGAGCAAATCGCCTTCCTCCGGCCCACCATAGCGCTGAAGCACAGCATTGAGCGCAATGATCATCACGTTATCCACGGCGATAATCGAAAACGGCGTTAGGCCTACGCCAAGTACGCGCCCGGCAATGCGCAAGCTATATCCCTTAAGTGCAATCGGGATCGGCACGCGCCGTCCAAAAAGGAATGCTAGCACATATGCACAGCTTGCAATTTGAGAAAGCACCGTGGCGATCGCAGCCCCTTGCACGCCCATGTTGAGCGCAAAGATCAAGATTGGATCCAGCACAATGTTCATCACTGCGCCCAGAACCACAGAGGTCATAGCTTTTTTGGCAAATCCCTGCGCAACGACAAACGAATTCATGCCTGTTGCGAGGAGCGCAAACGGCGTTCCAAGCAAATAATAGAAAAAATAGGTGTCCGCATAGGGAAGCGTTGCTTCACTTGCACCGAAAAACAGGAGCATGGGGGTACGCAGCGGGATCACAAGCGCCATAAGCACAGCGGAAAACAGGCACAGCATGAAAAAACAGTTGGCGAGGATATTCCGCGCTTCCGTTTTATTGCCTTCCCCCATGCGGATGCTCATGAGCGGCGCACCGCCCATGCCAACCAACGATGCTACGGAACCGATCATCGTAACCACCGGTCCACATACGCCAACGCCTGCAAGCGCAAGCTCACCAAATCCCGGGATATGCCCAATATACATGCGATCGACGATGCTGTAAAGGACGCTTACAAACTGCGCGAGCATGCTCGGGAGAGCAATGCGCCGCACCAGCTGGCGGATATCATCCTTCCCAAGGTCATTTTCCACATGGACCTTTTTTTCTTCGCGCACCATGTAACATTCCTCCATCACCATGCCGCGTTTCATAGAAAAAGCCCGGCCACACGACCGCGCCTCAGCCCACAGCATTTCAACCTGTTGAGCCGTCATCATGATATATGCTTGCTGCATAAATGTCAACCATTTCTTGTTTGTTCTACTTCCCCTTTGTTCGCCATTCCTGTATAATCACAGAAAGATTGTCGATTGGGAGGCTTGCATTAGAATGGAAAACGATACTGTGCTTGCGGCTCTTTCCCGCGAAGAGCTTGCAGCGCTTGCTACGCTCTATGCAAAGAACTGGCTGGCGATGGATGGCTATTGGTTCCAATCCGTGGAGCGCGGGCATGGGATGGATGCTGCAATGGAACACGACGTTGCCGTTTGGCGCGGTTTTACGCGCACGGAAGCGCGGCGTATCAAGGCGTTCCTTGGCCTGCCCGAACAGGCGGGACTCGACGGGCTCGCCAAAGCGCTTAGCCTGCGCATGTATGCGCGCATCAACCAAGATGAGATCATACGCACGGAGGATGCTCTCATATATCGCACGCTCTCATGCTATGTGCAGCGTGCCCGTGCAGAAAAAGGGCTTGCCTACCACCCCTGCAAGGCGGTTGGGCTTGTGGAATATGCCGGATTTGCCAAGGAGATCGATGCAAGGATCCGCTGTGAATGCATCAGCTGTTATCCGGATGTTACGGATACAAGCTGCAACTGCGCTTGGCGTTTTTGGATTGAAAACGCCTAAATTGGGGCTTCGCAACCCAGAGTTGCGCAATTTCCAATTGTTTTTGGTGGATAAATTGTCCCTCGCTATGCTTTACTCTAAGCAGAGACTCAGAAAGGGGATCCTATATGCATTTTGGAGAAAAGCTTGTTATGCTGCGCAAGGCGCGCGGCATGACACAGGAACAACTCGCCGCTGCGCTTTCCATTTCCCGCCAAGCGGTTTCTAAATGGGAATTGGGTGAAGCCGTGCCCGAAACGGAAAATATCGTCCAGCTCAGCCGTTTTTTCGGCGTGACAACGGATTATCTGCTTTTGCAGGAGAACAGCCCCGCGCAGGATCCGTCCCCATGCCAGCAGGAGGCAGCACCGGTGCAAAACACGCCTACGCATGCCGGAAAAGGGCGGCGCATTGCGGGCTGGATTCTTGCCGGTTTTGGCGCGCTGGGCATGCTTACGCTATGGGTGCTTTCCACGATGTTTCAATCCACTGAAGAGATACGTTATACCGATGAAGCCGGCGTGTTCCATTACACCTCAAGGCTTGGATATTCTCTCAATGGGTTCATCGAAAAATATCGGTTGGAGGCGCTTTTCGGGGTGTGCATCGCATGCCTTGCAGTCGGCTTCATCCTGCTCCTGTGGCGCCGCTTGTGGCATTGGTTCTATTGCGATGCAGCACTTCCCGATGGCAGTGCAGAGGGCTAGGCTTTTCCGTTTTAACTATATAACACAAAGCGGCGCAGGATTACCTGCGCCGCCTAGCGTTAAAAGTGTAGAGTAATTTTGTGCGTCCTGCCGTATAAAGGCTTTTTTGTAGCACACACATCAACACCTTCTTCCGTGCAGGAAATGCCCATAAGCATATCCTTGGCCCGAAAAGGCATTTTTAAATTTGCGATATCCGCTGGATAGGTCAGCTCTTAACCGCGCCGTCATCCATGGTGTTTTCCACCGCAACATCCTCTACGTTGGCGATTGCGCCGCGCGCAAATACGAGCTGCACGCGATCCGGGCCAACGGAAATGGTAATTACATCATCCTTTACATTGGTTACGGTGCCATAGATCCCACCGATGGTGCGCACACGATCCCCCGTCTTGATGGCTGCAAGCATCTGCTTGATCTTCTTATCCCGCCTGCGTTGGGGGATGATCATCACAAGCATCAGCACGACCATCATCACGATGATCAAGCCGCCGCTGGAAAAAAAGTTGGCGATTGATGTCATGAAATCCGAGTTCATTCCAATGAATACCGTCCTTATTTCATAAATTTAAAATGCAAAATACGGCAAAAGCGTATCGTGCTTTTTCTATGATATACGCCGCAGGGACGCGCGTCAAGCCCATTTCCCATCCGCCGTCAGAATGTCACATTGTTTCAACAAAATTCCAATGTGCAATTTGGCTTTATCTCTTCGGAAAGCAGAGTTTTTAGGCTCTCTGCGCCGCTTCCAGCGAGAAGCAGCTCCGCATTGAGCGGGCAAAGCATGCTGAACATGATCCGCTTCCCTTCTGGAAGGCCCGCGAAACGCGCGCCGGCAGGCAGGCGAAAGTGGATCGTGCCATAGCGCGCAGCAAGCGCGCGCACAAGCGCAAGCACATGGGTGCCCGCAAGCTCTGTGATCTCCGCGCCATTTTTCCCGGGCAGGCAGAGTGCATATGCGTCGCCATCGGCAAGCGCTTCCCCATGCAAAACAGCCGTCTCCAGCTTGATTGCCGCCATGTCGTTTGCAGTGCGTTCCATCATGCCGTTGTATCCCGCCGCAAATGCGCGGTAACACTGGAGCATCTCCTCTTCCGCAGGCTCATGCAGTTCGGTAAGCGGGCCGGGGAGCGCGCCTGCTGCAACTTGAAACTGCACATGCCAGGCAAAGGGATAGTATCCAAACTGCGCATAAAAGTCTACATCCGGTTTAAGCACCGCTGCGCACACGCCGTCTGCCGCAAGGCGGGCGTGCGCCGCATGGATCAACGCTGCCGCAACGCCTTGATGCCGGTATTCCGGCAACGTTGCAACGCCCGCAATCATCGCGCAGGGCTTTACCGTTTCCCCAAAGCGCAACGGATAGGGCAGCGCATGCAAGGCACCGGCCATGCTGCCACCTTCCGTAAATGCAGCGAGCACGTACTTAGGCTTTGTGCGGTATTGAAAATAGTACGCGGAATAACCCGATGCATCCTCTGGAAAGCATATGTCCCATACTGCATGCGCCTGTGCGTATTCCGCAGCGGCAATGGGCCGCACAGAAAAGCTCATGCAAGCCTCCCGCGGAATTTATCAATCATAAAGGCGGGATTATAAGAAAGCTTTGCACGCCGCAGCCCCTCGATTCCCATATCCTCCTCGCGGTTGATGTATTTCACATGCGTCCAGGCATGCTCCACAAACTGCTGGTTGATGATCGTATAAAGGCCCGGAATGTTGCTGTCCGCTTTTTCAATGTGGATCACCGCGATCTCCTCGTCGATCTGCTCGCCAAGCGTAAACGCTGCAAGCTTTCCATCAATGCGGATGCCGCCGCCAACCACGCCAAGGGTATGCATATGCGTCAAGATCCTTCGAATCGCCTCTTTCTCCCCCAGCACGCCTGGCGTTGCAGCATCCTTGCCGGCAAGCCATTCGCAGTAAACCTCCATGCACTCATCCAGCATGTCCGCTGTAACAGGGACATATTCGAAAACGTCGCCATACTGCGCGCGGAACTGATTGATGTGATTGCGCTTGCCGTGCAGCTTTTTCCCGGAAAGCGTCAACAGGCTTTCCATCGAATAAACATAATCCGAATCATCCCGGTCCTCCACAAGCACATAGCCTGGGCAGCGCTCAAACGCTGCTTTGATTGGCCCCGATATGCCGCGGAAACAGGGCGTAAGCCCCTGGCTTTTAAAATAATCCACAGCCGCGGCTAACGCAGACGCATAATCTCCATTCGGATCCTCCGTGAGAGGGGCAAACATAAACGGCGCATCCGCACCGCATTTGGAGAGGAAAAACATTGCACCATCCTGCTCTGCAATGCGGATGCATTCTTCCTTGCCCCACATATAAAGATTGGTAAACGTATATTCCGAGCACTGCAGGCGCCATGGTTTTGTGTAATGCTCCACGCGCGCCTTCATTTGAATATCAATCGGTTGAAACTCCATAAATTCCCCTTCAATCCACACATCCAATTTCTATTGACTCTTGTTCTCGTTTGCAAAACATTGGGCTAGCCATTTTTTATAAGCGTGCATACCGCGCGCGCAGTCATGCACTTTCCCGCCCCCTCATCGTTCATCCCTTCGCTTGTGGTCGCCTTTACGCTCACTTCGGAGGCATCCACCCCCAGGCACTGTGCAAGATTGCTGCGCATTGTCGCGATATATGGTACAAGCTTTGGTTTCTGCGCAACAATTGTGGCATCCACATTGCCGAGTAAAAACCCGTTTTCCCGCAAAAGCGCAGCCGTTTCCCGCAAAAGCACAAGGGAGGATATGCCCCTGTAACGCTCCTCTGCATCTGGAAAATGGGTTCCAATATCGCCAAGTGCAGCGGCGCCAAGCAGCGCATCGATCACAGCATGCACGAGCACGTCCGCATCCGAATGGCCAAGCAGGCCTTTTTCATATGGGATCTCTACCCCGCCAAGCACAAGCCGGCGCCCCGGCACAAGCGCATGCGTATCCTCGCCAAAACCTATGCGCTGCAGGCGCTGCGCTGCGCATGCAGCATGAAAAAACGGCAGGTCTTCCGGGCTGGTCAGCTTCTGATTCATGATGCTCCCTTCTGTAAAATGCGGCGCATACCCTGCTGCCATGTAAACGGCGCAATCATCCGTTTCGTTTAGCCCTCCCGCTTCTGCGGCTTCATAGGCAGAAAGGATGCGCTTGAACTCGAATGCCTGCGGCGTCTGCATGAGCAAGCGTTCTTCCCGCGGGAACAGCTCTCCCGCCTGGGTGCGGACCGTATCGCGCACCGGAATGGCAGCGACGCCACACCCGTTTTGCTGCGCCCCGCGCACAGCCGCATCGATCACAGCCGGCGGAACGAGGCAGCGCGCGGCATCGTGGATGGCAACAACGCCCTCTTTTATTCCCCGCGTCTGCAGCGCCCGCAGCGCATTGCACACTGAAGCCCCACGCGTCGCGCCGCCCTGCGCAACCCAAACGCGTGCATCCTCCGCCGCAAGGGCAAGCGCTTCAGAGCGGGTTTGCTCTGAAACGGCGATCACAATCCCCTTAGGCGGGCATTGGCTGCGTAGAAACGCTTCATAGCAAAGGCGCAGCGGCGTTTTTCCTTGAAAGCGCAGGGCAAGCTTATTTTGCCCCATGCGCGTTCCCAGGCCCGCAGCAAGGAGCACTGCATAAACTTCGCTGGTGCAGCGCATATGTTATTCCTCCGGCAAAACCTCATACATCGAAGAGGCTTCGGCTTTCGCCGCATGCTCCTGCACGGAAAGCACCTTTACGCGCATATGTTTGCCTCCCATGAGAAGGGTAAGCACGTCGCCTTCTTTCACTTCGCTTGATGCCTTTGCCACTTTGCCGTTGATCTGCACGCGTCCAAGCCCCGCAGCCTCGTTTGCGACGGTGCGACGCTTAATGATGCGCGAGACCTTTAAATATTTATCCAAACGCATGGCGTTTCCCCCTTCATCTGCTCTATCTTAGTATTTTGCCATTCCCAGTATAAAGAAAAACGGCGGCGGTTTCAACCGCCGCCGCACAAAAAATCCGGTTTAAGCATCCAGCAGCACGTTGTATACATCCTCGTGCAGCGTAACGGTGCCATCGTTCATCCATGCATCGATGATAGCCTCCCACTCCGTGGTGCGAATTTCCTCCAGCAGATAACCGCGGATGCCTTCTTCAATGCTCGAAAGCTCTACGATGCCCGCCGGTTCATCCGCCAGGTAATAGATGATGTGGTAACCATCCTCATCTGCAAAGGGTTCTGAGTAAGTGCCCATGGAAAGCTTGCTGAATTGCTCCTTCACCACATCCGACCAATCGTCATCACAAGCATAGTCCAGCGCGATCAAAATGCCTTTTTCCGCAAAGATAGAATAATCGCTGTAGGCATCCGGGCTGCTCTGTTCCTTCACAAGGGTTGCAAAATCCGCCCCGCCCGCAAGCTCCGCGTAAAGTTCATTCGCTTTTTCGCGCGCAGCGGAGCTATACGTTTCATACATTTCCTCATTGGCGGACTGCAGCTCTTTATACTGCGCCACGAGCTCCTGCATTTTTCCCGCATCTCCCGCAGTGCCATCCAGCGCAGCAGCAAAGGCCAGCGCGCCGTATTCATCCTCGATAAGCGCCATGTCCGCCTCGTTCGCTTCGTATTCGCTGGGCAGCGCATCTTCGAACGCGCAGAAAATATGCAGGATCCGCGAATAGCCTTCCGGCGCGTACGCTACCGGTGCGGTGCCGCTTTTCTCAAAAGCTTCCTCATCGTACTTATAAGCTTCCGGGGTTTCAGCATAGTAGGTCATCTGCTCTTCCACAAGGGAATCATATTCAGCTTGAATCTGCTCCTCCGTAAGCGCTACGTCCTTGAGCTGATCGTTTTGAAGCAGCTCCTGGATATAGGTATCGGTTACAGTTTCCGTCAAGAAGGCTGCATATTCATCGTAAGTAGCATCCTCATCGCCCATGTTATAGGCAGCTTCCTCGAGGATCAGCTCCATCGTGCGTTCATCCACATCGATGTTGGGGTCGCTTTCTGCCTCGCTTTCTGCCTGCGCGCGATAGTAGGCATCCAGCTCTTCCAGCTCGGATTCAATCCGCTCTTGGAGCTCAGCCTGCTCTTCTTCATCGAACTCCGCATACCCAAGTTCATTGGCTTTGACCGAAATAAGCTTTGCTTCCACAAGGCTGTTGACAACGTCATCCAGTAGCATCGCACGCATTTCTGGATCGCTGCTCAGATCATAGCCATAGTTTGTAAAATACGATATATAGGAATCGAACGTTTCCTTAACTTCGCCAAGCGTAATCTTTTCGTCCCCGATTTCCGCCACAACAGCGGTTAAATCATACGTAGAATCGCTTTCATCTGTAACTGCCGGCGTAGGCGATGCTTCCGGATCGCCTGTGGTTAAGGAGCAACCCGCAGCAAAGCAAAGCAGCAGAAGTGCTGCCAGGGACAGGGCAAGATATTTCTTCATCAAATTTCTCCTCACATTTCTTTGGATCATGGCACCGCGCATAAACTGCTGCGCGATAAGCCGCTCTTATTATACCATCAATTCGCCTCAACACAATCGGCAAGGGTGTAAACAATCTGTGGCAACATGCCGAACAGTTTTTCCGCATCCGCGCGCGGCATGCGAATTAAGAGAGCAGGCGTTTCGCCGTTGATGAGCTGCGCGCCTGGGATTTCCCCCACCGCCGCAAGAAGCTTCAGCCCATTGATAGGCGCCCCCTGCGCGAAGGTGAAGCGCACCTCTCCTGCGCGCACGGAAAGCTGCGCGATATGCGCGCGGGCTGCCTCTGCCTTGAGGAACGCGATATCCAGCAGATTTTTCGTTTCTTCTGGGATCTCACCATAGCGATCGATCAATTCATCCTGCACATCGTAAAGATCCTCGCGCGATGCAATGAGCGCAATGCGCTTGTACATGGAAAGCCGCTCCGTTTCGCGCGGGATATAGGCATGCGGAATTGCAGCAGAAAGCGGTACGTCCATCACCGTTTCCACCGCAGGCTGCTCCACTTCACCGCGTGCCTCCTTCACCGCGCTGTTTACGATCTTGCAATAGAGATCATACCCAACAGCCGCCATGTGGCCATGTTGCTCCGGGCCAAGCAGGTTGCCCGCACCGCGGATCTCAAGATCGCGCAGGGCGATCTTAAACCCTGCGCCGAACTGCGTGAATTCGCGGATTGCGCTCAGCCGCTTTTCCGCAACCTCCGTGAGCACTTTATCGCGCAAAAACGTCAGATAGGCGTAGCCGAGGCGCGTGCTGCGGCCTACGCGGCCTCGCAGCTGGTACAGCTGAGAAAGGCCCATCTTATCCGCTTCGTATACCAAAATGGTGTTTACATTTGGAATGTCCAGGCCGCTTTCGATGATCGTGCTGCAAAGCAGCACATCGTAGCGCTGCTCCATAAAGTCGAGCATTGTGCGCTCGAGCTGATGCTCTGGCATCTGCCCATGCGCATATCCGATGCGCGCTTCCGGCACAAGCGCACGCAGCTCCTCCGCAAAGCGCTCCATGTTGCGCACGCGGTTGTAGACAAAATACACCTGCCCACCCCGGCCGATCTCCTTTAGGATAGCCTCGCGCGCCATGCCATCCCCATATTCCATCACATAAGTCTGCACCGGGTAACGCTGTTCCGGCGGCGTTTCAATCACGGACATATCCCGTATGCCTGTCATGGACATATGCAGCGTGCGGGGAATGGGCGTTGCAGAGAGGGTGAGTACATCCACGCTCTGCTTGATATTTTTGATCTGCTCCTTATGCCCCACGCCAAACCGCTGTTCCTCATCAATGATAAGGAGACCCAGGTCCTTGAAGCGCACGTTTTTTCCAAGCAGCTTATGCGTACCCACGACCACATCAATGCTGCCCTTTGCAAGCCCCTCAAGGATGGCGGTTTCATCCTTCCCGGCCTTGAAACGCGAGAGCAGTGCAACATTCACTGGAAAGCCCGAGAAGCGCGCGGCCAGCGTATTATAATGCTGCTGCGCAAGGATGGTCGTTGGAACGAGAAACGCAACCTGCTTGCTGTCCATCACGGCCTTAAACGCCGCGCGCAGGGCAACCTCCGTTTTGCCATAGCCCACATCGCCGCAAAGCAGGCGGTCCATCACGCGCGGGGATTCCATATCCTTTTTGATTTCTGCAATGCAGGTAAGCTGGTCCGGCGTTTCTTCATAAGGAAAGCTTTCTTCCAGGCGCGTCTGCCAGGCGTTGTCCGGCGAAAAGGCAAACCCTTTCCTGTTCATCCGTTCGCCATAGAGCCGCACGAGGTCAAACGCGAGCTTCTTTACGCTTTCCCGCGTGCGGGAAACGGTGCGCTGCCATTCCCCGGAACCCAATTTAGAAAGGCGAACGGTATCCTCATCCCCGCCAACATATTTTTGCACGCGGTCCAGCTGATCCGTTGGAATATACAGCTTTTCCCCACCCGCATAGGCAAGATGCAGGTAATCGCGGGTCACGCCCGCCACATCAAGCGTTACTACGCCCACAAAGCGGCCCACTCCATGCAGTTCATGCACCACAAGGTCGCCCACGGAAAGTTCCGAAAACGCAAGCTGCGGCCGTTTGCGGTGCGCCGTTGCACTTTTTTTCTGCACCGCCCCATAAAGCTCTGCTTCGCTGACCGCAACAAGCTTGATTTCCGGGTACTCAAATCCCTTTTCGATGGATTCCCCCGTGATAATGATCTCGCCAGGCACGAGCGGCCTTGCAAGGGCATCCGTTACGGCAACGTGCACATCTTGATCGAGCAACTGATCCTGCAGGCGCACGGCATGGCTGCCCGCATAAATGGCAACCGTAGCTCCCGCTTTGCGCCAGGATGCGATATCCGAGGCGAGCAGATCCTGCGCAGCAAGGTATTTTGTCGCAGGGCGCGTCTCAAATCGGAACAAGCATTTGGGCGCAATGAGCCCATAGGTCCTCGTAAGGGCAAAAAGCATGGCCGTGCGCGGGGTATCCAGCTGCGCGAGCAGGATAGAGGGGCGGCCCAGCAGCTCCGCCTGCTCGGGCTCCGCATTTCCATCCGCAAGGAGAGCGGAAACCGCATCCAAATGCTCCATGTGCGCTACCTTTGCGCTTTCCTCTACGCGCTGCGGTTCATCGATGAGCACAAGTGCATCCTCTGGAAGGTAATCCTGCAGGAAGGCGTCATCATAAAACAGCGGCAGGAAAAGCTCTGCGCCTGCCGGTATGCCGCCTGCAGAAAGCGTTTCCAATTCTTCTGAAAGGCGCGGCTTCTTTTTGAGCGCGCGCAACCCACGCGCGCGTGCCGCATCGGTCAGCGGCATTTCGTGCGCAGGCGGAATCATAACGGAATCAACGTTTTCAATAGAACGCTGGGATAGCGCGTCATAGGTGCGCATGGTGTCGATTTCAGTATCGAAGAACTCAATGCGCACAGGGTTTTCCGCGGCGATGGGAAACACGTCAAGGTATCCGCCGCGCAGGCAAACCTGCCCCCTCCCTTCGCAGACATCCACGCGCTCATATCCCGCATCGACCATTTGCTTGAGTAATGCCTGCGGATCTCCCGTTTGCCCCACATGCACATCTACCGTCATCGCGCGCAGCGCGCCCGGCGGCGTCAAACGCTGCAAAAGCGCAGCGGCAGAAACCACAACGAGCGCGTTTTCGCCGGAAAGCAGCCCGGAAAGCGTTTTGATGCGGCGCGCCGTCAGCCCGGCGGATGCCGCGATCCCACGCCCTGCGAGCGGCATATCCCGTGCCGGCAGGTGTACGGCATGGGGCGTATACGCCGAGGCCTCTTCCTGGATCCGCGCGGCAGAAGCTTCGTTGGCAGTAACAACAACCACGGTTTTCCCAGTATCACAAAAGAGCGCCGCTGCCATATGCGCCCGGTGCGCTTCGCCCAGCCCAAACACGGCAGCAGCCCCTTCGTTTTTTAAAAGCGCTTCCCGCAGGCGCTGGTATTCCGGATGCCTGCCAAGGAATTCAATCAACGGATGCTTATTCATGTGCCTCCTCTGCATGCCCGTTTTCCTCCCGGCGCGCATGCGGCTCCTCCGCAGGCTTTTTTTCCTGTTTGGGCCGTTTGTTAAACCTGGCTTGCGCTTCCTTCAGTTCTCCCCGTACGATCAGCTCCACGGCGTCTGCCGCGCTGTTCATCGCAGGGAGCAAAAGCGCCCTTTCTTCCGCATCGGGTGCGCCAAGCACATGCGAGACCAAGTTTCGTTGCCCGTCTGGATGCCCAATCCCCACGCGCACGCGCGGGAAATCATCAAACCCAAGCTGATAGATAATGCTCCGCATGCCGTTGTGCGTGCCGGAAGAACCGCCCGCGCGAACTCGAAGCGTGCCAATTGGAAGGTCAATGTCGTCATAAATGACGATCAGCTCTGAGTTTTCGCATTTATACCAATTTAGAAGATCCCGCGCAGCCCAGCCGGAATTGTTCATGAATGTTTCCGGCTTTGCAAGCACCACGCGCTCTGTACCGATGCGCCCTTCCCCAAATACGCTGCGGAAATTATGGCGGCAGATATCCACATTGTAACGATCGGCCAAAATGTCAAGCGTCATAAAACCGATGTTATGCCGCGTATTCTGATATTCTCGCCCGGGATTGCCGAGGCCAAGCACAAGAAACATAGGTTCCCCTCCTTGTTTTTCTGCACGCACGGACGCCCTCATGCCACCCTGGCATGGGGGTCTTAGGTCGTTTTCTTGCAACGTTTATTATAAAACTTCAATACCTGGTGTGCAAGCTGGGGATGACAAACCTGCGCATCTGGATTATACTTTATTTGTAGTATTATGAAAAATTTTGCGGAGTGTGGCGAGAGCTTGTGGATATATTTGGAGGTTTGACCCTATTTGGCGGCATAGCGCTTTTCCTTTATGGTATGCGCATCATGGGGGAAGGGATCGAGAAGCGCGCCGGGCGGCAGATGCGAATTATCCTAGAGAAGCTGACCGCAAGCCCCATAAGAGGAATCCTCCTTGGAGCAGCAGTCACTGCAATCATTCAGAGCTCCGCCGCAACAACCGTTATGGTTGTAGGCTTCATCAATTCCGGCATCATGAAGCTTACGCAGGCCACCGGCGTCATTATGGGCGCAAACCTTGGCACAACCATTACAGCCTGGATTTTAAGCCTTTCCGGGATTCAAGGGGAAAGCGTCTTCGTGCAGCTTTTAAAGCCTTCCTCTTTTTCCCCTGTGCTCGCCGTAATCGGCATCTCGTTCCAGCTTTTCTCCAAGAACAACAAGCGCAAGGACGTTGGCACCATCCTGCTCGGCTTTGCCATTCTTATGTTTGGCATGCAAACCATGAGCAGCGCAGTGGAGCCGCTTGCCAGCCTGCCGGAATTTACGCAGATTCTAATGCTTTTTGAAAGCCCCATCCTGGGCGTACTTACAGGCGCCCTCATCACGGCCGTGATTCAAAGCTCCTCCGCCTCGGTTGGCATTCTGCAGGCCTTCTCAGCCACCGGCAGCGTTACGTTTTCTTCCGCCATTCCAATTATCCTTGGCATGAACATCGGTGCCTGCATCATCACGCTGCTCTCCTCTGTAGGAACGCGCCCGGAAGCGCGCCGGGCCGCTTTTGTTCACCTGTATTTCAGTTTGATCGGCAAGGTGCTCGTGACAGCTGTATTCATGTTGGCCAACGCGGTTTTCGAGTTTTCCTTTATGGAAACGGCTGTGACCCCAGTGAGCATTGCGGTGATCCACTCAGCCCTCAACCTCATCAGCATTGTCGTAATGCTGCCCTTTATGCGCCAGCTGGAGCGGCTTGCCTGCCTCACCGTAAAAGGCGACTCGGAAGCAGGCAGCGAAGCCGTGCTTTTGGATGAACGCTTCATGGCGACGCCCGGACTCGCTGTAGACCGCAGCCGCGCGCTGACCAAAGAGATGGCCGATTTCTGCGTAGCCATGTTTCAAGACGCACTCTCGCTCATCCGCAATTACGATGCAAAAATTGCACGCAGCGTTGCTGAGACGGAAGAAAAGCTCGACATGTATGAAGACCGCATCGGAACCTATCTTGTAGAACTTTCTTCCAAGAGCCTAACGCGGACGGATAACCGTGAAACGCAGAAGCTTCTTCATGCCATTGGGGATTTTGAGCGTATCGGCGACCATGCTTTGAATATCTCAGAATCCTGCGAAGAGATGCATGAAAAGGGGCTTTCTTTTTCAAGCTCTGCCCTCCGCCAATTGGATGTGATTATAGCTGCTGTTACTGAGGTGCTAGATCTTTCCATCCGCGCGTTTTTCAACGATGATGCTACCCTTGCTACACGCGTAGAGCCTTTGGAAGATGTGGTGGATGACCTGCGTGCTGAGCTCAAAACGCAGCATATCGAGCGCTTGCAGCGCGGCGGATGCACGATCGAGCTTGGGTTCATTTTCACCGATCTACTAACCAATTTTGAGCGCATTTCCGACCATTGCAGCAATATTGCAGCCTATGTCATCCAGACTGCCATGCACACCATGGCAACACACGAATACATGCATGTACTCAAGGATCTTGACAACAGCCGCTATGAGCAGATGCGCAAGGAATATCTGGAAAAAATACAAACTAAGCTAAACCATATATGCATGGGAGCACAGCAGGATGAACCTGCTGTGCTCCCATGCTGTTCATGTGTAATACTGTGCCTGCATGGTGAAAAGCTGCCTGTATACCCCACGCTGCTGCATCAGCGCATCATGGGTGCCAAGTTCCACAAGCGATCCGCCCTGGAACACTGCGATCCGATCACAGAATTTCGTGCTCGAAAGCCGATGCGAAATGTAAACAGCGGTTTTCCCTTTCACCAGCTCGTCAAAATGGCAATAAAGCTCAGCCTCTGCCCGCGGATCAAGCGCAGCGGCAGGTTCATCAAGTACGATCACTGGCGCATCCTTATAAAGTGCGCGGGCGAGCACAATCCGCTGTGCTTCTCCGCCCGATGGTTCAAATCCTGTCTCATCGAATTGCTTGGTGACGGATGTATGCACGCCTTTTGGCAATGTGTCAAGCCGCTCACCGAAGCCAACACGCCTTAAGAGCGCTTCAACTTCCGCGTCACTAGCTTTCGCGCCAAAAGCAACGTTCTCCTTCAGCGAAAACGCAAATAGTTTATAATCCTGGAATACGGTAGAGAATAGCGTCTCATACGCTTCGTATGCAAGATCGCGCACGTTTACCCCATCCAGTAGGCTCTCTCCTTCGTCCGGATCATAAAGCCGCAAAAGGAATTTAATGAAGCTTGTCTTCCCGGCGCCGTTTTCTCCCACAAGTGCAAGTTTCTCTCCTGGCTCAAGCACGATGCTTACGTGTTTCAGTGCAGGACGATCCTGCCCTGGATACCGGAACGTTACATTGCGGAATTCTATTTTATGCGCCCCATTGGGCACCGGCTGCTTTCGGTTCTGCCGCATGGTATCCGGCATGTTTTGGTATTCCTTCATCGCTTGATAGTATGGCCCATATGCTTTTACCTCCACAAAACTTCCCATACATGCGCGCAGCGCGCTCGAAAAGGTCGTTACCGCGGCAATATACATTGTAAAATCGCCAATCGCCATTCCACCCGCAATTACCTGTTCCACCAGATACGCATAAGCAACGCCCTGCTGGATTAGCGTCATGAATGCCGTAAAAAAGCCGGACTTGATAAAAAAGTGGTTGCGCCTTCGGTAGCATTTATATACGTTTTCCCCATGCTTCTTTAAGCGGAAAAGCAGCCACCCGCCAAGGCCGTATAGCCGGATCTCCTTGCCGTATCCCGCTTGGGAAAACAGCTCAGAATAATACATAAAGCTGCGTTCAAATGGCACACACTCCATGGATACCTGCATGCCATTCTTTTTGGCCCAGCTTTCCACTGCTGCGCTTGCAAGCATAAGCGCCATAAACAGGAACATGACCCAGGCGTTGAGTGCTGCCACGATAGCGATCACACCTACGAGCGTAACAGCGCTTCCAAAGATATTCAACGCGCTGTCCAGCAGATAGCTGAAGCCATGCCAATCCGCATATAGGAATTTTTCTGCCCGCTCTTTTAAATCCCAAAATGCTGGCGATTCCAGGTTCTTAAAGTCCACTTCTGCGAGCTTTTTGTTGATCACCTTGCTAAAATCGTTTCCTACCTTGATGCGATATGAAAATCCGCCATAGAATAAATACTGTGACGCACAGGTCGCAAAAAACGTGCATCCTGCTAAAATGCTTATATACAGGATGATCTTTTCCAAGCGCTGCGCGCCCAGCAACTCGTTTAGGATGTATTTGGGAACTGCTACGGCAATGAGCGGAAGGATCGATTGAATCAACTGATAGAACATATTGTAAAGGATGTAGCGTTTTTCGGATTCCCACCCAAATTTACACAGGAACCAAAGCCCTTGAAACATAAAAGCATTCCTCCTTGCATGTTTCTGTTTTGCACATGAAAACAGCCGCAAGAAGTCTCTTTTTTGCATGCGTTTATAGACCAGCCCAAATCATGGTTTTCTGTTGGGGCTGGATGCTGCACGCGGTCAAGATGCCTCTTGCGGCGTTTTAGGAGATAAAGGGCTTATAGCTACTGTTGTTTCCCATCGGTTTATATCCTCCGACGTTATAAAAAGAATTGTTTATACTTCTGTTTTCATTTATTTTAAAATATAGCAAAAGTCTTGTCAATCATCGTACACAAAGCCTAGCGAATTTGCGCGCTCCTAGGGCCGCCTCTTGCCGCTTCCTGCCAAAACGGGTATAATAACAGGAAAATCGATTGTAAGAGGTGCATTAGCCATGGCAATACGCCGTCACAGAAGGCGCAGAAGCAGAAGAATTACCCCCAAGTTCCTCATTATCCTCATTTTGCTCATCGTTGCAGTTTTAATGGGCATTCTTGCCATCTCTTCGCTTGTAGATGGTGGCAGTGGGGAACCGAATTCCTCTGAAACGCAAAAACCCGGCGGCCTGCTGGACGGCCTGTTCGGGCAGGATACACCCTCGCCCACCCTCTCCCCCACTCCTTCCCCAACTCCGGAGCCGACGCCCACGCCGATTCCCGATCCAACCTCGGTTGTAACGGACACGGTAGATACCACGGGCGCAAAGTGGGGATATCATTCTGAGCTTGAAGTAGACGGCGTTGAAGTGGAGCATTACACTGCTTCTGAAAGCGATAGCGTCTATTTTGGAAGCGGCGAAGAATACGCGCAGCTTCCCGGGGTTGTAACTTTCCGCGGCACGAACTACCGCCAGAACCCCTATTACGGCACAGCAGAGAACATCGTGGAGAAAAAGCTTGAAGCCGTTTGGTATGAGGGTACAGGCAGCCTGGGCAAAGGCGAAGGCGGCGGTTATTCCGGCTCCTGGACTGGAAGCGGCTGGTCCGGCCAGCCAATCATCGTGCAATGGCCCGAATCCACCAAAAAGATCATGAACATGTATGATTCCACAAAGAACAAAGCGGGACTTGTGGAGGTTATCTATGCCACGATGGATGGCAAGATCTATTTCCTCGATCTTGAAACAGGCGAAAGCACGCGCGACCCGATCAACATCGGCGTTCCATTTAAGGGCGCTGGATCGCTTGACCCGCGCGGTATCCCGGTCATCTACCTTGGTTCCGGTGACCATTACAGCGAGGAAGGCCGCGAATCCCGTGCAATGGCTGTAAGCCTTGTGACGGGCGAAGTGCTCTTCTCCTTCGGCAATAAGCCGGACAGCTTTGCCGACCGCTCCTGGCACGCCTATGACAGCGCGGCGCTGGTGGATGCCCAAAGCGATGTACTCCTTTATCCAGGCGAAAACGGCATCATTTATCGCGTCAAGCTTAACACGCAATATGACGAGGCTGCAGGCACGCTCACGATGTCTCCTTCCCGCCCCGTCAAGTACCGCTATGGCGCAGACCGTACCGGCGAAAACGATTACTGGGTTGGCTATGAAGGCAGCGCTGTTGGCTGGCGCGAATACCTGTTTTTAACCGAAAATTCAGGCTTGATGCACTGCGTAAACGCCAATACCATGGAGACCGTTTGGGTACAGGATATTTGGGATGACACCAACGCAACCGCAGCCTTTGAGGAGGACATCGAAAACTCCGCGGCATACCTTTATGTTGGGTCTACGCTCGACAACAAAGCCGATAGCAATGGCCATGGGCCGGTTGCATTCTTCAAGATCGACGCAACCACCGGCGAAATCGTCTGGCAGCGCGAGTTTGATGTTTATACCACAAGCGGTGTAACGGGCGGCATTATGTCAAGCGCCGTGCTCGGCGAAGGCAATGTGGAAGGCATGGTGTTTACCACTGTCGCAAGCTATGGCGGGGATGATCAAGGCATCGTTTACGCCTTTGATACCGAAACGGGTGAAACGATCTGGAGTTATGACATGGGCAATTATGCCTGGAGCTCCCCCGTTATGCTCTATGATGCTTCCGGCACTGGCTACCTCGTGCAGTGCAACCGCAAAGGCAATGTATATTTGTTCGATGGAAAAACCGGGACGCTGCTTGACACCATCAACATCGAAAGCAACATTGAAGCGTCTCCCGCAGCCTATGATAACATGATTGTGGTCGGCACGCGCGGCCAGCGCATCTATGGCATCAAGCTCAAATAATCCGCATGAATCTGCGCACCCCCGCATAAAACACAGCGGGGGTGCTTTTTTATGTTGGACGAAACCTTGAGCCTGACGGTGGCGTTTCTGCTCATTGCCATGGGAATTTACATGCTCTTTGCTACGCACCTGTTCCCGCTGCGCATTGGGTCCGTCTGCCGTGGGCTCCTGCACCTATTCCGCAGGAAAAAGGGCACAAAGGCGGGTGAGATCAGCCCGTTTGAAGCCCTCTCTGCCGCACTTGGCGGTTCCGTTGGGACGGGGAACATCGCAGGTGTGGCCTCCGCGATTGCGCTTGGCGGGCCAGGCGCGGTTTTCTGGATGTGGGTCAGCGGCATCATCGGCATGGCCACGAAATATGCAGAAGTGCTCCTTGCCATGCGCTACCGCAAACGCGATGCAGATGGCGTTCCGATCGGCGGCACGATGTATTGCATCCTGCTCGGCATGGGAAAAGGCGCAGCCCCGCTTGCAATGCTGTTTGCCCTGTTTACGTTGCTTGCCTCCCTTGGCTGCGGCAATATGGTGCAGGTGAATACCATTGCATCCGCCGTTTCCGAAGCTGCGCGTTCCTTTTCCCCCGGCGTGGATGCGCGACTCGTTGCAGGCATTACCGGCGCGCTCACAGCCGCCGCGCTCGGGAGCGTGCTCCTCGGTGGCGCCAAACGCGTCTGTAGCGCAAGCGCGTATGTTGTCCCATTCATGAGCGCACTCTATATTGGGGCAACACTCTGGGTTATCGCACGGTTTTCAGACCGCTTACCCGAAGTATTCCGCCTTATCTTTTCCAGTGCATTCGGGTTTGAGCAAATTGCAGGCGGCGTTGCTGGTTTTTCGCTTTCCCGCGCTCTGCGCGTCGGGATGACGCGCGGCGTATTCTCCAACGAGGCCGGGATCGGCGCGGCACCCATGGCATATGCCTCCGCGCGTTGCAATGATCCCGTAGAACAGGCTATGATGGGCATCTTTGAAGTGTTTGTAGATACGATCCTTATCTGCACGCTGACAGCGCTCATGGTGCTCGCTTCGGGCGTTTCCATTCCGTATGGGGATGCGGATGCTTCGGGCATGGCGATTGCACTCGGCGCGCTCGCAACCGTGGCGCCCCTCAACGCGGCAGGGGTTTTCCTAGCCGTTTGCGTAGCGCTGTTTGCATTTTCCTCCATGCTGGGCTGGTCGCTTTACGGCGTGCGTGCAGCGGAATTCCTTATGGGCGCAAAAGGGGTGCGCGCATTCCGCATCGCATTCCTTATCTGCGCGTTTTTCGGCGCGCTGCTTGAAATCGCCCCGGTATGGCGGCTGGGTGAAACGTTCAACTCCCTTATGGCTCTGCCCAACCTTGTGATGCTCCTTACCCTCGCGCCGCAGGTTCGCCACGACACCCGCGAATATCTTGCCCTGCACCGTATACCCAAACGCAATGCGCTATGATACAATAAATAAACAGGATCTGCATTTGATCCTTGCAAACAAATGAAGAGGAAAACACTGCATGAAAAAACAAGTAAACGGCAACACGGATGGCATCCGGGCAACGGTGCTCGCTCGCCTTGCCGCTTTGTATGATTTAAAACAGGAGCCCAGAGAATTCGCATCCCATGCTCTTATCGAGGAGCTTGCAGCGCTCACAGCCCTCATCCGGCGTGAGATCTCGGTTTATATTGGCCGGGACGGCATGGTGGAAGATGTTTCCATCGGCGATTCTGGGAAGGTCAACATGCCATCTATGCGCCTTGTGCGCAATGCGGACAGGCTGTGCGGCGTACGCTGCCTGCATACGCATCCCAACGGAGATGGCCGGCTTTCGGGCGTAGATCTTGGAACACTGCGCAGCATGCGTTTGGACTGCATGGCAGCGCTTGGCGTAAACGAGGCTGGAGAAGCTACCACCTTTTATGCTGCATTTCTTGGAGACATGCAAGGGGAAGAGCGCGAGGTTCTCATCGCAGGCCCGCTGCGTCCCTACCGCTTGCCGCAGAAGCAGCTGCTCGACGAGATCAAGATTGCGGACGAACGCCTCAAAAGCAGCACCAAAGAAACCGAGGAAGCACGCCCAGAACGAGCGATTCTCGTCGGCATCGAAAACACGGAAGGGTACGATACGCTCGCAGAGCTTGCCGAGCTCGCAAAAACCGCTGGCGCGCGCGTGGTAGCGCGCGAGCAGCAGCGCAAGCGGCCGGTTGACAATGCTACTTATGTTGGCAGCGGCAAGGCGGATGAGCTTGCCCTCCTTGGGAGTGAGCTTGAGGCGGATCTGTTCATCTTTGACGATGAGCTTTCCCCCATGCAGCAGCGCAACCTGGAAGCAGCCTTGGGCGTGCGCGTGATCGACCGCACCGCGCTGATCCTTGATATTTTTGCTCAGCGCGCGCAATCGCGCGAAGGCAAGCTGCAGGTAGAGCTCGCACAGCTTAAATACGGCATGACGCGTTTGGCCGGGCAGGGGCTTGCGCTCTCGCAGCAGGGCGGTGGCATCGGCACGCGCGGCCCGGGCGAAAAAAAGCTGGAGGTGGATAAGCGGCGTATTCGCCGGCGCATCTATGAGCTTAGCGAAGCGCTCAAGGAGATCGAAAAGCAGCGCTCGCTCCGGCGGGAACGGCGGGAAAAGAATCCTCTGCCTCTCATCGCGCTCGTCGGGTATACCAATGCCGGAAAATCCACGCTTCTCAATGCGATCTCCGGTGCCGGCGTGCTGGCGGAGGACAAGCTTTTTGCAACCCTCGACCCCGTCGTGCGCCAAATCACGCTCCCAGGCGGTACGCAGGCGCTTGTATCCGATACGGTCGGCTTCATCAACAAGCTGCCCCATGATCTTGTGGACGCATTCAAATCCACGCTGGATGAAGTATCCCTTGCGGACCTCATCCTGCATGTGGTAGATGTTGCAAGCCCTTATTATGAAAGCCAGATGGCCGTTGTGGAAGATGTCATCGCAAGCCTTGGCGCAGCGGAAACCCCACGCATCAACGTATACAATAAACTGGATAAGCTATCCGAGCCGCCCAAGGCAAAGCAGAGCTGCGCCTTCATTTCTGCAAAAACCGGCGAGGGGCTGGAAACGCTTCTCGCGCGTGCTGAGCAGCTTCTCGGCGCCGGCCATACAACCGCGGAACTTGTCGTTCCCTACGACAAATACGAAGCCATGGCGTTCATCCGAGCCCAGGGACGCATTCTCTCTGAAACCCATGCGCCCGAGGGCACGCGCGTGCGCGTGCAGCTTCCGCAGGACGCCATGCAGAAGCTCAAGCACATCCTTGGTTAGAGGGTAGACGAAACAATGAAGAAGGAACATTCCCATTTGAGCAGGCAGGCCAGCGGCACACTCCTTGCATTTGCGGCAGCGCTACTTTGGAGCACGAACGCGCCTCTCATCAAGAGCATTTCCCTGGATTCGACGCTGGTGGCGGGGCTGCGGGCGCTGATTGCAGGCATTGTCCTCCTGCCGTTTCTCAAGCCAAAGCAGATCAAATGGGGCTCGCCTGTCCTTTTGATGATGGTGCTTTTCACGCTGCAAAGCTTTTTTATCGTGCTCGCTTTAAAAACCACGAGCGCGCCGATCGCTGTCGGCATGCAATATACGGCGCCTGTTTGGCTCTATATAATCGCGCGGTTTAAAAAAGAGCCGGTATCCCGTGCCCACTTGGTTCCGCTTGGCGTGCTGATGGCGGGCGTTGTGGTTTCCATGTGCTCCCGCTCGGGCGATGTGACCACACTGGGAAATGTGGTTGCGCTCATTTCGGGCATCTGGTTTGCGCTTCTGACGCGCGCCATGCAGCATACCGGCAATAGCAACCCACTCGGCATGGTATGCATCAATAACCTGTTTATGGCGGTCATCATGCTCGGCTATTGCGCGCTCAACGGCACGCTTTCCCAGATCGCTACAATGGATACCGCCGCGTGGGGAATTATGCTCGTGCTCGGCATATTCCAGTTTGGCGGTGGCTATGTTTGTTATAATCTTTGCCTGCAAAAAATCAGCGCCTCCCATGCTGCCACCATTACCCCGCTCGAAATGGTATTTGGCCCTCTTTGGGTCGCGCTCTTTTTGCACCAATATCCCGATCTCATCGGCTTCATCGGATTCCTTATCATTGCATGCGGCGTTGTGTTGGAAGTGATTTACACGCGCAGGCGCGAAAAAGGCGGCGCCATGGGCCGTGCTCTATAACCAGCGCAAGCAAAATGCCATGCAGGCGAGCCCGTTCTGCTGCTCTGGCTGAAACCTTCGTGTTTGCTTTCTCCCCTAAAAATAGAATTCAAGGCATCTCTTTGGTATAAACCATATAAAAATGTTAATTGTTCTTGATATTTCTGCATTTTGCAGCATGCCGCAAATGTAAGGCTCATTTAACATCAAAAATGGAGTTCGAAGGAGGCAGCTCGCAATGAAACAAACGGATGAAATGCAACTACGCTCGGAGGAGCGGGCTATATGCTGGCATTATGCGCTTGGGCGCTGTTTCATGGTGCAGCGTACCATCCGCTCCCCTCTTTGATTTTGTGCCTTGGAGCATTCGTGTAAAGCTTTTCCCAGATTGCCCTAAAGCAAAAAAACGGTTTCGGGCGATGAAGAACACCTTGGTCCCAACCAGCTTTTGCGGGCAATTCTCCTTTCCGTTGCCGCGTTTGCAGCAGTGGTTTCCCCGGGCGTTTATTTCCTTACCAAGGCATAACTCCACGATGCGAAATGCAATAAGGCAGCTTCGAAAGCAAGCCGTTTTGCGCCAGGAGGGTCTTGCAAATCTGCTTGGCGTAAGCCGTCAGACGATCATCGCCATTGAAAACGACAAATACACCCTCCACGCTTGAGCTTGCGATGAAACTTGCAAGGTTCTTCAAGCGAAATGCCGAGAAGCTCTTCTTTGGGAAAGATTAAAATCGGAAAAGCAACCTGCCACAAGCTCTAAAGCTGAATCTGCGGCCACAAAACCATGCAACCACGTCCGGCTGCGTTACCCTATGGAAGCAGTGCTGCCTCTAAAAAAGGGAGGCTTCCTTAGCAGATAAAAAACCTTGAAATGCGCCCTGCCGCTCCAAGGTTTTAGGCGCCTAGCATCATGCGTCGTAAGCCCGGGGAGTTCATGCGGCGCAAGGCATCTTGCAGGGAAAACCAGCCGCCGCTTTTTGCGCGCTTCCATATTGCTCAAAAGCGCGCTTTATCTTTTATTGCAAAGAAATGCCGCCTTCGGCCGAGAGGATCGCGCAGAGGGAGTCCATCTCCTCTTGCGGCAAGGTGGCATACCATCCTCTTCCGGCTTCCGAGTTGAAGCTGTCCCGCCCCGAATATGCAGCCACAGCGCCCGGGACGGATTCGCCATCCAATTCTTCTTTCTTAAGCTCGATGCGCCAGATGCATAAGAGCGGCTCTCCATAGAGTTCATTTCGGATTGGCCAGCCCGTCCAGGCATCTCCTGCATAGTTTTCCCAGCGTATGACATCTATTTTATAGGCGCACGTGCCACAGGCAAAGACAATTCCAGCCAGGTGCATATCTGCAGGATCTCCGCCCAGCATTATATCTTCTGCCCCATTGATCTCCCGGTAACAGGTGATTTTTAGGCAAGTCTCATAAATTTCAGCTTTGGTTTCCTCGTCCGTAATGCGCTTTATGTTCTCCTCCAGGTTTTCGGCATTTCCTTCGAATGCAAACGCTTCAAAGCCATCCTCAAAATCAGCGGCGATCAGTTTGCCGCCCTGTTGCGCATCCGCAGGTGCCCGGCAAGCCGCGCAAATCATGCCGATAGAAAGGGCGATTGCGAGCAAAAGGAGCCGCAGACATTTAAAGCCATACTTCCCCTGCATTAGGATTTCCTCCTTGATAATTCAATCTTCTCACCACTGGCCACATATATCTAAAGTTGGTTAGAAGGGTGCTGCTTGCGCGCCTTTCTCATGCAGCAAAAACGTAAGTGCTTAACATTTTGTGGTTGGGTATCTTGGCTGGCGCATTAGCATTGCCGTAAACGTGGAGCAACCTGCTACGAAACGAAAGCTTTCCAAACGCACAACCGCTGCATCCGTTGCAAATCGCAAAGGCCCATTGCATTCTCCATTATTGGTAAGCGCGCGGCACGGTTATAAAGCCATGCGCCCCGCGGTATGATGCGACCGGCTACGTTTGAAACCCTTTTTGCCCGCACCCAGGCGGGCAAATTGCCGTTCTGTTCCTATCGCGATTCTACACCATATCCTGCAAGCACTCCCGTTTTTCTGTGCCGTTTCACCTCAAATGTCCACATTATAGATGCGTTTAACGTGATCGCGCCCGGGATACATGATCGCAACTGCTGCCACCAGGGCAAATAGGTTCATCGCAACCATCACCGCACGATATGGGAATACTTCGCCTAGTACGCCTGCTGAAAGCTGGCCTATAATGGAGCCGACTGTGGTAAGCATCTGATAGGTGCCATTGTAGCGCCCACGCATCTCGTTCGGCACATAATTCTGGGTAGAAGAAATGCGGATATTAAAGCTTGTAACGCAAATTAGGCCACTGATAAACTGCGTAATCATCATGATGATCACAGGCGTAAACAGGTAGCCACCATCAATGACCGCCGATACAATATACACAAAGAATGCGATAGCAAACTTCTTTTCCGTTGGATAGCGGAACCTGTAATGGATAACGCCGCCAATCAGCCTTCCGATGACCGCGCAGCTGGTGACCCCGGTATAGATCGTTGCGCCCAGATTTTCCGTAGCTTTAAAATAAGGCAACGTGAGCGTGCTGTTCGCACTTCCCACCATGGTAGACACCATAAAATAAGCCGTGATAAAAAGGAGCCCTTTTTCTTTTTTTAAATAGGAAATCCCCTGTACAAAGTCGTCCTTGTAGCGTTTGAGGGAATACTTTGTTTTCTCATCCGAAACCTGTTCTTCTTTGACGCGGATCTGCGTTTCAAACGTAGCGGCAATCGCAAACGTTATAGCATTAAAAATGAAAAGCGGCAGCAGTCCGACATTTTCATAAAACCAAGAAGCGATTGGCAGCATCAGCGCGGAAAGCGGATGGAGGAGGCTGGAAATGGAGTATGCCTTCGCATAGTTTCCTTCTGCAATCAGCATCGGGTAAAGGCTGTCATAGGCGACGCGGTAAATACCATCGATGGTGCCGATCACAGCACAAAGGGCAAGCAGCAGCACATAGTTGAATATTCCGCTGCCCAGCAGGAAATAAAGAAAAAGATACAGCGCTGCGGAGATGTAATCCAGCCCCCAGATCACCTTGGTACGAGAAAAGCGGTCAAGATACGGCCCCGCGATGGATGGCACAATAACTTTGGGCACATTGCATACGATCATATAGACCGCATAAAGCAGCGTAGAACCCGTGTAATCCAGAACCAGCAGGCTCAGCGCAAAGCCGGAAATGGCATTGCCAAGCATCGAAACCACGGTACCAAGCGTTAGGATTGTAAAATTTCGCGTCCAAAGGGGCTGTCTTTCCATAAATGGAATTCCTCCAACAAAATCATTTGCTGAATTCCAATTTGATTGAACCGTTTACCGTCTCAGCATGCACGGCATTGGCCGCTTTGTTGCGGATGCGAACTTCCTTGCGCTGCTTTTCACCGTTGATGAAGATGCTGCCGGATACCGTCTCCAGTGCAAGATCATAGGCTGTCTGCGGCTGCTGCATCTCTATGTGGACGCTTCCGTTCACGGTTTCCGCGTGCGTGTTTCCAAGCAATTCTCCCGAAAGCGCAAGCGAACCGTTGACCGTTTCGCAATGCGCCTTGGTTTGTGCGCGGCATTCCGCAAGGGAAATTGCGCCGTTCACGCTTTCTGCATGCAGCGTATCGGCCGCTACCCCGGTGAGCCGAATCGCACCGTTCACGGTTTCGCATGTTAGTTCCATTAGCGCAAGCGCGGGCAACGTGATCGCACCATTCACGGTTTTGACGCTAAAGCGCTCAAACCACTCGGGCGCAGTCTGCGGCACTGTAATGCGGATCATGCCTTTTTTCCAATTGAGCAAGGAAAAGCGGCGGAGTGCGGGATCCATCGGCGGTTCTTTGATGTAAAGCGTCTGCCCTTCCCCCATTTCCACCTGTGGCGCAGGGATCCCTTTCGGGTAATCGATCTGCACCCGGTATCCATCGCCCTTTGCAAATTCAATGCCCGCATTGCAAACATCAATATGCACGGAACGGAATGGCAGGCAGGTATCCTCGCTCTGCTTGTTTTCCTGCGGCGCTCCCCCTTCCGCTTCATCAACGATCTGCTGCGCAAGCGCATCCGGGTTACTGAATTCCGTAGGCACGGAATCTTCCTGGCGGATGCCAGCATCATCAAAATATTCCTCGAAGTATCGCAACGCCGCAGCGCGTTCCTCGCGCGAAAGATAGGTTCCATCTTTACACGGCAAATTGAACAGGGCGCGCTCAAACGCATCCATAAACTGGCTCCGCGTCATTGCAGCCACCTCCTGTCCATCTTTTGTAGGCAACGGCTTTCCAATACGCTTTGTGCAGCTTCCAGTGCGTTCGGCAAGGGAAGGCTGAGGCAGCGGCACTCCTGCCGCCGGTTCAACTGAATTCTGCCGACTCTCATTTTACCCCTCCAATAGCATGCTTTCAACTTGTTTTTTGTAATTCTCCCATTCTTCGCGGTAACGCATCAGCGCTTCTCGTCCGGCTGGCGTGATGGCATAATAGCGCCGAAGCCGGCCAGAAAACGGACGATCGTAGGTTGTCAGCCAGCCTTCTTTTTGCAGCCGCCGCAAAACCGGGTAGAGCGTGGATTCGCTGATTTCCACAATGCTGCGGACGCTTTGCGTGAGCACATAGCCATAGGTATCCTCGCGGCTGAGCACTGCCAGCACGCAGGCATCAAGCAGGGCGGAGCCCAATTGGAACATCATCTCCAATCTTGCCTCCTTTCTGATCAATATTATATTTTATATAATATTACTTGTCAATGGCAAATTCCTTTCCAATAAGAAAAAATGAATGTTATGCCTGCGCATTTTGTGGTACTATAAAGTTATCTTAAAAAAGGTGTTTTTTTGCAATGGGAAAAACCAAGATCATCGCAATCGAAGGGATCGATGGCAGTGGGAAAGGCGTGCAATATCAGCTTCTGCGCGATGCGCTTTGCGCGCGCGGATATTCGGTTGCAACGCGCGACTTTCCGGCTTATGACAGCTTTTTCGGCCGGGAAATCGGCAAGCTGCTCGCCGGAACGGGCAATGTGCGCGCGGATCAAGTGGATGGAAAGAGCATGGCGCTCTGGTTTGCGCTGGACCGTTTTGAAAGCCTGCGGGATTATGTGGACGGCGCAACGGATATTTTGCTGTTGAACCGCTATGTGCTCTCCAACGCAGTGTACCAGAGCATCCGGGATATTGATCTCGGCAAACCGGACCTTGCGGACTGGGTGTTTGAACTCGAATATACCCACCTTAGCCTCCCGCGGCCGGATATAAATCTTGTGTTTTCCATCGCCCCCGAGCAGGCGGAAGCAAACGTATGCAAAAAGGGCTGCCGCAGCTATGTGGGCGCGGGGCGGGATGTTTATGAGGCATCCCATGGCATCCAGGCGCGCGCCATGGCGCAATACCTTGCTTATGCTGCCCGCTATGATGACATCGCCGTAATCCCCTGCATGGAGCAGGGGCAGCTTCTGCCCATTGAGGCGATTTCCGCGCGGGTACTCGCTACGCTGCATGCGCGCGGCATTCTCAGCGCAAGCCGCTAAGCATCGTTTTTATATTTGCTATATTACTACTTTTGGAGGAGACACCCCATGCGAAAGATCGGAATTCTTACGGGCGGCGGGGACTGCCCCGGCTTAAACGCGGTGATCCGCGGCGTAGTTGCGCGCTGCATCCAGGAGGACATCGCCGTTTTCGGCTTTTATGCAGGCTGGCGCGGCGTGCTGGAAGATGAAGGCCGCTGGCTGACGCGCGCGGATGTGGAAGGCATTCAAACCTTGGGCGGAACCATCCTGGGCAGTTCGCGCACCAATGTCATGAAATTCGAAAACGGGCCGCAGATGGTGCGCGATGCAATGGAGCGCCTTGAGCTTGAAGGGTTGGTTGCCGTTGGCGGGGATGATACGCTCGGCGTTGCCAACACGCTGCGCAAGCTCGGCATGAACATGATCGGCGTGCCAAAGACGATCGACAATGACCTTTCCTGCACCGACTGGACGTTTGGATTTGACACCGCCTCCAACATCGCCATGGAGGAAATCGACCGGCTCCACACAACGGCTGAATCCCATGAGCGTTGCTTTGTTGTGGAATGCATGGGGCGGCATACGGGATGGATCACGCTGCAAGCAGGCGTAGCTGCAAATGCGCACATGGTATTAATCCCGGAGTTCCCGCTTTCATTTGACGAGATCTATTCCCTCGTGCGCGAACGCTACGTACGCGGTGAGCGCTACACCATCATCGCCGTGGCAGAAGGCTTTGAATTGACGGGCGAGCGCATGGAAGACCTGGAGCGCGATATGTTCGGCAACGTGCTGCTTCTGCACCGCGAGCTTGCGCGGCACCTGGCGGACCGCATTGAAAAAGCCATCCGCAGCGATGAAACGCTGGACAAGCGCCGCGCGCATTTTGAAGCGCGCTCAGTGGTGCTTGGCCACTTGCAGCGCGGCGGTGCGCCGACTGCATTCGACCGCATGCTCGGCACGCGTATGGGCGTAAAAGCCGGCGACCTCGTAATCAACGGGGAATATGGCAACATGGTTTCTTTGCGCGGCACGGAAATCGAAGTGGCCGATCTTGACCGTGCCGTAACCGAACGGAAAAAAGTCGGCAAAGCGCTTTACGATGTGGCAACGCTGTTCTATTGATGGAGGTGCGCATGCAATCCTATGAAGCTATGCGCACGGCTGTGCTTTGCGCAGCGCGTGATGCAAAAGCAGCGGGGCTTTGCACGGGAGGGACAGGCAATTGCAGCATGATCGACCGCACAGCGGGCGTTGTTGCGATGACGCCCCACGATTCCGACCGGGTCGCGCATGCTGCACGGGAAATCGTATTAATGGACCTTGCAGGCAACGTGCTCGATGCGCCGGAAGGTGTTTTTCCCACTTCGGAAGCAGCGTTCCACCTTGCCCTTTACCGCGCCCGGCCGGATCTTATCGGTATTTGCCACACGCATGCACCTTACGCAACGGTGTTCGCGGCGCTTGGCCGCGCGCTTCCTCCCGTCACCACGGAGGCTCTGCTTTATGGCGGGCAATGCCCGCTTGCGCCCTATGCCCCGCCGGGCACGGCAGCGCTTGCGGAAAACATCGTCCAAACGCTTGGAGCGCACGGCCTTGCCGCGTTGCTCGCGCGCCACGGCATGATTGCCGTTTCGCCGCGAGATGTGGACGACGCTTTCCGCCTTGCCGTCCATGTTGAGGAAAACGCAAAAGCATGCTACCGCATGGCCGCATTGATTGGGCTGGACGCCGTATACAATCTTCCTTCAATCCCATAACAAGCGATTCAAAGCCGCCTTGCAGGCGGCTTTGATACATTCATTGGCCTTTCGCTGCACAGAGAGACAGGCCCGTTGCGCAAGATTTCCGAATTTAGCATGCAATCACTCCTAATGAAAGGACACTTTATCGCTATTTTGAGCCTGCTTCAGACGTTTTTACTGTGCCCTAAAAAGCTTAGTTTTTACAACATACGCCAAAAGCGCATTGAGGCACAGCGTATATGCCATTCGAAAAGCCTTCTCTTGCCTCCAGATGCGCGTATCCATACCGGGAAGACGGCAGTTGCTCTATCCAACTGAGCCTAAGGGGGAGATTCGGTTGTGCGGTTTCAGCAGGCAAGGACCTGCAAATGTTGGGATGGATGCAATTCTGCCTTATTGAGCTTCCTAAAGATGTAAATATTCAATTTTATAGTGCTCTTAAATTTGAACGATTTGATTGTTAGGGAAACGCATGAGCTAGAAAGCGCACGAATAACGGCGTGCAGCTGCTTTCTCCAAGCGTTTCATTTGCATTTTTCAGCTTTTCTCAAATTTCTATAAAAAAGGCCGCCCGGATTGGGCGGCCTTTGGGCTGGTGTCAAAAAGATAGGGTCTGGGTTTATTCGGGCTCGATGAGGCCGAAATTTCCATCCTTGCGCTTGTAGATAACGTTGATCTGGCCGGAATCGCCATTGGTGAACACATAGAACGCGTGCCCCAGCAGCTCCAGCTGCAACATGGCTTCCTCAACCGTCATGGGCTTGATATCAAAGCGCTTTACGCGAACCACGCGCGGGGCGTCTTCTTCATCATCTGCATCAAACGCATCCGCAAACACGGGTTCCGGCGTTTTGAACGCGCCGGCGCGCAGGCTCTTTTCCAGCTTAGTGCGGTGCCGCACGATCTGCTTTTCCAGCTTGGCGAGAACGTTATCAATGGAAGCATACATGTCCCCCGAAGTTTCTTCGCCGCGGATGATGCCGCCGGTATAGGGGATGGTAACTTCGACGATGTGGCGGTTGCGTTCGACCGCCATCGTAACATGTGCTTCTGTATCCTCGGGGAAATACTTGTCCAGCTTGCTTACCTTTTTGATCACAAGATCGTTTAGGTAATCAGAAACTTCGATGTTCTTGCCGGTGATTGTAATACGCATCTTCTTACCCCTTTCACGCACTGGATCCTGTGTCCTGTGCTGCTTATTTCTTTCTTTTAGTATAGCACAAATTCCTGCTTCCATTTGGATTTTTTTGTGAACACTCTGCGGCGTGGCTGCAACCTTTGCATGCACCACATCCTCTCCGTTTCAGATGCTTTATCAAGCAAAACACGCTATAAGCAAGCACCAGGCCGGCAATGAAATACCACACAAATCCTTCCATAGCTTTAGCCTGCGAAAAAGCTCCCGATAAAATACGTGAGAAGCGCCGCTACATATGCGATTCCAATTTGATATACGACCGCAAACGCAGTCCATTTGCGGCTGCCCAGCTCCCGGCGCATGGTGGTTACAGCGGCCATGCAGGGGGTATAAAGCAGCACAAAAACCAAAAAGCTATAGGCTGCGAGCGGCGAGAACGTGCCTGCAAGCGCGCTGTTTACAACCGCGCTTTCCGCGCTCGCGGAAAACCCATAGAACATCGCAAGAGAACTGACTACCGCTTCCTTTGCCACAATGCCCGTAATGAGTGCTACGGCAGCTTGCCATGTGCCAAATCCCAGGGGAATAAACACCGGCGCAATCAGCGAGCCAATGCGGCCGATGATGCTCTCCCCCGCGTTCTCCACCATCTGGAATGAAAAATTAAAGCTTTCAAGGAACCAAAGCAGCACGCTCATGGCGAAAATGATGGTCCCTGCCTTTTCCAGGAAGTGGGAAACGCGCTCCCAAACATGCGTCCATACATTTTTTGCACTTGGCATGCGGTAGGGCGGAAGTTCAATCACAAATGGCGCTTCCTGCCCGGTAAACATCGTTTTCTTAAACATTAGGCCGGAAAGGATACCAAGCACTACGCCCAGAATATACAGGCTAAAAATCACAAGCCCTCTGTGCTGTGGGAAAAACGCACCTGCGAGCAGGCCGTAAACCGGGAGCTTTGCTGAGCAACTCATGAAGGGCAGCAGAAGCACTGTGATCCTGCGGTCACGTTCATTGTCCATGGTGCGGGTGCCCATCGTTGCAGGGACCGTGCATCCAAAGCCCATTAAAAGCGGGATAAAGCTTTTGCCGGAAAGGCCAAAACGGCGCATGGGCTTATCCATAATAAAGGCGATCCTGCTCATATAGCCGCTGTCCTCCAGGATGGAAAGACAAAGGAACAGGAGCGCAATCTGCGGCAGAAAGGTGAGCACGCCGCCCACGCCTTTGATAATACCATCGCACACGAGGCTTGCAAACCAAGCGGGGGCGGAAGCAAGCGCTGTGCGCATCAGCGGCGCGAGGCCATCGTCGATCAGCGCACCCACGCCGTCAGAAAGGAAAGCGCCAAGCGTGGAAAAGGTGAGCGCAAAGATTACGGCCATAATGAGAAGGAACACCGGAATTGCCCAGACTTTATGGGTTAGGATCGCGTCGATTCTTGCGCTGCGCTCAATTGCCGTATCCTTTTTGCCCCGCGTAAGCGCTGCTGCCGTCACATGCTCAATATAACGGTACCGGCTATCCGCTACGGTGCTTTCGTTGTCTCCAATGGGATTGGAGGCAGCATAATCCTGCACGATCTTTTCCACCTGCTCCGCTATTTCCTGCGGCAGGTTCAAAGCATCGCGCACGCGGTCGTCCCGTTCCAACAGCTTGATCTCCGTCCAATGCAAGGGAAGGTTTGCTGCAGAAGCATATTTTTCCACCAGCATGCCAATGCGGTGGTGCTGCATGTGCGTATAATCATCATATACGTCGTCCGGCTCGATCTGAAAGCCTTCATGCAACTGCGTATGCGCTGCATAAATCAGCTTTTGCGCACTTTCAATCAGCGTGTCAATTCCCTGCCCCGTGCGGGCGCTGATGGGAACAACCGGGATTCCCAATTCAAGCGCAAGGCGCTTGCAATCGATTTTATCTCCATTTTTTTCCACCTCATCCATCATATTGAGGGCGATGATCATGGGGCGTTCCAGTTCAATCAGCTGAACCGTCAAATAGAGATTGCGCTCAAGGTTCGTTCCATCCACAATGTTAATAATGGCATCCGGGCGCTCGTTGATGATGTAATCCCGCGCAACCACCTCTTCCATGGAATAAGGGGAAAGCGAATAAATGCCGGGAAGGTCTACCAGCGTCATCTCATGGCCATGCGTGCAAAGGGCACCATCCGCGCCAGCGGCTCTGGCTTTAATTTTGCCTTCCTTTTTCTCTACGGTCACGCCGGGCCAGTTGCCTACATATTCCTTGCCGCCGGTCATCGCATTGAAGAGCGTGGTTTTCCCGCAGTTCGGATTCCCCGCAAGCGCAATGCGCACCGGCCCATCATCATCAAAAACTTCGCAGGCGCAAAACCCTTCTTTTTTCATATCGCAGCACGTGCCATGCTCGAGCATAAAGCCCGTGAGCAATGCAGCGCGCGCATGTCCTTCCTGGTCTGTATCGCGTGGATGCTGCTTCTCCTCCAGCAGCGCATGAGCACGGGCTTCATGCTCCGCGCGCGCTCTCTCCACGCTTTTGTGAAACGCTTCATGCTCCGCTTCTTCCATTAAAAGGATAGCAGCTGCATCCGATTTGCGCAAAGACATAGAATAACCGCGCAGCGCGATTTCGATGGGATCCCCCATGGGGGCCAATTTAACGATGCGGATTTCCGTGCCCGGCGTGATGCCCATATCCACAATATGCCGGCGCATGCGTGCATCCGCCGCATTCACGGCATAAACATGCCCGCTCTCCCCAATTTTAAGATCGCAAAGCGTTCTTCTCTTCTGCTCCATATCCGGTTTTCGCCTCTTCCCAAATTAGCGGCAGTTTGGTTTGGCAAACACCCGCTGGTTTTAATGATAACCAACCAATATATCCCTGTCAATAGCGTCGCTTTTATGATACACTAGATGCAGAAATTCGCATTGTATCCAAGGAGGGCGTTATGGAACTTTATACCGTTGATGCTTTTACGGATGTGCCGCTCGGCGGGAATCCGGCCGGTGTTGCACTGTTTCAAGATAAGCTTCCCGATGAGGCTGAAATGCGCCGCGTCGCCGCGCAAGTTGGCTATTCGGAAACGGCCTTTTTGCGCCGCATCGCGCCGGACCGTTTTGAGGTGCGCTATTTCACGCCCGTAGAAGAAGTAGCGCTTTGCGGCCATGCAACGGTTGGTTCATTTTCGCTGCTGCTCCAAAAAGGGCTCATCGAAGGCGGACGCACCTATATTGCCCAAACGGGCGCAGGCGATATCCGGGTGGATATTGCGGCAGGGCTCGTCTGGCTGGACATGGCAGTGCCCAAAGAGCTAGGCCAGCTCTCCGATGCGGATGCCTCCGCCCTGCTCTCCATGTATGGCTTGGAAGAAGGCGCTTTTGGCACGCTGCATCCCGCCATGGTGGATACCGGCCTGCCCGACATTATGATGCCGCTTGCAAACCCGGCGCTGCTCGCCGCACTCAAGCCCGACATGGAAGCCATCTCCGCGCTTTCCAAGCGCCTTAACGTTACGGGCGTACACGCATTTGCCCTCGCATCCGATGGGGTGCATTGCAGGAACTTTGCGCCGCTCTACGGCATTGATGAAGAGTCCGCGACCGGCACCTCCAATGGCGCGCTCACCTACTATCTTTACCGGCGCGGCCTGGTTCAACCGGATGCAACCAACCTGTTCATTCAAGGTGAAGCCATGGGAAAACCATCTAAAATCTATTCCAGGCTTTCCGTTTCAAGGGATGGCTCGGTTTCCATTCGCGTTGGCGGAAGCGCCGTGGTGCGCGAATCGTGAAAGGCACCCGCGCGCCCACCGTCTTTGCTCATTTAAAAAGGCGTTCGAACTTCCGAACGCCTTTATTTTCTGAAAAAGTAATGAACCGTTTTTTGAGATTGTGTGGAGCCCTTGCATCGGTGGCCACGGAAGCCCCCGCTGCGCGAGCGTGCAGATCTGCCGCACATCCTCAAAGGAACTTTCTCTTGTCCCTTTTTTGAAAAATTCGCCTTGTGGGCCAGATATATGCGGGCTTCCAAGCCTGCAGCGTTGCCTTCAAAGGTTTTCCCCTGCGTTGCGGCGTTCAAAATTCCGAATGCTTTAGGTCGATTCTTTTGCGTAAAACTTCCATTGGCTTTAACGGCATATGCTTTAAGCGCGCACGCAATGGGGCTCCGGATGGCGCAGCTTGCATAGAAAGCGCGATCACATCACACAGCTCTTAAAGAATAGCGCAGCCGTCTTCGGCATCGGCCATGTTTTAAAGCTTCGCGCGTCTCGTTTTGCTTCGATTCGATCCCTTCATCGTTTGAGGACAAAGCACATCCCTACTGGCACGCTTTCTTAAGCTAGATTGGCAGATGCAGCAGCTTGGCGCTAGTTTTTCTTTCAAGCGGCTTTGCGCTTCCCTATCTATCCCCTGCAAGCTGCGGTAAGCAGCTGGATCAGCCATTGCCCAGCATCCGGGCAATACGCACGCATAAAGGCCAGCATTTGCGCCTCGGTTGCCTCATGTATGAGAAGCGCATGCGTGCCATTGGCCACTTGCCCGATCGCAACGCGCCCAGAAGCCGCTCCGCCAACGGCAAGCTCCACCGCGCAGGCAAAACCGCCTAAAGCGCAATAGCCCAGCGCAAGCCCGCCCAAAGCATAAACGCCCAGCGCAGCGCCGCCCATAGCGGTAAGCCCTGCCGCAAGTCCGCCCAAAGCAAGCAGCAAGCCCAGCGAAATGCCGACAAACGAAATCAACCCGGCGGAAATCCCGCCCAGCGCCACAACGCCGAGCGCAATATCGCCGATCGCAAAAATGCCTTTTGCTACCGCCGCCCGCCCAGTGCCGTTTGAAAGGTGAACATGCGCCAGCGGTACGCCAAAGCAGGTAGCACGGCTTTTATATTCATAGGGCGCCCGGCACCGCATCTGAGCGGAAAAGCCCGCGTGCTGTGATACCTCTTCCCCATCCCGCACCAGCGCGTCCAGGCTGATGCCAAAACGATCCGCAATGGCAAGCAACGTCTGCATGTCGGGCATTTCAGCCCCTTGCTCCCAACGCGCAACCGTTTCGTAGGGAACGCCCAGTTCATTTGCTAATGCCTCTTGGGAAAGCCCCGCTTCTATGCGAAGCTGGTGTACCTTATCACAAAAATACACAATGCATCCCCTTTCCCGCGCGCTGCGCCAAATTCAACCGCATCAAGCATATGCGGCCAAACGCGGCGCTCCTCCCGGCCGGAAGGCCGCAACGGCATCATTCCTCAACCGTAACGGTTCCAAGCGGCACGCCATCCACCGTCAGCTCCACCGTGGTCGGCACATCTTCGAGATAGAAAAACCAATAATGTCCTTCGCTCCCGGTTGCGGCAAACGTGGTGCTGGTTTGGTATGCAGCAGCAATGCCGTTGAGCGCCACCAGGCTATCCGCTTCGATCTCCCCCCAGATGTCCATTAAAGACCAATAGGATCCTGCAATCTCATCCAGCGCAAGCCGGTCAAGGCAGATCTCGCCGAACTCCGCAACGCCTGTAAAAGCGCCTTGAGATGGCTTGCTGATGCGCCATTTTGTGCCCGATCCATGGAGCAGCGTCGTCGTGACTGCACCTTCCCCCGTGGTTTTAACCGCAATGGCAGAATCCTTTCCATACACGATACCGCTGTATGTGCCGCCATTTAGGTAGCCGTATGCTGATTCGGGTGAACTGAAATTAACAAAATACGATTCCGGAGATACGCTGAGCAGAAATAGCGGGAGAAATCCGCAGCACACCACAACCAGAAGCAACTTCCAGCGTTTATCCAAATTGAGGAACCATTGGCGTGCCGGCCTGCACAGGAAAAACACCGCAGCAAACACAACGATGCAGAAAACAAACCGAATGATTGTGTACATAGTAGACCTCCGTTCCAGGCCACGCATCCTGCCGCTCATAACTGCGAAACGGGAGCCGCTTGCCCCGCAGCTCCCGTCCATCACGTTCTGCAGCCGCGCGCCTTCGCTGGCTGTTAATCGATATAGCGGATCTTGCCTTCCATGATGCCCTCAATGCCAAGGCCAGGGGCATCCCCAAGGCTGATTTCCTTTTCGTTGAACACTGCGCCACCCAGGATGTGATCCTCTTTGCAGAGCACCGGCCCATCCAGGTCGATCTTGGTAATGATCTGCTTTGCGCAGGCAAGGTGCACTGCCGCTGTAACGCTGATCTTTGCCTCCAGCATGCAACCGATCATGCATTCTATGCCGTATACCTCTGCAGCCGAAGCAATCTTGAGCGCATTGGTTATGCCGCCGCACTTCATAAGCTTGATGTTTACCAGATCGGCTGCGCCCATCTGCATGATGGTAAGTGCATCCTCGGGGGAGAACACGCTCTCATCGGCAAGCACGGGTACATAGGAGCGCTCGGTTACATATTTAAGCCCCGCGAAATCATGCGCAGCAACCGGTTGCTCCACGAATTCAATATCCAGCCCCTGCTCCTGCATCTGATTCAAGATGCGCACCGCCTCTTTGGGCTTCCAGGCCTGGTTGGCATCGATGCGCACGCAGATTTCCTTCGGTACCACCGCGCGGATTGCAGCAAGCCGCGCCACATCGAGCGCCGGGTTGCTGCCCACCTTAACTTTTAAGCAGTCATATCCGCGCTTGACCGCATCCACTGCATCGCGCGCCATCTCCTCCGGATCGTTGACGCTGATGGTAATATCCGTTATGATGCTCTTGCGCGCAGCGCCAAGGAGCTTGTAAACCGGGATTTTATGGAGTTGCCCGTAAAGATCCCAAAGCGCCATATCCGCCGCAGCCTTAGCGCTGGTGTTCTTTACGATGCAGCCATTGAGCGCGCGGGTGCAATCTTCAAACGCATCCACCTCGCGTCCAACGAGCACCTTGCGGATGTGGTCCTGCATGGCGCCGATGATCGATCCCGTCGTATCGCCGGTAATGACCCCCGTCGGTGGAGCCTCGCCGTAACCGACCGCACCGGTATCGGTATGAAATTCAAAAATAACGTCCTCTACGCTGTCCACGGAGCGCAGCGCCGTTTTAAATGGCACGCGCAGAGGGACGGAGATTCTGCCAATCCTAATTTCCGTAATTTTCATGCCTGCTGTTCCTCCTCGTCTACATTCCTTTATTTCGCCATTTCATACATAGCCGCGGCAATGATCTCCGCGTTTTTCATCAATTTGTCCAGGGCAATATACTCGTTGGGCTTGTGCTCCACAGCCTCATCACCCGGGAAAATCGGGCCAAAAGCTACAATATTCGGCATCGCCTTTGCATAGGTTCCCCCGCCGATGCTGATAAGCCGCGCAGGCTCTCCCATTTGTTCTTCATAAACCTTGGAGAGGCAGCGGATCAAGTCGCTTTCCGGGGGCATATAGAGCGCGTTCTTATGGGAGAGCGCAACCTCGGAAAATCCGCCTTCCGCCATCTTCGCCACAAGGGCGGGATAAAACTCCTCAAATTTGCGCGTGACCGGATAACGGATGTTGATGGTAACACGCAGCACGTCATCTTCCAGCGCCGCTATGCCAAGGTTGAGCGTCAAATCCCCGGAAATCTCATCGGAAAGCGCAATGCCCAGGCCCTTGCCTCGCGTTTCCATGCCGATGTGCGCCGCAAGGAAATGCACTGCTTCCCCCCAATCGCCGGAAAGGCCAAGCCCATCCAGGGCGAGGAACAGGCGGCCGATGGCATTTTCGCCGAGCTCCGGGGTACTGCCGTGCGCATTCACGCCGCGCGCTTCCAAGCGCATGCCCCGCGCTGAAACCTTGGGGGGCAAGGCACCTTCCGGTTGGAAGGTGAGTTCCGCCGCGGCCGATTCCGGCACGACGTTAGATGCAATTCCAGCGGAAAGCGCCGCAATGCGCCGTTCCCCTGCAAGGCTAAGCTTGCGCGCAAACGTAGCCGTTACGATGCCTTTTTCACCATTGATGATCGGATATTCCCCATCGGGCGTAAAGCCCATCACCGGGAGCTCTTCCCCTTTTTCCACATAGTGTTTGATGCACAGGGATCCTTTTTCCTCGTTCAATCCGAAAATAACGCGGATACGGCGTGAAAGCGGCACGCCGGAATCTGCGATTGCGCGCAATGCATAAAGCGCCGCTACAGTAGGGCCTTTATCATCCACTGCGCCGCGGCCATAAAGCCGCCCGTTTTCGATCACAGCGCCATACGGCGGGTAGTTCCAGCCGTCCCCTTCGGGCACCACATCCAGATGGCCCAGCACAGCGACCATTTCTTTCCCCTCGCCATACTCTACATAGCCGGCCATATCATCCACGCTGGCGGTACGGAAGCCAAGCTTTTCGCCAAGCGCAAGGCATGCAGTCAAACAGGCATGGGGTCCATCGCCAAATGGGTGTTCGCCGGCTTCCTCCCCAACGCTTTTAATCCGGATCAGCTCCTGCAAGCTTTCGATGAGTTCGGCTTTTCGTGCGTCAAGCTCCCTGTCGAAATTCATTTGTTTCTCCTGCTTCTCCTTATGTATATTGCTGATAGTACTGAGGTGTGTCCAAGTATGCTTATCATATCATGCCACATGTTTTTTTTCAATCTCCTTTCCACCCGCTATTGCAAAGCTGCCGGTTCATAGCAATCGCTTCTCTCAAAGGAAAAATCTGGTACGCACTCCTTTCCCATAACGGAAGGTTTCCGCAGGCAGGAAGCGTTGCGCAGTGGCCAGCTCCTTGAAGGTCACCTTGCGTCATAGCCGCCCCGCAAACGAAGCTCTGCTTCGCTAAAAACGGCGGATGCCTAGTAGCAGGCACATCCCAAAAGCGCGGGAGCGGGCTTACGCCCGCTCCCCATTTGCATGATGCCCGTTACACAGCTTCAAACTGCGAATGATACAGTTCCGCATAAAAGCCATTCTTCTGCATCAGTTCCCGATGGGTTCCCTGCTCTACGATATCGCCTGCGTTGACCACAAGGATCCTATCCGCATTCTGAATGGTTGACAGCCGGTGTGCAATTACAAAACAAGTGCGCCCCTGCATCAAGCGCAGCATAGCATCCTGGATACGACGCTCCGTTTGCGTGTCCACGTTGGAGGTTGCCTCGTCGAGGATCAGCATCGGGGAATCGAGCAACATCGCGCGGGCAATGGTTAGAAGCTGCTTCTGACCTTTTGAGATGTTGGAACCATTGTCCGTCAATACCGTATCATACCCATTGGGCAGCGACATGATATAATCATGAATCTTTGCCGCCTTTGCCACTGCAACCACCTTTTCCATGGTTGCATCTTCCCGCCCGTAGGCGATGTTTTCAAACACCGTACCATGGAACAGCCAAGTGTCCTGCAAAACCATGGTATAAGCAAGGCGCAGGCTTTTACGGGTAACGCCATAAATGTTGTGCTGGTCAATCTTGATTGAGCCGCTCTGCGCATCATAAAAGCGCATCAAAAGGTTAATGATGGTGGTTTTGCCAGCCCCGGTGGGGCCAACGATGGCAGTGACCGAACCGCGCGGCGCCTCCAGGTTCAAATTAGAAAGGATAACCTTACCCGGTTCATAACCAAAGCGTACATTTTTAAGCGAAACATCGCCCTTGACGTGCGCAAGTTCCACGGCATCCGCTGCATCCTCCGGTTCTGGTGGCTCATCCAGCAGGCGGAACACGCGCTCCGCCGCAGAAAACGCCGATTGCATCTCGGCAAGCAGGTTTGCGAATTCGTTAATCGGCCCGGAAAACTTACGGGAATAAAGCACAAACGAGGAGATATTGCCAAGCGATATGGTTCCCGCCATATAGAGCAGTGCACCAAATACGCTAATGAGCGCAAGGGACGAATTGTTCACGAAGTTTACCGAAGGACCCATTACAGATGCATAGTAGTCGGCATTGCAATAAGCATCCACTGCCTCCGTATTCTTCTCGTCAAACCGACCTATCATCACTTCTTCCCTATGGTAGGCCTTGGTGGTGCGCTGGCCGCTTATCACTTCTTCTACGAATCCGTTAAGCTCACCGAGTTTTTTCGAACGAAGGCGGAAAAGCGGGCGCACCTTCTTGGCGCGATAGCGCGTGATCAACACGGAAACCGGGATCGTGACCACAAACACCAGGATCAGCACCGGCGAAATGGAAAGCATCATCACAAGGGAGCCGAGCACTGTGATAAAGCTTGTGCAGATCTGGACGATGTCGCTCGAAAGCGAGGCGTTGATGGTGTCGATATCATAGGAGATAATGCTGATGACATCGCCCGTCTGGTGCCGGTCAAAAAAACCGACGGGGAGGGAGACGAGCTTTTCAAACACGTCCTTGCGCATATGGTATACCACGTTGCGGCTCAAGCGGATCATCAGCCGCGCCAGCGCATAGCTCATGCCCGCAGAAAGCACATAGCAAAGCACCATATACTTTGCGTAATAGAACACCGTCGGGAAATCCACATGCCCGGGGCCGGGTTCGATGGCGTCGATCGCCAGGCCGGACAGTTTGGGGCCAATGAGCGCAAGGATGTTGCTCACAATTGTTAAGGCAATCGCAAGCGCTAACAACCATTTATACTTTTTAAAATACCGCCAGAGGCGCCGCAGGATATATGTTTTTTTAAGCTTTTGCCCTTCGCCACGCAGGGAATGCAACGCTGTAGAAGGTTGGTTCGCATTTTGATTCTGTTCCATACTTCTTTCCCCCCCTTAACCGACGCCGATTTCGCCCATCTGCACGTCATAGATCTCGCGGTAATCCGGGCATGTTTCAAGCAGTGTTTCATGGGTGCCTGCCCCAATCACGCGGCCGCTGTCAAGCACCAGGATGTGATCTGCATGCAAAATGGAGCTGATGCGCTGGGCAACGATGATGGTAGTCGTATCGCGGAAGTTTTGGCGTAACGCGCTGCGTAGCGCCTTATCCGTTTTATAATCGAGCGCGGACGAGCAATCGTCCAGCACCAGGATCTCCGGTTTTCCCGCAAGCGCACGGGCGATGAGAAGCCGCTGCTTCTGCCCACCCGATAGGTTAGACCCCTTGGCTGTCAGCATATGGGAAAGGCCGCCTTCCTTGGTTTCGATAAAATCGGCCTGTGCGAATTTTGCGGCAATCAGCAGATCTTCATCCGAAATTCCACGCCCAAAATCCACATTTTCACGAATGCTATCGGCAAGGATAAAATCGTTTTGGAACACCACGCCGAACATCGTGTGCAGTTCCTCATCCGGGATGCCTTCGATCCGCTTCCCATTAATGCGGATCTCGCCGGAATCCACATCATAGAACCGCATCAGCAGGCTGAGTATGGTAGATTTTCCGCTGCCCGTTGGGCCGATGATGCCAAGCGTTTCGCCGCGTTTCAAGGCAAAGTTGATGTCGGAGAGATCATCCCGCGTTTTTCCTTTGGCTTTGTTATAGGAAAAGCTTACATTTTTGAACTCCACATGGTATTGGCTCGTGCGCGGTGCCGGGTCACCCGGGATGGGTTCCATGGGCGTTTGCAGGATTTCTTCAATTCGCTTCGCACTTGCGGCGCCCTTGGAATAAATCATAAACAGGCGCGAAACCATGAGAAGCGCATTGAGCACAATCGTAAAATAGCTGAGGAATGCGATGATTTTTCCCGCCTGGGAAACGCCTGCATTCACGCGAAATGCGCCAACCACAACCACTGCCGTCAAGCCCAGGTTGAGCAAAAGGCTCATCACAGGGTTTGTTGTGGCCATGATGATACCCGCATGCTGATCGCGCCTTACGACTTCGCGGTTCACTTCGTCAAAGCACCCTTTTTCATAATCCGTCTTGGAAAGGGCTTTTATCACGCGCACACCGGTCATGTTTTCCTGCACCTTGCGCACCATGGAGTCCACAGCCTCCTGCACGCTCACATACAGCGGGATGCCTTTACGCGAAACGGTAAACACCACTACGCCAAGAAGCGGCAATGTTGCAACGAGCACAAGCGTCAGCACGGGCTCAAGGGAAAATGTAACGCAGATGCCTCCAAGCAGCAGGATCGGTGCACGAACGCCAAGGCGCTGCATGCGGTCCACCATCTGGTGAACGTTGTAAGTATCGCTTGTAAGGCGGGAAATAAGGGATGGTAGCGTAAAACTGTCCGTTTGGCGGCTGGAAAGATAGGTGACGCGCGCGTAGGTGTCATGCCGCAGCTTCTGAGTAAAACGGCGGGAAATGCGCGTGGACATGCGGTTGGCAGTTACATTTCCCAATAATGCCACCGCCGCCGCGATCATCATAAAGACGCCCCAGATGTAAACCTGCACCATATCCTTTTGCGGCACGATATCATCTAGGATATGGGAAAGCATCCAGGGCAGAAAAAGCTCCGTAATGGTTCCTATAAATTTGATTGTAAGCTGCAGGGCAAGCCGCCCATATTGTGGTCGCAGATACTGAAAAACTGTTCTCATGGTTTTGTTGTTAATCCTTCTTCATTTCATCCAAGCGTTGCTGCGCACGCGCTGCCGCGCGCGCAAGGAGGCTGCTGAACTGCTCCTTCTCTTCTTCACTGAAATCCGCTGTAATGTATGCATTCCATTCTTGCAGCACTGCGCGCACCTGCGGCAGCACTGCAAGCGCTTTTTCTGTTGGATAAACCTCCATGGCGCGGGAATCGGTTTCACAGGGGCGGCGTTCCACAAAGCCTTCCTGCTCCAACGCCGCAAGCTGGCGCGTGACGTTGCTTTTGTTTACATAGATCTCCTTGGCGATTGCATCCTGCGTGGTTCCCGGCGCGCGGCAGACGCGCAGAATATAGGCGCAATGCCGCCCACAAAGGCCTGTGCCCTGCAATCGTTCCGAACGGAATTGGTTGCTGCAGCGGGCGATCGTCATGATATAGCGGCTGATGCTCGGCATGTTCCCCCTCCTTTTTCAGAATCCATAAAAGAATTGCAATCCTATCCAACATGCAAATTGTTGCGTTCGCAACAGTTGCGCACGCAACCATCTTCGCCAGTTTACCATGCCTTTCTCAAAATGTAAAGGGATTTATCAAGATCACTTGAAAATCATCCTTTTCATATTCATATGGGTGATTGAATTGACAGGCAAGAGCGCGCATGCTATATTCCAATTTATGAAATGGTTTGAAGCAGAATCCGCCATATGCGCGGAAATTGAGCGGCTCCTCGCTGCGTGCGGCCGCATCGTTATCGCAATGGACGGCAATGCCGCTGCCGGGAAAAGCACCTTTGCAGCGCACATTGCAGAAAAAGCAGCATTCCAATGCAGCGTAAATGTATTCCACATGGATGATTTTTTCCTGCCCCCTGCCCTGCGCACGCCGGAACGGTTGGGAGAGCCGGGCGGCAATGTGCATTACGAGCGCTTTGAAAGCGAAGTGCTCGCAGGCATCGCATCGGGGAAGCCATTTTCCTATGGTGTTTTCGATTGCAGCAAAATGGCAATCACGCAGCAAGTAGCCATAACCCCAGCAGCACTTTCGATTGTGGAGGGCGCATACAGCATGCACCCGCGTTTTGGCACGCCCTATGATCTGCGCATTTTCCTCTGTGCCACACCACAAACGCAACAAGCGCGCATCCTCGCCCGCAACGGAGAAACGATGCTCAAGCGCTTTCTCTCCACCTGGATTCCCATGGAAAATGCCTATTTTCAAGCTTTTTCCATTCAAGAGCAATGCGATTTCGTGCTCCATGCAGAAGAGATGCCGGCTATTTAAGCTCGGGCAGGCTTTTTGCCTTTATTCTTACAAGCATGTTCAATAGGAAGGGCCGCCATGTTAAAAAACATCTTGATGCGCGCCATTAAGCGCAGCGTAAACCAGGCGGTAACCAACACCGCGCAGAACACGGTTGTAAATGTGGTTTCAAACACTGTGGGAGAAACAATGGGCGTAACCGCAGGCGAAAGCGCTCAATTCTGCATGCGCTGCGGCGCAGGGCTTACACCCGGCAGCCGTTTCTGCCCCGATTGCGGTGCACCGGTTTCCCGCCCTGCTTCATTATCCCGCAGGAACCGTGCGCGGCGCATCCCAGACCGCGTATTAAACGCTTATTTTGCAGAAATCCTTGCAAGCGAGTTTCCAGAATATGAAGTGCGCAGGGATGTTCCGCCATCCGCTCTCTGCGTTGGCGCAGAAGGTACCTCCATCGATTTTGTGCTTTACCAGGGCGGTACACCTGTCGCAGCAATTCCGCTGACGCCGCATAATGGCGATCGGAACCAAGGGTTTTATGGCATGAAGCAGGCATGCTGCGATGCAGGCGTACCGTTTATCAATTTCTACCGGCATATGCCAAACACGCGCGACTATGTGGTAGCACGCATCCGCAGCTTCCTGTGAAGGAAGGGCGGGCCAATCATAGTGAAAAAGAAAGGGAAACGCGGTTTTCCGTGCCCGCGGCAGGGCGAAGCGGCAGCTGTATCAGCGCTTTGCGGGCAGCCGGCTGCCGTTCAGCCTTGTGTCAGCATTGCTGACTTCAAAGCATTTTCCCTTTCTTTTTTATATTTTATAGGAGGAATGCATGGGCCTTATTGATATGCTTCAAGATGTGCGCGTTTGGCGCGCATTTCTCGCATACAAGGTAGAAAAAAGCCATCTGGCGCCTGGCGAGCTGGAAGAATGGGAAAGCTTTATTGACAGCGGCGCATTTCGTCCGCTTGCTGTGCGCATGGCAGAGCCAAATTTCTGCTTTGATCCGCCTAAGAAGCGCCGCATCAACAAAATCGGTTCGGATAAAAAGCGCATCGTATATCAGTTTGGCGCGGAGGAAAGCCGCATGCTTAAACTCATGGCATATCTGTTGTACCGCTATGATGGCTGCATGCCTGCAAGCTGTTATTCCTTTCGCCGCACGCGCGGCGCACATCACGCAATCCGCACGCTGGCGAACACGCAGGGCATCTCGGAATACTATTGCTACAAGCTTGATATTTCGGATTATTTCAACAGCATTGATATTGCACGCCTGCTCCCCATCCTTAGGGAAGTGCTTGCGGATGATCCGCCGCTCTATGCGTTCCTTGCGCGCCTGCTTACAGCGGATGAAGCCATAGAAGATAGCGTGCTTCTCCACGAAAAGCGCGGCGTAATGGCAGGGACGCCGATCTCCCCGTTTCTTGCGAACCTTTATTTGATGGAACTGGACCGGCATTTTGAAGCGCTGGGGGTTCCCTATGCCCGCTACTCGGATGATATGATCGTATTTGCGCCGACATGGGAAACGCTTATCGAATACCGCGCGCAGCTATGCTCCCTGCTGCACCGTTACGGCCTTGCCGTCAACCCGAAAAAAGAGGCTTTTTCCGTGCCGCATGCGGGTTGGGAGTTCCTCGGCGTGCGCTATTGCGATGGGGAAATCGATCTTTCCCATGCTACGAAAGAAAAGCTCAAAGGCAAGCTGCGGCGCAAAGCGCGCGCGCTCCGGCGCTGGATGTGCAGAAAAGGCGCCACGCCCGAGCAGGCCATGCGCGCCTATATCCGCATATTCAACAAAAAGTTTTTTGAATGCAGCGACGCCAACGAGCTAACCTGGGCGCGCTGGTTTTTCCCGCTGCTCACTGTGGATACCGGTTTAAAGGAGATTGATGCTTACATGCAGCAATGCCTGCGCTACATTCCCACCGGACGATATGGCAAGCAAAACTACCGCACCGGCTATGGGATGCTCAAGGAATGCGGGTATCGCACGCTCGTCAACGCCTACTATGCCTACCGTGCGGGCAAGCTGCAACTGGTGCCAGCTACGCCCGCGTAAGCTTTGCGCGGAAGCTGATGCGCCGCTGCGTAGGCAAAATATCGAATTGCACCACATAGGCCCCCAGCGCGCGATCCACCTCTACGATTACACCTTCCCCCATGATGTCATGCGCCACGCGGTCGCCGGGCTGCAAAAGCGTTTGTTCTCCCGCTGAAGCGAGCAGGCGCTCGCTCGCTTCGATGTGGCGGAAGGCATCCTGCATAAGCCGCGCGTCCGCTTCGCCTTCGCGCACAAGCAGGCCATCGTCCACATTGAACAAAAAACGCGATGGATAGCGGAACGACCCATCAAAATTGCGGCCTTCGGATTCGGAAAGGGAAAGCGATTGCTGTGCCCGCGTAAACGCTACAAACGCCAGCCTGCGCTCCTCTTCCATCGCCTCGATGGTAGAGGTTTTTTTCGATGGGAACACACCCTCTTCCAGCCCGCAGAGGAATACGTGCGGGAATTCAAGCCCTTTTGCAGTATGAACCGTCATAAGGCGGACTTGATCGCCGTTTTGCGCTGTATCCGCATTGGAAAGCAGCGCTACGCGTGCAAGATAGGCTTCGAGCGTGGCCTCTTCGCCACAGGTGGTTTCGAATTCGTAAATGGCCTGTTTGAGCTCCGCAAGGTTGTCAAGCCGGTCCTGCGCACCCTCTGTGCGCAGCATTGCTTCATAGCCGCTCTGATCCAATAGATCGCTCAGAAGCTCGGATACCGGCGTTTCCTGGCTGCGCGCGCCGAAGCGCTCCACCAGATCCACCAGGCGGCGGGCTCGCGTGTTTTTAAAGAGTTCATGGTCCAGGTTCTGCGTAAGCGCCGCATACAACGTGCAGCCGTTTGCCTCCGCGTATTCCTGCAAAAAGCGCATGCGCCGCTCGCCGATGTTGCGTTTTGGCACATTCGCCACGCGCAGGAAGGAAAGGTCATCCCGATAGGCGGCAAGGCGCAGATAGGAAAGCGCATCCTTGATTTCCATGCGGTTAAAAAACTGCACGCCGCTGAAAACAGTGTATGGTATCTGCTCTTTTAAAAATGCTTCCTCCAACGTGCGACTGATATGGTGCGCGCGATAGAGTACCGCGATGTCCCGCAGCGGGACGCCTTCGCTTGCAAGTGTCTGGATCTCGCCTGCAATCCAGAGCGCCTCGGCTTCTGCCGTTTTCGCGTGATGCCAGCGCACGGGCCTTCCAGAAGGCAGCATGGGAATCAGTTCCTTTTTCATGCGGTTGCGGTTTTTGTCCACAAGCGAATTGGCTGCCGCAAGGATTTCGGGCGTAGAGCGATAATTGCGCATCATGAGGAGGGTTTGCGTGCCCGGGAAATGCTCCGCAAAGTGCAAGAGATACCCTACGTTTGCACCGCGCCAGGTATAGATGGTCTGATCCGGATCACCCACGATGAAAAGGTTCTTATGATAGGCGCAGAGGGCTTCCATCAGTTCATACTGCAAGCCGTCGATATCCTGGAATTCGTCGATCATGATGTATTCCAGCCTGCGCTGCCACTTTTCGCGGATGTCGGCATGGTTTGCAAAGATATGCAACGTGTATTTGATGAGGTCATTATAATCAAGGCCAAAGCATTTCTTCTGCTGATATAAATAGCCATAAAAAATGATATCACGTGGTGCTTCTGCTGCAAGGTATTTCGCCCTAAGCCCATCGAGCGGCATGGCGATCATATCCTCATAGTAATTGGGGTTCTCCAGGGTCTTTCGGATCTCGATCATATCCCGCGCGTTGGAAAACGTCATGTGCCGAAGTGTGAGGCTGCGTTCTTCATAGATGATCTTGAGCATATCGTCGATATCCGAATTATCCAGCACGAGGAAATTCTTTGGATACTGCACAGCATAGCTGTCCTCCTGCAAAATGGAGACGCAAAGGCTGTGGAACGTGCAGACATAGCCGGTGTCGTTGTCGCCCGTAAGCAGGTGGATGCGCTGGCGCATCTCATTGGCGGCCTTGTTGGTAAACGTTACGCAAAGGATATGCGCCGGCAAGATACCTACTCCATCCACCAGATAGGCGAAACGATGCGCAAGCGCACGTGTTTTGCCGCTGCCCGCCCCTGCAATTAGGCGCACATACCCTTCCGTTGCCATAACTGCGCTGCGTTGTTCCGCGTTCAAGCCCTCAAGAATATCCATACCTTTCCTCCCCGGGCGCGCCGATCTGCCCAATTCCTATCGTAACCGCACTCTATGAAATCGTCAAGCCGGAGACGCTGTATAGGCTGGATGATCAAAAATTATGGAAATTTGTCTTGACAACCCGCTGGGAATGCGCTAGAATATGCAAGTGTCCGGCCGGGAAGTTACAAATTTCCACGATGCGGGAGTAGCTCATTTGGTAGAGCGCCGCCTTGCCAAGGCGGAGGTGGCGGGTTCGAGCCCCGTCTCCCGCTCCA